>DASYKS010000058.1:0-18434 GCA_035995205.1 Thermoanaerobaculia bacterium
CCAGAGCCAAGCGCTCGCGGCGGGTACCACGTATTTCTGGCGGGTGCAGGGTTGGAACACCAGCGGCACACAAGGGAACTACTCCTCGATCCGCAACTTCACCACCCTGTCCTCCCTGCTGCCGGCACCCTCTCTGACCGCGCCTTCCGACGGTGCTACAGGGGTCTCGACGACTCCCGCCTTCAGCTGGTCCAGCGTTTCCGGGGCGAACCGCTACTGGCTCACCGTGGCTACGAATAGCGGAACCCTTCCGACCGATCCCAACGCCACGAGTTGCCCGGGTTGCGTGATCACCTGCTCGGTGACCTCGACCAGCCACACTGCGGGAGGAAGCTGCTCTTCGGGCCAGAGTCAAGCGCTCGCGGCGGGTACCACGTATTTCTGGCGAGTGCAGGGTTGGAACACCAGCGGCACACAAGGGAATTACTCCTCGATCCGCAACTTCACCACGACCGGACAATCCAATCCCGATATCCGGATCGAGCCGCTTTCCTTGACGTTCGGTAGTGCCACGCTCGATTTTGGAGGGATTGCCGAACTTTCCGAACCGGCGCCGACGACGGATGTCGTCCCGGTCGAGCTAGTGCCTGGCACCTATGCCTATCTCTCAGCTCTTACGATCGACAGCGGTACCCTACGGCTGTCAAACGACACTGCTGAGGGTTTTGCTGAATCGCAACCTTTAGCGGCTACGCGGTCCTTCTCCGCTCTGGGCGCCAAGTGGGAAGCCTCCTCTATGGATTCCAATCTGGAGTTATCGGTTCGCTACTCCACCGACGGCGAGATCTGGTCTTCCTGGCTGCCTCTTGAAATCGACGATCATCTGAGCGATCCCTCCAAGTCGTTGTACTTTTCACGTTTGATCAGCACGTCGAAGGATGCCCGTTTCGTTCAGCATGCTGTTCGCATCAGAAAGAATTCCAGCGATCCGGGAGCGATTTTGAGATCCCTCGCCTTCGTGCTCATTGACCCGGGAACGACCTCCGAGTCGTTGCTCCACAGGCTTCAGGTGGCACCGCAACCTGTCAGGTTGTCACGGACGAATTGGGGTTGTCCCGACGGACAAAATTCTCCTTTGTGGGCTCCGGTCCAAACCTCCGTGACCCACCTGATCATTCATCATACTGACACCACCAACACTTCGTCGGATTGGCCCGCTCAAGTGAGAAGCATTTGGAGCTATCACACCTACGGCAGAGGCTGGGGCGACATCGGATACAATTACCTCATCGATCCTACGGGCGTGATTTACGAGGGACGAGCAGGGGGCGACGATGTCATCGGCGCCCACTTCCTGTGCCAGAACCAGCATACCCAAGGCATCGCCTTGCTCGGTACGTACACCTCATCCTCTCCGACTGCGCAAGCTCTACAAGGCCTTAAGACGTTGTTAGCCTGGCTTGCTTCTCGGGGAGGAGTGGATCCCCTCGGATCGTCATTCCATTCGGGGACTGACATCATCATCAACAACATCAGTGGGCACCGCGACGGAAACCCTTCGCCGAATGCTTGTAGCACTACTACTTGCCCCGGCGAAAATCTGTATGGATCGCTTCCGGACATCAGGGCAGATGTCGCGGATCTGCTGTCAGGAGCGACGGGTCAGACGTTTACGATCTACAACGATGGTAGCTCGACTCTATCGGTGACCTCGATCCAGTTGCAAACTCCGGGTTCTTGGATTCAATGGGCACCGCAGGCACCGTTCAGCGTGCCTCCAGGTTCCTCGAGGGAGGTCGCCGTGACGGTTGACCTTAACTCAGCGCCTCCGGGCGACTCTACCCGCCGGCTCCTCGTCACATCCAACGATCCGGACGAGAGCCCCTATCCCAACGCTGTGAACGTCAACGTGCATACCCCTTCGGTGCCTGCCTGCTTCTTGTTGACGCGTTCGCATACAGGTTCCGGGAGCGACCCCGTCGCATCGCCGTCCAGTTCCTCCGGTTGTCCGGCAGGCCAGTATGTCGATGGGGCTTCGATCGATTTGACCGCTAGCCCCGCCCCGAATTGGACCGTCGGAGGCTGGACTGGAACTGTGGACAATGCGAGCCATTCGTCCATGAATATCGTCGTCATGACAGCGAGCAATCGGACGGTCACGGTGAATTATGTCGCGGGACCACCACCTGTCTGCTACATGCTCACTAGCGCTCATACGGGCTCGGGCGGTGATCCGATTCCGTCTTCGGGAAGCTCTCCCGACTGTGAAGCCGGACACTACTCGGCCGGAGAGTCCGTCCAGGTAACCGCGAGCCCGTCGCCGGGATGGCGAGTCAACGGCTGGGACGGCACAGTAGATAACTCTAGTGCCTCGAATTCGAACACGGTGGTCGTGAATTCGGATCAGACGGTTGCCGTCGCCTACATCCAGGCGCCACCTGACTGCTTTACACTCTCACGCACCCACTCGGGCTCCGGGGCTGATCCGGCCGCCTGGCCTGCGAATTCGCCCGAGTGTCTTCCGGACAGCTACGTCGCGGGCACTGAAATCCAGCTGACGGCAAGCCCATCTTCGGGCTGGGCCGTCGGTGGATGGAGCGGTTCCTCCGACGATTCGAGCACTTCAGTAGCGAATACGACCATCATGCCGTCGAGCAATCACGTGGTCTCCATTATGTACACACAGGGGCAGTCGCAAGGATGGAGGTTCTACACCCTTCCTCCTTGTCGGACTCTCGACACGCGATCCGGACCTCCACCATTTTCCGGAGGCGTCTATCAGGCTCATATCGCGGGACACTGCGGAGTGCCCTCGACTGCCGAGGCGGTCGCGGCAAACATTTCCGCCGTCGGCCCCACCGGACCCGGGTTCGTGACGGTTTGGCCCGCCAATCTTTCCAGTCCCGGTACCAGCACGATCAACTTCGGCTTGGGCCAAACGAGAACCAACAACGCAATTCTGCGCTTGTCGACCGACGGTACCGGCGACATCCGATACTCTCCGGCGGTAATTGGAAATGGATCAGTTCACTTGATCATAGATGTGAGCGGGTATTTTATGCCTTAGTGTCGGGCAATGACTGCGTTTGCGGTTGACTCGGCGGCTAAGAAAAGATCTCGTCGCCTCACTCGACATGAACGGGCGACCCGTCGCAGCCACCAGACTGTCGCCCACCCTCGCACCGAGATCTTCTCGATGTAAGGACGGCTTTACTGCCAACCGGACGGGGTGCGGCGAATTCATCCGTCGAGACGCGTTCCCGGCGGGCTAGAATCCAAGGAATGAACACCGTGCGAAGCCGTCGCCGACGAGTGGTCCTCGCCACCGTGCTCGCGAGTCTCACCGCCCTGAGCGGCGCGGCCGCCGAGACCGCGCCGCCGAGCATCGACGCCGTGACGGAGAAGGTCCGCGAGATCATCCGGAGGGATGACGCCTACGCTCTCCAGGCGCTGGCACGGCGCACAGGGCGCGACACGCCTTGGCAGGGAAACCGGCGCCTGGCCGCGGCGGCCGCCGCTTGGCACTAGTCCGGCGGGTGCAACCCGGCCGAATGGAAATGTGCCGGCTGGTACCATCTCGGCGTCCCGGTTAGACTTCTCGCTCCTACCAAAAAAAGGAGTCCCGCGATGCCGGCATCCCCAGGAGCCCCGACGGTTTCCGACGACGATCCGCTTCGGCTCGCCGGAGTGGAGGTCCCGCTGCGCATCCGCTCCCGCCGCCCCTTGCGGATGATGGTCAAGCCCGCCGCCGATCCGGTGGTCTCCGGCTGGATCGAACGCCACGGCTGCTGGGAGCCTTACAACACCGTGCTGCTCCAGGATCTCCTCACCGAGGGGGACGTTTTCCTGGACGTCGGCGCGAACCTCGGGTACTTCACCTTGGTCGCGGCCGACCGCGTGGGTCCGACGGGCCGGGTTCACGCGTTCGAGCCCGAGCCCGAAAACCACCGTTTCTGCGCCGAGAACGTCGCCCGCAACGGTCTCTCCGGCGTCGCGACGGCGCACCGGCTCGGGCTGGCCGACCGGCCTGGGGAGCAACTCCTGTTCCGGTCGTCCTCGAACCACGGCGGACACCAGCTGGTCCACGCGCTCCCCGAGCACGGGGGCAGCGAAGGCATCGCGGTGCCGCTCACCACGCTCGACCATTTCGTCGCCGAACATCCCGAGATCGACCGCATCGACGTCGTCAAGATGGACGTTCAGGGGTACGAGACCCGGGCGCTTCTCGGCATGCGCGAGCAGATCGCCCGCCATCGCGAGCGGCTGATCCTGCTCGTCGAGTTCTCGCCCACACTGCTCCAGTCCTTCGACGAGGACGGCACCGCCGGCGGTACGGGGCTACAACGCTTCCTCCGCTTCCTGGCCGACGAGTCGGCCGTGGTCTTCGGCGTCGAGCGGCTCTCGCCCGCTCCCGGGGCGGTGGGCCTCGTTCCTCTGAGCCTCGACGAGCTGTGCGAGCAGGTGCCCGGGCTGTGCGCCGACTCGCTGGAGATGGGCATGGACTCCTGCATCGACCTCGTCGTGTTGTTCTCGCCGGAAGCGGTTGCCGGGTTCGAGCGCCGGATCGCCGCCGCGGGAGCCGCGGGTGGCTGAGCCGGGCGGCATGGCCCGCCCGCGCCTCCCCCGCTTGTTAGTGATCGGCGACGCCGTCTCCCACACCGGATTTGCCCGGGTGATCCGCGGCATCTTCGAGCCGCTGGTCGAGCGCTACGAGATCTTCCAGCTCGGGGTGAACCACTGGGGAGATCCTCATGATTGGCCATGGCCGATCTACCCCGCGGCCGTCTCCCACTACTCTTTGGGCGTCGAGCGCGTCACCGAGTTGGTGGGTCGGCTACGGCCCGATCTCGTCTTCATCCTCAACGATCCGGAGGCGATCGCGCTCTACCTGGTGCCGCTCCGGCACTTCGAAGGGTTGCCGGTGGTGGCCTACGCCGCCTACAACGCGGGGCCGGTCGAACCCGAGGATCTGGAGGCGCTCGAAGGGTGCGCGCGCCTCGTGGTCTATACCGAGTTCGCGCGAGCGGCGGTCGAGGAGGCCAGGGCTCGGGCGGCGGAGCCCGCGCGCCTGCCGCCCGTCGAGGTGCTCCCGCACGGGGTCGACGTGCAGGCCTTCCACCCGATCGACCCGGACCGCGGCCGAGCCCGCCGCCTCGCCCGGGAGCGCCTGTTCCCCGAAAATCCGGAGCTGCTCGACGCCTTCCTCGTCTTGAACGCCAACCGCAACCAGCCGAGGAAGCGCATCGACGTGACGATGGCAGGCTTCGCCCGCTTCGCCGAAGGGCGTTCGGGCGTTTACCTCCACCTTCACATGGGAGCTCAGGATCTGGGCTGGAACCTCCCCCGCCTGGCGCGGCGGCTGGGAATCGAGGACCGGTTGATCCTGACCCACGGCGGAACCAGCCTTCCCGATCTTCAGGACTCCGAGCTGAACGTGATCTATAACGCCGCCGACGTCGGGATCAACACGGCGACGAGCGAAGGGTGGGGGCTGGTGAGCTTCGAGCAGGCGGCGGCGGGTCTCGCGCAGATCGTGCCGGAACATACCGCGGGCGAGGAGCTGTGGCGCGGCGCGGCGGAGCTGCTGCCGACGGCCTTCACCTTGACCGACCCCGCCCGCGGCATCGCCGAGCACCTGATCGATCCGGCCGCCGTGGCGTCCGCGCTCGCGCGCCTTCACGGCGAGCCGGAAAGGCTGCGCGCGCTCGAACAAGCGGCGATCGAGCGCGCGCGGTCCCCCCGCTTTCGCTGGCCGAATCTCTCGTCGGCCTGGGACCGGATCTTCCGGGAGGCGCTCGACGCCGGCTCGAACCCCTGAAAGGGTCGGCCCTACGCCGGAGCGCGGAGGGCGAAGCCCCTACTTCTTCTTCGCCTTCGCCTTATCGTCCGGCATCGGCGAGACCTTGAGCTCGAAGTCGTAGGCCCGGTCGTCGCTTGGGAGTATGACGGAGGCGGCGCCGGGGTTGTCGTAGTACGGAGTGCTCAACGAGAGCGAACCCGGTTTACTGGTGAGCGGATGAAAGATGTTGTTCAGGTCGTCCTGGGTGGGAAGCCAGCTCTGCCCATTCGCCAAGGCGGGGGAGTTGACCCCCGAGCAGGAAAGCCTAAGGGTGGAGCCGGCTCCAAGTTTGTTGTTGATGATGATGGCCATGAGATCAACCTCCCGTGAGACGGCCGGGGGAATTCCCGGCTCAAGGTTCTAATCCCAAAGTTGCCGATCGAACCCGAATATCCCACCCCCACGACGATCTGGTTTTCCGGTGATATAAGCGCCTCGGACCCGACGCCATGACCAAACCCCGCCTCCCCCGGCTGCTGCTGATCGGCGACGCCGTAGCGCCGACCGGCTTCGCGCGCGTGATCTACGGCATCTTCCGGCCGCTCGCCGAGCGCTATCAGATCCACCAGCTCGGCTTCAATTACGACGGCGATCCCCACGACTGGCCTTGGCCGATCTATCCCGCGGGTGGAGCCGACCGCCTGCAATGGGGAGTGGCCCGGATTGACGCTCTGGTGCGGGAAATCCAGCCCGATCTGGTCTTCCTGCTCCACGACCCTTGGGTGCTGGCCCCGGCTCTCGCCCAGCTGCGCGCGTTCCCCGGGCTGCCGGTGGTGGTCTACGCCTCGTTCAACGCCGGCCCGCTCGACCCGGAGACCCTCGCGCCGTTTTCGGGTTGCGCACGCTTCGTGGTCTATACCGAGTTCGCCCGGCGGGCGGTGGCCGAGGGCCTCGCGCGCGCCGCCGACGCCGCCGAAACGCCGGCCGGCGAGGCCCTCCGGTTCCCGGAGATCGAGGTGCTCCCGCATGGCGTCGACACCGGAGTCTTCCATCCCGTCGAGCCCGATCGCGACCGCGCCCGCCGGCTCGCCCGGGAGCGGCTCTTCCCGCAGAACCCGGAGCTGACCGACGCCTTCGTCGTCTTGAACGCCAACCGCAACCAGACGAGAAAGCGCATCGACGTCACGGTCGAAGGATTCGCCCGCTTCGCCGCCGGCAAGCCGCCGAACGTCCATCTCCATCTGCACATGGGACTCGACGATCAGGGCTGGGATCTGCAACGCCTCGCCCGCCGCCTCGGGATCGACGACCGGTTGATCCTCACCAACCCGAGCCGCGGCATTCCTTCGGTCAGTGACGCCGAGCTCAACCTGATCTTCAACGCCGCCGACGTTGGGATCAACACGGCGACCAGCGAAGGCTGGGGCCTGGTGAGCTTCGAACAGGCGGCCGCGGGCCTGGCCCAGGTCGTGCCGGGGCACACGAGCGGCCTCGAGCTCTGGTCCGGCGCCGCCGAGCTCCTCGAACCCTCCCTCACGCTGTGGGAGCCCACGTTGCTCTGCGCTCAGCACTTCATCGATTCCGCGACCGTCGCCGCCGCCCTAGAACGCCTCTACCGCGACGACGACCACCGCCGCCGTCTCGAAGCCGCCGCTCTCGCCAGAGCCCGCGACGACCGCTATCGATGGAGCGAAATCTCTGCCCGCTGGGACCGGCTGTTTGAGGAGACTCTCGCGGGGCGAGAAGGAGACCACCGTTGAGCGAAGCCGACCGCCTGCGTTACGCCGCCGCCGCCTGCCAGGTCGACTTTCCCAACCCGCCCGATCGGCGCGGCATCGCGCGCCACGTAGACCGCATGCTGACCATGATCGACCACGCGGTCGGGGGTTACTCGCCGTTCTTGCCCGTGCGGCTGCTCGCGTTTCCCGAATTCGCGCACGCCGCGCCGGTCTACCCGACCGCCAAGGAGCTGCTCGAAAAGCTGGCGATTCCGATCCCCAACGAGCACACCGAGCGCTACATCGCGAAAGCCAAAGAGCTGGATGTCTACATCCAGACGGGGACCTTCCTGGAGCGCGACGACGCGTACGGTCCGGTGGTCTTCAACACCACCTGCCTGATCGGCCCGGACGGCATCCTCGCCAAATACCGCAAGGTCAACCCGTGGATTCCCTGGGAGGTCCACGCGAGCCCCCACGACATTCCGGGGTACGCCGAGGAAATCTACCCGGTGGTCGAAACCCCGATCGGCCGCCTGGGGGCCGCGATCTGCTACGACTGGCTGTTTCCCGAAACCCTACGCCAGTTGACCGCCAACGGCGCCGAGGTGCTGATCCGCGTCTCCGCCTACATGGACCCCTGGGGGGCAACCGCCCCGATGGACTGGTGGACGGTGGTCAACCGCTGCCGCGCAATCGAAAACGTCGCCTACGTCGTCGCGAGCAACCAGGCGGCGAGCCTGTCGCACTATCCCCCGTTCTCCTGGCCGGGCGGCAGCATGGTGGTGGACTTCGAAGGGCGCCTGCTCGCCCAGGCCGACCCCGGACCGGGCGAGAAGATCGTCGTCGCCCCGATCGACATCGCCGCTCTACGTCACGAGCGAACGACCCGGCGGGGGCACCAGACCGTCGCGCACCTGCGCACCGAGACGTTCTCGATGTACGGCCGCTCGTTCTATCCGGGAGGCCGCGGGGCCGAGAACCTCTCGATCGAAAAGATCGACGAGGCTATCGTCGAGGCGAAGGGGCGGCTGGAGTATTGAGATCGGGGATTCTGAGTCTTGGATCGCCATACGGTCGAGCCACCTATCGTCCTTCCAGGAGCTCCGGCCGATGTTTCTCGATCCAGAGGATCAGATCGTCTCGGAGCTTGACGGCCAAGGCGCGCATCGCCGCGGCGTCGGCGTCGGATACGAGACCGATGCGTTCGTAGCCTGTGATGTTGCGCTTTTTGCGGAACGCATCAAACGTGTTGATGGTTTTACGTCGGTCCGAAGGGTTTCTCGGAGCGATTGAATCACGCGGTAATGGTGCTGTTCGCGAGAGGCCCGATATCCCGCGATCGCCAACGCCGCCGTCGCGGCTTGAAGCGCGGCGTTGTAGGCGATGTTCATCCGCCAATCGGTGCTGAGACCTTCGGCTTCGCTATCGGCGAGGTCGCGGTTTATCACCGCGAGAAGGTCGCTCACTTCGCCGGCGCTCGTTCGATGGGGCGTGAGCCACCCGTTCCCCTCCCAATCGATCAAGCTCATCGGCCCCTCCGACGACGAACAGGTGCGGTTCCTTGAGGACACGCGTCAAGAAGTGGTGCCCTACTGCGAGCTTGGCCCGGAACTCTTGCGCAGGATACACCGTTGGATTGATTTCGCGCCCAAGCCGCTCTTGCGCAGGAGCGAGGGTTTCGACGATCGTCGCAAAAGGGGTCGCTCCCACGACAAGCAGGTCGATGTCGCTCCCGTTGCGCAGCTCCCCTCGCGCGGCCGAGCCGAAGACGAAGGCGGCCACGATCTGTTCCGCCAGCGGCTCGAGAGCCTGGCGCACCACATCGACGACGCCGGTCGTTTTCAAAAGGAGCGCTCGCAGCTCGGGAAAGATCGGAGACTCACGGTTCACCTGAAAATAGACCTGCCGCCCTTCCACCGTCCTTCGAAGCAACCCGGCGCCGACGAGCGTTGCAAGCTCTCTCTGGACGGCACCGTGCGCCGCGCCGGTTTGACGCACGAGCTGGCGAAGGTAGTAGGCCTGATCGGGATGGCCGAAGAGCCAGCCGAGCACGCGAAGGCGCGTTTGGCCGAAGAGCACGGAGCCCGGGTCCGTTTCCACCGGATGTACGTGAGTGGCCGTACTCATTTCGGGTCCAATCGTACTCAAAACAGGTACGGACTTCCAGGTGGACCGCGTTCAGATCAGCCCAGCCCAGGAGCCCCGGTTCTCGGGCCAAGGACAATAGCGGCCGAGGCGATCTAGAATCTCTCCGAATGAGCATCGCGCGAAGCCGCCGCCCACGAGTCGTCCTCGCCACCGCGCTCGCGAGCCTTGCCGCGTTGTGCGGCGCGGCGGCCGAGACCGCGCCGCCGAGCATCGACCCCGTCACCGACAGGATCCGCGAGATCATCCGCCGAGAGGGCGGGGACTCCCGGTGGGGCGCCGATCCGGCCGCGAAGGAAATCGCGGAAAGGGGCCAGCCGGTCGAGGCCACGTGGTTGACCGGCTCGGGTCACGCGTGGATCGCGCTCAGCTCGGACGGGAAGCCGATCGGCGCCCACCTATGGCTGTCGCACGTGAAGGTCGACGGCGACCTCGCCACCGCGAGCGATTGCGTGCTGCGCCTCGGGCAGGAAGAGCACGCATCGTGCCCGCCGGCTCCCCTCGCGGTCGTGGACTGCGCGACCTGGAACGTCCCCGCGGACGTCGCCCGGGCAGCGCTCCTCGCGGCGCGCACGGCGCTCTTTGCCCGCGTCTATGAAAAGAACTACGTCGCCGACCCGCGCGAAGAGAGCCTCGACGAGAATTGGGCGTCGGGAATGAGCGGCAGCGTCGACGGGGGAACGACCGCCGATTTCGTCGCCGTGGCGAACGTGGTGGAGGCGAGCGAGCACCCGATGCGTGTTTCGGAGGAGTGGGCCGGATATGCCTCCTCGGGAGAGGTGGGTCACTACGCCCGCGCCGACGCGGCGACCGATATCCTCAACGACGCTTTCGACCGGCCCAAGGACGCTCAGACGTCCCCTCCCCCACCCGCTCTCCACGCGGAGCTCTCGCGCCTGTTGACGACCCTGCCGCTCGACGCCCAATACTGGTGGTGGGTGCGCGAGCGCATGGTCTTGATGGCCGCGACCCTCGGGGCATCGGCCGACCTGCCACAGCTCAAGAAGTATCTGACCCCGAAAGGCAACGATCCGAGCGTCCTGCGCACCCGCGACTACGCTCTGGAGGCACTGGCACGGCGCACCGGGCGCGACACGCGTTGCGACAAGGGTCATCGCCTGACAGCAGCCGCCGCGGCCGCCGCCTGGTTGCGCCAGGCGTCCAGGTGACGGGGCCGGCCGACACTTTGCCGCAAGCTCAAGAGCTTCGCGACTCCCTCTGCGCAGCCCGGACCGAGCGATGATCGACACCTACTCTTTGGGTAGACTCTTCTGAAAGGCACGGCGATGAGCGCATCTTCGACAAAAGACCTTCCGATCGACGCCTGGCCAAGCCTTCCGCTCGACGGCTGGCGGGAGACCTACCAGGCTCTTCATTCGAGAGCGCAGCTTGTCGGCAAGACCCGACTGGCGCTCGCTCCGATGGAAAACCACTGGTGGCAGGTCGTGCTCTACGTCACGCCGCGGGGCCTCTCCACCTCGACGATGCACCAGGGCCACCGCGCGCTCGAGATCGAGCTCGACTTCCTCGACCATCAGCTGGTGATCCGTACGAGCGACGGCGACGAGCGTCGCGTTCCCCTCCGGGCCGAGCCGGTGGCGGCCTTTTTCGAGGCCTACCTCGCGGCGCTCCGCGACCTCGGCATCCAGGCCCGGATCTGGCCGGTTCCGGTCGAGATGGCGGAAACAGTCCCGTTTCCCGAGCAGCGCGAAGCGGCTCCCTACGACGCGGACGCGGCGCAACGCTGCTGGCGGGTACTCTCCCAGGCGGCCCGGGTGTTGAAGCGGTTCCGCGGTCAGTTCCTGGGCAAATGCAGCCCCGTCCACTTCTGGTGGGGGGGCTTCGACCTGTCGTGCACGCGGTTCTCGGGCGAGCCGGCCCCGCCGCATCCGGGCGGCATTCCCCACATCGCCGACTGGGTCACCCGGGAGGCGTACTCGCATGCGTGCATCAGCGCCGGATGGTGGCCGGGAACGCCGGGCTTCTTCGAAGAGCCCGCCTTCTACGCCTACGCCTACCCCGAGCCCGCGGGGTGCCCGGAGGCCATCGTGCGCCCGCAAGCGGCCCGCTACGACCTCGGCCTGCGGGAGTGGATCCTGCCGTACGAGGCGGTGCGCACCGCCGAGGACCCCGACGGCGCCGTCATGGAGTTCCTGGAGAGCACGTACGCGGCCGCGGCCACCCTCGGCGGCTGGAATCGCGCGGCGCTCGAGCGCCGGTGATCCCCCGCTACATCCTCCAAGTCATCACCCCCACCCAGCCGATCGCCGCGGCATAAACGGCGAACAGGAGGACGGCAAGCGTGGTGGCACGGGCGTAGAGGCGAACGAAGAGCTTCGCCTCGCGGGCGTGCAGGCTGCGCCAGAGACCCCACGCGGCGAGGATTGGAAAAGCGAGGCTGCACAGGAGGATGGTGATCGAATACGGACCGGGCTCGCCCAGCCGGTGCATCGCCGTGGTGCTGCCCGAGGCGATCACGGCGAGCGGCAGGGCAAAGGTCAATAGAAGAGTCGCGAGAGCGCCGACGGGTAAGAAGCGGACGAGCGCTCCCCCGCGCTCGACGAGGCGGCCGCGAAACAGGGCGATCAGCCAGATCGGCAGCATCACGACGGAGATGAACACGCCGATCACGAGGAGGCCGATGACGGCAAAGCTGACGGCCACTGACCAGAGCGGTTCCTTCTGCGCCGAACCGTGGTCCGACATCTTGAACCGCTCGCCTCCCTCTTCGACGAACGCGAGGCTCGGCTCGTCGCGGTCGGCGCGTTGGAAACTGTGGGCGCCGACCGGAGTGAATTCTTTGCCGGAGCTGACCAGCTTGCCGTCGCGCACCGAGACGCGCGACAGGCCGAGAACTTCCTGGAAGGGTCGGATCAGAGCGTTGGCCGGCGTGATCGGGCGGTAGATTCCGGCGAAGCCCGCGAGCTCCTTCGGGTCGACCGGCACGGCGGCCGGCGCTTGGACCGGCGACAGGCCGCGCGTCAGGTAGGTCTCGACCCAATGGGCGAGAGGAGTGGCGAAATCCACCCCCTCGCCGCCGTTCGCCATCAGGACGTAACCCGAGTTGTTGCGCAGCGAATAGCCATAGACGGAGGTGAAGGAATCGATGCCGCCGTTGTGGCCGCGAAAGGTCACGCCGGAATCGAACAGCGGAGCATTGCCGAGGCCGTAGCCGTTGGTGAGCCCGGCCCGGCCGGCAAGGGTCGATTCGCTCCGTTCGATCCGCGCGACCGAAGCCGGTGCGAGGATCTGCCGGCCGTCCACCGTGCCGCGCCCCAGGAAGAAACGCACCAACTGCGCCAGCTCGCGGGCGCTGATCGCGAGCGAGCCGGCCGGCGCCAGGGTGATCGTCTGATAGTAGGTTTCGGTGCCGTCCGGGTCGTAGCTCTTGGCCATCCGCGCCGCGAGGTCGGCGGGCAGGGCGAAATCGGCGGTCGCCATCCCCATCGGCCGGAGGACCCGGTCGCGCAGGTAGCCGTCGAAGTCTTGGCCGGCCGCTTTCGCGAGGATCACTCCCGCGACCGCCGGACCGGCGTTGTTGTAGACCATGTGCAGCCCGGGCTTCCAGCGGCAGACGAATTCCGGGCTGGCGTTCTGGACGCCGCGCAACAGCGACCACCCCTTGCCGTCCAGGAGCAGCACGCGGAGCGAGATGTCCGGCCAGCCGGTGGTGTGCTCCAACAGATGGACCAGCCGCACCGGGTCGGTCGCCTCCCAGCGATTCTGGAACTTCACCTCCGGGGCCAGATCGGCCAGACGCCCGTCGAGCGACAGCTTGCCCTGCTCGACCAGGGTCATGATCGCGATCCCCGTGAGGCTTTTGGAGATCGAGCCGGCGCGGAATACCGAGTCGGGCGTGGCGGGCTTCTTCGCCGCGACGTCGGCGAAGCCATAGCCTTTGGCGAAGACGACTTGGCCGTTTTCGATGATCGCGACCGTCGCCCCCGGAATCCCCGCCTCCTTGAAGGACTCGCCAAGCCGGGCGTCGAGCGCGGCCAAAGACGTCGGCGCCGGCTTTTTCGGGTCCTCCCCACGCACGGGCACCGAGACCGTCGTCAAGAGCCAAACACCGATCGCCATCCAGCCCAGAGATTTGCGCATGACGAGTCTTCTCCCTCCGCGGAACCGCGGCTCCCAAACTCCGGATGTCACCTGAGACCGGAGCTGATCATAGGCCATGGAGGGTTCCCCGGTCCCGACTCCAGACCGGGGGAATCCGCGCTTCCGGCGGGCGGCGATCGAAATCTTCCTGGGTCCAAGGCGCCCGCTTCAGCTTTTGGACTTTTTCGGTCGACGCCCCCGCGTCGCCGGCTTTTTGGCTCCGACCGCACCCGCGCCCCCGGCCGGTTTCGGCTCCGGCTTCGCGCCGCCGCCGACCGCCGGTTCGGAGGGCGCCCGAGGCCCGCTCGGCGGCGGCTCGTTCTGCAACGCCACGAGCTGCGGCAGGCGGTCGGCCAGCTCGTGGAAGAGCTGCTGCAAGCGTGCCGCACCGTCCGGCTCCGGCGGCGGCAGCGTCCGCTGTTCAGGCGGCGGAAACCCGAAGCCGGTCAGCTCGGCCACCATGTTGGCGAACGGCACGTCGCCCGCCTCCGGCCAGCGTAGGTTGGATTTCGGGATCGCCGCGCCCGCGGGCCGAAAGACCGCCAGGAAGAACATCGAAGAGGGAACCTTGCACACGTCCAGAATGTCGAGGATGTGGCGCATCTTGAGCTCGGTACGGCCTTTGAGCACTTGGCTGGTCGTGCCGCGGCACCAGTCGAGCTCGGTGTCGATGTCTTTGTGGGTGATGCCGCTCATGCGCACCATCATGGCCAGGTGCTGGCGCGCGCGGACCTCTTCGTCTGGGCGTCTCATCGCAGATCCTGCCTCCGGGTTATGGCTCTTCACCGTCTGGAGCGACGCCAGAGTCTACCGCGGCAGTCGGCCGTCGTTTCTGCCGTTGCGGAGAGCGGCCGACCCGGCGTTGGAGAATTCTGCCGGCGATCGCGATCGTCGGACCGCTCGCCCCCTCGAGCAGATACGCCAAGGAGCGCGGAGTGCGCCGGGTGGTTTCCAGACCTTGCATGGATTCCAGGAAATCCGAGTCGAACAGCCGGTTCTCGCCGATGTTTCGGAGCGCGCCGCCGTCTGCCAGAAGGATCGGAAACGTACCCTCGGCCGTCTCCGGGCCATACGAGAACAACGGCCCACGGGCCGCGGCAGAGAGCGCGGCGACCGCCATCAGCGCGTGCTCCCGAGCGAAGAACCAGCAGGCTTCGGCATCGATCCCCGGGCGCTCCCAGTCGCGCAGCAGGACGTAGCGCCCCGCCACTTCGTGAACCTGCCAATCGCCGACGCGCTCGGGGTCCTCTCCCCCGGATTCGGCGTCGTCGCGCGCCAAGAGCCGATCGAGGAAGGAGCTGCGGAATGCGTTGGCCCGCGCGGCGCGGCGCCGGGTAGGGTTGGAGCTGGACATTTCCCAATCCTCCATCCGATTCGATTCAATGTTTCGATGTCACACACGATCAAACAACCCGGAGGGAGGGGACGGCCCCTCGCCCCCGGGGACTTCACCTCGACTACCCGCCGATCAACTACCCGCCGCAGCGGGCGCCGCCACCGGAACGTCCGGCGTGGTCTCCGGCGGAGTCAGAACCTCGGCCGCTTGGGTCGCCTTGACCCGGCGGCCGACTTTGCCGATGGGAATGCCGAACTCGAGAAGCCGCTCGTCCTGGGTCCCGAAATGACCGCGTAGACCGGCGACCAGTTTCGCTTTGATGGCGCGTGCCGCGTCCTCCAGCACCTTGCGCCGGGCGACCGACATCGCTTTCTGGCCCCGGAGGGTCTGCTCACGATCCGCGTGCGCCTTGACGTCTTCGACCACCTCGGTCAGCTGGGTGTGCGTCTCTTCGAACTGCGGCAACTCGACGAGCAAAGGCTTCGACGTGTTGAGCAGCTTCTCCCAGTCCCTGATGCGTTCGGCCAGCGATTCCGATTCGTTCATCGCGACTCCTTTCTGCGACGTTTTGGAGAGAGTGTCGGCGGAACGCCGACGACGGGTAAGGAAAATCCGGAGGCCGGCGGCAGTTGACGGGTATCCGGCGGAAGCTCACGACCCCATGGCGGCGACTGCCGACGCATCGGCGACGACCGCCGACACTCCGGCCACGACTGCCGACACCCCGGCGGCGACCGCCGACACTCCGGCGGTGACTGCCGATACCTCGGCGACGACTGCCGACCCTCCGGCGGTGACCGCCGACACCTCGGCGACGGCCGCCGACACTCCGGCGACGGCTGCCGACCCTCCGGCGACGATCGCCGGCCGTGCCGCGCCGCCCTTCGGGTGGATCGCAACCGTTTCGTTTCATTCGACTTACGGAGCAAGCGCGATCTGCCGCGCCAGATCGAGATCCGCCTCGGTGACGCCACGGCTTTCGGGGCTCGAAAGGGTGACCGTCAGGTGCCGCCCGGAGAGGTCGAGCTTCGGCTCGCGCCTTTGCGGGCGGGAGAGCTCGACGATCAGACAGAGCAGGGCGACCGCCGCCTCGCGGGTCGGCAGCTCGTAGGAGCGAAAGATCGCCCGCTCCTCCGCCGCGAGCGCCCAGCCGGGGAGCTGTTCGAGCGCCAGCTGGATCCGTTCGGCTTTGAGGGAAGAGAGCTTCAAGGTTTCAGTGCTCGTCGGCCACGTCGGCGGCGCGGGGTCTTCGGTCGAGGAGGTCAGGGGGTTGGTCATCGCGGCTCCTTTCGGGTTTCGTTCCATCGGTCGGGTTGAGGTCACGCAGCGGGGACGACGATCGGCCCGCTCGCGAGCGGGGCCGAGAGGAAACAGGTGAGCGGGGCCGAGAGGTCGGCCGGCAGATGGTTCGCTGCGGCCAGCGAAAGGCGGCTCATCGCGTGGAGTCCCTGCGCCTCGGGCGTGCCGAAGAGAAGCTGCGCCCGGCACCAGTCTTCGTAGCCACGTTCCGCCAGGGCGGCCATGCGGCGCGGGGACTCTTTGAGGCCGGCGTCGCGGATGAGACGGACCATCCGTGCGAAGCGCAGGTTCGAAAGATCGAACGCCTCGTCGAATGTCGGGGACCCCAGCCAGCCTTTTCCCGCAATCCGCTGGAGCTGGCCGGCGGCGGCGTCCCGACCGCGCGCGGCAAGGTAGGCCGCCTCGCGCACCAAAAGCGATCCGGCCGCAAGGGTTCGGCAGCCGCGCTGCGCTTCGCGGCAGGCGGCCATTGCGTCCCGCGCCCTGCCGGCTTCGCAGAGAGTCGAAATCCACCGTACGGCGGCGTCGAGAGCGGCCGGCCATGCGCCCAGCGACCGGTAACTGGAATGGACGCGGGCAAAGTGGGCGCTCGCCGAATTGAGGAAGCCCTGATCTCGCTCCCAACGGGCGTACAAATCCTCGATCCGGGTGTAGACGAGCGCGCCGGCGGAGCCGCGAAACCATTGATGGGCCGTGCGGAAGGCCGCCAGGGCGTGCTCGGGCTGGCCGCGGCGCCGGTACACGTCCGCGCGCGCCGCCCAGGCGAGGGCCGCCTCGCCGCGGGCTCGCCCCCGCCGGAAGTCGGCCGCTTCGGTGTAGTAGGCCGCTTCGTAGATGAGGCCGGCAATCGTCTCGACCGATTCCTCGGCCAGGCCAATCAAAGCGGTCGCGAGACCCGCCCCGGCCGGGCGCCCGAGGCAGCGGAGGTTTGAGGGCCGGTCGGGGTGACCGCAAGAGGGGCCGAGCAATTGAAACAGTGCGAGCGCCGCTTCATCCCAGTCCGCCTCGGTCACCTCCGCAGAGAGCGGAAGCGGCGGTTCCCGCCGGGATTGAGCCAGACGTTTACCGGCAGCCCAGGTCTCGTCGCGCGACGAGGCTACGAACCGGGAGGCCAGGAGCGGCAGGCAGGCGGGAATCGTCATGGCAGAACCTCCGTGGGGAAAAATTGGGTCGGCGGAAGATTCGCGTTCCGGCGCACCGAATGCCATGGGGCCGAAACGGAGAGCTGGCGCGAAGCGGACGACGCCGGCCTGCACCGAGGTAACGAGTATCTCGACGTCAATCAGATCTTTGCCGTCGCAAACATCTTCACGTTGTTCCATGCTGGCGGAGACTAGATCGACAAATCCCGCTGCGTCAAGAGGGATCGTCAAAGTGATGATGTGAGTTTCATATCTGTGTCCGTTAAAGCGACATAAGGCTGATTACACAGACACCAACCTGGCATAGGCGGCAGAAATTCAATTTACCACTAGGAAGTGCGCGAAAGAAGTTCTATGTTGTCGGAAACGGCAACCGTACCGCCGAATGGAGCGCGCAAAGCCCCGCTTGTGGGCGAGATTTTGGCTTCACGCTCTGCGATGCTTGGGCTCTCCGCAACGCGGCGAACGCGTTGCCCCCGCGGGCGCGGGGGCCATTCCGGTTCCAGCGACGCTCCGCGGGCGCCTCCAAAGGAGGGCTTTCCATGCCCACGCACACCCCGCCCCGCCGCCGGAGCACCCTGCCGCTCGCCGCCTTCACACTCCTCGCGTTGTCGGTTCTCGCACTCCCCGCCCCGGCCGGCGCGGCTCCGTTTTCCCCCTGGGACCTGATCGCCCGCTTCGCCGACCGTGCCGCCGCCTGGACCGGCCGCGGCATCGACCATCTGTTCGGCGAGCAAGGCACGGAATGGGATCCTAGCGGCCGTCCCGCGCCGCCGCCCGCCGCCTACGCTCCCGGCGGGCTCGGGTTCCTGTCGGCAGAGCAAGGGACGCAATCCGATCCCAACGGTAGACCCGACCCGCTTGCAAACGGCCTGCCCACCGGCGGCGGGAGCGGCGAGAGCCGCTGACGCCCGGCGCGGGCCGAAGCCAGAACCCCAGATGCCGGTATCGTAGGGGCGGAGCTTGCCTCC
>DASYKS010000059.1:0-18121 GCA_035995205.1 Thermoanaerobaculia bacterium
CGGCCGAGCGCGCCGACGATGATCTCGTTGAGCAGCGGACCAGGCCGCAAGAGGAATCGGCTGTGGACCGTGCGGCAAGTCACCTCGTAAAGGGCTCCCCCCTCGGGCGTAAATCGGATCTTCCGGGCCATTTCGGCAGCCAGGCATCTCACAAACCCTGCCAAGCGAGGCGCGTCGAGTCAAACCACAGAAAACGTGAGTCTTGGCTCCTGCACTGAAGATCTCGGCAGCGGCTCGGCCCCGCAAAAGATCTTGCGGGGTAAACGGGTAAGACTGAGGAAATCCCGTGGAAAGCGCTGATTGTGCGGGGTTTACCTAAGTGTCAAAAGATCTGGACAGGCGCGCCATCTTTTGCGGCGGGCCTGGAGTGGCCCCTGTCGGGAGCCGGTCCAATCCGGAGCTCGGGTCGGTATACGATGGCGATCATGAAGGCCCGGATCTACGTGGACACGTCAGTCATCGGGGGTTGCGAGGACGACGAGTTTTCAGAGTATTCCCTCCGGCAATCTGTCTCGAATCCACGGTTACAACTCCGTGAATCTTCGCAGAGGTTATCCAACGCTCGAGATCCGGGTGCCGCGGGAGGTGCTGGATGGAGACTAGAGTCGAGAAGAAGTTCGACGCAGTTGCCATGATGCGGTCGATTCGAGATGAGATCTCGGCCCAGATCGAGGGCATGACCCTTGAGGAAGAGCTTGCCTGGCTGGCATCCCAAGAGCTTAAGGATCCCTTTCTCAGTCGGCTACGAGACAACGCCGCCCAACCGGGGTACGCCAGCGGACTACGCCGCGAGTAAGTGAGGCCACGTCACCGTGCCTCATCCGCGAAGGGACATCTGGCCCATCTGTGCCGCGCCGAGAGGACTCGATTGGCCTGAAGAGAGGTACGCTTACATTTCATGAAACGTCCCTTCGCGGCATCCGCCGCCGCAGCGATTTGCCTCGGGCTCCCCTTCTTTTCGCCGACGGGCGCAGCGGCGGGCTGGCTGCCCCTGCGGCAGCTCGACACGACGCCCGCCGGGTGCCCGGCGGTTTCGAGTGCGGGAAACAGCGTGTTGATGTCTTGGTATCGCCCCGGGGAATATGCGGCGCAGTGGCGGCTTGCGGACGGCAGCACTCAGAACTTGCGCTGGGCCGCAAATCCGGGTACCTGCCCGGCCGTCGCCTTGGGCGGGAACGATCGGGCAGTCCTTGTCTCTTCGGACGTAACGGTCGGTGTGTTCGGCGAGTTCCATTTCTTCGGGGTCACGGTAAGCATCCTCGACGGGGGCAATCCGCCGACGACGGCGCCGGTACGGTTCGTCGGCGACCAGGAGCTGTTCGGTCCTCCGGTGGTGGCCGTCTCTCCCCGCGGCGAGGTGCTCGTCGCCTGGATCGAGTATGAAACTTCGTATGAATTCGACCGAAGGTCGGTGCGCGCCCGGGTGCGCTCCGCCTCCGGCCGTTGGGGTGAAATCCAGACCCTCAGTCCGGAGGAGCTCCTGCCGTACGACCTCACCACGGCCTACACGACTGAGGGCACGGCGTTGCTGGTCTGGAAACAGTATGACTCCGGCGCCGAGACCGCACAGATCGTCCGCATCGAGAAAACCGAAGGGCTACCGTTCGGGACGATTCGTCCGGTCTCCCGTGTGGTCCCTGCTTGGTACCTGTTCGCCTCTGGAGGCAGCCCCCTTCTGGCGGTAGGCGCAGACGGATACGCGGCAGTGAGTTGGTTCGAGGGTTTCGGACGGAGGACCCGGTTGCGCGTTCGCCCCCCGGAAGGGCCTTTTGGGCCGATTCTTACCCCGGTGGAGGGTTCTTCCATACCCAGGGATCTGGCGATCGGGCCAGGAGGCAAAACCTACTTCAACGCCATCGAATCCCGGTCGCCTCCTGGCAATCCTGGCGGATTCGAGCATCGGTGGCGGGCGTTCGTCGTCGATCCGATCACCGCGAAAGCCTTGGGCTACACCCTTTCTTCGTGGACGGCGAACTATCTGGAAACCGCCGGCACGGCGCTCACTTCGGACGGCTCTTGGTTGGCGTTGGCACGTCGGAACACACCCCAGGTGACCGCTCTCGCCTCCCGCCTGCTGCAGCCGGGTGCCGGGCAATTCGGGAAAGCGGTCTGGTTGACTCCGCCAAGGTTCCATGCGACCCGGAGGCAGGCTTATGCCGCCGATGCCAACGGCCATCTGTACGTGCTCTCGGAAGGGATCGGCGGCCCCAACCTGACGTTACAAATCCTCTGGCTTTCTGAATACTTGCCCGAGACGCCCCATCCCTGATCGTTTGCGGTTTTGGCATCCTGTCGTCTCCCGGCCGGAATAGGTGCCGGAATAGGTGCCACCCTAACCGAGAGCGGCCTGTCCATCGCCCCCCGATGCAGCCTGCTTGACGTCGCAATTCTGAGTGTGTATTGATACATAACATGCGGAGTGCCGAGGTGGTCAAGAAGCTTGAGGCCGACCGGTTGGGTTCGCGTCGGCGGCAAAGGCGACCACCAGAAGTTCAAGCACCCGTCCAAACCGGGCCACGTCACCGTGCCTCATCCGCGAAGGGACATCGCGATCGGCACGTTGCGTAATATCTTCCCCGGGAATAGGTGCCAGCCTATTGTAGACAAAGACCGAACCTCGTGAGGCGAACGAGGATCAGACGACCAGACGACCGCTCTAGGCCGAAATCTTCGGCTGGTAGAGCGGGTTTCAGCCGGCTTTTCGGCGGGAATCACTTCGGGATCGAAGCGCGGGGAGTCTTCGGAGCGACGTGCAAAAGCGTCGGAGCATCGATCCCTCGGCCGGCGGACAGCCGGCTGGAACTTCGGGCGGGCTTCCTTCGGATTGACTTGCAGACAGTGTCTATGTCGCTATGTCGCCGGGCTGATCGCCAACCGGCCAGCTCGAACAAACGGTAGGCCGGGCGGGAAGCTGCCCCGGGGAAACCGAGCCATCCGATCGCCAACCCGCAGGTACGCAGCCGCCTCTCGGAACGCCCGGGCGAACCAGCCGTAGGCGACCTTGGTCTCGATCCGAATCCGCTTGCTGGCGGCGTGGACCAGCGGCGCGGGTGACTTCTTGGTCTTCCCTGGCTGAGAGAACGGCTGTTGCCGGAGGATCGCGGCGGCGCCGAGGGGCTCGATTCCCGTCTCAGCTCGCCGAACGGCGCTCTTGGCGATGATCGCCTCGACCAACTCGGCGATCCGCTCGCGGTACGGCTCCCCCTCCAAATGCCGGCAGCAGGGCAAGGGCGAGAGGTTCACGACCTCAGTCTCCGCGAACTGCCGAGCGCCGAATTCGTCGCCGCGCAAGCGCGCCTCCCATTCCCGTGTGCGATCGAACCAGGTCCCCTCGATCGGCTGGCCGGTGAGCAGTGCGGCGACGCAGTGGACCCCCGGCCAATCCTGAGGCCGGGCGACCGGAGAATAGGTGCCAGCCTATTAGAGACAATGACCGAACCTCGGGGTGTGTATCGGATCTTTCGGGCCATTTCGGCAACCGGGCATCTTAAGAAACCTGCCAGGCGAGGCCTATCGAGCCAACCTACAGAAAACGTGTGACTTGGCTCGACTGGTGAAAATCTCGGTAGCGGCTCGACCCCGCAAAAGATCTTGTAGGATAAACCGGGTCAATCCGGTAGAAAGCGCTGATTTTGCAGGGTTTACCCAAGTATCAAAAGATCTGGACAGGCGCGCGATCTCTTGCGGAGGCTCCCTCGGTTGCGGGGGTGATTTTTAGGTGATCGCACCGGGGAATTTAGGGTGATCGCTGACACAACGTCTGTGGAATTCGATTTTCTGGCCGAGAAATTCGATTTCGCGAGTGGGGAAATCGAATTCGCGGATGGGAAAATCGAATTTCTCAGCCGGAAAATCGATTTGGCGGTCCAGAAAATCGAATTCCGCGACCGTTTGCGGCCTTAGCCGTCGAGGGTTCGATTCCTTTCGCGGCTCGCCGCGCTGCGGCTTGGGCGACGATCGCCTCGGATTGCCGAGTTGATCGAGGCGCGCCTCCCATTCCTTGGTGCGATCGAACCAGGTCCCAACCATCGGCTCGCCAGTGAGCAGAGCCGTCTCCGGTCTCCGGACTCTTTTTCGTTGGCTCTAATACCCAACGCCCCCGCCGACGTCTACCCCATTAGCCGGCGAGCTCGCCACGTCGTCGCTCGCTGTATTTAACCCACGGTGTCAGCCGATCCATCGGCCACTTACGGAAAGGGAGAATTTCTCATGAAGCGCAAACTCCAACTCCACCGCGACACGATCGTCCGCCTCACCCCCGCCGAGATGGAAGGTGCCCAAGGCGGCGGAATCTCCCTCATCACCGTCGTCAATTGCCCCCAATACACCGTGTACCGCTCCTGCGGCATCAGCTGCGGCGGCACCTGTTTCGAGATCACCTGCGCCCCCTCCGCCTGCTTCTAGAGAAAAGCCCGCCGCTCGCCGCCCGCCAAGGGCGAGCGAGCGGCAATGTACTCTCCTTCCCGCTCCACGTACTCGCGGGCACGCTCCAGGCCCCCTCGATCGACTGGCCAGTGAGAATCCGATCGCCGGCCCTCAGATTCCGCTTTGCAGGGGCCGGACTGATCGCCGCATCGCGGTGGGTTTTCCCGACGGCGGTTGACGGCGGATGAAAGATCTGAAGGGCATCCTGAAATACCTCTCGGAGGGCATTTGACAGCCCTTTCCTTGAAACCATAGGCTGCGCGAGTTCCCTACATTCCCTCGTCTCCCGATTGCCGTTACCTCGACCCGGGCTGCCAAGGCCGCCCATGACGAAAGGAGCTTGCGATGGAGAAGAAGCTACGCGCCGATTGGACCCGGAGGAGCATGAAAGCCCTCACGCTGCACCGGGAAACGCTCCGCCTGCTCGAAGAGACCGAGATGCCGCACGTGGCTGGCGGACAGTCGCAGCCGAGCCTCTGTGCCATGACCACCATTCAGTGCTGCCTGACGCTTTAGCCTTCTGGGCACGCGAGGAAAACGGCGGAGCCATCGGTCCTGTTGATGGTGGTTCTTTGGAGGACCGCGTCGCGGCGGGTCACCCGATCCGCCGCGTTGAAGTTCGGACGGATCGAGCGCTGCTGAAAGTTTAGGTGCCAGCCTAAACTGACGACGAGGCCGAACCTTGAGCCCTCCGGCAAGGCGGTCGTAACGATCTGAAGATTATTGGGGTTGAGTTTCCGGTCCCGGCCTACGTCGCCGGCCTGACCGCCGATCACGTGATTCGGACAAACGGCAATCCGGGAGGAAAACTCCCTCGCGAAACCGATCCCGGGAAATAGGTGCCAGCCTAACCCGGGGCGCAGATCGCGCCGCAGCACGCCCCCGACCACTTCCTTCCCCCGTGCAAAGATTTCGCGTCGCAGTGACGGACTTTCCCCGACGATGTCGCATCTCCCCCTTGAAGCCGGGTTCAGCGGAGCCACGGCGGCCCAGTTGGTGTCGAGCAAAGCGCCCGGCACTCATGCGGGGGAACAGCACTGCGATGGCGGCCCACTGAGGGTCGCTACGTTTTCAGTACGGAGGTCTTATGAAGAAATTGGTTTTCGTCGCCACCTTGGTCTTCTGCTGGCTCGCCGTCGGCCCGCGGGTCTCCGAGGCGCAGGCTCCCAGGTGGACGATCTTCACCACACAGAGTCCTACCGAGACGCTCGATGCGGCACCCGGGTGGGAGGTCGGGACCCGCTTCACCAGTTCCAAGCCGGGAAGGATCATCGGATTCCGCTTCTGGCGGGCGGCCGGCGAGACGGGCTCGAACTACGGCAAGCTGTGGACCGACTCCGGCACGAGGCTCAAGCTGTCGAAGGCCTTTCCGTCCGGCACCGGCTGGGTCCAGATCATCCTCGATAACCCTGTCACTATCAGCATCAACACCGTCTACCGGGTGTCGGTGAATACCAACTCGAAGCAAGTGAAGAAGGGCGGCGCCTATGCGGTCGACGGCCCGATCAGCCAGGGGCCGCTCTACTCCGACGGCGGCTACTACGGTCAGCCGATCGACGCCATGCCGACCTCCAGCAGCGCCAGCATGTTCTTCGTCGACGTGATCTTCGAAGAGTTCGTGCCGCCGCCGCCGAGACCCGACCTTTACATCAGCTACATCAACCCCTTCGACGGAATCAATGTCAACGTCACGGTCTGCAACCAGGGCACCGCGAACGCGGACGCCTCGAGCGTGAGTCTGTTCCACTCGCGGTCTCCTCTCCCCTCGGGCCCGGTCACTTGGCAGTACACCTGCTACATCCCGATGCCTGCCATCGCGGTCAACCAATGTGCCACCCGCGGGTGCGTATCCACCTCCCCGGCAGGTACGCACAACAACTACACAGGGGACGCCGACGTCTTCAACGAGGTCGTCGAAAGCACCGAGACGAACAACCGCTGGCAGATCTTCTGGGATCACTACTAGTCTGAAAATCACGGGTCGATGGGTGCGGTGGGAAAGCTCGCCGCACTCGCGCTAAGCGCGAGGGCTAAAGGTTTGCCCAAGCCGTCGAAGCTGTTGGCACTCCGATTGCTGGTTCTGCCGCCGTAGAAGCGAGTACAGAGCGCCTCCATTCATGTCGTGCCCGGTCGAGGTAGCATCCAGGTCCGCGGAGGGGCCGTCATTCCGAGGGAGAGGGTGTTGATGATGTCGCTCAGCCGTCGTTTCGTGGTCGTGCTCCTCGCGCTCGCCGCGGTTCCCGCTACCGCTCTGGAGAAAGCCGCTCTCACTCGGGCCGAGATTCGCCAAGCCGAGCAGCGGCTGGCCGATCTCGGTTTCTGGACGGGACCGGTCGACGGCGTCTGGGACGGCGCCTCGCGCCATGCCCTCGTCGCCTTCCAGAAGATGCAAGGGGCTCGGCCTACGGGCCAGCTTACCCGGGCCGAGTGGAACGCCCTGTCGGTGGCGACCCCGTTCCAGCCCCGCGAAGCGTCCGGGCTGCACATCGAGATCGACATCGCCCGACAGGTTCTGTTCCTCGTGGACGACGAGGGCCACGTCGGCAACATCCTCCCTATCTCTTCCGGCAGCGGCAAGACGTTCCACGAAAACGGCTATCCCGAAACCCACGCCGTCACCCCGTGCGGCCGGCTGGAGGTCTACGCCAAGACCTCGGGGTGGAAGACGAGCCCGCTCGGCAAAATGCACAACCCCATGTACATCGTGGGCGGAATCGCGATTCACGGCAGCGAGGACATTCCCACCTACCCCGCGAGCCATGGCTGCATCCGGATCCCCATGTTCGCCTCGCAGCTCCTGCCGAAGATGGTGCCGAAGGGGACGCCGGTCTTCGTCTACGGCTGCCCGGAAGAGAGCCCGGCCGGGTCGGCGAGCGCCGCGAAGATCGCGGCGCGGAACTAAGTCGGCACGCACTTCAAGGCAGATCCTGCGAGCTGCTGGCTTCCAAAGCTTCAGCTTCGAGGCGATAGAGAGCGGAGCGCCCCTCCGCGATACCCCACGCTTACCCGCGCCGCGCTGCCTCGATGGCGGCCACGTCGATCTTCTGCATCGTCATCATGGCATCGAAGGCACGCTTTGCCTCGGCGCCTCCGGCGGCCATCGCTTCGGTGAGCACTCGCGGGGTAATCTGCCACGAGAGGCCCCAGCGGTCCTTGCACCAGCCGCACTCACTTTCTTGACCCCCGTTGCCGACGATCGCGTTCCAGTAGCGGTCCGTTTCTTCCTGATCATCCGTGGCGATTTGGAAGGAGAACGCCTCGCTGTGCTTGAACGCCGGGCCACCGTTGAGACCGAGACAGGGAATGCCCAGAACGGTAAAATCTACCGTCAACACATCGCCTTCCTTGCCGTCCGGAAAGTCACCCGGCGCCTTGTGAACCGCGGTCACTTCACTGTTCGGGAAGGTGGCGGCGTAAAAGCTCGCCGCCTCTTCCGCATCCTTGTCGAACCAGAGGCAGATTGTGTTCTTCGGCGTCTTCATGGTGTGCTCCTTGTGGATCCGTGTCAAACGACGGCTCTAACATGAGCATTAGCCGGCTGCGAATTCCGTGCCTAGACTGAGGGCGCGCTCGGACGTAACCGTTACCGCCCGGCCCAATCCGGACTCGCGTCGGTATACGATGACGGTTATGAAGGCCCGGATCTTCGTGGACACGTCAGTTATCGGGGGCTAGGTGGACGCTCGAGATCCGGGCGCCGCGGGAGGTGCTGGATGGAGACTAGAGTCGAGAAGAAGTTCGACGCGGTTGCGATGATGAGGACGATTCGCGATGAAATCTCAGCCCAGATCGAGGGCATGACCCTTCAGGAAGAGCTCGCCTGGCTCGCATCCCAGGAGCTCAAGGATCCTTTTCTCAGTCGCCTACGAGACAAGGCCGCCCAACCGGGCCACTCCAGCGGACTGCGTCGCGAGTAGATGAAGCTGGCACGCAGACTCTCAACCCAACTGTTTAGGAGAGATCATGAAGCACCTTGCATCCTGTGGAATGGTCCTGTTCGCCGTGATGGTTGCGGCTCCGTACGAAGGGCAGGCGGCCTCACCGGCTCCGTGCAGCCTTGCGACCCTCACTCCTGACCGGCCGACGGGGATATCGGATCGCGTCGGCTTCTGGAGGACAGGAACGCGATCGAAGAGTTGAAGGCTGCCTATGCCATCGATGCGAGGATCCTTCCAGGATCGACAGCCTGCTGACGCTCTTTACCAATGATATCTGCCTCGATTACGGCCCTTTCGGTATCTTCCGCGGTAAGCCGGACATACAAAACCTCTTCCAGGTTACTGTACCTGCCATCGCCACATGGAATTTTCACGTCGCCAGTCACCCGATTCTGGTGATTCATGGCTCTCATGGCAGGGGGTCTGGAAGGTTATCGCGGGCGGGGTGCTCACGTCGGACCCCTCCAGGGTTCAACAGGTGTACGCCACGTACCAAGACGAGTATGTAAAGACCGCCACCGGCTGGACGTTCAAGGTCATCAAGGTGCTGTTCGACACTCCCCCCACGAGTCCGTGATCGGCTCCTGTCCCGCCTTTCCAGTTTGAATCCGATCACCCTTCCGTTCTCCGCCGCAAACGAAGGGCGCGGAACTGGATCGGCGTCCTCCTCTTTTGCCGCTCCAGTCAGCAGTTGATGAAAGCGACCCGAGGTTGCGGGCGGGACGCCCGCGCACCCAGGAGCGCGAAACCCCAGGTGTAGATACCGATTTCGGCCCGTCGGTCAGATTCGCCCGCGAAGCGGCAAATACCCTAGAAGCTGAATTGCGCCAGTAAAGAAATGTGGCGCGCGCGCAACAGCCCGCGACGCGGGCACGGAGGAATTATGCGCAGGACTTTCGCTCCTATTCTCCTTCTCGGTTTGTTCTTCGTTCTGACGGCACCCTCGACGGCCGCCATCCCTGGAGTCGGCTACCGGCCGCTCAGCCACACCACCATCTATCGGGCCGACCCCGGCGGGCAGGTTCTCCACGCCGCGGGCACCGCGGAGCCCGACCCCTGGGGGGTCGCCTGCGGCAGCGACCTGTCCTGTCTCCGGGCATGGAATTTCTTTCCAAACTCAATACCCGCGGCGCGCGACGCCTATTGCGCGCACTACGGCGTTTGCCTGTCCGTGATCCGCGGCGGCTGGGCGGGGGGATTGAGCTCCGAAAACGCCCGCCGCCTACCCGAGGCGATGCAGTACTGGTTCGTGCACAACCCCACGCGCCTCAACTCTCCCGGCGCCTCCGGCGGTTACGACGGCGTGCCGACCGGCACCGAGATGACCGACGCGCTGGCCTTTGGAGAGGCATTGGCGATCTTCAAGGAGTATTGCCATGCGACCGGTGAGTGCGATCCGATTCAAAATCCGGACGAGCCGCCGTGCCTGCTGCCTAAGATCTGCGGCGATCCCTGCCCGCTCTGCCCGCTGCCGCCGGTCTGCCCGCCGAAGACCTGCATCCCCAAGCTCGTGAAGTCGACCGCGTGCGCCTGTGAGAGCTGGACCCTGGTCGGCTGGCGCAAGGTCCGGTGCCACGAGGCCTGCGAATGGGCGAAAACGTTGCCGGAATGCTGAAAGGAGACGACCATGGGTATCGAAAAAAAACTGATTTGGGAATTCGTCCACGCCCTCTGGGTGGGATCGATGCTCCCGATGCGCAAATCGCTGGCAACTGATAACAACCAATAAGAGGGGAATCTCATGGGCTCGCACAAAATCTTGATGTCCCGCCTCTCGGCGGTGGCGCGAAACGAAAAGATTGTCGCGCCGTCTGGCGACCTCTTGCTCGGATTCAAGGGCACGCCCAATTTCAAATTCATGGGCGCGGCAGGCTCCTACGGCTGGGCGGTGAGGTGGGGAGACAAGGCACTGGTCGATCAGTATCGGAAACACCTCGTTGACCTGTTCGTCATCCAGGAAAAGGAATGGATGTTCGAGGAGCAGTGCGCTCCCGATCCTCACATGGCTTTTTACCTGGCCTCGGTGGGGATCGCTGGATTTGCCGGCGATCTTGCCCATGATCAAGACATGCTCGACAGGGTCAACAAGTGGCTGAGCGGATTCCTTGGGGTCTACGGACACGGCCTCGGCGTGAACTCGGAGGATCCGAAGAAAAAGCTGCTGTTCATGCCCGGTTTTCGGTGCGTGTCGAGAACGGGACAGCGGACCGAACCCACCTCGCAAGATGCGGACTCGCTGTATCGGTTGCTGGCCCCCGCGTCGATGAACAAGATGGAACGCAAGACGAGTTATTGGGGCAACGGATCGACCAAAAATCTAGGCTTGCACCTGATCCGCGGCCTGTTCGATCGCAAGCTGATCCATCCGACGCCTCAACCGGTGGGCGTGCGAGTACCGATGGCCTTCGCACGCTCGGGGCAACACCTGCTGGCATGGCTCGACGTGCCGGAGCCGGTTACCGGCGTCGGCGCCTGCCATTTCCTCGAAGCCGATCTCATAGCGGGCACCGTGCTGCACTTCGGAACGGACTGGCATGGAGACCGACCGAAGCCTCCGGCCGACGTTCACGTGGACAAGATTCAGGGTAGCCACTGATCTGTTGGAGGCCGAACGCCGAGCGGTCTCCGGGGATATCTGGATCGACATCGTGGTGGTCGCGATGACGCTCGGGTGGAAGTGAGGGAGGCGGGGATCTCCACAACTCGGGTTCCGCCGCCTTCCCTCCGGGGCCAATTCGGTTCCGTCCGAGCGATCCTCGCCGCATTCGCGAAGAGCTCAGCTTCAGGCTGAGTGTGCTAATCGTTGAGTGTAGGTAGGGTGCCGCCGGGACAGGGGCAGCGGGAGGCGTCGGGGCAGGAGAAATTGTGGGTCGGCGCGCAGGTGCAGGTATCTGCCATCGTCAATGAGTCCGCTCCATCGACCACCGCGAGACTCCGCGAGCTCAGGTTCCCGAGAGTCTCTTTGTTCAGAGTCAATTTCTTGACGGCGTTTCTTCTGTTCATCCTTTAACTCTCTTTCCGTTGACTTGAAGCCATGAATAGGTTGTCCGGAGGAATCCGCCTCAACTCAGGAGGCTGCCCTTTCGGATAGAGTCGATCCGGCCGGCTGCCGTGAAGGGGCGGAGGCGCTTCCACTCAAAGATACTCGAAATCGAGACGACGACAGGCTCCGGTCATCGCTCGTCTTCGCGGCATTTCGTACGAGTGGCTATGAGTCCCGAGGAAAGATCCCTTGCGCGGGATCGCCCTACCTGAGAAAGACGCCGCAGCCGCCACGCTGGAAAAAACGCCTTTGGGACGCGGCAGACCAGTTCCGCGCCAACTCCGGCCTCAAGGCGCAGGAATACTCCGGCCCGATCCTCGGCTTGATCTTCCTGCGCTTCGCCGGGTGCGGTTCGCAGCCCAGCTGGAGAAGCTCGAGAAAGCCGGCGCCTCGTCTCGGCGCGGCAGCCGGGTGGATGAACCTAGCGCCTATCACGCGGTGGGGGACACCTCTACCTCGTACCCGAGGCACGCTTCGATTTCTTGCTGACTCTGCCCGAGGAGGCCAACATCGGCGCCAAGGTGAACGCGGCGATGCGCGAGATCGAGAAGCACAACCCGCAGCTCGCGGGCGTGCTGCCCGCGCAACATCGGGGTGTACGTCTAGCCTGCGAGCTCGAAGGTCCCGTCGACGACGTCGGGACACCGGTGGATCGCGTCTTGGAGGTTGTGGACCGCGCTCTGCCACCGGTCCAACCGGGCCGCGCACGGTTTTTCTCTCCTCGGGATCTCCCTCTCGCGGAACCGCGATCGCTTTTTTGTCTGGGATGACCGTTACATGCCTTCTCCCGAGCCTTCCGGAGAATGCCCGTATCGCTCCGCGGGTCGAGAGGAAGATGACGGAGATCCCGCGAATCGCTCCTGTTGTCTTGGGGAAGATTCCTCCAGAAAGCAGGAAGACTCCTCTGACAATCCGGAGCACTCCTGTGGATCTCCGGAACTTTCCTCTGGCTTTCAGGAATATTCCTCTGACTCTCAGGAATGCTCCTCTGCATTACCGGAATGTTCCTGAGGTCCAGAGGAATGCTCCGCTAGTTCTCAGGAAGATTCCTGAGAACCCGAGGAATACTCCTAGGAATCAGCGGAGTACTCCGGAGAAGTCAAGGAATGTTCCGCGAGAGAAGAGGAAGATTCCTCTGAGACACAGGAATCCTCCTGTATGCCCGCGGACTATTCCGCAGAGTCCCAGGAATGTACCGGAGTATCTCCGGATTTCTTCGGAGCGCTCCAGGAAGATTCCGGAGCGTCTACGGAGCGATCCCACCTTTCTCCGGAGAAATCCTGGGGACCCGCGAACTCTTCCGGCATAAAAGCGGACCGATCCTCCGAAGGGCCGGAGCGTTGTTTTCGCCCCGGTCGGTCCGGGTTGCGAGCGGGTCAGCCCTTCGCCCGCGGCCGTCGTCGGTGCCCACCTTTGACCAGCCTATCTGTTGATCCGCCCCTTCGGTCTTTGCGGCCGGAGGACCATCGGCTAACCTAAGGCGACCACGGCACGGCTTCCTCTTGGGGGCCGGTCGAATCGCCAAGGAGAAGCCGCCGCATGAGTCAGTCCTCTGTCGTCGAGCGCTTCCTGCGCTATGTGACCTACGACACCCAGTCGTCCGAGAATTCGGACACCTATCCCAGTACTTTGAAGCAGCTCGAGCTCCTGCGCCTGCTGGCCGAGGAGCTTCGCGCCCTCGGACTGGCCGATGCCGAGATGGACCCACACGGCTATGTGACGGCGACGATCCCTGCCACCAGCGGGAAGGCGAACGTTCCGGTCATCGGTTTCATCGCCCACGTGGACACGTCGCCCGAGATGAGCGGCGCCGGGGTCATGCCGATCATCCACCGCAACTATCAGGGGCAGGAGATCGCGCTGCCCGACGACCCTACGGCCGTGCTGCGCCCGTCGGAGCTGCCCTATTTGACCGAGCGGATCGGCGACGACTTGATCACCGCCTCGGGAACCACCCTGCTCGGTGCCGACAACAAGTCGGGGGTGGCGGAGATCATGGCCGCCGCGGAGATCTTGCTGGCGCACCCCGAGATCCCCCACGGGCCGATCCGCATCGGCTTTACCCCGGATGAAGAGGTAGGCAACGGCACCAAGCATTTCGACGTCCAAAAGTTCGGAGCGCTCTGCGCCTATACGATGGACGGCGGCCGCCGCGGCGAGATCGAGTTCGAGAGCTTCTCGGCCGACTCGATGACGATCACCTTCCAGGGGCGCAACACCCACCCGGGCTATGCCAAGGAGGTGATGGTCAATTCGATCAAAGTCGCCGCCGACTTCATCCACCGCCTCCCCAAAGACGGCTTCGCCCCCGAGACGACCGACGATTACGAGGGGTACGTCCATCCTTATGTGCTCACCGCGAGCGTCGACCAGACGGCGGTCAAGCTGCTGATCCGCGACTTCAAAACCGCCGGGCTCGCGGAAAAGGAAGCCTGGCTCCGAAAGCTCGCCCAAGAGACCGTCGCCGATTGGCCGGGTGCCGCCTTCGAAGAGAAGGTCGAAGAGAGCTACCGCAACATGCGGGAGGTGCTCGACCACCACCCGCAGGTGGTCGAAAACGCCCGCGAGGCCATCCGGCGCGCCGGCCTGGAACCGCACAGCCAGCCGATCCGCGGCGGCACGGACGGCTCCAAGCTCAGCTTCATGGGACTGCCCACCCCGAATCTCTTCGCCGGGGAGCAGAGCTTCCACTCCCGCTTCGAATGGGTCTCGGCCCAAGACATGGAGAAAGCGGTCGAGGTGATCATCGAGCTGGCCAAGGTGTGGGAGGAGCGGTCGTAGGATCCAAACCGGAGGGGCCGGCGGCGAGATCGCCTACTCCCCAATCCGCTCGAAGACGCGCAGGCCAGGTTCCGACTAGGGACGACGCGACGCAGGTGATCCACCGCTCTCTTCGATCAACGTGATTCGGCCGGGAATCGGGCCGGAGGCAAGGACGAACGCCAGGTCGTCCGCCTCGGCAGGAGTAAAGTTTCCCTCGATCATTCCGCTCTCGCCGATCCTCGCGTTCAATATCGCCGAGGAGACCACTTGGCCGTCCAGCACGATCGCGATGATCGATCCCATGTTGGCGCCGGTCGCCTCGGCGAGGGCTTTCGCCGGCTCGGGCTTGACCGTGAATTCGACGACAGGCCGCCCGGTATAGCCGGGCATCGAGCGGGCTGACTGAATATCCCGGCCGGTGAGGACAGGCTGACGCTCGACGGCGTAGTACCGCGGAGCGTCGGCCCCCTCCTTGTCGGTAGCCTTGAGCGGCAGAATCTCCAGATCCGCCGGCAGCCGGCCGCCGAATTGGGCGAGCACCGCCTCCTCGGACGAGAGGGCCGGCCCGCCGCCGGCCGGACGGACGAAGCGCAGCTCGAAGACGGCGGTTTGCAGGAGGGCGTGTCGAATCTGTTCCGAGTCGTCCCTTCGCAAGATTCTGACCACGACCTGATCGGTTCCTGCCGTCTCGACCACGGCGGGATGCACGCCCATCTGATCGAGGCGCCGCCGGAGCGTCTCGCCGGTCTCGGTCAAAGCGGTCCCGAGCGGGACGGCTCCGTCCGCGGCCAAACGAAACGTCAAAGTGAGATCCGGGGTTTGCGAGTCCGGCGGCGGAGGGCTGGCAGTCGAGCCGGCCCCGGCGCCGGGCAAGGAAAAGGCGGGGCCGCAAACGAGGACGGCCGAACAAACAAGCGCCTGGCCGAACCGAAAGAAACTTCGGGCAGGGGATGTTGCGGGACTGTTGGGCATGATCGCTCCTGCCGTTTCGGCTTTCGGGCTTCAGCCTAACTGATTCGGAAGCGGCGCGGAGAGGCGCGGCCCGACGGTCACGATCACGTTGCCCTTCTTGTGTCCCAGCTCGACGTACCGGTGAGCCTCGACGATTTCCTCCAGCGGATAGCGGCGATCGATGACCGGCTTCAGCTCCCCCGTCTCGGCCAGCCGCTTCAGCACTTCCAGATCCTGGTGGGTCGGCCGCGGAAAGTCGTCATCGATCGAGATGCAGGCACCGCCCGTCGTCAGCGCGCGTCCGGCATTCCGCATCGCCTCCGCGCTCTTGCGTTTTCCCACGGCGTCGAAGATCAGGTCGTAGCGCTCCGCCCGGCGGGTGAAGTCCTCGCGCGTGTAGTCGAGAACCGCCTCGGCGCCAAGCGACTCGACCAGCTTCAGATTCGCGGTGCTGCATACGCCGGTCACTCCGGCCCCGAAGTGCCTGGCAAGCTGGACCGCCGCGGTTCCGATGGCGCCCGAAGCGCCATAGACCAGCACGCGCTGGCCGGGCCGGATCTTGGCCTTGCGCAGGCAATGCATCGCCAGAAGGCCCCCGTACGGAAGGGCCGCGGCCTCGTCGTAGCTCAGGTTCGCCGGCCGGTGCGCCAAGAGCGTGTTTGCCGGCCAGCAGACCTCCTCCGCATAGGCGCCAACCACCCAACGGCTCATGCCGAAGACTTCGTCGCCTTCTTTGAAGGTCGTGACGTTCCGTCCGACCGACTCGACCTCTCCGGCGAGCACCATCCCGAGGATGGACCGGCGCGGCGCCGTCCAGCCCGCCAGCAACCGGAACAGGATCCGATACCGGCGGGGTACTTTCAGACCTCGGGCGAGGCAGTCGCTGAACGTCACGGCCGTCGCGAAGATCCGAATGCGGACCTGGTTCCGGCGCGGGGTCGGCCGCTCGACTTCCGCGAGTCGAAGCACCTCCGGTGGGCCGTACCGCGTGCAGATGACCGCTCTCATGGCGCAAAGCTAGCACGGGGACGCGCCGGGGATAGGTGCCGGACTAGGTGCTAGCCTAATGGATTGCCCACCGACATCATCAAATAGTTATTGCCCCGGCGGCTGCTCTAGATATCCTGATCGTGGTAGGTCGTTCACAACCGCCCTACCCCTGCGGTCTAGCTCCTGAAAAACCCACCTGGACCCTCCACCGTGGCTAGCCTCAGTCCAGAGTGTCTTCCCTCCGTCGGAAGTCGAAAAACCCCAAGACCCGGCTTCGCCACCGTTGTTGACTGAGAAAAAAATTCTGCCCTGCCCAGCGGTAGAAACACAGGTTACCTTAAGTATCTGCTGAGCTCCATGCTCGCAATTATCAACCGTTCCATCAGATCTAGGCGTGCACGTTGGAAAGGCTTCGACTGGACGTTTTACGGCAAATAAGAGCCGCACCGATCCTAAGACCGAACCATCTTTTTCTACACTGGAGTTAAAAGCGATTCTGCCGCCTGCGGCGAAGTGTCCCCCCGCCTGAGTATCAAACGGTCTTTCAAAGAAGTAGATATAAATTTTACCTTTGATCGCCAGGCACGCATTGACTGGCTGCGCCGCATGCGCCGTATCTACCGAAACGATGGCCAAAATAACCGCGAATAGACGAACCGCCAAGCGGCTAGTTAAAATACCCATGACCTTGACCCCCTCTTGTTAACGTAGCAGGATGCCTTCACGCTTGGATGGAGCCCAACGTTCTGCATGAACGGCAGCCGCCGATTCTGCTCAGCTTTTCAAGAGGATCTCGATGCGTCTCGCGATAGGTCAAGCCCCCAGGGTCTTACGACCTAATTTCCTCTTTACGCTCAGCTTAAAATGAGGCTACGCTCTTTCCTAAGCCACGTCAATGTCATGAGCGGTGACGTATAAGTGGCCTCATGCATAGTGGAGAACGTTTTTCGGGATTCGACGAAAGAAACGGGGGCTTCGCCTCTTTGTGTGGGTAGCTGGCCCGGCCTGGGGGGCGGAGCGATATCCTTGAGGCATGCACGACAAGGAGCTGTACTCCAAGATCCTCGGCGTCGAAGCCCCTTGGAAGGTGACGGACATCGAGCTGGACCAGCGCGATCGGGAGGTGCGCGTCCACCTCGTCAATGAGGAGCCCCGGCCTTCTTGCCCGGAATGCGGCAAGTCGTGTCCGGGCTACGATAGCCGTCGGCGGCGTTGGCGGCATCTCGATACGTGCCAGTACCGTACGATTTTGGTCGCTGATGTTCCCCGGATCGAGTGCCCCGAGCACGGAGTGGTGCAGGTGAGGGTTCCATGGGGCGAGCCGGGATCACGGTTCACGGCGCTGATGGAGGCGCTGGCGATTGATTGGTTGAAGGAAGCAAGCCTCTCGGCTGTGTCCAGGATGCTCGGCCTCTCGTGGAAAGAAGTCGCCACGATTCAGGACCGAGCGGTGCAGCGAGGCTTGTCTCGCCGGGCACTGGAGCTACCCACCCAGCTCGGGGTAGACGAGACCTCTTTCCAGAAGCGGCACGAGTACGTCACGGTGGTCTGTGATCGCTCTCGCCACGTGTCGTTCATGTTGCCGATGGCCGAGGTCGCGAGACTCTCGAGGATTTTTTGAAGGCCTTCCCCGAGGAGTCGAGAGCACAGGTGGAATCGGTCACGATGGACATGTGGGCAGGCTATATTGCGGCAGCCGAGGCGCAGATTCCCGGCGCCGAAAGCAAGATCGCCTACGACAAGTTCCACGTGGCCCAGCACCTCGGCAAGGCGGTGGACAAAGTTCGGAGGGAGGAGCATCGGTCTCTGCTCGCCTTGGGCAGCGAGGCACTCAAGAAAACCAAGTACCTGTGGCTCCAGAACCCCGAAGGCATGAGCCCGGAGCGCAGGGAGACCCTCGACGACCTTCGCTCTTGCGCCCTCAAGACGGCTCGGGCATGGGGGCTCAAGGAGCTGGCCATGAGTCTGTGGCATTACCGCCACCGGGGCTGGGCTCGAAAGGCTTGGCAGA
>DASYKS010000060.1:0-23839 GCA_035995205.1 Thermoanaerobaculia bacterium
GCGCGGCTGCACCCCATCCGCACCCCGTTCACACAGCGTGCGCTCAAGTTATGATGTTTACGGTTTCGGTTGTAGCTTTGGAGTGATCGACTTACGTGGAGCCGACGGTCGGATTTGAACCGACGACCTGCTGATTACGAATCAGCTGCTCTACCACTGAGCTACGTCGGCGAAAAGAGGCGGAGCGCGCGCTGGGATCGCGAACGCTGGCGGATTGTAGGGGATCGCTCGGACGAGCGCAACGTCGGTTCGACTCAGCACGTGAAGGCGGGAGGAAGGCGGGCACTTTTCTTGACTGCGGCAGGTGGGCGGCCCGCGGCGACTCCGTTGCACCGATGGCACTCCAGTGCAGGGGGACAAAGCTCGGATAAGTGGCCTGCGATGGGACGGGCCTTCAGCCCTTTTGAGGGGATGGCTTCGTGTCCTGGGGCTTCGCACCAGGCTGTCATTGAGCGCGCCTTTGGCGCTTGAAAAACCGGGCGGAGGGATGATTGCGTTCGCCCGCTCGGCAGGACCCCGCACCGATTCTGCGTATGTCCTGATCCCGCTCCCAATCCGCAAAATCGTCGAAGACGAAAAGGGACGAGGGAAGATCCGAACTGTCGCGTTCCGGAATGCCGGGATCGCCTACTCGCGCCTTGGTCGTCGTAGCACACCACCCAGGAATCCAGCTCGATGCCCCAGCGCCCCAGTTGGGCACAAAAAACCGGGGCATCCGGTAGCGGATGGCGCCCGCCGCGGGCCGGATCGAGACCCGCTTCGCCGGCTCGGCTGAGGTGGTTCTTCAAGCTGGCGTGGAAGGCACCCGACAAATGCCCTTTGTCGTAGGACGTTCGCGGACGGCAGTCCAACAAGATGGCTTCGTCCACCTTGGAGAGCAGGTCTTGGGCAGCGATCAACGGGCGGGTCATCCTGTAATTCTCGCTCAAGGTTGAGAGCTGCGCCTGTTAAACTGGTCTAAGAGTTTCTCTCTGTAGGCGTTGCGGCACTCTCGGGTGCCCACTCGGTCGAAGGACGATTCAAGGAGGCAACAATGGCTCTTCCCTTTTTCCGGCGGCAGATCCCTCCCAACTCGGTCGTTCAGCTCAAAGTCCGGCCGGCGGATGACGCGAAGGATTTCTGGGTCGCGAGCGCACAGCGGCAGGATTTCGACGGCAGCAACCTGCCGAAATGGAGCGACGCTCAGATCCGGGCCGGCCAGACGTGGAAACTGACGCAGCCCAACGCGGAGTATCACGGCTTCGTCGATCTCGATTTCGCCAAGAAGTCGCAGGCGATCGTCGACCTGCGGATCGTGCGGCCCGACGGCACGATGCACAGCACCCGGTATACGCCCGACCAGATCGGCGGGCCGCCGTTGCAGCGGATCTTCCTCCACCTCTTCACCAAGGCGGACGGACAATGAAGATCCTCGCGACCATCCTTTCCGTCGCGTGCCTGGTGCTCGCGATTCCCTCGTTCGCCGCGGATTGCGCCGAGGACAAGTCCCCCGGCGACTGCTGGCGGCGCCTGAGCGGCGACAGCGAGACCGCCCAGACCGCGTCGGCGACCGAGGCCGATCAGGAAACCCAAGCGGAGGAAGTGGGCGACCTTCTCGCCGCTCCCACCGGGCAGGAGACGGGGGGCGAGAGTCTTCTTTCGACGACCAAGAACTTCCTGCCTCTGCTCGCTTTCACCGGCCTCCTGAGCCAGGGCGACGCGGCGCAGGGGGAGGAAGACAACTTCATCGCCGACTTGAACTTCCTGCTCCCGGGCGGCCTGGGCCGCAACGCCCAGCTCCAGGCGGTGTTCAACTCGAAGCCGAAGCTCGCGAGCCCAATTACCGACGCAGTCGACGACGAGAGAGAGGCGACGCTCACGAAACGCCTGACCGAGCTCGACGACATCACCGCCACGTTCAGCTACCAATGGGAGGGGCTCAATCGGGGCCGGTCGTTCGAGAGATACCGAAACCGGTACGAGGCCCTGATCGGCCAGGCGAAGAAATCCGCCGACGCCGAGCGCGTCCAGGCGCTCGATACCGCGCAGAACAACGCGACGAGCGACATCAACCGGCTTCTCGTCGATTGCGCCAAAGAGGCCCGGCCTGAAGATCCCGATCGAGCCGACGAGATCGACGGGATCACCGATCCATTCTCCGAGACGTTTGACCGCTACCGGAAGCTGTGCGGACCCGAGGCGGAAACCAAGATGCGGTCCCTCGTGGCGCAGGCGGCCTCCACCGCAGCCGAAGAGGTCGGACTGGTACGCGCGGCGATCAAGGCGTCCGGGCTCGATCGCTTCGGCGAGCTGGTCGACAACCAACCGCAGCTCTTCGTGACCGCCAAGCGCCGCGACCGCGACCCGCTCGTGGGCGGCAACGAAACCTCCGGCAAGGTCACCTTCGAATGGGCGCGGACCAACCTCGCGGCATCGATGCCTTCGGACTGCCATCGGGAGCTCGAAGGGGTCGCTCCCTCCGAGGACAAAGTCGCGGCCTGCGCGGACCGCTATCGGGATTTCGTCGCCAAGAACGGCGCGGCGATCGCGAACGGCAACCGCTTCTCGTTCGCCTTCGAATTCGCCGACGTCTCCGAGGCGAAAATTCCGCTCTCCACCTTGCTGCCTGGCGCGGGGCTCGCCGATCTGACCCTGCCCGATTCGAGCAAGCGGATCTTCTCGCTCGGCTGGAGCCGCGATTACGCCGGCCCGGGCAGCGAGCCGATCCGGCTCGACCTGGTTGCCAACTACGACGACGTCTCGGGCGATCCGATCCGCCGCGACCGCCTCGTCGCCTCGCTTACTCTCACGCGGAAGATCAACGGCTTCTCCGTTCCATTGGGGATCGTCTACGCCAACCACGGCGAATTCCTGGGGGATGTCGACCAGGTCTTGAGCGCCCATCTGGGCCTCAAGTTCGACCTGTTCGCGGCCGGCGGCAAGCCGACGCCTTAGGCCGTGTTACCGTTTCGGGCCGTGATCTCCCGGAACCTGGCGTAATGACACCTCGCCGAAGCCTGCTGCTCGCGGTCCTGCTGATCGCCCTGGGGCTCGCGTTCGTCGGCCCGGTGGCAGCCGGGGCGGGCAGCCCGGACGCGTATCGACGCCTGACGCTCTGGGGGGTTCCGCTCGGGGTTCTGTTGCTCTCGATTCTGCTCGTTCCGCGCAGTGGGCCGGCCGGTTCCCTCTCCCGCCCGGCAGGTGGCCGGATTGGCCCCCTGGTCGCCGCCGGGGCGGCCGCACTGCTGCTCGACCTCTCGTACCTCGGCTATGCCCAGGCGACCCACGCCGCAACATTCACCTACGGCGCGCAGACGCTCGCGGGGGGCCGGCTCGCTTGGGTGCTGATCTGGGCGCTGCCGATGTGGATCGCGTTCGGCGTGTTTGGCTGGGAGCGCGCGCTACGCGCCGGGGTCTACTCCGGCCTGCGGGGCCGGCTGGGGCCGTTCGGCGCGGGAGCGGTCGCGGCGCTCGCCGGAACCGCGCTCGCTCTGCCCGCGATCCTGCCCGGCGGCGAGGTGCGCGAAGTCGGCTTCGTCGCGGCTGGTCTGGTCGCGATCGTTGCGCGCGAGGCGGTCTGCACGATTCTGTTCGTTCGCGGCGGCCTGCTCGCCGCGGGGATCTTCCGCGGCGTCTCGATGTTTCTCGAAGCGTTCGTGCTCGCCGACTGGTACTCGTTGTACTTCCCCGCGTTCCAGGTCGTCTCCGAAGCTCCGGCGTTCTACGTCGCGCGGGGCCTCTCCGCCCTGCTCGCGCTCGGCGCGGCGGTTCTGCTGATCCGCGGGATCTCAAAGGAGACCACACCATGAGCGCACAGCGCGGTTCCCCGAAGTTGCGGCTCGCCGCGATCTTCGGCCTGGTCGTGATGGCCACCTGGACGCTCGCGGTGAAGTTCCTCGCGCCCGTCCTCTGGGCCTATGCGGAACGCGCGGCCGGCCGGCCGGCAACGGCGCCGATCCTGTGGGATTTCTGGTGGATCGCCCATCTGGCGCTCGCCTGGCTGCTCTGGCATCGGCATCGTTGGGCGCGCTCGTTCGGCCTGCTCGTCGCGGGATTTGAAATCGTCATCGTGGCGGTCAAATTTGCGTTCTACTTCCAGGCGCCCGACCTGTCGTTCTGGCGTCTGCTCTGGTTCACCAACAAGGTCTACGTGCTCGCGTTCTTCGTCGCGTTCGCGGTCTGGCTCTTTCGGCCCGCGACACGGCGCGAATTCGCCAACTTCCCGCGAGGGGGTGGGTATGCGAAGTGACGGTGAGGACAAGAAGGGCAGGGACGGAAAGGACGAGAACCCGCGCGAGGACGTACCCGCGGGGTTGAGTCGGCGTCAGTTGTTGGGGGGTACCGCCGCGCTCGCGGGGGCGGCGACCGTCGGGGCGATCGGCACGGGACTTTCGTCGGTGGCCTGCGCGGCGCCCGCTCCCTCCCCCATGCGCCACCGGCCGCTCGGGAAGACGGGACTCCAGGTCTCCGAGATCGGCTTCGGCGGCTATCCGGTCGACGAGCCTGAGATCGTGCGCTACGCGTTCGAGCGCGGCATCACTTACTTCGACACCGCCCATTGCTATCGCGGCGGGCGAAGCGAAGAGGTGATGGGCGAAGGGCTCAAAGGCATCCGCGACAAGGTCGTGCTGACCACCAAATGGTGTCCTCATCACGTCGGCAAGCCGGCGGTCAAAGCGAGTTTTCTTGCCATTCTCGATGGCAGCTTGAAGCGCTTGAAGACCGACCACGTGGACGTAGTGCTGAACCACGAGGTCGGCAAAAGCTCCGACGGTCAAGGAGTCGCCCGCCTGCAAAATCCAGAGATCTACGAGGCGTTCGAGGTCGCGAAGAAAGCGGGAAAAGCCCGCTTCCTCGGCTTTTCCGGCCACGACCCGGACCTCATGTCGGTCATGGACTGGGGCATCGCCTCCGGCCATTTCCAAGTCATGCTCGGCCGCTACAGCTTTCTCGACTACCCCGACCAGACGAAGCGCATCGCCGAAGCCAACCGCCGCGGCATGGGAGTGGTCGCCATGAAGACGTTGGCGGGCGCCAAAGGCGCGGACCTCGACCGCTTCCGCGACAGCTACACCAACTTCAAGCAGGCCGCGCTCAAGTGGGTGCTTTCCAACCCCAACGTCTCGAATCTGATCATCTCGATCAACAGCAAGCGCCAAGTCGACGACTACGCCGCCGCTTCCGGCCAGAAGCTCGCCGAAGCCGACCTCGCGATCCTCGCCGAATACGAGGCGACCTTTTCCACCGAAGTTTGCCGCTTCTCCGGCGCCTGCCTCGACGCCTGCCCCGAAGACGTCCGTATCGCCGACATCCTTCGCTTCTCGATGTACTACCACGAGTACAAACAAGAGAGCCGCGCCGTCGAGTCCTACGCTAACCTCGTCGCCTCCGAGCGCGCAGCCCACTGCCTGCATTGCGCGGGCTTCTGCGAAGCGGCCTGCAACTACGATCTGCCGGTCAAGAGTCTGCTGCTGCGGGCGCATGGGGTGCTGGGCGGGGGGCGGGAGGGGTAGGAAGCGCTGGGTTGACTCGAGCTTTCACCGCGGCGGCCGTTTTCTCCAGTTTCGCGATGGCGTCGCACCACCGGCGGACGACCGAGCCTCCGCTCTCGAACTCGAAGCCAAAAGCCTCTTTAAGGACCCCGCAGTCCTGTCGTCCGAGAGGCGCCTCCCCCAAGATCTCGGCGATCTTCTGCAATCTAGTGGCGGGCGCCGCGTCCTTACCGGCCTCCTCGAAGTAGTAGGCAACATAGTTGCCCTGCCGCTTCACCATGCGACCTTGGATCTCGGCCAAGGCCGCGTAGGCTTTCCGGACTCGGTTCCGGCTTTCTTGGTACTCGGGTAGGACCGGAACCGTCTCGGCAGCCTTGAACCCGGGACTCTGGCGTAGGGCTTCAAATTCAATTGTCTTGCACTCCTGTAGACGTTGTCTTACCTCATCCAGCATTTTCTCGCCCGAGATTTCTCCAGTGACTTTCTCGGGTGCCGGCGTAGCTCCAAAGTCCGTTACCTCCCTTTTTACCGGAGAGGACGACTCCCAGGAAATAGAAGGGAAATCGTGTAGCTGATCGCTTACCTCCAGGAAGATGACCCCTACACCGATGATCGCCACCGAGAGCCATAATAGCCATCGGGGGGAAATTGACCAGCGCTGCTCTGAGGGCACGGGCAGTGGGGGGGGCAGGATTTTGAGACGCCTTGGTGGTCGAATAACCGGCGGCAATGCGGGTTCCTCGACGAGAGGTGTCCACGACTCCTCTACTTCGGGCTCCGGCGGGCTCAGGACGCGAACCAATTCGCGCTCGGTCCGGTCATCCATTGGATGGCAATACACCAACTTGAAACCCGATTGCGCGACGGCCGCAAATCGCGATGTCGCCGTGATCCCGAGCACATTGGGCAACTGGGCTCTCTGTTGAATCGCAACTAGGAGAAGTGTGATCACCTCACGAACGGTCGATTTCGGATCAAAACGGTAAAACACCGGCTCCGCCGAGGAATGTGGTCTCCGCCTCGGACCGCCAGCGACCGTCGCCGGTCGGATCTCTATCGCACTCGGAGGCGTCTCCACGCCGAGCAGGGCGCGCGCCGAGCCGATCGGGTCTCCGACGGAGAGAACTTGCGCAAGTGTCGCACGGCCCGGACACCAGATCCCAAAGACCGCCCAACTCGGCCGCCCAAAAGAATCTGAGGTCTCGAGCGTCACGCATAAGAGGTAGCCGCTGGCCCAGCCCAGCCCTCCGATCGCCTCACCGAAACCGCGAAGTTGGCCCTGCTCGCCCAGCTTCACCCGGCAATAGCGATCGAAGGCGGCTTTCAGGTCAGGGTGATTGGCGAGAATGCCAGTAGCTGCCTTGAGACCCCAGTCACGTCCCCAGATTGCCGGGGTCCGATTGTCATAGAGGAAAAAATCCAACGCCGTCATCGGACCGAGCACAGCTCCGCGATATGGGGTCGCTCAAGAAGAATCGCGGCCTTCATAATCCGCGATCCGGTCGGGGTCCAGGTGTAGTACCGAAATCTACTCTCGACTTCGCGACGGGCTTCCTGGCTGATTTTCAACGCGCAGAGCTGAGCAATCCGCGGCTCCAAGATACGAGCGGCGTCGAGGAGAGCCCCAATCTGGCGGGACTTGACCTTCGCTTCAGAAGGCAATGGTTCTGTAATTGCCGCCATTTCGACGGCCATCTCTTGGAGATCCTGGCAAGCGTTGCAATTCGGGTCGGCCGGCCATTCGTCAAACCGGATTCGAACGTTGGGGAGCGCTTCTATCGCCGAACGCAAAGCATCGATATTGAGCGCCCTTTCGATCTTCGCCAGGAGCAGTTTGAGCGCCGCGCGCCGCGCGTCGAACCGTTCGAGTTCGGCCGCCGAAGCGTCGACGCAAGTGCCCTTTGCCAGCCAATTCTGGACTGTGCTGATTTCGAGCGGGCGCCAATTCGGCCGCGGAGGCGGGAGGGGATCGGCGCGATCGAGGGCAGCGGCCAAGGCACCAGTGCGCGAGGAGACGCCAGAGCGGCCGCACAGGGCAGCGGCGACCTCGCTCACGGCCGGGCGCGTGGCAGGGAGCCGCGGTTTCACCGTTTTGGGCGGCGGGTTCTGAGCCGTCGTCAGCGCCGCCCAGAGAGCGAAGGTGCCAACGGCAAGGGCACCGACCAGCCTAGCCTGCATCGGCACACCCCAGCTGTGGGGCCGGGTCCAGCGCCGCGCAGTAGCGGCGGAGGGCGTCCTTCAGGAGCCGGTCGAGCTGCCCCTCCGCGGCAGGATCGCCGAACGCTTTCGAGCGCTCCGCGGTAACCTTCTCCGCGAGATTGATCGAGCTGCCGAGCTCGCCGCGAAGTTCGCTGAGGGGACCGGGCATACCACCGCTGACGTTGCTCTCCGGTAGCTGATCCCGAATCTCCTCCAGTTTCTCCGTGGGCAGCTCGCTCGCCCCACCTGTGAGAGCCTCACGGATCTCCGCATAGAGCGGTACCGCCTGGCGTTGGGCCGCCGTCAGCGCGAGGCGATCGGAGAGGTAGCGAAGCTCGCCGTCGTAGATCGGTCGTCGGCCGATCCGTTCGATGAGCGAGGCGGTCGAATCGATTTCGTCGCCGCTCGTGGGCAAAATGCCATCTGGAAGCGGCTGAATCCCTTCCGGCCAGGCGTCGGGGCGGGGACTGAACAGGTAGGCACCTCGAAGCGCTTCGGCGAGCGCCTCCCAGATCTCGCGGCGCCCCTCGACCGAAAGGTCGAGAAGGAGACTGCGAAGGACGTTCTCGACCCCGGCGCTCCAGCTGGTCGAAGCCGTGTTCGCCTCATCAAGAACCGCTTCTACGGATGTTCGACGGCTCTGGCAGTCCCCGGGATCCGGACAGCTTGCGAGCCTCTCGGCAAGGACATCGAAGCGGACCTGGCCGTCCGCAAGAGGCGCCAGATCCGCCACCTGCGGTTGCAGGAGCCTCTCGCGCAAGAGGCCGTTTTCCTGACGCTGTAAGAGCGTCGTCGCAAGATGCCCGGCCAAGGCCTTGCGCGCGAGGCGCGACAGCTCTGGATCCTCCTTCGAGGACACGGAAGCCAGCAGGCTTTGAATCGTTCCGAGGCGACTTTGGACATCGGCGTCCGCGTTGATCCTTTCCTGCCAACTGGCCACCTCCTCTCCCTTCACTTGCGTCGAGCGCTCCGCGAGTGCGATTGAGAAGGCCGAATCGCTGGCATCTCGAAAGCGCTTCGCGGCCTGGTCGAGAGTTCGAATCCTTTCTCGCCGATCCGGCCGAGCCGTGCCGAGCCAGTCGGAAAGAAAGGCGCTCCTGGCCTCCAATGCGGGCGCTAGCGCAGGAGGCCATCGTGCCGCGACAGCGGGATCGAATTCGGAAACCAGCTTCTGGAGTCGCCGGAGCTCTTCGGCATAAGCGGCTTCAAGACTTGGCTTCTCGGTTAGCCGCCGAGCGGCTTCGTAGAGGGCCGGATCAAGGTCGCGGATAGCGGCACCCACTCGACTCGCCGTCTGGTCCGGGTGCGCACGATAGTCCGCGAGGATCTCAGCCAGACGCCGTTCGAGATCCTCGCTCATCGATGCCAGTTGCCCCTCTCGCAGGATGGCCTCCGCGCCGGAAAGGACTCGCACCTGCTCACTCCCCTCTCGCCAGAAGTAGGCAAATACCAGCAAGGCTAAGAGAGTGGCGATGCCTATCGCCACGGCAATTCGAAGCGCCAGCACGCGCCGCCATTGACGATGCTCTTCATTCTCTTGCTCTCGTTTGTCCAGCTCGATCTTGGCTGCATCGTCCGCGAGTCGCTTCCGGATCTGTGGCATCGCCGCACGCAGTAGCTCGATGACCACCTCGGCGGGCTCGGGCCGCCAGATGTTTCCCAGAGACTGCCTGCGCGGCCTATCATCCTCGCCAGCTACATAGCAAGAGATCCGCTTCACAATACCGAAGGGCCGCCCTTTCGCTAAGTACTCCTCGTGATTGGAAGTGAACTTGCGCTCGAACTCTTGGACGCGCGGAATCTCCCTAAACAGTTTTTCGGTGAGTTTCGGTGTCCGATCTTCTTGCGAGAAGAGAAGCGCGACTGGCTTGCGCTGATCGCGACAATGAGTTAGTAGAAAGTTTACACTCGGTGTAAATGGAGTCCGCTGGGGAATTTCTTCACCCGGATCGATCTCTGCTGTACTAATTAAGATGATGTATGCATCTGCCTTCTCCAAAGTCTCGTTGACCTCCCGTAAGGCCTTGTTCTCGTCAGAATCCTTGTCGCTTTTTTCCAAGAGCCTCTTGAGATCAGCCATTGAGGTAAAGTGGCGTCCGGCAAAGTCGAGAAGGTCGATCGACAGGGCTGGACGGCCGAGGTTCGGGATCGGGTCATACGGTTTGACAAAGATCCGCGCTGGATAGAGCGTACGCTCTGAATTGCCTTCGATTTGGCCTCGGTCCAGTAAGGAGTTCTCAATCCCTTGAAAATAGGTCGCGTTGCCGATTTCTTTCCGATCGAAGTCAACGATAAATTCGTCCGGCAGAGCAGTCATTATTGACTGAAACACGCAAGTCAGAAACACGGTCTTTCCGGCGGCTTGCTCACCACAGACACCGATCAGGACGCTGGCAGGAGTTTTGGTTATTAGTTCTTTCACGTCCGGTCCCTCGGTTCAATTGCTGTTCGGCAGCGCCTAGACGGCGCCCACCGCTCCCATTCCCACGAGCGCCGCAAAGCGATCTCGAAGGTCTCCCAACCACACACGCCGTTCTACGAGGCGACAACGCTCGTCTCTCCGTTCGCGACCCAGCTCGCCTATTTTCCTCGTGTAGCTATCCTGCTTCTCCTTCCAGATTCTCTGAAGCCAGGCCCGTTCGTGTGGGTCTGTACAGGTACTGACCTCCTCAACGACCACTTGGAACAGAGAACGGCCCTCGGAACAGATTCGCAGCGGGTCGTCCCCTTCGAGCACCCTGCCCCAGTGCTCGATGAGATCTGCGAGGACCCTCAGCCGCAAGATCTCCGAGATAGCCGAAGAATCCTTGGGATCCGGCGGGAAGATCGCCCGGCCGCTCGGTTCGAGCAGCCAGCCGACGAGCATTCCGATTTTCTCTCGTGATGAAGCCTCATCTATTGCGAACGGCGCAAAGATAAGGTGGCGCGACGGCCACTCTCCATATCGCTCAGCCGGCAGATCGCGGGCGATGCGTAGACTCAGCGCAAACGGGAACTCGAGCGCGAGGCGTTGCGCGTTCGAAAGGCGAGTCATCTCTCTTCCCTGCTCGGGCAGCCAGGCGCGAACGATATCGAGAAAATCGAAAATGCGGGGGCCGCTTCCCAGGGCCTGGGCGATCACACGCGACGCAATCGACTGACGCTCGGCGCCTGTTCCCTGGTCGAGCAGCTTTCGGACCCACGAATAGACTTCAAAATGGGGAGCAAAGCGGAGTCTACGTGCGAGCTCGAATATGAGATCCAAGACTAGTGGGCGTGAACCTTCCTCTCTACGTAGGGCAACAAGCGTGTCCAGGAGGGAATGAACCATCGGCCGAAGCTGCTCTCGATCGAGCATCTCGCGTATCAGCATCGCAAGCCGCAAGAAGAAATGGCTCCGCACCTTGATGTCTTCGATGGCGAGCTTGGCCAGGAATTCGCCCAAGCGTTCGGCTGGTGTCCCTGAACCGACCTCAACTTGAACCTGGCTTTGGAATCCAAGCACCAAATCGAGAAGCCAACTATTGCCGAAGCAAAACAGATCGGCAGCAGCTCGGTCGACCAAAACGCTCACAATCCCCTGGAGCAGATTCGGAGTCAGATCCCGAGCGAAGAGGATTCCCGACTCCTGTAGGCATTCTGCCCGGCGTTGCAGAAACATCACGCAGTTTCGCTCGAAATAGATCCTGAGTTCGCGCTTCAGGTAAGGCTCGCGGAATTCGATCGACCAGGTACCCTCCATCGAAAGAGTCGGCCTCAAGTGGCAATCACGAAGAATGTGGTCCGAATCTCTCCGCCAGTCGTTGGCCCAGCTTTCTTCGGTAGCTTCGCGCACCGCGTGGACAGTCCCGTCAGCGGCCACTACTCGCCTCTCCCGTTCTACGAGACGGGACTCCTTGGCGAGAAAAAGCGTTGCAAGTCGGTTGAAGTCTGAGGGAGACAGGCTTGGAACAAAGGCTCCGGAATAGGCGGCGACTCGTTGTGCCTCTGATCCTGCAACAATGACTTCCACGACTCCCGACGGCCGAAGCCGCTCACGCCACTTGCCGGGCAGCTCGCCCACGGGTGCGCTTTCCAGATCACGGATGAACATCTCGAATTCCTTCGGTTCCTGTTGGAGAAGATCTTCGACAAATTCATAGATATCCTCTCGCTCTCGAAAAGCTCTGAGGACACGCTCACTTGAAAAAAGTTGCTCGATTTCTTCTCTCCTCTCAGTCGGTGAATAGGAAGTCAGCAGGTAGGCCAAGTACGAAACGGACTGGAAAGCGAAGGTTTGCTGCTCTAGTGGAGGTCGACGACAAGCCTGTACTAAGTTTTCGTCCGTAGCGATGATCAAAAGTGAACTTCGATTTCGAAGGCTTTTTGCAATGCTTCCAGCATGGAGAGAGCGCGCGCGGACAACTGAATCGAGGAATTCGCACTTGGAATGGACCTGCACAACTAGAATCTCCGACTGGTTGGACATTTCCGAACGCATGAGAAGATCGACATTGAGGTCCGATCGCTCGCTCAAGCTGGACCTGGTTGGATCCAGTCCACGTTTCCGAAACTTCGCGAAGCGATCTTCCGCCACTAGCGAGTAGGCTGCGGCCAGCGCTGCTTGTTCCCGAAAGGATGACAGCACGAGCACTCGCTTTGTTTCGAGTGTGACTAACAGAGCAGAATGATCAGGATCACGAAACTGGAGGACGTCCTGTGGACGATCTGGCGGCAGCTCGAAGGTAGGGTCTTCGAAGGTATCGACCTGGCTTTGAGATTGTGCTTGATGGATATGTACCTCACTGATGTGAGAGGCACTGACGACCTTCTCGCCGCTTATCCAGGTTTCGTGCCGTTCTCCGTTCAGTTTGTGCTCGTTCTCCGGTTCCTCGCCCGAAGCAGTTCTGGAGTCCCCGCCCGCCAGAGAAGCGTCGTGTGCTTCGATCGTCTCGTCGCTCATTTCGGTGCTCTCGTTTACTAGAAGTTCACGACACCGATCTGCGAAGCAATCACCTGTTTTTCTGCCTTTGCATTGATCGTCGTGCTACCAAAATTGATTGGCCCTGTCGGCTGGGCTTGCGCGCTTGCCGCATTCAGCGGCGGCACAGCGACCGGATGCTGTCCTCCCCCCTCACCCGCCCGCCCCCGCACGAAGAGCACCGGCACGGCCCAATCGACGAATTCGGACCATCTAGCCTTTAGAATCTTGCGGCCCTCCACGACCGCACTCTCAATGGAATCGCCTTGGCTCAGTCGCTCGTAAAGCCGCTCGGCGAATGGGCTCGCGCTACGGTCGCGCACTGCCGTCTGCATTGCGACCACCGCAGGGAGACCTTCTGCGATGAGCGCGGCTGCGACTCCGGCATACGGTCGCACCCCTGTCCCGCGGCACTGTTCCGCGGTTCGGCAGGCATTCAGCACAACCAGCCGCGGCATCGACTGCCCCTCGAAGAGGGCAGCAAACTCCGACGCTGAAAGCGGATCGGGAGATGCACGCTCCTTCTCAAGAATCAGTGACCCTTCCTCGCTTCCGCTGGTGAAATCCCCATGACCGAGGAAATGAACCACGTGAAAACGACCGTCGCGAATGTGTTTGCCGAGTGACTCGCGCGTCGCTTGTCGTAGTACGGTGGGCCGAATCTTGGCCTCCGCGAGTGCCTTCTCAACCTTGCTCAATTCACTCTCGAGGTCGAGCACAACGGACAGCCTAGGATCCGCGACGGCCAGCAACACCCGTAGCGGCATCTCGGACGGCTCCGGAAGCGTCTCCATAACACTATCGAGCATCCGCACGATCGGCATGCGTGGATCGAGACCGACATACTTACCCGCCGCTCGCAAAGAATCGAACAGGATCTCCCAAGGTACTGCTTGAAAAGGACGGAGGCGAGGTTCCTTCGGATTGATTTGAATCCGGATCCGTACCCCCTTCTCGGGGTCGTCGCCGGCACGGCCTCGCGCATCCCCGTAGAGCGCCAGGACCGAGCCCTGAATTAGCGCGCCAAAAAGCTCGGTTCCCATCTTCATCGCATCTCGTGGGCCACTCTCCTCTGGCTCCCACAGGTTCCAACGACGTGACATATCGAGATCGAACGGCTCAGTCGTTCGGCTCCCACGGTACTCCGCCGAAATCACGAATCCGCCGCCGTCCGCCGAAAATCGCAGATCGAAGTCTTCGTACGAGATCATGCCGCCCTCCGCTCGGGATCGTAGATAGACGCGACTTCCGGTCTCAACTCGGACCATTCGCCATCAGTAACCGCAACCCGCCCCCGCCGCCCTCGCTTTTGAGCCCCGCCTGCGACAGAGTTCGCCGAGCTCGCCGGAGGCTCCCTATGCTGATTCGGTCCCGAATCTCGCGCTCGTTGCTCGCCCTCTTCGCCTTCCTCGCCGCTCTCTCTTTCCCGTTCGCCGCTCGCCCCGCCGAGCCCGGACCTCCTCTTCCCCAAACCTCCATCCAGCGCCTGACCCAAGTCGGCAAGCTGTGGGGCAAGATTCGTTATCTCCACCCGTATCTCGCCTACCGGGAGGATCTCGATTGGGATGCGGCTTTGGTCGCGGCTCTGCCGAAGATCCAAGCGGCGAAGAGCACGGCGGAGTATCGAACGGCGGTTTCGGGCCTGCTCGCGGCGCTCGGCGATCCGATAACCCGGGTGCTTGCGGCACCGAAGGCTCCTGGGAGCAAGCCCGCGGCGGCCGAGCTGTTCCGCGAGCTGGAAGGCGGGGCGCTCGCGATCGATCTCGGACCTCGGATCACGAGCGCCGGGATGATGGACGTCTACCGTCAGATCGGGCGCGAGGCGCCGAAAGTAGCCGCGGCGCGCGAGGTGGTGATCGACTTACGGAAGGGCTCGTCCCCGGACGATCCGGTGGGCGACGATTCCTTCGTTATCGAGACGATCGCCGGGGCTCTCGCGAGCCGGCCCTGCCGGGCGCCCGCGGAACGCTATTTGATGCACTCGGGCTTCGCCGGCACGAGCTCGACGAGCGGCGGCTATTACTCCGGCTTCTTGGAGAAGCTCGCCACGGTCTACCGGCCCGATCCGGAGCTGAAACCGGTGGCGAAAAAAGTGGCGTTCGTGGTCGATCGAACGATTCTCCTGCCGGCTCTCGCGCTCGCGCTCCAGGCCTGCGGAGACGGTTGGATCGTCGCGGTCGGAGGGGTTTCGGAAGAGACCGGAGCGACGACGATTGAGGTCGATCTCGGCGAGGATCTGACCGCGCAGGTGCGGGTGAGCGAGGGGTTGCCGCTCGGCGGAGGCCCGACGGCCGACGTGGTGATGCCGGAGGCCGAGGCCGGCCGGGCGGCCGAAGCGGCGCTCGCGGCCCTGCGCGCCGAACGGCCGGCTCGCCGCGAAACGCCGCCGCGCACGCTGCCCGGCGGAGTGCAACGGGCCGATCCGGCGTACCGAGAGATGATCGAGCCCGATCTGCCCCATCGCCAGCTCGCGGTGATCCGGGCGTGGAACGTGATCGCGCTCTTCTACCCCTATCGCCATCTGATCGGCGACTGGGATGCCGTGCTGCCGGAGTTCTTGGCGCGGATGGAGACCGCCGCGAGCGGTAAAGACTACGCGCTCGGCATTCTCCAGATGATGAACCGGGTGACGGACGGGCACACGGGAGTCTACGGCCATCCCGCGCTCGCCGAGCTGTTCGGCACCGCGGTGATCCCGGCGCGGGTGCGTTGGGTCGAAGGGGCGGCGGTGATCACGCACATCGGCGAGGATGCGAGGAAGGCGGGCCTGGCGCCGGGGGATGCGATCCGCGCGATCGACGGGGAGGCGATGGCCGCAGCGATGGAGCGTCTTCGCCCCTTGTACACGGCCTCGACCGAAGCCGCGCTCCGGAGCAAGCTGGTCATCGCGCCGCTGCTCGGGCCGGCCGGATCGACGGTCCGCCTGACGCTCGAAGGGATCGACGGCAAAACCAAAGAGGTGACGATCGCGCGCGACCCCGACCTGCGGGGGAAAATTCCGCCGCGGGTGGCGGGCGAGGTCATCCAAATCCTTCCCGGCAACTTCGGCTACGTCGATCTCGTGCGGCTCAGCACGGTCCAGGTGGACGGAATGTTCGATACGGTCAAGAACACCCGCGGGCTGATCTTCGACATGCGCGGCTATCCCCAAGGAACCGCCTGGTCGATCGCGCCGCGAATCAACACCAAGCACGCGAAATTCGGCGCCCAGTTCCGGCGCTCGCAGGTCTCCGCTCTCTCGGCCGAAGAGGCCGATGCCGGGTTCTATTTCAGCCAACCGCTTCCCCTGGGCTCCTCGAAACTGCCGCTCTACGACAAGCCGATCGCCATGATCATCGACGACCGCGCGATCAGCCAGTCGGAACACTCCGGGCTGTTCTTCGAAGCGGCGAGCGACATCCATTTCGTCGGCGAGCCGACCGCCGGGGCGAACGGCGACGTCACCTCGTTCAACCTTCCCGGCGGAATCCAGGTCTACTTCACCGGGCACGACGTGCGCCACGCCGACGGCCGCCAGTTGCAGCGGATCGGCCTCGTGCCGGACGTGCCGGTCTCCCCCACGCGTGCGGGATTGGCCGCGGGGCGCGACGAGCTGCTGGAGGCGGCGGTCAAGGATCTGGAAGGGCGGGCGGCGCCCGCGGTGAAACCGTAGGCGCGGTTCCCTCTACCCCGCGAACGGCTGCGCGAGAAACTCCTTCGCGCGGTCGTGCGCGTCGCCCCCGCCCTTCATGGCGAGAACCTCGCGATAACAACGTAGCGCGTCGTCGCGGCGGCCGAGGGCGTCGTAGGCCATGCCGCGCCGGAGACGGCCGACCGCCTGGTAATAGGCGTCATAGGTCCGCTCGGCGGCCAGAAACTCCAGACGGTCGAGGTATTCGAGCGCACCGTCGTAGCGCCGCTGCCCCATCTCGACCCGCGCCAGCCAGTAGAGTGCTTCTTCGGCCACCGCGCCGCTGTAACCGGGGGCACCGTCCACCTGGCGCGCTGCCACTTCCTGGAGAACCAGACCGGCCTCGGCCCAACGCCCCCAACGGGCGTACAACCGGCCCTCGGCGACGTGGAACAGGGAGTTCGTGGGGTAGAGCTGGCGCAGCTGGATGAGCTCGGCCGAAGCGCGCGGCAGGTCGCCCTCGAACTGATCGAAGATCTGGAACAGGGCATAGCGCGCCTCGACCCCGGCGAACCGGCCGTGCTGGGCGGCGCGGCGCAGCTCGGCCAGACCGCGCGCCTTGTCCCCTTTCGGGAACAGCCGGGCGATCGGCCTCAGCCAGCGGTAGCGCTGGGGAACCGCTTCCACCAGGTAGTCGAACAGGCCGACGCCGAACGCGAGATCGTCGTTGCCCGGATCGCGCTTCGCCAGCCGGCGCATGTTCTTAAGCGCCCGGCGCCCGTCGAGCCCCGCGCGCATCCAATTCTCTCGATAGGTCGCGAGCCGCGCCCGGAACGCCGAAGCGCCGGCTTGGAAGAACAGGCCGTCGGTGTCGTCGCCGTCTTTGCGCAGCCGGCGCTTCGAGAGTTCGAGCGAGCGCTCGATATGGGCGAGAAAAACGGCGTCGAGCGAGCTGTTTTCCGGATCGACCAGCAGGCGCCACCAGGGGACCAGGGCACGCAGAAGCGGCCCGGCCGGATGCTCCGGAAAATGCCGCTCGACCTCCGCAAATTTCGCTTCGGCCGCGGGGAAATCCATCGAGTACAGGCGGTCGAGCCCGGCGAGCACCCGCTCGCGAAAGAACGGATCGTCGAAGATCGAAGCCGGCCGCCGCGCGGGCGGTTTGGCCGCGGAGGCGGCCGAAGCTCCGAAGAGGAGAAGAGCGAGCAGGAGGGCGGAGGCGGTGGCGATGCGGCGGCGGACTCTATCCACAGGGAAAGTCTACTCCCGTTCGCGGGTCCTCCTCCGACCCCGCCCCAACAGGCCTCGTTCCTAGGGACGAGGCGAATCGGCAACCGCTGGAGCCGGCACGGCGGGCCGGGTGCGGATCCGCTCGGAGAACAGGGCGAAGTAGCCCGGATTGGTCCGGTCGAGCCAGGCGATGTTCTCTTTGGCGACCTTCTCCAGATTGACGTACATGTTCGGGTTCTTGGTCTGCACCCTGGCCTCGGCGACCACGTCGCGGATGCGTTCCCAGATCAGCAGCAGCTCCTGGTTGTTCTGGAAGAACAGCTCCGGATGGAGCACGCCATTCGCGACGAAGGAGGCCGCCATTTCCCAATAGCTCGCCACCATGCGGAACGAAGCGCTTTCCTCCGAGCCCGGCGGGCAGAGCGCCGCGTACTCGGCGTAGGTGCGGACATAAAACGAAGAGACCATCCAGACGCGCGCCTTCCTCAGGCGCTCTTCGCGGCGTACCTCGTAGAGATGGAGGATCAGATTGGAGTCTTCGTAGGTCGCTTGGCGTTGCATCGGGCCTCCCTGGAATGTGGGTGGCTCCAGTTTATGCGAACGATGGACCGAACCGCCTTTTCGGTTCATCTTCCGTTCATGGGGGGCGGGGTACCCTTCCTGGATGACCTGCCGCCGCGCCCCGCAGTCATGAATCGTCCCTGTCGTGGGCGAGCGCGCCCCTGGGTCCCGCGCCTCGCGGCGATCGCCCTCTTCCTGACCGGCGCCTGCGCCTCGCTCACCAACCCGCCCCTCTCGCCGATACCAACGCTCGATCCGGCGGCGACCGCCGCGCATCTGGCCGAGCGGCGGCTGGACAATCCGGAGGTTGAAAAAGCACTCGCCGCGGCGGGACTCCCTGCACCCGGCGCCACGGACGGCTCGTGGGATTTGGACGCGCTAACGGTCGCGGCGTGGCAGTTCCGCGGCGAGGTGACCGGGGCGCGCGCCGCGCTCGATGCGGCGCGAGCGGGCGAACGGGTGGCGGCGGCGAAACCGCCTTTATCGCTTTCGCTCACCTCGGAGCTGGTGACCTCGGCACTCGGCGGCATGAGCCCCTGGACGATCGCGCTCGCGGCCAGCCAGATGTTTGAAAGCCACGGCAAGCGGCAGATCCGCACCGAGCGGGCGCGGGCCGAGACGGCGGTCGCGGCGGCCGATCTCGCCGCCGCGCTGTGGAAGGTGCGCGGCGAAGTGCGCCAGACGCTGCTCGACTTGGCACTGGCACGGCGCGAGAGTGAGATCGCCGAGCGGGAGCTGGCGTTGCGTACGGACTTTCTGGAATGGCTGCGTACCCAACTGACCCTCGGCGCCGCCTCTCGCCCCGATCTCGCGACCGCCGAGGCCGATCTCGCCCGGGCGACGGGCCAAGAGGAGCTGGCGCGGATCGAGATCCCGGCGGCCGGGAATCGACTGGCCGCGGCGCTCGGCCTGCCGCCCTCGGGCGTTGAAGGCGTTCGCTTCGCGACGCCCGATCTCGACGCGCTTCCCGCGCCGTTCGCCGCGGCGGAGGGAGACGCTCTCCGCGAGCGGGCGGTTCTCGACCGGCTCGATCTTCACCGGGCACTAGAGGCCTACGCCGTGGCGTTGGGCGATCTGCGCACGGAGCTGGCGAAACAGTTCCCCGATTGGACGCTCGGTCCCGGTTTTACCTACGACCGGGGCGACCGCAAGGTGGTGCTCGGGGTGGGCGTCACCCTGCCGCGCGCGGCGGCGACCCGTGCGGCCGTCGGGCGCGCCAACTTTCTCGTCGCCGCGGCGGGCGCGACGGTCGAGACGGCACAGGCCCAAGCGCTCGCCGAGACCGCCGGAGCGATCGAACGTTACGCCGCCGTGCGCGAGACCCTCGAACGGGCGGAAAAGGCGCGCGCCGAACGCGGAGCCGCGATCGCGAATGCCGAGCACCGCCGAGACCTCGGCGCGGCCGACCGGGGCGACGTGCTCGCCGCGGCGCTTGCCGAGATCGAAAGCCGACGTGCCGCGCTCGCCGTTCGGCGGGCCGCGGTCGAGGCGCTGTCCGCGATCGAACAGGGCGTACAACATCCGGTATGGCCGGAGTCGAAACTATGAGACAGCGGGCATGCTGGTGGGTGATCTTGGTTTTTGCGGGGGCTTGCTTGCGATCGACGGAAGAGCCAAAGGACAAAAAGGACGGTAAGGACTCCAAGGACATTCCCGCAGTGAAGGCGGAGGGGGTGGCGTTGACCCCGTCCGATCGGGAGCGGTTGGGGATTGCCACGGAGGAGCTTCGACCGACGCAACGGCAGGGCCGAACGGAAGGGTTTGCCATCATGGTCTCGGTGGCGCCGCTCGCCGAGATCGACTCGGACCTGGCGGCGGCCCACGTAGCCGCCGTGGCGAGCCGCTCGGCGCTTGTCCGGGCCGAGGCGCTCTACGCCGACCAGGTGAGCGTTTCGCTCGCGGCGGTCGAAACGGCGCGCCGCCAGGCCGCGGCGGACGGTGCCCAGGTGCAACGCCTGGAGCGACGGCTCGCGCTCGAATGGGGGCCGGGGGCCTCGGGCTCGCCCTTTGCGGGAGAAGCGGCGCGCCGCGCGTGGCTCGACCGTCTCGCGGCCGGTCGCGCGGCTCTCGCCCGGGTGCAGTTTCCGCTCGGCACTGCTCTTCCCTCGCGAACGCCAACGATTCATCTGGCCCGCCTGACCGCCGCGGAAGCCGGAGAGGCCGCATCATGGGAAGTCCGCGCGGTCTGGCCCGCGCCGGAGGACCCTGCCCTGCCCGGCCCGGCGTTCTTCGCCTTGATCGCGGGCGAGGCTCTCCCCCAGATCGGTGAGCGGCTGCGCGCGGGTGCCGATCAGTCCCACCTGCAACGGGGGGTGACGATCCCCGAAAGTGCAGTGGTTGTCTCGACAGGAAGCTCCTGGTGTTTCGTCGAGCAAACTGGTGATGGAAAAAGCAGCCGCTTCGTCCGCCGCCCGGTCGTCTTGCCGGAAGGACCCGAAAACTCCGCGGGAGCCCCGGGAACCCCGTCGGGCGGCTATTTCGCCGCGACCGGTTTTGCCGCAGGCGAGAAGGTCGTCGTGCGCGGCGCGGGCCTGCTGCTTGCCCACGAGATGGGTACCTCGGCCGGCGCGTCCGAAGAGGCCGACTGAGCGGTGGGCAAGCTGGTCGAATGGAGCCTCCGCTTCCGGGGCACCGTTGCCGCTCTCACACTGCTCGGGCTGCTGCTCGGCGCAAGAGTCGCGAGCAAGGCGCCGCTCGACGTGTTCCCGGAGTTCGTGCCGCCGGAGGCGTCGATCCAGACCGAGGCGCCGGGCCTGTCGCCCGAGCAGGTCGAGCAGCTGGTGACGCGGCCGGTCGAAGCGGCGGTCAACGGTGCGCCGGGCCTCGCGTCGCTCCGTTCCGAATCGATCCCCGGCCTGTCGGTCGTGACACTCATCTTCGCCGAGGGCAGCGACGTGCAGGCCGCCCGCCAAGGAGTGGCGGAGCGGCTCGCGAGCCTCACCCTCCCCGCCGGGATTCCCGCGCCGAAAGTCTCGCCGCTCGTCTCCAGCACGATGGACCTGCTGAAGATCGGCCTGGTCTCGGACACGGTCGATCCGTTCGCTCTCCGCGATCTGGCCGACTGGACGCTCAGGCCCCGTCTGCTCGCGGTGCCGGGTGTGGCGCGGCTCACCGTGTTCGGCGGCTCGGTGCGGCAGCTTCAGATCCTCCCCGATTTCGACCGGATGGCCGCCTACGGCCTGACGCTCTCCGATCTCGCCGGGGCGGCTCGCGGCGCGCTCGCGCTACGCGGTGCCGGATTCGTCGACCTCGCGGCGCAGCGGGTGCTGATCTCCACCCCGACGCCGAGCCCCGATCCCGCGGTGCTCGGGGCCACGGTTGTGGCCGTCCGCTCCGGCGTCGCGGTCCATTTGAGCGACGTCTCGAAGGTGGTCCTGGGCGAGGCGCTCAAGGTAGGCGACGCGCGGATTCAAGGACGCCCGGGCGTGCTGCTCACGATCTCCGGCCAGTACGGCGCGAATACTCTGGCGACGACCCAGGGGGTCGAGGCCGCGCTCGCCGAGCTGACCCCCGCTCTCACGGCGCGCGGGATCAAGGTCTATCCGGCCCTTCACCGGCCGGCGAACTTCATCGAGCGCGCTCTCTCCGACCTCGGCGGCGCTTTGGGGCTCGGCGCGGTGATGATCCTCGCCGTCCTCCTGCTCTTCCTGCGCGATCCGCGCTCCGCGCTGATCTCGTTTCTCACCATCCCGCTCTCGCTGCTCACCGCGGTCGCCGTGCTCACCCATTTCGGTCAGACGCTCAACACTATGACGCTCGGCGGCTTCGCCGTCGCTTTGGGCGTGCTGGTGGACGACGCGATCATCGACGTCGAAAACATCCTGCGCCGCCTGCGCGAAAACCTGCAACTCGACGAGCCGAGGCCGCGCCTGGCGGTGATCCGCGACGCCTCGCTGGAAATCCGTGGCGCGGTGCTCTACGCCACGCTCGTCGTGCTGATCGCATTCTTGCCCGTCATGCTGGCCACGGGGGTGCAAGGGCGCTTCCTCCGCCCGCTCGCCATGGCGTTCGCGCTCGCCGTCCTCGCCTCGCTCGCCGTGGCGTTCACGATCACCCCGGCGCTCTGCGCGCTGCTCTTGCCGGAGCGCCAAAAACCTTCGCAACCCCGTTGGCTCGCGGCGCTCGCCCGGACTCACGATCGCGCGCTGTCTCTCGCCGTGCATCGCTTCGGGCTCTGCGCGTTGGTGCTCGGAATCGCGCTTGTGGCGGCGCTCGCCTGGCTCCCTTCTCTCGGCGGCGAGCTGCTTCCCGCGTTTCGCGAAGGGCACTTCGTGCTCCAAGTCTCCAGCCGCATACCGGGCACATCGCTTGCCGAGATGCTCGGCCTAGGCGAACGGTTGAGCCGCGATCTGCTCGCGCTGCCGTTCGTCGCCACGGTCGAGCAGCAGGTCGGCCGCGCCGAGCTAGGCGAGGACACCTGGGGGCCGCACCGAAGCGAGCTGCACCTGGAGCTGAAAGCTGATTCGCAGCTCGACGAGACGAAGGTGCTGGAAAAGCTGCGCGAGGTGCTCGCGTCGTATCCCGGCGTGCGCGGCGAGGTGCTCACCTTTCTCGGCGACCGGATCAGCGAAAGCGTGACCGGAGAGACCGCGCAGGTGGTGGTGCTCGTGTTCGGCGACCGGTTGGACGATCTCGACCTCGCGGCCGGCGGGGTCGCCCACACTCTTTCCGGCATTCCCGGCGTGGTTGATCTGCAACTGAAAAAAGAGAGCGGCACGCCGATGCTCTCGGTCAAGCTCGACCCCCGAGCGCTTTCGACCTACGGCCTGCGCACCGACGACGCTCTCGACGCGATCGCGACCGCCTACGCCGGAACGACCGTGGGAGAAACCTTCGACGGCGCGCGGACGGTCGAAGCGGTGATCCTGCTGCCCGCCGAACAACGCGGCCGGCTCGACGCGCTCTCCTCGCTCTGGATCTCAGGCCCTTCCGGCCGAGTGCCCCTGTCGCGCGTCGCCACCGTCGCCCTGTCGGACGGCCGCGCGAGCATCGTCCACGAAGGGGGCCGCCGCCGGGTCGCGGTGACCTTCAACGTCGGCGGCCAGCCGTTCAACCAGGTGGTCGCCTCGGCTAGGCGCAAGCTCGCGGCGCTCCAGCTGCCGGCCGGCGTGACGCTGAGCTTCGCGGGCGCGGCAGAGACCGAAGCCCAAGCCCGCCGCGAGCTGCTGCTCGACACCGGCCTCGCGATCGCGCTCGTGATGCTCGTCTTGTTCCTCGCGTTCCGTCGCCGCACCTACCCCTGGCTGGTCCTCGCCGGCCTGCCGTTCTGCCTGATCGGCAGCATCCTCGCGGTCGGCCTTTCCGGCGTCGGCCTCTCCCTCGGAGCCCTCGTCGGCCTGGTCACCGTGTTCGGCATCGGAGCCCGCAACTCGATCCTCCTACTCGCCCACTTCGAGCACCTGGTCGACCAGGAAGGCGCCCCCTGGAACCGCGAAACCCTCCGCCGCGGCACGGCCGAGCGCCTGGTGCCGATCCTGATGACCGCGTTGGTCACAGGCCTCGGCCTGGTCCCCCTCGTGATTGGCCTCCACCGTCCCGGCCACGAGATCGAAGGGCCGATGGCGGTGGCGGTCCTCGGGGGGCTGGCGACCTCCACGTTGCTGAACTTGATCTTGATGCCCGAGATGGCTTGGCGATTCGGAGGGCGAACCCCGCAGACCTGAAGAGACCCGCCGTGCGAGCGAGGTAGAGACGCTCCAGTACCCAACCACGGCCCTGTCGGGTGCTGGCCGTCGGGGCGTCTCCCGGTGACCACGACCGCTGCGGTCCGCGGGACAATCCGACGGGCCTATCATCGGATCACTGGTGGCCTGTTCTTGGTGGCGTTGG
>DASYKS010000061.1:0-34270 GCA_035995205.1 Thermoanaerobaculia bacterium
CCACGCAAGACTCGCTTCCGGCGGGTGGCCAGCCTTTACCGGGCAGGATTTGGACCTGCCAGGCTCCAAAATGAGTGGTTTCCGCTCTGTGGCTTGGCAGCTACATCGCTTCCCCCTCTCCCAGGCTTTGCCTGGCGCACAGGGCTGAAGGCCCGGCCAATCGATCTCTCGTTGCCGTACGAGTTTCAGCCGCCGACCTGGAGGTTCCCATGCCCGCCGAGGCCGTGTTTGCCGCAGACTCTCGAAAGGCGATGACCGCAGCGGGCTTTTTGCTGACTGCGGGGCGATCGGCGGCGCCCGCAGTGCGCCCCGGAGCCGCCGAAGTGCACAAGGCGGCAAGAAACCCGCACAAGGCGATCACTGGTATGCACAAGGCGGACGTCAACCGGAGGTCGGCGGCGGCAGAACTGTGTAAGGAAATGGCCGCCATGTACAAGGCGACGACAGAAATTCAATCGGCGGCGAGAAAAAACGAAAGAGCGGCGGGAAAAATCGGTCCGGCGACGCTCGCCGAGCCTGTTTGAGCCTCCTACCGCCGCGCCGGAACGGTCTTTTTGCACGCGGCGATCGCCGACTCGCACAAGAATTTGGGTGAAAGAGATCTGTGTGGCGCGGGAATCTTGGAGTGCGGCGACGTGTCGCCGCTTTCCGTAGCGCCGACGCGTCGGCGCGCTCGCCCTCAGCCTGACATTTTCTCCCGAAGCTCCTCGACGTGCGCCGCGTCCTTCTCGGCATCCGGGTGGCCGACTTCCAGCTCAAAATCGACGCAGGCCTGCATGCAGTCCATCGCCCGGGCGATCTCGCCGAGTTTCTCGTAGGCCGAGCCCAGGTTCCACGAGGCGTTCGCTCCGCCTCGCCGGTCGCCGATCTCGCGGGCGATCTCGAGCCGTTGTTCGTAGAGCTCGATCGCCTGCCGGGTCTCGCCGAGGTCCGCGTAGGCGGTGCCCAGGTTGCCCAGAGCGTTGCCCTCGCCTCGTCGGTCGCCGAGATCGCGTCGAATGGCGACATCTTGAGCGTAAAGCTCGATCGCGCGCCGGGTTTCGCCGAACTCGGCGTAGGCGTTGCCCAAATTGCCGAGAGCGTTGCTTTCGCCGCGTCGATCGCCGGTCTCGCGGGAGAGGGCCAAATACTGCTCGAAGCGCTCGATCGCTCGACGGGTCTCGCCCAGCGCGGCATAGGCGATGCCCAGATCACCGAGATGCGCACCTTCCATCAACCGATCGCCGAGGCTCCTGGCCGCGGTGAGCCCCGCCTCCACCCAGTGGATCTGCTCGTTGGGAGACAGGCGTAATTTCAAGAGATGGGCACCGGAATAAGGGAATTGACTGGCAACTCGGGTGGCGTCTTCGGAGATCGCGGCTCGCTCCGCCGCCCACGCTTGACCGGCAAGGATGTGGTCCCGTTCCCGATCGAAGAGGGACAGCCCGGCGAGTATGTTCTCGTTGCCTAGCAAGTAGAGATCGGTCGCCGCGGAAAGCTCCGCGAGAAAGTGGTTCGCATGACGCGCCCGAGCCACCTCCTTCTCCTCGTCCCGGAGACTCATCCCGGCAAACGCGCGCGTCAGGTCGTGCAGCTTGTAGCGGCCGTCCTCGCCGTCGAGCAGGCTTCGGCGCACCAACTCGCCCAGGGCTTCATCCGTTTCCTCTTCGTCTCCACTCAAGCTCCAGACGGCTGCTGCGGCAGCGGCATCGAAACTCGCCGGGAAGACGGCGAGGGCGCGGAAACGTGTTTGCAAAGTCTCGGGAAGCAGCGCGTAACTGACGCCGAGCGCCGCCTCGCCGAGCTTGGCCTTCTGGCCTTCCTGCGCCAGTCGCTGGACGTAGTGGGAAAGTTTGAGGTCGGCACGTTCCAGGAGGGTGCTGGCTGCGACGCGCAGGGCGAAGGGGAGGAAGCCGCAGAGGCGGGCGATGCTGGAGGCCTGATCGCCGACCCGGGGCGAGATCTTCCGCAGGAGATCGCAGGCGTCGTTCTCCGGCAGCTGATCCAGGTCCTGGCGGAAGATTCCGGGCAGAGCAAAGCGTCGGCGGGAGGTGACGAGCAGCGTGCAGGTGGAGGGTGGAACCAAAGAGTCGACCTGCTCGCGGCCGGCGGCGTTGTCCAGCAGGAGGAGAACGCGTTTGTCGTGGAGAACCTCGCGATAGAGCGCGCCGAGCTGAGGGCCTTCGGGGAGAGGGGCCTCCGGATAAAAAGAGCGGATCACGTGCGCCTTCGCTTCGTCCGGTGTGACGGGCGCTTCGCTCATGCCGCGAAGGTCGAGATAGATCTGCCCGTCCGGAAACGCATCGCGAAATTCGTGGGCGAGCTTGAGCGCCAGCGCGGTCTTGCCGACTCCGCCCATGCCTTGCAGCCCGCAGATCGTGCAGCCGCCATAAGACATCGCGGCGCGTAGCTCGGCGAGCTCTGCTTGGCGCCCGACGAAATCGGCGGGTGGGGCGGGTAACTGGTGGAGGGGACGGAGGGACTCTTCCGGTTTGGTGGGAAGGGATAGGGCCGAGTCCGCACCCACGAGGTGGAGGATCTCTCGGGCGATCGCTACAAGCTCGCGGTTCCTACCCGTACCCACAAAGCCTGCCAGCGGTCGGCCGTCCAGCGGTCGAGCTTGCATAGAAGAGATTTCTTGGACCTCACGCCAGAGGCACTCGTCGACAATCACGGGAAAGACGTGGAGCCCCTCCGCCTTGCGCCGGACGAGGAACGCGGGCACCTCAGTTTCGCGGATGAAGCGAGAGTTCAGGAAATCAACCGACACCAGAAGGACCGCGACCTCGGCGCTTTGAATTGCTTCTTGGATTTCCGCGAGCCAATCCGCGCCTGCGGGAATGCGGCTATCGTCCCAGAGGTCGAGGCGTTCCTCTCGCACGAGCACCTGGAGATGCTTGACGAGCCGATCCTTCCACGCTCGGTCGAGGTGGCTGTAGCTTATGAAGACCTTGGGTTTCGGCATGTGCGGGGATTCTATGCGCTTCGGTGGGGGGCGATCGCCGCGATAGAGCGGGCTTTCAGCCCTGGGTGGGGATATCCGTTCCGGTGTCCTGGGGCGTTGCCCCAGGCTGGTATCGGGCGCGCCTTTGGCGCTCAAGGAGGGTCGTGGTTGAGGGGGGCGTTGGCGCTCGAGCGGAGCGTAGTTTGGTGGGCCCAAAGGCGCTCCACGAGACCCCTGGTTTGGAAGGCCGTTGGCGCTCGAGGGGAGCGTAGTTTGGTAGGCCGAAAAGCGTTCCACGAGACTCCTGATTTGGAAGGCCGTTGGCGTTCGGACATGCGCGGTTTGAGGGCCGAAGGCCCGCCCGATACCAGCCTGGGGCGAAGCCCCAGGACACCGGAACGGATTTCCCCACCGAGGGCTGAAGGCCCGTCCTATCGTTTTTCTCCCGTTCTCACCTACTCCCCGTCCCGGTACATCAACACCAGCCCCGCCGTCGGATCGCGGAATCCTCGGCGGTAGGGCAGAGCGGGATATCATCCCGCCGATGAAGGAAACCAAACCTCCGATCGACCTTGCGCTCGCGCCCGAGGCCCAGGTTCCCGATCCCGACGCCGCGAAGAAGGCGGGGTTCTGGACCAAGCTGAAGCGCGGGCTATTGATGACCCACACCGAGATCATCGAGCGGGTCAACGCCGCCGTGGCCGGGCGCGCCGTGCTCGACGCGACGACGCTCGACTATCTGGAAGAGGCTCTGATCTCGGCCGATCTGGGGGTCGAGACCGCTCTTGAACTGGTCGAGATGTTGAGGAAGACGACCGAGACGACCGATCCCGCGGCGCTGCGCGCGCGGTTGGCCGAAGAGGTGGCCCTGCTGCTGGAACGGGCGCCGCGGAAGAAACCGATCGGCGAGGGGCCTCGGGTGACCTTGGTGGTGGGGGTCAACGGCGTCGGCAAGACCACTTCGATCGCGAAGCTCGCGCGCCGCTCGAAGGACCAGGGAGAGCGCGTGCTGCTTGCCGCGGCCGACACGTTCCGCGCCGCGGCGATCGAGCAGCTCGCGCTGTGGGGCGACCGGCTGGGGGTCGAGGTGATCCGCCAGGCGCCGGGTGCCGATCCGGCCGCCGTGGTCTACGACGCGATCCAGGCGGCGCGGGCGCGGGGGGTGACCCGGCTGATCGTCGACACCGCCGGCCGGCTGCACACCAAGGATCACCTGATGGCCGAGCTGTCGAAGATCAACCGGATCATCGACCGCGAGGCCGCCGGCTGGCCGCGCGAGACGATCCTGGTGCTCGACGCCACGACCGGCCAGAACGCGCTCGCCCAGGCTCGGACGTTCGCCCAGGTGGTGCCGGTCGACGGCGTCCTGCTCGCCAAGCTCGACGGCACGGCGAAGGGGGGCATGGCGGTCGCGATCGCCCGCGAGCTGAAGCTCCCCGTGCTGTTCTTGGGCGTCGGCGAGAAGGCGGACGACCTGATCGACTTCGAGCCGCGCGCGTTCGCCAACGCCCTGCTCGGCTGAGGGGCATCTTGGCCCTCGGCGACCCGACCGACCTCCGATACCTCCGGCGCGCGCTCCGGCTCGCGCTACGAGGGCGTTACCGCACCGCGCCGAACCCCCGGGTGGGCGCCGTCCTGGTGCGCGACGGCAAGATCGTCGGCGAAGGGTGGCACCGGGAGATCGGCGGTCCGCACGCCGAGGTCGAAGCGCTTCGCGCCGCCGCTGCCATATCCCCGAATTCCGCCCGCGGCGCCACGCTCTACGTCACGCTCGAACCGTGCTCCCATTTCGGTCGGACCCCGCCGTGCGCCGATGCGGTGATCGCGGCGGGCATCGCCCGGGTGGTCGCCTGCGTCGGCGATCCGAACCCGAAGGTGGCCGGCAAGGGGTTCGCCCGGTTGCGGGAAGCGGGCATCGACGTGGAAGTGGGGGCCCTCGCCGCGGACGCGATCCGGATCAACCTGCCGTTCTTCGTCTCCCAGGTGCTCGGCCGCCCCGCGGTGACGCTCAAATGGGCGATGAGCCTCGACGGCAAGATCGCGACCGTCGCGGGGGAGAGCCGCTGGATCTCCTCGCCGGAGGCGCGCAAGGCGTCGCTCGCGCTACGCGAAGAGCACGACGCGATCCTGGTCGGGGTAGGCACCGTGCTCGCCGACGATCCGCGGCTCGACCGGAGGCTCGGTCGGGCGCGCGGGCCGATCCTGCGCGTCGTGCTCGACCGGCGCCTGCGCACGCCCCCCTCGGCGCAGATGTTTCAAGTCGATGGGCCGGTCGTCCTCTTCACCGAGTCGGACGATGCGGCGAAAGGCGCGGCGCTCGCGGCCGCCGGGGCGGAGGTGGTCCGGCTCCCCGCGGTCGAGCCCGCGGCGGTGCTTGCGGCGCTGTTCGAGCGGGGGGTCCGAAGCGTCCTGGTCGAAGGGGGTGGAGAAATCCACTCGAGCTTCGTCGCCGCCGGGGCCTACGATGCGGTGCAGGTGGACGCGGCACCTCTTCTGATCGGCGGTGCCACGGCCCCGACGCCGCTCGGCGGGCCGGGGTTTGCCCGGCTGGATGAGGCGCCGCGGCTGGAGCGGATCGAGACGATCCGGCGGGGCGAAGACGTGATCCTTTCGGGTTTGCGCTCCGGATGCCTGGAGGAGCTGCTGCGCGGTACCTGAAAAACGTTTCTATCGCCCTTGCCTCTGGTACCATCGGGATTGTGAAGATCGTAGACCTTACAAAGCCCACGGAGGCCCCGGCCTGATGTTCAGCGGCCTGATCCTCGAAACCGGCCGGGTCGCCGACGATCCGGAGCCGATGCCGGGGGGCGGTTGCCGTTTGGGCGTCGATCTCTCGGCCGGCCTCGCCGCGCGGCTGCCGTCGCCGCCGCTCGGCGCGAGCCTCGCGGTGTCCGGGGTTTGTCTTACCATCGTGGCGCTCGATCCCATCTCTCCCAGCGCTTTTCGCGCCACGTTCGAGCTGTCGCCCGAAACGCTCGCGCGGACCACTTTGGCGGCGCTGCGGGCCGGCGCGGAGGTCAACCTGGAGCCGGCGCTGCGGGTCGGCGATCCCCTCGGCGGCCATTGGGTGCAGGGTCACGTCGACGGCATCGCGACCGTGGTCGATCGGCGGGAGCAGGACGAGTTTCGCATCCTCGCGTTCTCGCTGCCCGAGGCGCTGGAGCGCTACCTGGTCGAAAAAGGCTCGGTGACGGTCGAGGGCGTGAGCCTGACGGTCTCGGCTCTCGCGGCGGACCGATTCGAGGTGGCGCTTGTGCCGCACACGCTCGCCTTAACTACACTTTCGCGCCTCGCGGCGGGCGATCGGGTGAACCTGGAGGTCGACGTGCTGGCGAAATACGTCGAGCGGGCGCTGGCGGCTCGGGAGGGCCGCGCCTCTTTGGACGACGCCGGGGTCGACCCGTTCGCCGCGGCTCTGCCGGCGGGAGCCTGGGTTTGAGCCTCCGCTGGGCGGCGACGCGGCCGGAGCCCGCGCGTTTCTGGGTTCGCTTTGCGCCGCGCGAATGGCCGGGGGCGAACGAGCCCTGGCTCGATCTCGCCCGCGGCAAGCTGGGCGACGCGGGGGAGGGGGGCGATTTCTCCGCGCTCGCCAGCCAGCCGCTCGACGACGTCGCGTATCTGCCGCCGGTCCCGCCGCTTCTGGCCGCGGAGCGCGACGCGCTGGCGCTCGACCACCTGGCGCGCGGCACCCCGGTGCTGCTGCAGCTGCTGCCGGGCGAGAGCACGACGGTCGAGGGGGCGAACCTGGTGGTCGATGCGCTCCCCGCCGTGCTGGCGGGCGATCTGTCGCTGCTCGACCGGCTGCCCGAGGGGGCGGGCGTGGCGTTTCCGCTGCTCGCGGGGCTCACCGACGACCCGGAGCTGTGGGCGATCGTCGGCGAACGCATGGCGGCGGCGGAGGCGGCCTGGGTCCACGGCATCGCCCCGCAGCTCACCCCGGTCGAGCGGCGGCGGCTGGCGCGCGACGATGCGTTCGAGGCGCTGTTCCATCGCGAGCCCCCGTCGGAGCGCGATTTTTCGCGCAGCTTGATGCGCTTCGGTTTCACGCCGTTTCTCCCCCGGCCGCTCCCCCGGCCGCCGATCCAGCTGCGCGAGAACCGGCGAATCGCCGGGCTGCTCGGGCTCGCCGCCGAGATCTGGCTCCGGCTCGGCCGTCCGGCCGAAGCGGGCCAGGCGCTGTTCCGGGCCTCGCGCTGGGCCGATGCGACACGCTACGACCTCGCCTCGCTCTGCCGCGAAGGGCATCTCGGCGTGATCGCCGAGCTCGAAGGGCTCGCCGGGACCCTGGTCGAGCAGGCGGTCGCCCGGTCGGGAGCGTCGGAGCTGGCCGGGATGATCGACGAGTACCTCGCGCCGGAACCCGCGAAGCCGAAGGAAGAGCCGGCGGAGCTGGCGGTCGCAGCGCCGTAAAGATCGCCTGTTCCCGCGGTTCGTCGCGCCTGTCATATCCCTGTAATCCAAGGGTCGGTACCCTTGGCGCTCCAGCCGTTTCTCCCGGAGGATCGGGTCATGCCAACCGCACGAAGAGCCGCACGCACAGCCTTTCGTCTCGCTACCGTCGGTCTCGCCCTTAGCCTATCGGTCGCCGTTCCGGCTCTCGCCCGCGGCGGCGGCGGGGACGATACCGGGCTCACCCTGCGGGTGAGCGACGCCGTGGGCCAGCCCGGCGGGATCGTCGCGGTGGTCGTACGGACCTACGCCGCGCGGCCGATCAAGCAGGGCCAGGTCTGCCTGCGCGGCCGGCGCGCTCCGCAGCGCATCGCAGCGGCGGGCAGCCTGGCGGCCAACGCCGCGGATCAGCCGTTCGCCTCGCTGGTCGGCGCCCTGGTGTTCGGCCCGCGCGGCCAGGTGACCTATCGCGCGGCGCTCGAGCCGCTGGAAGCGATGATCACGTTCGCCTCGCCCGCCGCAATGGTGAATCGCTTCGACGGCCCGGTGGCGGTGCTCTACCTGCGGCTCGCGGCGAACCTTCAGCCGGGCGATACCTTCACCCTCGACCTCGACCCGGCCGATACCTTCCTCGTCGATGAGGCGGGGCGGCCGATCTCGGTGCTGCCGAAGCCCGGTCTGCTGAAAATCAAAGCAAGAGGCGAGTCGATCGAGCTGCGCGCGCCCGGAGCGCGGCTCGCTCCGGGCCGGCCGGCGGCGCTCGGGATCTCGACCGTCGAGGCCCGGCCGTTCACCAAGGGCCAGGTCGGCCTGCGCTGGGATCCGGCGATCCAGGCGGGCAAGCCGTCGGTGCGGATGGATGCCCGCTTCGGCCGCGCGACGTTTACCGTCGACCGGGCGACCCCCGGTCTGCTGATCGTCGCATTCGAGAGCCCGGACGCCTCGCTCAACACGGTGGCGGGAAAGTTCATCGAAGTGACCCTGCCGACCAAAGCCTCGGTGCGCCACGGCACGAAGGTCGTCGTGCGGATCGACCCGAACCTCACCTATCTCGCGAACGGCCCCGACGACCTGTCGCCGTTCACGATGAAGAACGGCCAGATCACGTTCAATTAGGCAGGGGCCACGCCGTGCCGGTCGCCGCCTGCCAGAGAGCGAGCAGATCTTCCGGCACCGGCGCCTCGAAGCTCATCGGCGCGCCGCTCTTCGGATGGGCGAACGCCAGCCGCCAGGCGTGAAGGGCGGGACGGGGGAAATCTCGCACGACTCCCTGGCGCGACCGTTCGAGCGTCTTCCAGCGCGCTTCGCCGTAGACCGGATCTCCCACCAGCGGATGGCCTAAGTATTTCGCGTGGACGCGGATCTGATGGGTCCGCCCGGTGTGGAGATGAAAAGCGAGCAGAGCGAGCCCCGCGGCGGCGGCTAGGACGCGGTAGTCGGTGCGGGCGGCGCGCCCGCGCGGAACGACCGCCATCTCCTGGCGGTTCACCGGATGGCGGCCGATCGGGGCGTCGATCGTCCCCGCGGCAATCTTCGGCGCGCCGTGGACGATCGCGAGATACCGCTTGTCGACCGCGCGGGTGGCGAACGCCTCGGAGAGCGCCCGGTAGGCTTCGGGGGTCTTCGCGACGACCAGAGCGCCGCTGGTGCCCAGGTCGAGCCGGTGGACGATCCCCGGCCGGCCGGGGCCGCCCACTCCCGCGATCTCCGGGTCGTGGCCGAGCAGGAAATGGGCGAGCGTGCCGGTCGCCCGCCCGGCGCCCGGATGGACGGCGAGCCCGGCCGGTTTGTCGAGCACGAGCAGCTCGGAGTCTTCGAACAGGACGGCGAGATCGCCGCTTTCGGCCTCGATCCGGTCGTCGCCGGGCAGAGGAGGATCGCAGGCGATCTCGTCGCCCGGCGCGACCGCGTCGGAGCCGGAGGCCGGCCGGCCGTTTTTCAGCACCCGTCCTTCGCGCAGCCAGCGCTGCACCTGGTTCCTCGGCACGTCGAGATGGTGGGCGACGTAGCGATCGATGCGGGCCATGGGATCGAGCGCCCCGGCCGCCTCTTCGCCGGCCGCGGGCGGGGCGACCACCCAGGCCGACGGCATGGGATGTCCCATCGGGAGGGGAGACCTTAGGCCGGCTCCGCGGCCGGATGGCGGCGCTTCAGGCTGTCGAACGCCATCAGCGCGATGCCGACCGAGATCGCGGCGTCCGCGACGTTGAAGGCCGGCCAATGGTGGATGCCGACGAACAGATCGACGAAGTCGGTCACCGCCCCTGTCGCGGCCCGGTCGAGCAGGTTGCCGAGTGCGCCGCCGACCACCAGGGCGAGGGCGGCGAGCAGCGCGCGGTCCTTGGTGGGGGTGCGCCAGAAATAGAGGCAGACGGCGGCCAGGGCGCCGAGGCCGAGCGCGGTGAGCAGCCAGCTGCCGCTCGCGAGCCCCTGCGCCGCGAACAGGCCGAATGCCACGCCGGTGTTGCGCACGTGGGTGAGGTTCACCAGCCCGCCGAGCACCGGGGTCGAGGCGTGGAGCGGCAGATGCACCTCGATCAGCCATTTCGTCCACTGGTCGAAGACCAGCACCGCGAGCGAGACGAACAGAAATCCGAGCTTTTTTGGAGCGATGCGCACGGCGGAAAGTGGTTCGGGGGTCACGGTTCGGGCCTCGTCGGGGCGGGGGAGCGCGGCGGAAACAGCACGCGGGCGGCGGTGACCAGGGCGTCCAAGCCTTGGGGTTCGAGAAAGATCCGAATCCCGGCGATGCCGGCGGCTCCCGCTCGGGCCAGGTCCGGCAGGCGCTCCAGTGTAACGCCGCCGAGGGCATAGACGGGGAGACCGAGCGCGGCGGCGCGTTCGAACGCCGCGAGTCCTAGCGGAGGACCGAACGCCGCTTTGCTCGGGGTCGGATAGACCGGCCCGAACGTCGCGTAGTCGGCCCCCTCGTCGCGCGCTTTCTCGACCTCGCCGAGAGTATGAGCGGAGCGGCCGATCAGAAGACCGGGGCCGAACCGGTCGCGCAACGCGGCGATGGGTAGGCCCCCGCTTGGCAGATGGACTCCGATTCCTCCCCCCTCGGGGCGGACCGGCTCGACGGCCTGCGCTACGTCGGCCCGGCCGTTGATCAGGAGCGTCGTCTCAGGCGGGAGCAGGCGCCGGGCGGTCTGAGCCAGCGCGAGCAGATCACGATCCGAGAGATCCTTTTCGCGGATCTGCACCGCCCCGACGCCCGCGGCCCCGAGCCGCAAGATCCAAGGTTCGAGCGCGCCGCCGGCCACCCCCGAGCGGTCGCTGATCGCGAGCAGGCTAAACCCCGGGGCTTGGCGTACCGGGGGCATCGGCGTCGAGGCCGGGATCGGCCGCGCGCTCCGGCGCGGGGGGAGGTGGTTCGGCCGGCGGGGCGGCGTCCGTGGCGGCCGGCGCTTTCGCCCGGGCGCGCGGCCAGAGCGCGTCGAGATCGTGGACCCCCCAGATCAGGTGGACCATGCCGAAACCGGCGAGGGCGGAGCGGCCGAACGTGGAGCGCAAGGCGGCGGCGAGCAGCGGCGCCGGCAGCAGGGCCATGGTCCGGTCCCACGCCGGGCTCCACGGCACCAGGAGCAGAAACATGCCCGCTTCCAGGCAATACGAGACGAACAGCAGGCGGGTGAGCAGGCCGGGACGCATGGGGGCGACATTGTAACGGGAGAGACTCTTGACGCGGAGATCTCTCTACGCATAACCTTTTGGTTATGGAACCTCTCAGCTATGCGCCGCTATCCACCGATCAGCTCGACGCGACGTTCGCCGCCCTCGCCGATCCGACCCGGCGGGCGATCCTCCAACGGCTCGCGTCGGGTGCCGCGTCGGTGATGGAGCTGGCCGAGCCGTTCGCGATGAGCCAGCCGGCGATCTCCAAGCACCTCAAGGTGCTGGAGCGGGCGGGGCTGATCTCGCGCGGCAAGGACGCGCAACGCCGGCCTTGCCAGCTGGAAGCCGCGCCGCTCGCGGCGGCGAACGAATGGCTGGAAGGCTACCGCCGCTTCTGGGAGGCGCGTTTCGAGCGTCTCGACTCCCTGCTCGACGAAATGAAGAAGACGACCGGCTCTACCCAAGAACCCATGGAATGAAAGAGGAGAGATCCCCTATGCGCACCGTCGGCCAGCTGACCGTTTCCACCCCCACCGAGCGCGAGATCGTCATGACCCGCGTCTTCGACGCCCCGCGTCACCTGGTGTTCGAGGCGATGACCCGGCCCGAGCTGCTCAAACGTTGGCTCCTCGGCCCGGAGGGCTGGTCGCTGCCGGTGTGCGAGATCGACCTGAGAGAGGGGGGCGCCTACCGTTACGTCTGGCAGAAAGGCGATACCCGGATGGGGATGGGGGGCGTTTATCAGGAGATCGCGGCGCCCGAGCGGATCGTCCAGACCGAGGTCTTCGACGACGCTTGGTATCCCGGCGAGGCGATCAACACGACGGTGCTGGCCGAAGAGAACGGCCGGACCACCCTCACCCTGACCATCCTCTACCCGTCGCAAGAGGCGCGCGACGCCGTCCTCGCCGCGCCGATGGAAGACGGCGTCGCGGCGAGCTACGACCGGCTCGCCGAGCTGTTGGCTTCGCAGGTGGCGGCGTAGGGTATGGCGCTCGCCTCCCAAGTCGACGCGGCGCTCGCCTGGCTGGAGCAGAAGAGCACGGCGAAGGATCGAGAGAACCTGGTCCGCTTCGGGATCGACGCCGACCCCGCGTTCGGGGTCTCGATGGCGAACATCCAGATCCTGGCCAAGAGCCTCGGCAAGAGCCACGAGCTGGCCGAAGCGCTCTGGGCCACCGGCTGGTACGAGGCGCGGCTGCTCACCTCGTTCGTCGACGAGCCGGCGCGCGTGACCCCGGAGCAGATGGACCGCTGGACGGCGGACTTCGACAACTGGGGGATCTGCGACACGCTTTGCTTCCATCTGTTCGACCGCACGCCGTACGCCTGGGACAAGGTCCGCGAGTGGAGCGACCGGCCCGAAGAGTTCGTCAAGCGCGCCGCGTTCGCCCTGCTCGCGAGCCTCGCCGGTCACGACAAGAAAACGGGAGACGAGCGGTTCGTCGAAGGCCTTGCGCTGGTCGAGCGGGCCGCTTCGGACGAGCGGAACTTCGTCAAGAAAGGGGTCAGCTGGGCGCTGCGCATGATCGGCCGCCGCAACGCCGCGCTCCACAAGCGAGCGGTCGCGGTATCGAAACGCCTCGCGGCTTCCTCCGACCCGGCGGCACGTTGGATCGGCAAAGGGGCGTGGCGCGAGCTGACCGGTCCGAAGGTCGCGGGGAAATTCACGTAGGGGCGGCTCCCCGTGGCCGCCCTGGATTTCCTGAAACGGTGGGCGCGTGCGACAAAACAAGGGCGGCCACGGGGGGCCGCCCCTACGTCTACGCCTTGATTCGGTCTTAACCGCGCGGCGGCGGGCTGCCGTCGTTGCCGTCGTTGTTGGATCCCCTCGGCCGATCGCGGCCGTTTTCAGGGTCGCGCCGCGAGGGCGCCGCCGAACGCTCGGCTCCGGAGTCGGGGTCCTGACGCTCGCGGGGCCGGGCCTCCTGCGGCGGCGGAGACGAGGGCTCTTCCCGCCGCGACGCGGAAGGCTCGTCACGTGCGGGCTCGTCGCGCCGCGACGCCGAGGGGGGCGGTTCGGCCGGCCGGGCCGGCGGCTCGTAGCTCGGCCGCTCGCGTTCCACCGGTCGCTCACGCTCCACTGGCTGCTGGCGTTCGACCGGCTGCTGGCGCTCTACCGGCCTTTCGCGTTCGACCGGCTGGTCTCGTTCGACCGGACGTTCGCGCGCGGGCTCCGGCCGGGCTTCCCGGACGTTGCCGCCCGAGTCGCTCGAATCGCCCGAGTCGTCCCGCGTGGGCCGTTGGTAGATCGGACGCTCCCGCTCGACCGGCGCCGGTTGGCCCGTGGTCGGACCCGGATCGGGGGTCACCGGACGACGCCGGTCGACGCTCGTGCCGCGGTCGTTGCCCGGGTTGCTCCCGGCATCGCCGGAGTCGCGGCTCGGGCGCTCCCGGGTATCCAAGCCGCTTCGTCCGGAGTCGCGGCCGGAGTCGCGGCCGTTCTCCACACCGGCGCCCGGACTTGGATCGGTCGGCCGCCGATTGTCTCGGGCCGGCTGACCGTCGACCTCGCCGCCGCGAGGATTCAACCGGGTCCGGCCGCGCGGGGTGTCCGCCGTCCGCGTACCGGGGGCCGAGCCGTCGGCGCCGCCGCCGAGCGTGCCGGGGCGTAGCGGCGTGCCGTCGAGCCGGCCGTCCGGCCGCTCGATCGCGATCTCGCGCCGGACGGCGGGGGGCAGGTCCCGCTTACGCGCCACGAAATCGCTCACGTCGGGCAGGTCGGGGCGGCCGCGGCGGAGGATCTCGATCGCCCGCGTCGGGTCGTTCCAGCGCTCGCGGCCGAGCGGCCGGGTGTCGGTGGTCACGATGCCGCGCTCCAGCGCTATGCCGAGGTCGCGACCGCGCCGGACACGGTGGCCGAGATCGCGATCGCCGAAGTTGCGGAACGGTACGAAGTTCCATTCGGCAAAGAAGCTGCCGCTGCCGTGCGCCCAGCCGTAGAGCCCGTCGCGGAAGCCGTCGCCGCCGTAGTAACGGGTGTAGTAGCCGACGGGGCACCAGCCGACGTAGCTCGGACCCCAGTACCAGTAGACCCACGCGGGGGCGAACACCCGGCCCGGCACCCATGCCCAGCCGATGCTCGGAAAATAATCCCAGGTGCCGTAGTGGTAGGGCACCCAGCCCCAGGGCTCGGACGAGATCCAGATCGCGCCGCCCGGGCTGTTGCGCCAGCGGCCCTGGGAGTAGGGACGCCAGCCGGCCGAGACCCGCGGGCGCCAGACCGCGCGCCGATCGACCGTGGTCCAGGAGCCGTAGCCGGAGAGCGGCTGAGAGGAGTAGCGCAGGTCGTCGTCGACATACTGGTCGCGATAGGCGTCGCCCTGGTCGAGCAGATTCTCGGCCCAGCGCTCCAGCGCGTCGCGGCCGGAGGCCGGATGGATCGCGATCCGCGCGCGGCTGGCGCCCTCGATCTCGGCGCTCTCGCCTTCCCGCACGATCGACGAGCCGCGCTCGGTGGCCACTTCGGCCGAGCCCTCGCGGACCGTCAGCTCGCTCCAGTCGTCCTGCTCGGAGACCAGGCGAAACGAACCGTGCTCGCCCAGGTAGGCGGTGGCGTTGCCGGTCTCGATCTGCGGCGGCTCGGCGCCGCCGCGAGAGGCGGAGGGAAAGTCGTCGGTCTCGACCCGGATCTCGCCGTCGAGCAGGCGCAGGACGGTCGCGCGCGCCTCCGAATCGGGCGATTCCGCAAGCTGCACGAACGCGACCTCGCTGCCGCCGTCGACGTGGAGCAGCGTGCGGTCGGACAGGACCAGCTCGACGCGCGAGCCGCGGGCGACCAGGAGCTGATCGCCGGGGAGGAGGGGCTGGTTGATCTCGGCCGGCTCGCGATCCTGGGTGTCGCCTTGGATCACGGTCGCCGAGCCGTCGAGCGTGCGAATGTAGGAATAGCCGCTCTCTTGCGCGGTCGCCGGGAGGGCCGCGAGCGCGAGCAGCGCGGCGGTTCCCAGCAGGAGCGCGGAGCAACGGCGGAAGCGGAGTCGAAGCGTCATGTCATTCTCCTGAGGGGAGGCCAGTATAAGTCGGCCTCGAAGGGCGGGAGAGATCAGAGCTGATATCCCACCGGCAGGCTCAAAAAGCAGCTTCCGTGCCAAGAGAGGAAAACCGTCCCCCGCGGGGCGAACGGCGGGCGGGCGGGGGTGCGACGGCAGAAGCGGGAATCTCTTTCGCGCGACCTATGTCTATAATCATCGCCGTTTGCCGTCCCCGGCAGGTGTCAGCCTCGTCTTCTTGCGACCGGCGGCTGTCGCGTCGGTGGGCCAGGCGATCGCGTGCGGGGGGCACGGCGGTCCCATCCGGAGAAGGAGCTTTCAGTGGCGCTCAAAGGTTGGTTCGGGGGCGGAGCGGCGAAAAAGGCCGAGCGGGAGCTGACGATCGACGACCTGATCGTCGTCGAGCGGTACGACGAGGCCGCCGAACGGCTGAACGCCCGGCTGAAGACGAATCCCGACGACCTCCATTCGCACCTGAAGCTGGCCGAGGTCTACACCGAGCTCAAGCAGTTCGATCGCGCGGTGATCGAGTACGGCTTCGTCGCCGAGGAGTACGCCGAGGACGGCTTCTACGACAAGGGGATCGCGCTGCTCTCGCGCGCCGCCAAGATCGCGCCGAACAACTCTGCGGTACGCAACCTGATCGAAAAGATCCAACGCGAGAAAAGCCTGGAAGGGGTGCGCGTCCTGGCGCTCGCCGGCCTGAAGCGGGCGCAGGGGGGCTCGGCCACCTCCGCCTTGGAATTGCAGCGCCTCTGGCATCATCTGGCGAGCTCGACCCTGGTGCAGCATCTGGCGGGCGATCAGCTGGAACGCCTGTTCTCCAACGTCGACCTGCGCCACGTCGCGGAGAAAGAGACCCTGGCGGCGGAGCGGAGCAAGGAGACGGCGCTCTACATCATCGTCCGCGGCGTGGTCGAAGCGCGCATCCGCGCCGGCGGGAAAGACGCGAACCTGCGTAGCTTCTCCTCCGGCGACATCCTCGGCGAATCGGTGCTTTTGGAGCACGGCGAGTGGCCGGCCAACTACGTGGTGGTCGAGAGCGTCACCCTGTTGCATCTCGACCGCGAAGGGCTGGAACAGGCGCTGGTCGGCAACCCCGATCCGCGCGGTCTGCTCGACGCCTTGCGCGAGCAGCGCACCGACCGCGCGGTGCTCGCCTCCGCGCGCCGGCTGCGTGCAGGGATGTAAGGGCGATGTCGATCCTACCGATCCGGCTCTATCCCGACCCGGTTCTGCGCGCCCGCTGCCGCGAGGTCGAGGAGTTCGACTCCGCGCTGGTCGGCTTGGTCGCCGACATGGTCGAGACCATGCACGCCGCCCCGGGCATCGGCCTCGCCGCGCCGCAGGTGGGCGTCGACCGGCGTATCGCGGTGGTCGACCTGTCGGTCGGCGAATCGCCCGAGGCGCTCCTGGTCCTGATCAATCCGCGGATCGTCGAGCAGGAGGGATCGACGGTCGACGTCGAGGGGTGCCTCTCCCTGCCCGGAATCACCGAAAAGGTCGAGCGGCCGACCCGCGTCGTGATCGAAGCGTCCCACGTCGACGGCGAGGCGTTTTCGGTGGAGGTGGAAGATTGGTTGGCGCGCGCGATCTGCCACGAGCTCGACCATCTCGACGGCGTGCTGTTCACCGACCGCCTGAGCGGTCTGAAAAAAGACAAAGCGAAGCGGGCGCTCAAGCGCCTGGTCGAAGAGCAGCAAGGGGTGCTGGTATGAGCTTAGGATCATCCCGTCAAAGTCGGCAGCGGCTTGCCGCTCTCCTCGCGGTTTTTGCGGTATTTGCGCTCGCCGCCTGCGGTGGGGGAGGTGGCGGCGGCCCGACCAACCCGCCGCCCCCGCCGCCGCCGACGCCGCAGATCGTGTTCACGCCCGCCACCGCGTCCCCGGCCAACGCGATCGCGTTGGCGAACGGCGCTGGGACCGACGCGAACAACCTGGTGCTGGACGTCCGCGCGACGACCGTGCAGGATCTCTTCGGCGTTTCGTTCGATCTCCGCGTGCCGGCCCTGCTTCGATTTACCGGGCGCACCCAGGGAACGTTCCTCTCCGCGGGCGGCGTGCAGACCGCGTTTCAGATCACCGAGAGCCCGCCGGGCAATCTGGTGATCGGTTTGACCCGCCTCGGCGACACCGCGGGCGTCGACGGCTCGGGATTGCTGATGACGCTCCAGTTCAGCGCCAGCACCGCCGGCACCGGCGCGTTCGAGATCGCCAACGGCGGCGCGTTCGACCGGGCCGGCCAGCGGCTCTCCACCACGTTCGTCGCCGGGAGCGTTCAAGTCATCCGTTAGGCCATTTGATCCATCGTCGCCGCCTCGTCTCGTTTCGTTCTCCATTTCCATTCGACTTTCACGGAACCGCTCATGTCTTCAGACGTACCGAAGCCGCCGCAACCGGTCTTTTGGAACACGCTCGGCCGCCGGCTCGAACCGCTGGTCCCCCTCGATCCGCCGCACGTCCGTCTCTACACCTGCGGCCCGACGGTCTACAACGACGTCCACATCGGCAACCTGCGCACCTTCCTGTTCGAGGATTTTCTGCGCCGGAGCTTGAAATTTCTCGGCCTGCGCGTGACCCAGGTGATGAACATCACGGACGTCGACGACAAGACGATCCTCGGCGCGCACAAGAAGGGCGTGCCGCTTTCCGAGTACACCGCGCCGTTCATCGAGTCGTTCCTGGCCGATCTCGACCGCCTGCACGTGGAACGCGCCGAGCACTATCCGCGCGCCACCGATTACGTGGCCGAGATGATCGAGATCATCGCGACCCTGGTGGAAAAAGAATTCGCCTACGAGGCCGACGGCTCGGTGTTCTTCCGCATCGCGAGCGATCCGGACTACGGCAAGCTCTCCGGTTTCCACCTCGACGCCGCGCGCCGCGGCGAGCGGGTGGCCGACGACGAATACGACAAGGAAGACGTCCGCGACTTCGTGCTCTGGAAGGCGGTCAAGCCGGGCGAGCCGTCGTGGGATTCCCCCTGGGGGCCGGGGCGCCCCGGCTGGCACATCGAGTGCTCCGCGATGAGCATGAAGTTCCTGGGCAAGAGCTTCGACATGCACTGCGGCGGGGTCGACAACATCTTCCCGCACCACGAAAACGAGATCGCGCAGAGCGAATCGGCGTTCGATCAGCCGTTCGTGCGCATCTGGCTCCATGCCGAGCACCTGATCGTCGACGGGCAGAAGATGTCGAAGTCGCTGGGCAACCAATACCGGCTCGACGAGCTGATCGCCCGCGGTCTGCCCGTGCGCGCGATCCGCTACCTGTTTCTTTCGGTCCATTACCGGCAGAAGCTGAATTTCACCTTCGAGTCGCTCGATGCCGCGGCCGCCGCCCTGCGCAGGATCGACGACATGCGCCACCGGCTCGATCACGCCCCCGAAACGAACGAGGCGAAATCCGAGATCAGCGCCGCCGCCGAGCGCCTGCACGCCGGCTTCGCCGCCGCGCTCGCCGACGACCTGAACGCCTCGGAGGCGCTCGCCGCGCTGTTCGGTTTCGTCCGCGAGGTGAATGTCGCGATCGACGGCGGCGCGCTCGGGGAGGGTGACAAGGAGCGCGTCCGCGCTGCGCTCGCCGCCGTCGACACGGTGCTCGGCGTGCTCGATGCCGACGCCTGGCGCGACGCCTCGGCGGACGATACGGAAACGGCCGAGATCGACCGGATGGTTGCCGCCCGCGACGCCGCGCGCGCCGGGCGCGATTTCGCCACCTCCGACCGCCTGCGCGACGAGCTGGCCGCACGCGGCATCGTGCTCGAAGACACTCCGCACGGCACCCGCTGGAAGCGCCGGTGACTCCGATCAACCGCCCGGTCGCCCGCCCGCCCGCTCCACCGCGCCGGCCCATGGCGGTGCCGCAGCCTGTTCGAACGCCGGGGCCGAGCGAGCCGAGCGACTTTTCCCGCGTTCCTCACCACCGCGGCCGAGGTACGGTGGGGGAAGACGCCGCGGTCGCCTGGCTTACCGCCCAAGGTTTCGTCACGGTCGAGCGGAACGTCACCAACCACTGCGGCGAGATCGACCTGGTCGCCCGCGAAGGCGAAACCCTGGTCTTCGTCGAGATCAAAGCGCGCTCAACCGACGCCTACGGTCCCGCGATCGCGGCGGTTCCGAGGCCCAAGCAACGCCGCCTCGCCCGGACCGCCGCGCTCTACCTCGCCACCCACCCCTGGGACGGCCCCTGCCGCTTCGACGTCCTTGGCCTCGACGCCGCCCCCTCGGGGGGCTGGAGCTACACGCTGATCCGGGACGCGTTTCCGGGCGGTTAGGCCGCCCGTTCGATCGCTTTCGCCAGCTCGCGGGCTTGGGTGGCGGTTGCCGCTTCGCGTTCGACGGCGGCGACGAATAGCCGGTAGGCGGCGAGCGCTTCTCGCTTCAGGTCGAGCGATTCGAAGATCGGTTTCAGGGCGCGGACGAGAGTACGGACTTTGCCGGTGCGATCCTCGCGCAGCAGGATCTCCGCCTCGTGCAGGCCGACGATCGCCGCGTCGGCCGGCCGTGGAATCGCCGCGAAGTCCTCGCGGACTTCGGCGAGCCCGGCGAGGGCCTCGGCCGTTCGACCGAGAGCGGCGGCGACCTGTGCCGTCATCCAGCGCATCCGCAGGAGATCCAGGCGCCCGCCCGTCTCCCCGGCGAGGATCTTGAGGTCGGGAAGAACGCTTTCGGCCTCCTTGGGCCGATCCAGTTGCAGCAGGGTCTTCGCCAACCGCCACGCCAGCCGCCCACGAAGCCGCGGCCCGCCCTCACCTCGTTCGATCGCGGGCTGGGCCTCGCGCAAGGCTTCGAGCGCCCGTAAGGTCTCGCCCGTCTGGCCGAACAGGGCGGCCTGGTCGATCAGCAGGCGGGCGCGGTTTTCCGGGCGGCAACGGGTCAAGGCCCGTTCGAGCAGCGCCTGCGCCTCCGTCGGCCGCCCTTGATCCAGGCGGAGGGAAGCTTCAAGGCCGAGCAGCCGGGCAGGATCGAGCAACTCGCCCTCTTCGCCGCGGGTTTCTCCGAATCCCCGGCGCGCAAGCGCCATGGCGGCCTCGGCCGCGGGGAGGAGGTTCGCCGCCCTGCGTGCGGCGGCGAGAAACGCCCCGGCGTAGCCGCTCCGGCGGGTGCGCTGCTCGGCCGATCCAGGCGCCAACTCGGCAACCCGTTGCGCCAGCTCCGCCAGCTCCAGGGCCTCCCCGGCGCTTTCGTCCGCGACGGTCTCGCTCTCGTCGCACAGCCGCACGAGGAGGGCCTCGGTCTGGTATTGGCGGCCGTGCTCGACGATCAGGGCGCGCTGCGCAGGCGTCCGCTTCGCGAGGCGTTGCCATTGGACTTCGGCGAGCGCCACGCCGAACGGATCGTCCGGATTCGGCTCGACAGTAGGAGGTACCGGCCGGGTTTCGAGCGCTTTGAGGGTCGGGGCGAGGATCGCGGCGAGCCGGCAGGCCGCCTCCGAGGCCAAGTCGTCGCCGCCGGCAGTCCCGAAGGGGGAACCGATCACGAGCGCCGACGCGACCACCTGCCGGGCGAAGGGAAGCAACACCTCGGCGCCCGCCGCCAGCTCTTCGATCTGCTCGGGGGAGAGCGCCGCCTCGCCCCGCCGGTGCCTCGAGAGGGCACCCGGGCGGAGGCCGCCCCGCCGGGCGAATTCGCCGGGGGTCAAACCGCTGAGCGCCCAAAGTACCTCAGGAAGCAACTTTGCGGCCGGTGAGACCTCCGGTTTTCCTCTTCGAGGCCCTCTCGCCGCCGAGATTTGCATCATTCATGATCCCCCATGCCCCAAATCGCGCATCGAGCACCTGAAAGTTGTAGGGGTGCACGGCAACAAAGCCCGCGCCCCAACCTCCCGAAAGGAGATCTCATGGACTTCAAGGTTCCCCTCCGGCCGGCCCGCCGCCTCGGCGGCGCGCTGCTCGCCCTCGCCCTCTTGGTCGCCCTTGCGGCCCCGGCCCACGCCGCGCCGCGCGGCGAAGCCCCGTTCTTCGCCTCCGTCTGGGGCCTGCTTTCGGCGCTCTGGGCCGAGGCCGGGTTCGTGGTCGATCCGGACGGCCAGCCGGCCGAGGAAGGATTCGTGGTCGATCCGGGCGGACGCAGCCAGCCGGCGGCGCTGTTCAGCAACGTCGGCTTCGAGGTCGATCCAAGCGGATTCACCGCGCCCCTGCCCCCCCCTCCGGGCAACGTCGGCTTCGAGGTCGATCCCAACGGGTAGGTCGGCCACAGAATGGTCCGCCCGGCGAGCAGCTCGAACGAGTGGAGGGGCGTCCCGCCACTCGTTTCGCGTGAGGCACCTAGACATTGCGAGGTGCTCGGCAGAGGGCGCGCACCGCCGCTCGGGCCATTTCGACGGTGGCAGTGTCTCGGTTTGCGGCCTCGACAAACAACCGCACGGCGGCGAGCTCTTCGAGGTTCAGGCCGAGGGTTTCGAAGATCGCTTGCATGACGGCCATCAATTCGCGCACTCGGCCGGTTCGCCCTTCGCGCAGCAGAATCTCTGCTTCGTGAAGACCGACGATCGCGGCATCTGCGAACAGGGGAATCGCGGCGAATGCACGACGCACCGCCGCCAGCTCCACCAGTGCCGGCTCGATCTCCCCTTTGGCCGCTGCGACTTTGGCTTCCAGCCACCGAAGACGGAGGAAATCGAGCGGTTGGGCCAGGTCGATCGTCAGCCGGCGTAGCTCAGGAAGTAGAACCGCCACGTCCTCAGGACTTCCCTGAACCAGGAGATGCTTTCCCAGGTTCCAACGCAACAGCCAACGGAACCGCGGCTCACCCCCGGCGCGCTCGACGGCAGGTAAAGCCTCTCGCAAGGCCGCACGCACCTTCTCGGAATCGCCGCTCTGCTCGAACGTCGTGGCTTGTTTGAGCAGGACGCGGGCGCGATCGCCCGGGGAACAAATAGCCAGCGCACGGTCGAGCAGCGACACTGCCTCGCCGATTCTTCCTTCGTTTCGCCGGAGCGAGGCTTCGAGATCGAGCACCCGCGATTCGGGGAAAAGGCCGGTCGGATCGGCGTGTCCGTACGGGAACCGTTCGCGGCACCGCGCGATCGAACGATCCCCCTCGCCGAATTCGTTCGCCACCCGGTGCGAGTTCGCCACGAACGCGTGGGTGTAAGCTCTGCCGCGCACCGTCCCCTTTGACTCGGGCAGAAGATCGGCCACCCGGAGCGCGAGTTTCGCGATGTCCACGGTATCGACGACGCTGCGCGAGGCGGCCCGCTCGCTCTCGTCGCACAGCCGGGCGCACAGGGCGGGGGTGGGGAAGTCCGGGCAGTCTTCCACCAGTGCGAGGCGGTTCGCATGCGGCAGCGGCGCGAGCACCCGCCAGCGCTGAGCGGCGTCGGCCTTCGCGGCGGCGAGGTCGGACTCCCATCGCGTTCTTTCGAGCAAGCGCCGCATCTCCGCGTCCGCGTTGGCGAGGGTCGCTTCGATCAACCGGTCGCGCGGGTCGGACGCGCCGCTGCCCGGTGCTTCACCCTCCGGCGCGTCCTCGGTCGCGGCGAACGCGATCGCCATCTCGACCTGCCCCCGCTTCGCCTCCATCAGGACACCGAACCCCTCCAGCCGCTCGCGGGAGAGTTCAATGTCGCCCGCTTCGAGCCGCCGGATCGTGCTGCGATCGAGCCTGGCCGAGCGGGCGAGCGTTCCCTGATCCCACCCACGGAGGGTTCGCAGCACTCTCAACGCGCGCGCCAGAAGTGGAGCGGTCGGTTTGGTCATTCGCTGGATCTCTATGACACTTAGAGTGCGCACCGCAAGCTTCGCGAGACAAGAAATCGCGTCTTTTTTCTCGGATCGGGCGACGGTGTTTCCCTTCGAAGCACACTGCGTTTTCGGCACGACCACCCCGAATGCCCCATTTCGCGCATTTCGGCGCACAAACTTGCGGCTACGCGCGGGATGGGCCATCGACCGTCTCGTCCCCGTCCACGCCTCATTTCGCGCAAGGCGAGACACAAGAGGCGATTTTTCGCGCAAAGCGGCGCAGCCGCCAAAGTGTCGCCCTACGCTGTGCCGCATGGCCGACGCACCCACCCGCGATTCGAGCAAACGTAGGGCTCGCACGGGCCATCCCGACATCTCCCGGATTCGCCGCTTCGCCCGGATGCTGATGCACCACGGCGAGTGCGCCACGAAAGACGGCGACTTCACCGAAGCCGCCATTCAGTTCGAACGGGCGGCCTGGGCCTACGAGTACCTGAGCGATCCGCTCGCCGCCGCCGAGGCCACATTGGAGCTCGGCCGATGCCTCCTCTATCTGAAGCACGGCGAGCGGCTCCCCGCACTCGCCGGCCGTATCGAGAACCTGGCGCGGGAAGAGGCCGCCTCCATTCCGGTAGGCGGTCTTATCTCGCTCCGCGTCTGGGCCGCAATTCTGCGCCGGGGCGAAATCGAGCCGAGCCCGTTCCTTCATCTGATCCATTCGCGGCGGCGGGTACGCCGCAGCGCTGCTCCGCAAGTTGCCAATCCTTCTCCAGGAGGTCTCCCCGTGATCGACTGCATGCCGCCGCATTTCTTAATTCCGCCGGTTGGGTTTGGTATCCCCTACGACGACGATTGGGCTCTGAGCCCGGACGGAGTGTGGTTCGTCCGGGTGATCGAGGATTCCTCGGCGGCGGCACGGATCGAGATCGGGAACCGGGTGAGCGATCTGGGTCGACTGCTCGACTGCCCCGCCCGTTGCGAGATCGAGATGAAGCGGGTGGTCGTGAGAGTGGCGGCGGATCGCAGAGGCCATGCGCTGATCAGCGCGCTGCGCGACGAGGCGCGGCAGAACCAGGCGGCGGCGTCATGAAAAAGGCGACTCCGATCAAGGAGAAGATCGAGAAGCAGCTGGAGAAGATGACGAAGGCGAGGAAGCGGCTCGGGCTTTTGCGTGAAACCGCTCTGCTGGCGTTCGGTTGGGTTCCCAACATCCGCAAGACCCTCGAATACGTGGCCGAGGGACTCCACAAGGCGGCGGGCGCACAGCCGCTCGACGCGAGCATTCTCGGCGAATCGGTGACCCGGGCGAAGCTGCGCGCCATCGGGCGCGAGCTGCGGCACCTGCAGGACTTCGCGGGCGAGGTGGCGGACGAGCCGCGGCAAGTGGACGCCGTCGAGGGGGCGCTCGATCCGGCCGATCGGCGGCTGTGCGAATGGGCGGCGGAGGAGCGGCGGGAGATCATGCGGCTGGCCGTGCGCTTCGAGCGGCGGGTCGGCCCGGCACCGGACAAAGCCAACGATTAAAAGACTTTAAAGCCGTATCTCGCTCGGCCCCCCTGGGGGCCGGTTTGGCCATCGGACCCAGCCGGCGCCCCGCAAAAAAAGCGCGAAAGGGTACACCAGCACCCTCCGAGAATCCAAAGGCCCTGAAGGACGGACCCTGTTTTGTAAGGTTTGTGGCGCGGGAACGAACCCGCACCGACAACCTTGGAAACGGGACATGACTTTCCTGATCGGCAGCGAATCTCAGCTTGGAGGAAACGGAGCCCTCGTGGGCGGAGCTGGACGATCCGTAGGGGCGCTCCGACGGCCGTTTGGGAGAGCTGAAACGTTCGTTGGCGAGCCCCGGACGTCGTTTGGGGGAGCTGGCTCGCGAGCGCGTTTCGAACCTCGTTTGGGGGAGCTGGAACGGCCGCGACCGAGTTTCGGTCTTCGATTGGGAGAGATAGAACCTTCGTTGGGGCGCTCCGAACGCCGTTTGGGGGAGATAGGACGGCGAAGGGGTCCCATCGGCGCGTCTATGGCGCCCAATGAGACTTCTACGGCTCCCAATGGAAGTTCTACGGCTTCCAATCGGCGACAGATCTCGCCCAACGGAAGTTCTATCTCCTCCAAACGGCCGTCCATGGTGCCCAATGGAAGTTCTATCGCTTCCAACGGAGCTTCTATCTCGCCCAATGGAAGTTCTATCTCCCCCAAACGACTGTCTACGGCGCCCAATGGAGCTTCTACGGCTTCCAATGGAATTTCTACGGCGCCCATCCGGTGCTCCTTCGATCGCCACCGTGGCCCGGAATCGCGCGCGGGCCTCCGCCGACGCTTCCTCCGGCGACCCATAGCCCAACGTCGTCCAACCCAACGTCGTATCCACGAACCGAAAGGAGATTCATCATGGCCGCATCCGGAAACTCCAACGCCGAGCGCGTCAGCCGCTGGGACACGCTGGTCAACAACCTCGAGCCCCAAATCGCCGACCTGCCGCATCTTTCGAACACCCTTGCCGAGCTCAAGGCGGTGCTGATCGAAGCCCGTGATCTCACCTACAAGCAGGACGACCTGCGCGCCGCGGCGCAGAACAACAATGCCGACCTGGGCGAGCTGGTGAAGCGCGGCGACAAGATCCGCGGCCGGCTGGGCGCCGGTCTGCAGTTCAACTACGGCTTCACCAGCGAGATGCTGCTCAAGTACGGCTTCCGCCCGCGTCGCCCGCCGGTACGCAAGAAGAAGGAGGAAACCCAGCCCCCGGCGAACCTGCCGTAATCCCTCTTCTCCGCCCTATCCCTCTCTCTCGGCTCGTCCCGGGTACGCTCCGAGAGAGAGGGTTGTTCCTAGCCTGGCAGGGCATCAGGAATGCCGTCGGCGGCCGGCGCCGAGGGTCCAAATCCAAGAGGATTGAATTGCTTCGTGGGTCGCCACCGGGCCAAGGAAACTCGGCCGGTGGCATTCCGCCCTTATGGCACCCCGGTCGGCCGCTCCCAAGCCGTCCCCCGCAGGTGGTCCGGCCAAGGCACGTCGTCGGTGCTGCGCTGTCACGTTTCAGAGGCCGAGCGCACCAACAGATATTGAATAAGCGCGACATAAACCTCATGCGGTCGTTAGAGACAACTACGAATAGAGGAGGTCTTGGCATGCTCAGAAAGTTCTCGTCGCTCGTCGGAGCATTGTTACTTATCGGCGGACTCTGCTCTTCGACGGCACCAGCCCACGGGACCATCACGACCTACTACGGGTGCTTCAGTTGTCATTACATGCACGCTCTAGGGGTTGACTCAATCTGCAGATCTGAGCTTGAGGGTGACGGGTGGATATGCACCGAGCAGACGACGTTTGACAATGGGGTGGAGTGCTATACAAACGGTCAGGCGTGCGCGTGGGGTGCCACAGGCGGTGGCGGTGGTGGAACGGGAGGAGGAGGTGGTGGCGGCTGCAGTGTTGCGAGTGGAGCGGTTTGCCCCCCTGCCTGTATCAGTTGCCGTAGGCCCGCGATCTAGCAAGCTAGGACAGGGGGGCGCCCAATGAGCCATCGCAACTTCATCCTCTGCACTTGGTGCCTGCTACCCTTTGCCCTCGCCTCCCAAGTCGGCCCGAGCCCAACGCCGACCGCCGCCAAGGGCCGGGTCGAGATCGAAGGGGTGCCGTTGGGTGGCGCGGTGGCTTCCTGGGCGGGTACTTTGACGCTCCGGCCGGAAGATCCGGCGCTCGAGCCGATCGTTCTCGAAGTCTCGAACGATCGCCCGATCGCCGTGTCCGTGCCGGAGCAATCCACGTGGCTCGCTTCCCTGGATCTGCCAGGGCACTGGGCGGCGGTTCAGCGGATCGAGGTGGCGGGCAGCGACGAAATCATTGCGCAGCGCTTCTTCCTTTGGCCTGCCGTGGAGGCTCGTGGGCGGTTGCAGGCCACCGAGCGGAGAGCAAAGCTTCCGGCTCAAATCACCTTGGAGGTTCTGCCGGCAGCGAAATCTAGAACTTGGCTTGACGGGCCGCGGGGAGACACCTCCTGCCCGGTCGATGCGAAAGGGGCGTTTCATTGCAAACTCCCATCGGGAGAGCGGGATCTCGCTCTCCGCGCCGAGAATTTCGCGCCCATCTATCGGCTTGGAACGAATCTCGTTCTGCCCGCAAGGGGCGCTGCCGGGGGCGCGAAGGCCGCTTTGGCGGCGGCCGTCAACCTCGGGGACTTCGTATTGCGCCGAGGGGCCTCGCTGGTCGGTTGGGTCGAAGTGGTTGGCGGTGCTCTCGATCCGAAGACCTGCCGCGTGAAGTTGGCACCCTGGGAGGCTCGGGGGCCGGTTGGGGGGACGAATGATGCCCTGAGCACGGCGCAGCAGACCCTGGCGGTCGATGCCCAAGGCTTTTTTCAGTTCGTCGGTGTAACACCTGGCGCCTACTCCGTCTTGGCCGTGCAGCCCGGGTGGGTCGCCGCGCCCGTCGCTCCCCTCCTGCTCAGCGATTCGACCGCAACCCAACTGCCGAGTCCGCTTCGGCTGGAAAGGCCCTTGGAGTTGCGCCTGACCCTCGATCCGCCGCGCGACTGGCTCGGCCGACAATGGACGGTAGACATCTGGCGCGACTCCAACTCTGGACCGGGAGCCCCCCGTGCTCAGGTTTTCCAGGGGCCTCCGGACGCCGAAGGCCTCGTTCGAGTGAAAGATCAAAGCCCGGGGATGTACTCGATCTTCGTAGCCGATTCCCGAGGGAACAAATTCTTCGGCGAGCTCCATCGCGCCATTCTCGATCCGGTCGGCGCCGAACGTCGGATCGAGCTGGATTTCGTAACCGTCAAGGGGCGCCTTCGGCTGGGCGACGAGCCGCTCGCGGCGACGCTCTGGTTTGGCGGCCGGTTTGGTGCGCCGGGTGTACAGTTCGATTCCGACGAGGAGGGCGTGTTTCACGGAGCCCTGCCGAAAGCGGGCTCTTGGAAAGTCGAGATCCAAGCCGCCGCACCTCAGATTCGACTGACGCGGAAGATAGAAGTCGAAGCTGACTCGAAGGGTCTCGCCGAAGTGACGATCGACCTTCCCGACACCTTGATCTTTGGCAGCGTAGTCAATGAGAAGGATCAGCCTGCGGCGGGCGCAAGCATAAATATCGAGTCCGCTCAAAACACCACCGCCACAACCTCGAACGCCGAGGGTAGATTTGAAGTTCGAGGATTCGATCCCGGCCCGCTGGCGTTGCTGGCTGAACAGGCGCCCGAGGTCCCCGGATCTGCGGCAAGCGAGACTGTGCGCGTCACGCTGCAGGAGTCGTCGCCTCTGGGGCCCTTGGTGCTTCATTTGCGCGAGAATCAACGTTTCGAAGGCCAAGTCCTGGGGGACGCCGGGCCGGTAGCAGGTGCGAGTCTGGTCATTTTGACGCAGCCGCGAACCGGTGCGATCGACACGGCCCGGACCGGTCTGGATGGTCGTTTTGCGGCGAATCTTTCGGCTACGGCGCAGCGCGCCGTGATCGTGGTTTCCCCTCCGGGCAATGCGCTACGCGCATTCGACGCGCTCCTCGACGGTACGCCGCTGGTCCTCCGAACCAGCGCGGCCGGTGGCACGCTCGAGGTCACCTTGCCGGAACGGGAAGAGATTCGGCGCCGCAACCTACGGATCTTCGTCTTCCAGAACGGACTGACCTTGCCGATGCCTGAGCTCTACAACTGGGCGGTGGGCAACCGGCAGGAGCCAGTGGATGACCAAAGTAAGATCCTGCGCATTCCCAAGATGGCCGAAGGCCTGTACGACGTGTGCCTCGTGCCCTACGCAACCCTCCTCGCTCCCGACTATTCGGGAGGTCCGGCCGGCTCCTGCGTACAGGGCCAGCTCACGGCGGGGAGCGTTATACGTTTGAAGCCGGAATTGGGCTTGTAGGGACCTATCCTGCCGCCTGCTTCAGCTGTGGCGGCGGCCACGGCGAGCGTTTGAGGGCAACCCCGAAGCGGGGCGGCGACCCTTGTAATGCCGACCAGCCTTGGTATCATCGGCCGGTGCCCAACATACCGTTGCCTCCTCTCTCCTACCGCGAGCTGGTAGGGCCGACCGAAGATCGTTTTTTCGATAACCCGACGGGCGGCGTCGTGTTTCCGGCCCTGCCCCCTGCGCCCTACGATTTCGTGCTCGATTTCGGTTGCGGCTGCGGCCGGATCGCCCGCCAGCTGATCCAGCAAGAGCCGCGGCCGAAGCGCTACGTCGGCATCGATCTGCACGCCGGAATGATCCAGTGGTGCCGCGAGAATCTCGCGCCGATCGCGCCGGGGTTCGAGTTCCAACATCACGACGTCTACAATCCGGGCTTCAATCCGCAGAGCACCGCCCGCCATCTCCCGTTTCCGGTTCCCGACCGGTGCGTGAGCCTGGCCCTCGCCTGGTCGGTGTTCACCCACATCAACGAAGCGCAGACGCTGTTCTATCTCGGCGAGATGGCGCGGGTACTGCGCCCGGACGGGATCGTGCTCTCGACCTGGTTCCTGTTCGACAAGTCGGATTTTCCGATGATGCAGGAGTTTCAGAACGCGCTCTTCATCAACGAGACCGATCCGACCAACGCGGTCATCTTCGATCGCGACTGGGTCAAATCGTCGATCAAGAACGCCGGGCTGCGCATTCTGCGGATCATGCCGCCGGAGATCTTCGGCTACCAGTGGCAACTCTGGCTGACGCCGGACCGCCCGGGGCTCTCCGAAGCGCGTTTCCCGACCGACGCGGCGCCCAAGGGGCGGCTGGCCCCGCCGCTCGGCTCCCCGAAGGCGGCGGCCGCCAAGAGCAGCGCCGATCTCGAGCCTTGAGGGATTCGTACGCCACGAATCGGCGGCGGGGAAAACTCCCGCCGCCGTTCGCTGGCAAGACTTGATGCGACGTTCGCTTACTTCTGCTTCGCCGCCAGCTCCTGCATCATCTTCTCCAGGTTCGCCAGGCGCGAGGCGAGCTGGTCGTTCTGGTTCTTCAGCTCCGCGAGCTGGTGATCTTTCTCTTGCACCAGCTGATTGAGCCCTTGGATGGCCGCCAGGGCCACGCCCGCGCTGTCGGTGGGCGAGAGGTGCTTGTCGTCGATGCCGACCGCGAAGGCGGAATAGAAATCTTCGGCCATCGGGCCGATGTGGCGCGTCTCGGGGTCGGAGTTGTAGTTCCAGGAGGTAATGGGCATGCCGACCACCTTGCGCAACACCTCGGTCGGCTCGAGTGCCACGAAGCTGTTCTTTACCTCACGACTCGACGGCGGAGAGTAGACCCCGGTGATGGTCAGGTTGCCGGTGCTGGAAAGCAACATCTCGAGCCCGGCATTGGCCTGGTTGTCGATCACGAAGCTCGTGCCGACGGTACCGAAGCTCCAACGGGGGGTTTGGCTGGTGTCCTTGAGAATGAGGATCGCGCCGCCGTTGTTGTTGAGCTCGAGCAATTCGCGACCCACCGAGGTACCGCTCGTGTTCGAGATGAGCACCTTGCCGTCGGTCGACCCGGCAGCGGAGCTGGCGACGTGTAGCTTGGTGGACGGGCTCGCGGTGCCGATGCCGACGTCGCCGTCGGCCGCGATGTCGATCGAGCTGGTCGGCGCGCCGGGCCGGATGCGGAACGGCAGGCGCGAACCGCCGGTGACGTCACGGACGAAGAAGTTCGCCTCGTTGCCGGCGACGTCCCAGGTCTGCGCGGTGAAGCCGCCCGAGTTGTTCTGTTCCAGCCGCATCGCCGGGGTGTTGCTGGTGTTGATGTGGATGTCGAGCACGGGAGTCGCGGTGCGCAAGCCGAGACGGCCGGTCGAGTCGACGAAGATCGAGTTGGTGGCCGCGCCGGCGGAAATGGTGAACGGAACCCTGGCGCCGGTGATGTCCTCGATCGAGAACTTGCTGACGCTGGTGGAGTCGTTGGCGGTCAACTGCCAATCGTTGGTCGGGAAGGTACCGACCGAGGTGTCCTCGAACTTGATCCGGGTGTTGTTCTCCTTCAGCCGGATGGTGTCGAAGCCGAAGCTCTCGTTGTTGACGCAGTCGAGGCCGACGCACAGGCTGCCCTGGATGATCGCATCGTCCGGGGTCACGACGTCGTTGCCGATCAGGCCGCCGCCCGTGGCACTTGGGGCGGGAGCTCGATTGGCGGCAGGCTCCTGTCGGTCGGCCGGGACGATGCTGCCGCCCGCGACGGAGAAGGAACCGGACTGGATCCGAGATTTGTCGAGGCCGGCGGCGGCGAGGGCGCGGGCCTCGGCGGCCGGGTCGTTGGTGCGGCGGGCCGCGGCGAGCGCATCCTTCTGCGCGGCGTCGAGACGCGGCGAGAGGACGATCTGCCAGGTGTAGGCGCCGTCGGCGGCGAGGTTGCCCGCCTTGTCGACGAGATCGAACGAAGGAATGCCCGTCGACTTGAACTCCTTGCGAAAGACCGTGCCGTCCGGACGGGAGACGGTGAGGACGGCTCGGTCGTAGCTCCCGGCGAGGTCCCAGGTCACCCGATTCGAGCCGAGGTTGCTCGTCGCAAAGTCGTCCGCATGCGCCGGGACGACAGCCGATCCGAAGACCAGCACGAGGGCCATTACCAGACTCTTGGCGTGCAAGTTTTTCATCCTCATTCTCCTTGACTCCCCTCCTATTAGCGATCTCCGGCGGCCGGAGGAGAAACCTCTCGCGCGGGGAGAGATGCCACCGGAGCATTCAAATCAGAGAAGACGAAGACGGATACGGCGCCAGCAGGATGCGTTGGTACGCTCGACTCTAGGCCGATTGGCCGAGAAGGTCAATCATGCCAAAGCTTTGCGCAACTCTTCCTGCGCGGGGTGAGCAGGCCTCGCCGGGTACCGTCCCAAGAGTGGGCGCCCTGGGCAAGAGCGCCGTTACAACGAGGCGCCGCCGAAGGGGAGCCGGCGGCGTGACCTACGTTCGCCCGGTGTTGGCGGGCGTTAGCCGACGCTTGGTCGCGCCGGAAGCTCCAGGTCTACCGAGGCCTGCCACTCCAGCCCCGAGGCCGGACGGCTGGCGCGCTCCGCGGCCGGCCCGAGCAGACGTGAAAAGGCGTCCGAGTAGCGATTCGGATCGGGATCGAAACGGTTGGGGTTGTCATCAAATCCGGACAGCGCGGCGGCGATTCCGCTCTTCGTGGCCGCCGCGGTGATGGTCTCGACGCCGACGCCGCGCAGCAGATCGCGGACGATGTCGCGATTCTCCTTCCGGCTGGACCGTGCGCGCAGGAACTCCTGGGCCGCCGCCGGCTTCAGAGGTTTGCTGTCCGATTCCTGGTTCGCCGTGGCCTCGTTCACCGGTCTCTCCTCCCCTTGCCCGCGGGCAAGATGCAGAAATCTCTCTTCCACTCTTATCCGTTGCCGCTCGACCCCTTTCGAGGGACAACCAAATTGCCCAATCTCAAGATTTGCTCCGCAAAGGCCTTGCGCGGGCGATACGCAGGAACCATGCCCGGAGCCGACCGGCCACTCGCGGTATCCTCCGGAGGATGAGTTTTTCCGCGCCGCGTTTCGGGATTCGGTCGCTCGGTCTATGGCTTTTGGTTCTCGCGCTCGCGAGGCAAGCGCCATGACCGGCGAGTTGCTCGCCGCCGCGCTCGCGGCGGCCGAGGCGGGTGCGGTCGTTCTCCGCCGCTACTTTCGCACCGCCGATCTCGAGGTCCGCAAGAAGGCCGAAAACGATTTCGTCACCCGCGCCGACAGCGAGAGCGAGGCGGCGATCGTCGCTTTGCTCCGCGGGCGTTTCCCGGATCACCACATCCTCGCCGAGGAACGCGGGGTGGACGCGGGCGCCGAGAGCGAATTCGAATGGGTGATCGATCCGCTCGACGGCACGACGAATTTCCTCCAGGGGCTGCCGGTCTACTGCATCTCGATCGCCTGCCGGCGCCGTTCGGGCGAGCTGCTGGCCGGCGTGGTGCTCGATCCGGAAGGGGGCAATCGGTTCGCCGCGGCGCTCGGACAGGGGGCCACCTGGAACGACCGGCCGATGAGATCCTCCGCCCGACCGGGGCTTGCCGGCGCGTTCCTGGCCACCGGCTACCCCTGGCGGGCGCACCCGACGCTCGATCTCTACCTGGAGGCGTTTCGCGACATCTTCTTGGAGGTGCGGGCGATTCGCCGCTGCGGCGCCGCGGCGCTCGACCTCGCCTATACCGCGGCGGGGGTTTACGACGGTTTCTTCGAGTTCCGGCTCTCGCCCTGGGACATCGCGGCCGGGATTCTCCTGGTGCGCGAAGCGGGGGGAGTGGTCACCGACGTCGACGGCGGCCAAGGCTCGTTCGTTTCGGGCAACGTCGTCGCGGGCGGTTCCGGAGTTCAGCCCGAGCTGCTGGCGAAGATCGCCCGCCATGCGAGCGAAGCCGGCATCGCCGAGCGCCTGCGCGCGGATGCGGAGGAGGGCGTTTGAGGCCGAGGGCGAGTCGGCCGAAGACGCTCGGCACCGCGGCGGGTCCCCCCGCCGGACCGTGGTTCGTCGAGGTGCAGATCCACCCGGCCGACGGGCGCCGGAAGGTCCGCTATCTTTTCCTCGGCCGTCTGGCCCTCACCGTCGCCTGCTCGCTGATCCTCGGCTATCTGTTCCTGGTGTCGCTCGGGTTGGCGCTCGCCAAAGACGTCCTTTCGGCCGCGCTCGGCGGCGCCGAGATCAAGACCCTGGCGACCGAGCGGGCGCACCAGGGGGATCGCCTGCAAGGGCTGGTCGCCGAGCTGTCCGCGCTCGACGAGCAGACCAAGGGCCTGCGCCTGCAACACGCGAAGCTCAGGCTCGCCTACGGCCTGCCCCCGCGGCACTTGGGAGCGGCCGAGCCGGTCACCCACGACGAGGACGAATCGATCTACGGCGGCGCGATCGCCGAAGGCGAGCACATCCGTTCGGTGGTCGAGCGCAACTTGAGCGCGCTCGACAAGGGGCTCGCGGAGGTTCGCCGCTACGAGGCGGCGCATCCGGCCGAGGTGGCGGAGATCCCGTCGCGCTGCCCGCTCGCCGGCGACGATCTGGTGCTCGTGACGCCGTTCGGCAATCATCGGAACCCGTTCACCAAGGAGCTCGAATCGAATCCCGGCATCGATCTCGCCGCGACCGCGGGGGCGCCGGTGGTGGCCGTCGCGGCCGGCGTCGTCGCGTTCGCGGGGCAGGCTTCGATCGGATCGAGCCCGGCCTGGTTCCGCCTCGGTCAGATCGTCGTGGTTCGCCACGGCGATCGGTTCGCGACCGCCTACGGGCACCTCGATCGGATCGACGTCCGCGCCGGCGCTCCGGTGGTCCGCGGCGCGCAGCTCGGCACGGTCGGCAAGAGCGGCTGGGCGCTCGCCCCGCAGCTCCATTTCGAGGTCCGGCGGCGCGACCCGCGCGGCGCGCTCGCTCCCGTCGACCCCCGGATCTACATGCTCGATCGCCATTGGCACGACGAGGAGCGGCTGATCGTGCGCGCCGCCGCGAACCCCTGGGCCGCGCCGGGAACGTGGGAGCCGATGCCCGGCGTCCGCTAGGGCCACTGAAACTTGGGTCAAACGCCTTCGCCGAGCGGAGGGTCCCTTCCCCCGGGGCGGGGGCGGTGGTTCAAACCGGGCACATGGGTAACACTTCAGACCGGGTACATGGGTGACAGCCCAGGTGGGAGAGCATTGAGGGCCTTAGGAGGTCCCTGAATGCCTTGGGAGGAGACGACCCGCATGAAGCAAAGAGCGAGGTTTTTGCTGGAGTTTTCGAGCTGCCTGTACACCATGAGCGATCTCT
>DASYKS010000062.1:0-41969 GCA_035995205.1 Thermoanaerobaculia bacterium
TTCGATTCGCTCTCGCCGGAAGAGCTACATTCCGGCTACGTCGCCTACCTCGCCGCCAGCTATGAACGCCGCGCTATCCCGGCGAAGGAAGCCCGCTCTTCTGACCGCCGGAATCACGCCGTTTCTGACCGCCGCTAACAAAGGGACTCTCTTAAACGGAAACCTTTACGGAACGGAGGTGCGAGCGAGCAACTCGGCGGAGACAACAGATTCCCCGCGAAGGGACCGCTGTAGCTGGCGATCGAATTCTCGATCGGGGCCGGCTGCCCCGGTGTGCGGGGAGCCGCTTCCAGGGGCGTACTGAGCCAAGTATATTGATTCCCTACGAAGAGCAACGAGAGAACCTCGGCCGTGAGTTTCGGATCGAGGTCGAGGCGGCCGTGCAACGTCTTCGACAGGCGCCTCAGACCTATCCCGATCACGACGACCAGGGGACCCGCAAGCTGGTCCAGGTCTGCGTCACGCAAGCCGAAGGCGTCCAGGCCACCGTTCGGCGAGCGAAGGAGTTAGATTCGTGGCGCGACCTTCACCCCGCCTCGAACATCTCCTGGAGGGCAGCGAGAACGTGAGACAGCGTCGGCGCCGAAAGGCGCCCAAGGTGACGCACGAGGCGTTCGTGGTCTACGGTTCGAAGCTGATCCAGGACGACTTGGCCGCGCTTTGCCATGAAACGGCAGGCGATGCGGAACGGGTACAGTCGGCTCGCCGAGGTGAGCGGCGCAACGATCACGGTTCGCAGGTGAGCGTTGAGCTCGTCTGGCGAGACGACGACACAGGGCCGGGTCTTCCGGATCTCGCTGCCGCGCGTCGGGTCGAGGTTGACGAGGAAGACCTCCCCGCGCCGAACCGGTCTCGCTCCTACCACTTCCACTCCTCGCCGTCGAACTGGGTGGGCGTCGGAGCATCGAGGAGCCGGTCACCGTCTTCCTCGCGCAATTTCTGAGCCGCCTCCGCCCAGCCGGCCCGCAGGCCTTTCTGCGCCACGATCAGGAGGGTATTGCCGCGCACCTCGAGCTCGACCTCGTCGGTCAAGCCCGCTTGCTGGATCAGGGGCTTCGGAAGCCGAACCCCGCGAGAATTGCCCATTGGGACGAGACGTGTTTTCATGGCGGACTTACAATGTACCCACGGGGGCATCCTGTCAAGGCTTCTCACGCCGCCGTTCGCGTCAGTTTCGAAGGAACTCGTCGATTCGTCTGCTACCATCTTGAAGGTCGCCGTTCTCGACCCCTCACACCCTCAATGACCACCCCCACCACTCCCGCCCCCGTCGCCCGGGTCCGCGTCACCCAAGCCGAAGGCGTCCAGGCCGCCGTCAAGCGGGCGATGGAGTTGGCTTCCTGGCGCGACCATATCCAGGGATCGCGGATCTTCCTCAAGATCAACACTCTGTCGTTCCCTCTGGTACCCGGGACGAACACCTCCCCTTGGGTGCTGGAGGGGGTGCTGCAGACGATTCGCGAGGCGCTGCCGGACGTTCGGCTGCAAATGGGGGATTCGCAGATCGTCGGGGCGGACAACGTCCGGCGGGCGGAGAAGATTTGGGGGTATGACCGGCTGGCGGCAAAGTACGGCGTCGAGTACGTCGATCTGTCGCGCGATCCGCTGGAGGAGGTCGAGGTGGACGGCATGCACGTCCGCAAGTTGGTCTTTCCGCGGACGCTGCTCGAAACAGACTGCCTTGTGACCCTGCCGGTCATGAAGTGCCACCACCTCTCGACCATCACCGCCTCGCTCAAAAACCAGTGGGGGTGCCTGCCCACCTTTCGGCACAACTTTCATCCCGTCCTCCATCAGGTCATCGTCGACATCAACCAGGCGCTCGCGCCGCGGTTTACGGTGATCGACGGTACGGTCTGCCAGGAGGGCAAGGGCCCCCGCACGGGCGATATGCGGATCGCCGATCTCGTGATCGCGTCGCCCGATCTGGTGGCGGCGGATGCTGCCGCCGCGCGCTACATGGGGTTCGATCCGCGGCAGATCGGTTTTCTCACCAACGCCGAGGCGCGCGGCCTGGGCTCGATCGAAGGGCGAATGGTAGGCGATGACGTCGGCTCCGAGCAGTTCGCGACGCCGAAATCGAATCTGCTCGGCGGCATCCACAAGCGGCTGCGGGCCTCCTTCTTGAAGCCGCTGTTGTTCGACACTCCCATCGTCCAGGTGCTGGCCAAAGGGGCTCTGGTCTACAACTCGCTTCTCTGGTACCCGTTCGTCGCCCGGCCGAAAGCACAGAAGCTGATCCGCGAGAGCTGGTACGGCCCGCAGTTCCCTTATAAAGGCTAGGCCGCGGGTGAGCCCGGCCGACCCGGCCGACTCGGCCGCCGCAATTTCGACCGCCCTGCCCAAACCATCGGCCGCCAACCGGCGTAAACGCTGGATCTCGATCACCGTCAGCCTCGCGCTGCTCGCTCTGATCTACCGGAAGATCGACCTGCGCGCGGTCGCCGGGGTGCTCGCCCGGTCGCATGTCGGATGGATGATCGCCGGTCAGCTCGCGCTGGTCTTGATCAAAGCCGTCCAGGGCTGGCGCCTGCGCCGCTTGATGCCCGGTGGGGCCGGCCTCGGCACGGCGGAATCGGTGCGCCTGATCCTGGTCGCCGACGTGATGAACATGGTGCTGCCGTCCAAGATGGGGGACATCGCAAAGTCGTTCTTCTTGAAGTCGCGCGGCCACCTGCCCGGCTCGCTCGCCCTGTCGCTCACCGTGTTCGAGAAGGCGTACGACGTGCTCGCCCTTTTTCTCTGGTGCGCCATCGGGCTGCTGTTTCTGCCGCAGAAGGGGGCCGTGCTCTGGCTCGCCGCGGCGGGGATTTCCGTCGCGACCGTGGTCGGCTTCCTGACTCTGAATTCCGAAGTCTTCGCCCGCGCCGTCTTCGGGCTCGGTCTTCGCATCGCCCCGAGAAAGCTCCGCGGGAAGATCGAAAAGCTGCGCGACGCCTGGGAAGAGACGCGTGCCACCTTCCGCCGCGAGCCGGGGCGCCACGCGCAGGTGGTGGCGATCTCGATCGGCCTCTGGCTGCTCCACTTTTTCCAGCTGTGGATCTTCATCCTCGCGCTACGCGCCTACGTGCCGTTTCTCGCCCACATCGGCCTCGCGGCGCTCGCCATCCTCGCCGGCCTCGCCCCGTTCACCTTCGCGGGGTTGGGCACGCGAGACGCCGCGCTGGTCGCGCTTTATGCCCTTTATTTAGACTCTCAGACAGCCGCGGCGCTCGGGCTGCTGTTTACCTCGCGTTATTTGCTGCCGGCGCTTGCGGGGTTGCCGTTCTTCCGGCGCTATTTGGAGGAGATGCGGCGGCCTATGGTAGATTAGGAACCACTTCCGTCGTATGATGGTTGATCTTCCGCCCTCCGGGTGGGGAGCATCGAACCGTGAAAAGCCGCCGCAACCGGTCCCTTGGGGCAAGCCGGGTAACCGCGGATCGGTGCGCTCGTGGCCTAGCGGAGAATTCTGCTTTCTCGTTCGGAGGACTGGGAAATTTCGATCCGCGACAAGCTCTGGCGGCTTACGGAATTCTGCCGAAGGTTGGACGAGGCTCCTGCCGCCTCCTGTTTCGAGGAGGCACTCGAGCTGATCACGAACGTCCTCAATGCCGTCGAGAACGAGTTCTCAGGCGTCCCCTTCGATCCCAGTTACCGCGACTGCGGAGAGCGGATGTGCCCGCCCTTACAAGACGGGTTCCGGCCGTCGGCCGGGGACTCTCGGGTCCTTCGATATCGACATACTGGCCACCTGACGTTCATCGCGCCCAATGACGCGTTCGAGCTGGTGACCGTAAAAGCGGGTAGAGTCCAGCTCCTGAAGCGAGGAGCGGATGGCCAGGAGGTTTGGAAAGATGCATCCGATCGAGAATCTAGCATCCTCCCTCCACCGCGAATTCCCTAGCTCGCAGTACCACCTCGAAGTTCCGGTCAACGGCGGCGCCGCCTCAGCGTGGCTCGATTTCCGCGACGGCGATCGTCACATCGTAGTGGAGTATCGCCGCGACGGAAAGATTGGCGTCACCCTCCTTCCCGAAGCCTCCGAGAATCCCCTGGCGGGCGCTTTCGTCGCAACAAGCGAGCATCTCGCTTCGGAAGGTGATGCTCAGAGGCGGGTCGTCGAGCTTCTGACGGCGGGGTCGCTTACGGGGTCCTCCTTGGATCTACCGGGAGCGATGCTGACGCGCTGAAAACAGACGAAGGACAGGCCGCAGAGGGGCAAAGGTTTGCTCCGCCCGATGAGATCGTGGCCGGGCCAGCCTCGGGCCTCGGCCTCAACCGCGTCCGGTCGTCTCGAACCGATACCGCCAGCTTCCCCAGGCGGTTCGTTCCCGCGAAAGCCGGCAACGGAGGTCGAGGAGGGGGGAATCGGTCCAGCCGTCGGCGTCGGAGTCCTGTCGCCGGTAGAGGGCTCCGGCAAGACGGTCGATGGAGAACCGTATTTTGGGACCGCGGGCATCGATCGTCCAGAGCTCCGGGACTCCCGCCTTGGCGTAAAGGCGCGGCAGGCGGGCGGTGTCCTTCTTTTCCGAAGAATCGCTGACGATCTCGACAATCAGATCGGGTGCGCCTTCGATCTCGGAGGAGCGGGTTGGATCTTTGGCCGCGGGCACGAAGCGGACCCGGCCTGCGGCGAGGGATTCGCCCAGCACCACCACGATGTCCGGTTCGACGGACAGGTCAGCCTTGGAAGAGACTACGCGAGCCCGATCGACGAAGACCTCGCCGCGGCCTGGATCGGTCACAAGAAGCTGGAGCCGTGCCGCGACCTCGGTCTTCGCTGTTCCGTGGGTATGGAGATCCTCCGGACTCATGTCCACCTCAATGTCGCCGGCCAGAAAGTCGATTCGACCCACTTCTGGAAACTCTTCTCCGGCGCACCAATGCCGGAACGGCGCGAGCCGGTGAGCTTCGCTCGGAATTCGCAGTCGCTCTTCGAAGATGACGGCCGGTAAGCTCATGAGGACCCCTTCGGAATGGTACTCGCGCGGCACCTTTCCCGCCAGCCCGGCCGGGAACAAGACAAGCCCTACCTCTTCGCCGCCGCCGCCTCTCGTTCCGCCTTTTCCTTCTCGTCGTCCTTCTGATCCGCCACGTGGCGTAGGCCGACCAGGTTGCGCAGCGCGCCGTACCAGAACGGCGCCCCGAGGCCGAGCAGGAACATGGAGAGGGCGAGGCCGAGGACGCTGCGAACGCTGTCGAAGGCGGACAGGCGCCAGGGGTTCGGCACCAGTTGCAGCTCGGTCTTCTCGATCCCGGCTTTGACCTCGTTCGCCCGGGCGGTGAGGTCTTTCAAGCTCTGATCCGTGCCCGGGGCGGGCGGGGCGTCGAGCACCTTCTTGCTGGTTTCGAGGACGGAATCGCTCATCGCGACCAGGCGCGCGCGCAGCTCGGCGTTGGTCGAGATCTGCTGGAACAGGCCGATCGAATCGAGCTGAAGGGCGAAGGCCAGGAGCACGGCGAAAACGGTCGCCACCCAGCGGGTGCTCATCTTGTACCGCTCGCTCACCCGATCCATCACCGGCTCGTACCAGGCGTCGATCTTTGCGGAGATCGCCCCGCCGCGTTCGGTGAGGGCGGCCTTCAGGGTTGGGTTCGAGTCGGCCAGCGACTCGAGGATCAGCTTGAACTCGTTCGGCCGCAGCGCGATGCCGAGCCGTTTCTTGCCCTCCGCGATCACCGGGTGGGTGAGCACCTTGCCTGCCAGATCCTGGGCCTGGCTCTTCAGGCCCGGATCGACCTCCTTGAGCAGCAGCTCTACTCCGTGCAGCAGACTCTTACCGCGCAGTTGGAGAAACACGCCCACCATCTGGACGGCGATGGTGATCAGCAGGGAAAACATGAGGATGACGACGACGAAACCGATGGCCGAATCGAGGTAGTTGAGAAGCACGAAAGCTCCCTCCCTTGAGAGTCCAGACCGGGGACCGATAGCTCTAGCGGACGCGAGGCCTCCATTTTGCGCCTTTTGGCCCCTCTTTTTCTCCCCCTTTGGGCTCTCTCCGGGAGCCGGGCGTAACATTCCCCCGGGAGGCGCGTTCCAATGAGTGGAGACATCAGGAGGGACGACACCGTGCAGGCAACCGCTCCAATCGCCGTATCCACCGCCCCCCCGGGGGGAGTCCCGGTCGCCCGGGCCGGCAGCCAGCCCATCGGCCAGCCCGTTCCGGCGACCCTCGAACGACTGTTCGAGCTGCACCACCAAGGGGTCTACCGGGCCGCCTACCGCATCACCGGCAACGCTTCGGACGCCGAGGACGTGATGCAGACCGTGTTCTTTCGCCTCGCCCGCCGCCCGGAGCTGGATCTCACCGAACAGGTGGGGAGCTACCTCCACCGCGCTGCGGTGAACGCGGCGCTCGATCTGGCCCGCAGCCGGAAACGCGCCAAGGCCGTAGCGCTCGACGACGTGGCGGAAAGCCTCGCCGACGAGCCGGGCAAGAGCCCCGAACGCCAGCGGGGCAACCGCGAGCTGGCCCAGGCGCTGCGCGCCGCGGTCGGCCAACTGTCACCGCGTCAGGCGGAAATCTTCACGCTTCGCTACTTCGAAGGGCAGAGCAATCTGGACATCGCCCGGATGCTCGCCTGCTCCCAGACCGCTGTAGCCGTCATCTTGCATCGTGCTCGCCATCGGCTGCAGAAAGAGCTTTCGTCGCACCAAGGAGGTCAGTCATGAGCCTGTTTTCCAACCGCATCGATGAAGCCCGCCTCGACCAGGCGATCTCCGAGATTGCATCCACTCCAGTCGATGAGCACGAAATGGCTGCCGCCGCCTCCCGCGTGCGGGCAAAGCTCTCGCAGTACGCCGCGTCCGGCTTCCCGGCCGAAGAGCAGGCCCCCGAAGCCATCGCCCCGAGCACGCCGACGATCCACGCGGTTCACTCGCCGCTGCGACGTTGCGAGGACTTCCAGGCGGAGATCCCCGCCTATCTCGCCGGCGAGCTGCCCGCCGCCCGCGCTCTGTTGGTCGAAGACCACACGCGGAGCTGCGTTCCCTGCCGCCGCGCCCTGCGCACGGCCCGCGAGGGCAAACCGCAGATCGCCGCGGTGGTCGCTGCTCCCATGCCCCAGCGGCGCGACCGCCGGACCCTGTACGCCCTGGCCGCGGTGCTGGTCGCCGCGCTCGGCACGGGCCTCTTCCTGATGCAGGACTTCTTCATCTCGGGCGGCCAGATGGCGCGCGTCGAGGCGATCGAGGGGAGCCTCTACCGGATCGACGGCGAGCAGACCGCTCAGCTCGGCGCCGGAGCGGCGATTCGCGAAGGGGACGAGATCCGCACCGCGAAGGGATCGCACGCCTTCGTGCGGATGACCGACGGCTCGGTGATCGAAATGAGCGAGCGCGCCGGTCTGTCGCTGGACGCCGGCCGCAAGGGCAACACGATCGAGCTGGAGCGCGGCAAGATCATCGTCCAGGCCGCCAAGCAGCGCCCGCGTCATCTGTACGTCGAGACTGACGATTGCCTGGTCGCCGTCACGGGAACCATTTTCTCGGTCAACCACGGCACCAAGGGATCGCGGGTCGCGGTGGTCGAGGGCGAGGTTCACGTCAACCAGTCCGGCCGCGAGAACATCCTGCACCCGGGCGGCCAGGTGGTGACCGCCGCCAGCCTCTCGACCGTGCCGGTGACGCAGGAGATCGCCTGGAGCAAGAACGCCGCGCAGTACGACCAGCTGCTCGCCGAGCTGACCGCGGCGAGTGCCGACATCGACTCTCAGATCGAGCGTCCGGGCCTGCGCTACTCGACCCGCCTGCTCGATCTGTCGCCCGCGGACACGAAGGTGTTCATCGCGCTGCCGAACCTCGCCCGCAATCTCGGCGAGACCCAGCGCCTGCTCGACCAGAAGCTCGCGGAGAGCGAGACCCTGCGCCAGTGGTGGCAGGAGAATTTCTCGTCCGACGCCGAGCGCCAGAAGGTCCACGATCTGATCGACCGGATCTCGGAGCTGGGGAGCAACCTGGGTCCCGAGATCGCGATCGCCGTGGGCAAATCGGGAACCGGTGAAACCTCCGAGCCCGAGCCGGTGTTGACGGCCGAAGTCGAAAACGAAGCCGCTTTCCGCGCGGCGCTTATCGCGGAGATCGACCGTCTGAACGGAGAAGGCGGGGAGCACAAGCATACGATCCGGATCGTCGAAAGCCTCCCGGCCACGGCGACTGCGGGCGAAGAGCACGAGCTGCTGCTCTACGTCGGCTCTGACCTGTTCGTCGCCAGCCCGAACGCCGCTCTGATCAATCAGGTGGCGGCCAACTCCGGAGCGCCTGCGGCGAATCCATTCGTCGCCTCGGCGTTCCGCAATCGCGTCGCGGACTCCTACCAGGACGGCGCGGGCTGGCTCTTCTCGGCCGACCTCGCTTCTCTGATCGGCGGAAGCACGGCGGTTACGAACGGCCCGGACAGCGAAGACCACCACATGGCCGAGACGCTCGGCATTCTCGACCTCGACCAGTTCATCGTCGAGCGGCGCGACGTCGAAGGGCGGACCGAGACCCGGGCCGTCCTGACCTTCAAGCAGGCCCGTCGCGGTGTAGCGGCCTGGCTTGCGGAGCCGGCTCCCATGCGTGCGCTCGACTTCGTTTCGCCGGACGCCAACGCCGCCGCGGCCTTCGTGGTCAAGAACCCGGCGACGCTGCTCGACGAGCTGCTCGCCGCCAACCCGAAATTCGCGACGGAGCTCAGCGCAGCCGAAGCGAGAGAGGGCTTTAACCTGCGCGACGACGTGGTCGCGACGCTCGGCGGAGAGTTCGCTCTGGCGCTCGACGGACCGGTGCTGCCGAAACCGTCGTGGAAGTTCGTGGCCGAAGTTTACGATCCGGCGACGCTTCAACACACGATCGAGGTGACGGTCGAGCGGCTGAACCGGGAGCTGAAGAAGAACGGCAAAGGCGGCGTGACCCTGACCACCGAAACCACCGGCGGCCGCACCTGGCACGCGATCAACTCGGAGGATCTCGGGATGTCGATCCACTACGCGTTCGAAGGGGGCTTCCTGGTCGCCGCTCCCTCCCGGACGTTGATCGAACGGGCGTTCTCCGGCCGCGAGTCGGGCGCCACGCTGGGCCGCTCCGAGCGGCTGAAGAATCTCCTCGGCACGGACGGCCAGATCAACGTCTCGGCCCTGGTGTTCCAGGATCTCGGCGCTCTCGCCAAGCAGGGGGCGAAGTTCATCCCGCAGAAGGCGCTCGAACAAGACGAGGCGAAGCCGTTCCGGTCGTTCCTCGGTCAGGGTCCGAGCGCGATCTACGCCTACGCCGAAGAGGATCGGATTCTGTTCGGCAGCAACGCGGTGAACGGTCCGCTCGGCGACAATCTGAAGCTGCTCACCGGGTTTTCGAGCATCCTCCGCTCGATGGGAGGCCACGGAGGCGACTCGTAACGATCCGGTCGAGTAAGATCAGAAACACCTCATCAGGAAAACCGTAGGTAGAGGCGCAGCGTGCTGCGCCTCTACCGTTTCTCGGGCGCCGTTTTTGTTCGCTTTGTTCGTCTGTCGAGGAGAAGCTTCCCATGACCGAAACCACACCCGTGATCGACCTCGAAGGTCTGGAGGTCACGCTCGGCAAACGCCGAATCCTCCACGGGCTCACCGCGAAATTGACCGGGCGCTCGATCGGCCTGTTGGGGCCGAACGGCGCCGGCAAGACGACCCTGCTGCACACGCTGCTCGGCTTCTACGCCCCGTCGGCCGGGACCGCCCGCCTGCTCGGCCACGACATCCGGAGCAAGGGGCGCGACATCCGCGCGCTGATGGGCTACATGCCGGAAAACGACGCGTTCATCGCCGGCCTCTCGGGCGTTCGCTTCGTTCGCCTGATGGCCGAGCTGTCGGGCCTGCCGCCCGAGCAGGCTCTCGAACGCGCTCATGAGGCGCTGTTCTACGTCGGCCTCGGCGAGGCGCGCTATCGCCCGGTCGACAGCTACTCGCTCGGCATGAAGCAGCTCGCGAAGCTCGCCCAATCTCTGGTCCACGGACCGAAAGTGTTGTTTCTCGACGAGCCGACCAACGGGCTCGATCCGCCGGCCCGCGCCCGCATGCTCCATCTGATCCGCGACATCCGCGACGCGGGGCAAGTGCGGGTGATCCTTTCGTCCCACCTGCTGCGCGACGTGGAAGAGTGCTGCGAAGAGGTGCTGGTGCTCAAAAACGGCCAGATCGCCACCTATTGCAACCTGGAGGCGGAACGCAGCGCGAACCGGAGCTTCCTGGAGCTGGAGCTGCGCGCCGAGAACGGCAACGAGCAACTCTTCCGCGCCGCGCTCAATGGCCTTGGGTGCGAGGTGGCCGAAGGGAGCCGGCGGCGGATCAAGCTGGTGCTTCCCGAAGGGGTCGAGGTCCGCGCGCTTTACCAGGCGGCGGTCGACCATTCGGTGCAGATCCGCCACCTCGACTATCGCCGCGATTCGCTGGAAGACATTTTCTTGAAGGCGATGGAGGGGTAGCCCGATGGCCGTCTTCGAACGCAACTATCGCCCGTACGCCGGGGAGCTCACGCCCCCGAAACGGCGGTTTCTGATCCTGCCGCGCTACGCCTACTCGGACGTGTTCAAGAGCCGGCTGTTCGCGATCTTCTTCGCGCTCTGCTTCGGCGTGCCGTTCGCCGGGCTGCTGATCATCTACCTGCACCACAACCTCTCGGCGCTCAAGATGTTCGGCATCACGGCCGAGAAGCTGAACGAGATCCTGCCGATCGACGCCCAGTTCTTCTGGCGCGGGATGTCGCTCCAGAGCGGGCTCTGCTTCATCATCACGCTGTTCGTCGGCCCCGCCCTCGTGGCGCCCGATCTGCGCAACAACGGGCTGCCGCTCTATCTCGCCCGGCCGTTTTCGCGCACCGAGTACGTGCTCGGCAAGCTCTGCGTTCTGGCAATCCTTATGTCTCTGGTCACGTGGGTGCCCGGCCTGCTGCTCTGGGGATTTCAGGCCTATCTCGAACCGAATTGGGCGGCGGCCAACCTGCAGATCGCGTCCGCCCTGTTCATCGGCAGTTGGATCTGGATTCTTTTCCTTTCGCTCTTCGCGCTCGCGATCTCCGCCTGGGTGAAGTGGAAGCCGGTCGCTCGCATCGCCCTGTTCATGCTGTTCTTCATCGGTCAGGCGTTCGGCCACGCGATCCGCGGCATCCTCGGCCTGTCGTTCGGGAAATTGTTCGACGCCACTGGCGCAAGCGCCACGGTCTGGGCCTCGCTGTTCGGCGTCCGGCCGCCCGACGACCATCCGCTCTCGCTCGCCTGGATCACCATGATCGGCGGTTGCCTGGTCTTCCTCTGGCTGCTCAAGACGCGCCTGCGCGCCTACGAGGTGGTGCGATGAGCGCGGCGAGCAAAGGCGGCAACGATCAGATCGTTCTCGACAACGTTTCGAAGTTCTATGGCGAGGTGCTCGGCGTCAATCGGATCGACCTCACGATTCCGCCCGGCATCACCGGTCTGGTCGGTCCGAACGGTTCGGGCAAGACCACGCTGATGAACCTCCTGGTCGGCCTGCTGCGGCCGAGCGCGGGCAGAGTCAGCGTCCGCGGTCTGTCGCCCGACCGGCCGGAGACGATGTTCCGCGAGATCGGCTTCGCGACCCAGGTGGACGCGTTTCCGACCGGACTCACCGGCTTCGAGTTCGTCGAGCTGCTTCTGCGCGTCTACGGTTTCTCGGCTTCGGACGCCAAGGCGCGTGCGGCGAAGGCGCTCGAACGCGTGGGACTCACCGAAGCCGGCGGAAGAAAAGTGGCGGGCTACAGCAAGGGCATGCGCCAGCGCGTCAAGCTCGCCCAGGCGATGGCGCACGATCCGTCCGTCTTGATCCTCGACGAGCCGCTGAACGGCCTCGACCCGATGGCCCGCGCCGAGGTGATCGCCCTGTTCCGCGAGCTGGCGAGCGCGGGAAAGCACGTGCTGGTCTCCAGCCACATCCTGCACGAGGTGGATCTGATCTCGGACCAGGTGGTGTTGCTGAACGGCGGCTACGTGGTCGCTGAAGGCGAAATCGGCGGAGTGCGCGACGAGATGGAAGAGGAGCATCCGGTCCAGGTAATGATCCGCTGCGACCGGCCGTCGCTCCTCGCCTCGCGGCTGTTCGAGCACGACCACGTGGTCGAAGCAAAAATCACCGAAGACCGCCGCGGCCTGCTGGTCAGCACCAAAGACGCGGACGGCTTCCACCTACTGCTGAACCGGATCGTGCTCGAAAACAACCTCGCGGTCGAATCGATCGTGCCGGCCGATGCCGACGTCCATGCGGTCTACCAATATCTGATCGAACAAGGGGGCCGGTCATGAGCGCCGCGATCTCGAACCAAGCCCCGGCAAGCCCGGCGTCCCCGACAACCACCATTGCGGTCGGCGAACCCGCTCCGGGCAGTGCCGCCCTGCGCCGCCGCCAGCTCGCGGCAATCATCCGCATGGAGCTGAAAAAAGGCTTCTTCGGCAAGCGCGCGATCGGCCTCTGGCTGCTGGCGCTCGCGCCGCCCGCCATGCTCTCGCTCCGCCTTTTCTTCACCCGCGGCGACTCGATCCGCGAGCTGTTCGACCTCGCCCAGGCCCAGGCGATCTTCGCCGGCGGCATCTACCAGGCGTTCCTGCTCCGCGTCATCGTCTTCCTCGGCTGCGTCGGAATCTTCGGCAACCTGATCCGCCGAGAAGTGCTGGACCGCACCCTCCACTACTACTTCCTCGCGCCGATCCGTCGCGAGTTGCTGGTGCTCGGCAAATACCTGACCGGCCTCATCGTCGCCGGCTTCCTCTTCGGCCTCTCGACCGCCGCGTCCTTCCTCCTGACCTTCGCCCCCATCCCGGGAGGCTCACGCTTCCTGCTCCAAGGCCCCGGCCTAGGCCATATGTTCGCCTACGTCGCAACCACGCTCCTCGCCTGCGTCGGCTATGGGGCGATCTTTCTCACCCTAGGCTTCTTCTTCCGCAGCCCGGCCATCCCCGCCCTGCTGATCTTCGGCTGGGAAGGAATCCACTTCCTCCTCCCGCCCCTGCTCAAAAAGGCGAGCGTCATCCACTACCTCCAATCTCTGACCCCCGTCCCCGTATCCGACGGTCCGCTCGCCCTGCTCTCCGACGCCCCGAGCAAGCCGGTCGCTGTGATCGGACTGCTGATCTTCGCCGGCCTGCTGGTCGCCCTCTCGGCGTGGAGGGCGCAGGGGATGGAGATCAAGTACGAGGAGGATTAGGCGGGGGTAAACGGGTTGATGATCTGGATCTCGGCCTTCTCAAAGTCGCTCCGGTTGCGTGTCGCGAGTGGGAGGCCGTGAGCGAGAGCCGTCGCCGCAATCAAACTGTCTTTGATCGGCATGGATCTGCCTCGACGACGCAGATCGGCGAGCAGCTGAGCCCAGCGAAGCCCGGTGTTTGACTCCCAGGCGATGCAGCGGATCCGTCCGACCCCTTCCTCAAACCAGCGCTCCAGGCGCTGGCGTCGCTTGCCGCTGGGAAGCACAAGGATCCCAAAATGGATCTCACCGAGGATGACTGGATCGACGACGATCTCCCGTTCATGCTCAGCCAGCCACTCCAGGACCGCCGGGTCAGGCTCAGGCCGCGTGGCTTCGCTCAGGACATTGGCATCGACCAGGATGGTCACAACGTGTCCGTTGACTCGGACTCAATGGGGACGAAGTACCCCTTCTCTGGACAGGCGCGCAGCCAGTCCAAGAGACCCTCATTCCGAGAGGGGACCAGCCGAAGTCGGTACTCTCCCCGGTCGAGGCGCTCGACTTCGAACTCGTCGCCAGCTTCGATTCGGTCCTGCCGACGAATCTCTGCAGGCAAGACGATCTGACCCTTAGTGGAGACGGCGGTTTTCATGTGGGTAAGATAGCACCTTACGGCCCCAGAAATCAGAAGGCTCCGCAGGCTCTGCTTCTCGGCGCACCGAATAGCCGGTCGCGGCGTCCATGGAATTGACAGCCCTAGAGCCAACGCCTAGGCTGCGTAGCCTGTCAGTTCTTTCTCGGAAAACCCGTTCATCAGTAGGCAGGTTCAATGACAACGCCAATCGACTTGGCTATCCTCGCGGCGCTTGACGAGGAGATCGAGAGTCTCAGCGCACAGCTGACCGAGCCCCAAGCCGAGAGCACGGGGGCCTTCAGCGTTCTCCGTGGCCGGCTGGGCGGATGCGAGGTTCTCGTCGGGCGGACGGGTATCGGCAAAGTCAACGCGGCGCTCCATACCCAATCGGTCATCCTTCAATATCGGCCCCGGGCAATCTTCTTCACGGGAGTTGCCGGATCCCTCGTTCCCGCCCTGAAGGTCGGCGACCTGGTGGTCGCCACCCAGGCCATTCAACACGACTATGACCTCACCGCCTTCGATCGGACACGGGGATTCGTGCCCATTGGAAGCGACGTCAAGAGCATCTCCCCGGAGTTCTTCGCGCGAGCCGAGGAAATTCTAGGCAAGCCGTCGATGGATCGACTGCAAGGTGTCTCGTACTTCGAAACCAGCCCAGCCCTTCGCCATCTTGCGTTTCGCGCCTACGACATCATCGCGCGAAAGAAACCGATGCCGCCGGCACTCGCCGGGGCCGTCGCCTCGGGCGATCAGTTCATCGCGGACTTCGCCGACCGAGAGCGCATACAGCGTGCGTTCGGTGCTCTTTGTGTAGAGATGGAAGGGGCCGCCGCGGCGCACGCCTGTTTCTTAAGCGGCACGCCCTTTCTCTTGTTTCGGTTCATCTCTGATTCCGCCGATGGCACTGCGGCAGTTCAGTTCGACGCCTTGGCGCGTGAGGTTGCAGCCCGAACGGCTGACTTGATCCGGGAGATCGCAAACCTCTACTCCCAGGAGCCCGGGCTCTCGCCGTCCCCGAACGCTTCCGTGCTCGCCGTTTGAGGTGCGAGAAGCCGGGAATCGGAGGGAGAGGGAAGAGCGTAAAGATATGCCTGCTGCTTGTCACGTCGGACTCGTTGAGCCCTTACTTGCGGTCTTCGATTTTGGCTGAGGCTCGGGATGTCTCGCTCGTCACTTGAGATCCTCCGCCACATTTTAGTCCCACCGGCGTTCGCCGGCCCCTGTAGGATGAAACAGGGCGGGGCAAGCGTAGGGGCGGAGCTTGCCTCCGCCCGCGGTTGTCGCAGATCTCGGGCGGAGGCAAGCTCCGCCCCTATCTAAACTGGCCGCGCCTCAAGGCCTCAGACTCCAGGCCGCCACCTCTCACCGCGCCGACAAATCCCCCCGCCAAGTTCCCACCTTTGTCTCGAACTTGCGGCATAGCCCGAGCGTCCGGGCCATGAGCGCCTGCCACTCGGCCCCTCCCGCCTTGACGTTTGCGGCCCACGCGGTCGCGAGATCCACCGCGTCTCGGCCGGGGGTGGCTACTACGAGTAGCGGCAGCTCGGGTCCGACGACGGACTCGAAGATCCGGTAGCCGTCGCGGATTCCCTTAGCTGTCGCGAGGGCACGCCAGTCTTTGGCGAGTTGGTCGATTTCGCCTTCGGTGCCGGGCCGAAGGAAGTAGTAGTCGAATCGCACCACACGGGTCTCTTCTCGTGAGACGCGCGGGTTGGTGGGGGCATAGCCGAGGTCCGGCCGCTCGCGGATCACGACGTCGTCCCAGGAGAGCATGGACGAGTTTGCCCGGCTCATCAGGTCGCCGAACTTCGCTTCGCCCATCTTTCCGGCCAGGGTGGCGAAGGTGGTGGGGACTTTCGCGAGATCTTCTAGGTTGGCCATCGGGGCAACGTAGTCGTAGGTGAGGTCGTCGAAGCTCCACACGATGTAAGGCGAGGGGAAGGTCGAGATTTTGTGCTCTTTCATCGCGGCGGCGAATTCGCGCGAGGTGCTCTCGTATTCGGCGAGTCGGGCGGGGTTGGCGTGCTCTCGGTGGACGCCATAGAGCTGTCCGGCGGGAGCCTGCGCCTGGGCGGTCTGGCCGGCGAGAGCGGCTAAAGCCAAGGCGATGCCAAGGAGACGACGAAGTCGAAACATGTCTTTTATCCTCCAGGTAGGGGAATCTGTCGGGTTCAGAGGGTCTCTACGGAGGGATTCGGAATTCGGATGAGAGGAGGCTGAGAGATCTTCAACCCGGCCGGGAATGAGGCGCAAACCCGGCGGTGTTTTCATCCTCAAAGGCTGCCGCCCCCCTGCTATACTGCCCGGCCATCAGCCGGGTAGAACCCAAGACAGCCGTCCCAGAGATCCCCCAGAGAGACGAAATGCAGACCCCCGAGATCCACCCGGAACGCTTTCCCTCAGGTCTCCGCCCGCTCGCCGAGAAGGTTCGGGATGGCGTGCGGCTGAATGACGACGACGCATTGCTCTGCCTCACCACCCCCCATGTCGTAGCGCTCGGCCGCTTGGCGGACGCGGTGCGGCGGCGGATGCACGGCAACGTCACCTACTTCAACGTCAACCGGCACATCAATCCGACGAACGTCTGCGTTTATACCTACAACTGTAAGTTCTGCAGCTTCGCGGCGCTCAAGGGCGAGGCCCACGCCTGGGAGATGTCGCACGAGGACGTCTACAAGCACGCGGCGGAACAGGGTGGGCAGCGGGCGACCGAGTTCCACATCGTCGGCGGTCTGCATCCCGACCTGTCTCTGGAGTGGTATCTCGAAATGCTCCGCGGCTTGCGCGAGCGCTTCCCGAACGCCCACCTGAAGGCGTTCACCGCGATCGAGATCGGCTGGTTCGCCAAGCGCGAGAAGCTGTCGATCGAAGAGGTTCTGCGCCAGATGCGCGACGCGGGGCTCGGATCGCTGCCGGGCGGCGGCGCGGAGATCTTCCATTCGGAAGTGCGCGAGATCATCTGCGACGGCAAGCTGGACGCGGACGAGTGGATCGAGGTCCACCGCATCGCCCACCGGATGGGGATCAAGAGCAACTGCACCATGCTCTACGGCCACGTCGAGAAGCCGATCCACAAGGTCGACCACCTCATGCGCCTACGCTCGCTGCAGGACGAGTCGGGCGGCTTCAACGCGTTCATTCCGCTCGCCTATCACCCCGAGAACAACTACATGGGGTTGAAGTACCACACGACCGGAACCGATGACCTGCGCCACATCGCGGCGTCGCGCCTGGTGCTGGACAACATCCCGCACATCAAGGCCTACTGGATCATGATCTCGCCGAAGCTCGCTCAGGTGGCGCTGCGCTTCGGGGCCGACGACCTCGACGGCACGGTGGTCGAAGAGACGATCTACCACATGGCCGGGGCCGGCACGCCGCAGCAGATGACCCGCGCCGAGCTGGAGCGGATCGTCCGCCTGGCGGGATTCGAGCCGATCGAGCGCGACACGCTGTACAACCCGATCGCCGCCCCGGCCTCTCCGGAGCTTCTGCCGATGGTTAATGCCGCGGAGCTTGCGGCCAACGCGGCGCTCGCGACCGGCGCCTAAAAAGCCTTGAGCGGACCCGGCCTCCCGTACCACTACATCGCGGTCGACGGACCGATCGGGGTGGGCAAGACCACCCTGGTGGAGATGCTCACCCAACATTTCGAGGGGGTCAAAGTCCTCGAGGACGTGAACAACCCGTTCCTCGGCGACTTCTACCAGGACCGCCCGGGCGCCGCGTTCCAAACCGAGCTCTACTTCCTGCTCTCGCGGTTCAAGCAGCAGCAAGGCATTGCCCAGCGTGAGCTGTTCGAGCGGATGGTGATCTCGGACTACACGTTCCAGAAGAACCGGATCTTCGCCTATCTGAACCTGTCCGACGACGAGCTGATGCTGTTCGACAAGCTCTATGCCCTGCTCGAACCGCAGATCCCGAAGCCCGATCTCATCCTCTATCTGGTGGCCGACGTGGATACCTGCATGGACCGGATCAAGAAGCGGGCGCGGACGGTCGAGAAGACCCTCGCGCGCGATTACGAGGCGGAGCTGATCGACGCCTACAACCACTATTACCACTACTACGAGCGCTCGCCGCTTCTGGTGGTCGACACGCGGCACTTGAACTTTCCCGACCGGCCGGAGGATTTCGCCGAGCTTCTGAACCGGCTCTCTCGACCGATCAAGGGTACCGAGTACTTCGTGCCGATGGGCTCGCGCTAAGGCGGGAATCTTTCGCTCGATGCGGCGATTTGATTCGGACGAGTAAGGCGCATATCATCCGCGCCGTCGGAGCCTGAGAGGGGTCCGACAACCGCTGGGATCCCGAAGGCGGACCTGAGGCCTCCAATCGTGAGAGAGCCGGCCGCCGGGGGACCGAGACGGAATGAACCGAAAGCGCCCCGACGAGGGCGCGACGGTCGCGGCGAGAGGGTTGGATCCCGCTTGAGGGACCGACACCTCATCAGATCCAGCGACCGACGCGTGAGCCTCTTTGTGAGAGTTGCGCTTCGCGGCCCTTCCGCCTCCCCGGCGCGAAGGGCTTTTCGCTTTCTGGGGTAACGAGCCCCGGGCGAGAAATCGGAGCGCGAACGAATGGCTACGAAGCGCATCACGGTTCCCTCGATCGTCGAAGCCCCCCACCGCGGCGACCGGCTGGTCATGGTCACCGCCTACGACTTCCCGCAGGGCAAAACGGCGGACGCCGCGGGCGCAGACATCGTCCTGGTAGGTGACTCCCTCGCGATGGTCGTGCTCGGCCATCCCGACACCCTGTCGGTCACCCTGGACGAGATGATCCATCACACCCGTGCGGTGCGCCGCGGGGTCGAGCGTGCACTGCTGGTCGCCGATATGCCGTACGGCTCGTTCCACCTCGGCCCGGACCAGGCGGTCGCCTCCGCGATTCGCTTCGTCAAAGAAGCGGGAGCGCAGGCGGTGAAGATCGAAGGCGCGCGCCCCGAAGTGGTCCGCGCGCTCGATCAGGCCGAGGTGCCGGTGATGGCCCATCTTGGGCTCACCCCCCAGTCGGTCCACCGGTTCGGCGGATACAAGGTCCAGGGGCGAAACGAAGACGCGGCGCGGAAGATTGTCGACGCGGCGCTCGAAATCGAAGAGGCCGGCGCGTTCTCCCTGGTTCTCGAATGCGTTCCGAGCGATCTCGCCGCGGAGATCACGGAGCGGCTGACTATTCCAACGATCGGGATCGGCGCGGGCGCCGCCTGCGACGGCCAGGTGCTGGTCTACCACGACCTTCTTGGTCTGGAAGAGCGGATCGCTCCCCGCTTCGTGCGGCGCTACGCCGAGCTCGGGCACCTCTCGCGCGAAGCCATTGCTCGCTTCGCGGACGACGTGCGTGCAGGCCGCTTTCCGTCGCCCGAAGAGAGCTACGGCGCGCTCGAACCGAAACCCGAGCTGCGCAAGATCTACGGCTAGGCGACTCGATGCTGCAGATTCGCGACGAGGCGGGGCTCCGCCAGGAGCAGGCGCTCTGGGCCGTGCGCGGCCGGACGGTGGGTTTCGTGCCGACCATGGGCGCGCTCCACGAGGGGCACCTGTCGCTCGTCCGCCAGGCGTGCGAACGGGTGGACCGCGTGGTCGCCTCGGTGTTCGTCAATCCGACCCAGTTCAATCGGGCCGAGGATTTGTCGAGCTATCCGCGCCAACCCGAGCGCGACGCCGAGATGCTGGAAGCCGCGGGCTGCGATCTTCTGTTCCTGCCCGACGTCCAAACGATCTATCCGGAAGGGCACACCGTGTTCGTCGAGCCCGGCGGACCGGCCGAGGGGCTGGAAGGAGAATTCCGGCCCGGACATTTCCGCGGCGTGGCCACGGTGGTCGCCGCGCTGTTCAACCTGGTGCGGCCGGATCTCGCGGTGTTCGGGCGCAAAGACGCGCAGCAGCTGGCGGTGATCTGCAAGTTGGTCCGAGATCTGCATTTCCCGGTAGAGATCGTGCCCGGCGAGACGGTGCGCGAGCCGGACGGGCTCGCCATGTCGTCGCGCAACGTCTTCCTCGGTTCCGACGCGCGGCGCGCGGCTACCGTGCTCTACCGCTCTTTGGTGACGGCCCGGGAGGCGATCGAAGCCGGGGAACGACAGGGCGACGAAGTGCGGAGGATTCTCCGCGAGGGTCTCGCGAGCGAGCCGCTCGTGACCCTCGAGTATGCCGAGGCGGTCGATGCCGAGACGTTTCGTCCGGTCGCGACCCTCAAAGGCGAGATCGTACTGCCGCTCGCGGTCCGCGTGGGCGGCACCCGATTGATCGACAACTTCCATCTCTCGATCGAGAGCTAGGGGGCTATAGGACCATGAAGCGCACGATGCTCAAGTCGAAGATCCACCGGGCGACGGTGACCGATGCGAATCTCCATTACCAGGGTTCGGTGACGATCGATCCGCTGCTCTTGGAAGCGGCCGACATCCTGGAACACGAGCGGATCGAGATCTACAACGTCACCAACGGCGAGCGCTTCGCGACCTACGCGATCCCGGGCAAGCCGGGCAAAGGGGAGATCTGCATCAACGGCGCCGCGGCGCACAAGGCGACGGCGGGCGATCTGGTGATCCTCGCGACCTACGCCGAGTACGAAGCGGAAGAGCTGCGCGATCATCATCCTACGCTCGTGTTCGTCGACGAGAAGAACCGGAACCTCGCAATCCAGGGCATCAACACCGCCGAGCCGATCGAGGCCTTGGCGGCGACGTTCTGATGGGATTCGCCATGCGAGCCTCCGGTCTCCTCGTCCTCGGTCTCGTCGGACTCGCCTGCGCGGCGGGTCCGCAACCCAGCTCGGCCGCCGGCCCGGGCGGCCCGCTTACGCTCGAAACGCTCGACCAGCGCTCGATGCCCGGCCAGTCGGGCGAGCAGGAGCGCGAGGTCTACCGTGACGCCACCGCGTTCCGTACAGGGTGGGATGGCCTCACCAAGGGGAGCAGCGAGAACCCTCCGCCGGTCGATTTCGGCCGCAGGATGGTGATCGCCGTCGCCCTCCCCCTTCAGAGTTGCGTCTCCCGGATCACCGTGCGCGGGGTCGAGGAGCGCGCGGCCGAGCTGGTCGTCGATCTGCTCGAAGAGCCGGCAAGCGGCGAATGCGTCTGCATCGTCGCGGAGCGGCCGCACCACGTCGTCGCCCTGCCCCGCTCCGACAAGCCGGTCCGCTTCGAGGCGACCGTCAAGCCGCGGGCCTGCGGGCCGCGTTGATCCCTCCTTTAGTTCCCCACCGGCTTTCGCCGGCCCCGTAGGATGAAACAGTCCCTTCCGTCATCCCGAGCGAGAGCGAGGGATCTGGGGGTTGGGCGGCCTTAAATCCCGGTGGTGGAGCGGGCAGTTTCTTTCGAGTCCGCTCTCCCGTCCGTCCGACTAGAATCACCGTCCTTGGAGGACGTATGGAATCCCTAATCTCGCCGCCTGCCCCCGTTTCCGAAGTTGCGCCGCTCACGATCGCCGACCGGACCTTCCGCTCGCGCCTGATCCTCGGCACGGGCAAGTACCCCAGCTTCCCCTCCATGGTCGCGGCGCTCGACGCCTCCGGCACCGAAGTGGTCACCGTGGCGCTCCGGCGGGTGAACCTGGATGCCCTGGGCAAAGGGTCGCTGATCGACTTCGTCGACCCGGAGCGCTATCTCCTGCTGCCCAACACGGCCGGCTGCTACACGGCCGACGAGGCGGTACGCACGGCCCGCCTGGCCCGGGAGCTGGGCGGCTGGAACTGGGTGAAGCTCGAAGTGATCGGCGACAAGAAGACCCTCTTCCCGGACACCGTCGAGCTGCTCAAGGCGACCGAGATCCTGGTCGCCGAAGGGTTCGTCGTCCTTCCCTACACGAACGACGACCCCGTCGTCTGCCGCCGCCTCGAAGAGCTGGGAGCAGCGGCCGTCATGCCGCTCGGCGCCCCGATCGGCTCCGGAATGGGCATCCGCAACCGGGCGAACCTCAAAATCATCGTCGAGCAGGCGAACATCCCGGTGATCGTCGACGCGGGAGTAGGAACCGCAAGCGACGCGGCTCTAGCCATGGAGCTGGGGGCGGACGGCGTCCTGATGAACACGGCGGTCGCCGAAGCCCAAGACCCGGTGAGGATGGCGCTCGCCATGAAGCTGGGAGTCGAAGCCGGCTGGCTCGCCGCCCAGGCCGGCCGAATACCCAGGAAGCTCTACGCCAACGCCTCCTCCCCCCTCGAAGGGCTGATCGAGTAGAAGCGGCTTGCCGCCCGGGGAGGTTTTCGTCTATCCTTCCGCCCCTGCAGTGGCCTTGCCCATGCAGCCATAGCTCAACTGGATAGAGCGACAGACTACGGATCTGTAGGTTGGGGGTTCGACTCCTCCTGGCTGCACCACTTCTCTCCCCCGTATGCTCAACGAGTTGCTGGATCGGGTAATTCTCGCGCTAAACGGTGCAAGAGACCCCAGGCTGTCCGCTCTCTCCGGAGACTCATGGCACCGCTTTCACTGAAATAGAAGACGGCGGGGGCGACGCTCAGTCCTCTTCCCATTTCCGGCGTGCTGACTCACCGCCAATTCGAATTCCTCCGTGAATATCACCGCCGATCGACACGCCACCTTTTCCGGCAGCCACGGCCGTTCCACCTTGCAGGATTACATCACGACCCACTGTCACCGCCCCTGGTTGAATCTCTAGTGCCAAGCGAAAAGACGGATGTATTTCAAATAGTACAACATACGGTATAAATATCGATTCACCTTTGTAGGCATACAAAGTCCGGCCGTTCTTTACGGCGCCAAGAAATCCTATATTGTACAGGATCTGCAATAAAGTTTCTGGCGGATCGAACAAGGCAGGGCCAAATTCACGACTAAGCGATTCCTTTATGATCCCCAGTCGATCGACGATATCGTCATGAGTCATCCAGTATGTAGCATGTTGGAATACTCCAAGGAAGACCTGTTCCAAAAATGGATATTGGACGATATATTCATCCCTGAGATCTTTAAGTTTCCACTTCGAATATAGCGGCAAAGCTTCGATTACGTGTATTTCATCGATATTGCCGGACCTGTCGTCTTGCGCTCTGTCGCGACAAATGTTGCAGAGTTGAATAATGTCGCGGGGCCTCAACAGGGTATGACTCAACAAAAACTCAAAAGTTGCCTTCCCCTCGACGAATTTAGGGAAGAGTCTTGTCATGACCGAATCAGCGGTTCCGCATAGGCCTTTGGTAGACTCGGAAGCTCGAATTGCGACCATCTTCAGGAGGTCCTTTCGACCCCAGACAATTCTCTCTTCCATCGAGTGGAACTTATCCGAATCATGGAATTGTAATGAGTCATATATATCTGATCTGAGGAATACAATAACCCGCACCTGCGATAATTGCTCGGACACTTCTTTGGCCGCCTTGAGTAGGCCGGTAATCATGGCCTCATCCTCGGGCCTGGACCCCCAAGATTCATCCGCTTTGTCAACCAAAATATAAAATGTCTTCTTGGCATCTCTCGACAATGATAAGCGGATGCTTTCGGTCGCCGCATTGAGCGTGACATTCATAGACGCATCGTCCCGTTTTTGGGCCTCGAATTCAATCTCTGCTCCTAATGCTTTAATTTTGCGAAACGACCTGATGAACGACATGACTTTGTCTAGCCATCTTCTTTCCGCTTCAAAGTTATGAATCAGAAATGATCGTAAAAGCCTGGCGTCATTAGGCCACTTGAGACGATTTGCGCCAACGGTCTTTTGAGTAAGCATTGTGATTTGTTTTGCAATCTGACCCAAAAGTGCAGTTCGCCATTGACGGGCTGTGCGATTTGAATCAGTTTCCGGCTTGGGGCCCAAGATGAGGTCGTGTGGTGCCATCAAAATGACGTCGTGGCCCTCTTGAGTCAATTCTCTGTGAATCATTAAGCACAAGGCGGTCTTGCCTGACCCCTTCCGTCCAAGGATGAGCTGCTTCTGACCCTTAAGTATCCGTTCAAAAATAGCAGTTCTAACGAATACCCTCTCCAGAAACGATCGCTCTGCCTCCGCGCTGTCCTCTCCGAAATCTAAGTCTGATAGGACATCTGGGGCTAAAGTGCAAATATCAGGATCGCTCGGCATGGTTCCCTCTCGATATCCTTCGAGATCTCAGCTAGTTGGCACCAATTCACCGATAGGCCAGTTGAAGACCGAGCCGGCGCCCGGCCGCTGCTCATTTTTTGAAGACGAAGATTATCGCTCTGCCTTGCATGAGTAAAGGCTATCGCCCATTTGCCCATTGACATCTTCCTCTATGATCCAGCCCTCTCGGGGTGCGGCGGCGGTCGTCCGGCACGTCGTACGGTCGATAGGCCCCACCCTATTCGAGAAGTTTGTCGTCAGACCGCCCTGGCAAGAGGTCGGACTGCGAGAACCTCGTCGGCTCGGAGGCCTTCCAAATCGGACTCTGGAACCGCGATGACGGCGATGGACTCTCCAAGAGCGTTGAACACCTCGACGACGCAACCCTGTTCCCCATTTTCTGGATGAGGGACGAAGTCCAGCAGTGTCGCCACGTCCCCCCGCCGGAGATTGTGTTCGTGAAGATCGCGCTTGAGCGCGACACGTTGGTATAGGGGGAAGCTCATCTCGTCTCCTTCGAAGGCTTCAACGTCACGAAGCGGGTCTGTCCGTTGGACAGGAGCGCGCCGAGGAGCAGAAACAGCGTGAAGGTCCATCCCATCCCGAACAGAGAAAGGGCAAACTCGCGCGCGGGGCTGTCGGTCATCGGGCGCGCGCTGAAAGGCGTTCCTCCTGTGCCCTCGGTGGATGGAGTGAAAGGCTTCCAGCCGTCACGCCTTCGTCCAGTCCTCAACCATCAGGCCCGGAACTCGGGTCATGTCGTCCAGGTTTGCGGTGACTAAAACAGCTCCGTTCGCCAGGGCATGAGCGGCGATCGCAGCGTCAAAATCCTCGATCCGCCTTCCTCCTCGTTCCAATGTCGCTTTGATGGTTCCAAAGGTCTCGCTCACTTCGTCCGACCACTCCGCACGTGTCAGGGTGGAACGAATCAAGTCGAATCGATCCTGGAGAAAGTCTCTGCGCTTAGACCGCGGAAGCCTGTCGATTCCGTAAGCGATCTCCGCCAGCACGGGCTGGGGCACACCCACGTCCCGGTTTGCCTTTTGACGCAGGTGCCCCGCGACTTGCGGATCGCCCTTCATCAAGGCCGATACCGCGTTTGTGTCCAGGACGAACTTCAAAGGCGCCTCGGTACCTTCGAGCTTCGTGCATCGCGTACCGCGGCCAACATCTCGTCGAGCACTGCCGCGGTTTCCGAGTCGACAGGACTCAGCTGTTCGAAGAATCCCGGTGGCCAGTCCGAACCGGGCTCCATCTCACGCTCCAGAGCCCGAACGATCAGACGGTTCCGGCTCACCTTCAACGCACGGGCTCTCCGGTCTACGGCTTCGAGAAGCGGCTTGGGGATATGGACGCTGGTCGCCATGGCTATAGTCGTGAGTATACTCGCGTGCGGCGATTCAAGAAACGACCTCGGCCCCACCCCACTCGGGCCCCTTCGCCCTTCTCGCAGAAATGATCCGGAGATCCGCGTGCATGGAACGAACGGGTACGTCGAGATCCCGTCCTAGCGGGCCAGCCTGACAGGGAGTCCTCGGAGATCCAAACGGCCTCCCGCGACAAAAAGGGGCGGCAGCTATTACACCATCCCGCCAAAAGTTGCAACGCAAAAAGATGGCCGAAAAACGGCCATTTTTTTGCCAGACAGATCGAAACGGAGCCTGTAGCGTTCTCGGCGTGATGAACGCCAACGACGCCTCTCCGCATCCGATCCCGCTGATCGCGGGCACCGACTTTCCGGTCGCCGAGCACGGAAAGCTGATCGCCGAATTCGCTTTGGCGGGTGCGCGGAGCGTTTTTCCGATCGCCGAATTCCCTTTGGCGACTCCCGCGACCCCATATCTCTCCGCTGAATTCGATTTCGCGATCCTCCAAGTCGCTCCGCGACCGGCGAAGCGAATTTCCGGATGCCGCGAGCGATTTTCTGAGTCGGAAACCCCCCTCGCTAACTCCCGAATTCGATTTCGGGATCGCCGAAATCCCTCGGCTGACTCCCAACGTCAATTTTTGATCCCCAGACCGAATTCGGGACTCAGGAATTCGCTCCGCTTACCCAGAAAACCCCTCGCCGCAATCCCGAAATCGAATTCGGCGAACGTTGCGCCTCCTCTGCCGGTCACCCCCAGGCTTCTTCGGGTCGCATTCCGCGTCCCGTCATTCACAAAAGGAGTTGTGCCATGAGAGACACCAGTTTCGCGGACAAGATCAGCCGGTGCGAGATCACGATTCAGAATCTCGAAAGCGAGGTGCCCAACATCCCGGGCGGCGAGACCTACGTCGCCGAAATGCGGCAACGAGTCGAGGCTCTGCGCGAATCGCAGGAAGGGGTGCAGTCGCTGCGCGGTCAGCTGACGGAGGCGGTGATTGTCCGCCAACAGCGCGACCGGGAGGCGAGCGCATCCCTCCGGAATCTCGCGGCGGTCGTCCGGGCGCGGTTCGGTTTCGCCAACCCGGTGATCGAGAGCTTCAACATTCGATCGGAGCACCGGGCCAAGCGCGGCCGTAAGCCGAAGGCGAAGCCCGTCGCCGCCGAGCAAGCCGCCTGATCTCGCAGGGTGCGCCGTGCGCACCGTCCCGGGGAGCTCCCACGGATAGCAGGCACGGCACACCCGACGATCCACGAGATCGAGCCGGCGGTAGAAGGTCGAAATTTCAAGGGTGGGGCTTGGCCGGCCTCACCCTTTGTTCTTGGGCCAAGGTTAAAAATTCGGAGACATGGCGACGGCGGCAAGGAACGCCGGTGCGAAATTTGCTTCCCGACCCTCTAATGCCCGGGATTGACAGTCTAGTAGCGCCACTACTAGTGTTCGGTTGGGGCAGAGACCGGGAGGTGGGTCATGTCGGCGAAACAGCGAGCTAACGTCTCATCGATCGCTCGAACCGCAGCCGACAGAAGCCCTGCCCGCCGCGCGCAACGTCATAAGGGTCGTAACGAAGGAGCGCGCTGATGTGCCTCGCCATCCCCGGCCAAGTCGTAGAGATTGTCGATCCCGTCAATCGCCTCGCCAAAGTCGATGTCGCCGGAGTCCGGCGCACGATCAACATCGCCCTGCTGGATCGGGAAGGCGGCGGCGCGGAAGTCGGGGATTGGGTGCTGATCCACGTGGGATTCGCGATGTCGAAGGTCGACGAGGTGGAAGCTCTGGCGACTCTGCGGCTGGTCGAGCAGATGGGCACCGAATACGAACAAGAGATGCGCGAGCTGGTCGAAAGCGCCATCGAATGAGCGACCCATCGCGGGGCTCCGCCGCGTCCTCTACGCGCTGCTTGGACGAAGGGCATTGCATCACCTGCTCCGACGAAGGGGTGGCGATGCGGGTGCTCGAAGTAACCGGCGCTGACTTGGCTCTGTGCAGTCTTTGCAGTGAGTTCGGCAGCGAACCGAACGAAGTGCAGACCGATCTCGTCGGTCCGGTCGAGCCGGGAGACGAGTTGCTCGTGCATGCCGGAGTAGCGCTCCTACGGCTCTCGCCCCAATCGCTGTTGGAGGTGTCGGCGGAGGTCGCGGGATGAAATTCGTCGACGAATATCGGAACGCCGATCTGGGCCGCGCGCTGTCGGCGCAGATCCGCGCGGTCGTCGAGCCCGGGCGCCACTACAAGGTGATGGAGGTCTGCGGCGGCCACACCCACACCATCTATAAGTACGGCGTCGACGATCTGCTGCCCGAAAACGTCGAGCTGGTCCACGGCCCCGGCTGCCCGGTGTGCGTGATCCCGATGGGGCGGGTGGATGACGGGATCGCGGTGGCCAAAGTGCCGGGGGTGATCTTCACCTGCTTCGGCGACATGATGCGCGTCTCCGGTTCCATGGGGACGCTGCTCGAAGCGAAGGCCGCCGGTGCCGACGTGCGGATGGTCTACTCGCCGCTCGACGCCCTGCGGATCGCCAAACAGAACCCGGATCGCGACGTCGTCTTCTTCGCGATCGGTTTTGAGACCACCGCCCCTTCGACCGCACTGACATTGATGCGCGCGAAGGCCGAGGGGGTCGGAAATTTCTTCTGCTTCTGCAACCACGTCACGATCGTGCCGCCGCTACGCGCGCTGCTCGAATCGCCCGACCTGCGGCTGGATGGCTTCATCGGCCCGGGCCACGTCTCGACCGTGGTCGGCGCCCTGCCGTTCGAGTTCATCCCCAAGGATTACGGCAAGCCGGTCGCGATCTCGGGCTTCGAGCCGCTCGATCTCCTGCAATCGGTCTACATGGTGCTGCGCCAGCTCGCCGAAGGGCGCTGTGAGGTCGAGAACCAATACGCCCGCGTCGTGCCGTACGGCGGCAACGAGCGCGCCCTGCAAGTGATCGCAGAGGTGTTCGAGCTGCGGCCGCATTTCGAATGGCGCGGCTTGGGTTTCATCTCTCATAGCGGGTTGAAGCTTGCCCAAGCCTACGCCGCGTTCGACGCCGAGCTGCGCTATGAGGTTCCCGGCATTCGCGTTGCAGATCCGAAGGCCTGCCAGTGCGGCGAAGTGCTCAAGGGGGTCATCAAGCCCTGGGAATGCAAAGTGTTCGGCACCGCCTGCACGCCGGAAACGCCGATCGGAACTTGCATGGTGTCGAGCGAGGGGGCCTGCGCGGCCTATTACAACTACGGGCGCTTCGCGCGCGAGCGGGTGGTCGCATGAGGACGCTCGAACCGCCCGCGGCACGGTCCGTCAGGTCAAAAGAAGACGAACGCGAGCATCGCGTGCTTGACCGGATCGAAACGGCCCGATCGCGCCCCGCAAACTTCTCCGACGCTCGGATCAACATGTCGCACGGTGCCGGCGGCAAGGCGACCCAGACGCTGATCGAAGGTTTGTTCCTCCCCGCATTCCAATCTCCCGCTTTGAATGCCCTCGGCGACGCCGGCCTGGTGACGATTCCCGGTGAGAACGGCTCTCCGGCGACCCGGCTCGCGATGACCACCGACAGCTTCGTGGTCAAGCCGATCCGCTTCCCGGGCGGCTCGATCGGCGAGCTGGCGGTGAACGGCACGGTCAACGACCTTGCGGTGTCCGGCGCCCGGCCGCTCGCTCTCACCCTCTCCCTGGTACTCGAAGAGGGGCTTTCCTCCGACGAGCTGCGTTTTGAGGTCGAGGCGATCGCCCGGGCCGCACGGGTCGCGGGGGTGGAGATCGTCGCGGGCGACACCAAGGTGGTCGAGCGGGGTCATGCCGACAAGATGTACATCTGCACCACCGGCATCGGTCGGCTTGATCCGCGCGCCGAGCTTTCTCCCGCTTCATTGCGCCCGGGCGACAAGATCCTCCTCTCCGGGCCGATCGGCGAGCACGGCGTGGCGATCATGCTGGCGCGCGGCGAGTTCGAGCTCGACGCGGCGGTCGAATCCGACACCCGCTCGCTTTGGCCCGCGGTGGACGCGTTGCTGGATGCCGCCGGACCGTCCCTCCGCTGCCTACGCGACGCGACCCGCGGGGGCGTTGCCTCGGTGTTGAACGAGCTGGCGCGGGCCTCGAAAGTTGCGATGGTGGTGCGCGAAGGGGCGGTTCCGATCCCTCCTGCCGTCGCCGGGGCGTGCGAGATTTTGGGAATCGACCCGATGTACGTCGCCAACGAAGGCACGCTGGTCGCCTTCGTCGCTCCGGACCAGGCGGCGGCGGCGCTTGCCGCGCTCCGTCGGGTCGCGGGATGCGAAGAGGCGGCGGAGATCGGCGAAATCAAAGGTGATCCCCCCGGTATGGTTCTGGTCGAAACGGCGTTTGGAGGCAAACGAGTGATGGATCTGTTGGTTGGAGATCCGTTGCCGCGCATCTGTTAATCCCTTCGAGGAAGGAGCGCGTGTATGGCCGATGTCCAGTTTTCACCGCAGCAGAAGAAAACGGAAAGCATCACCGCCCATGTCATCTGGATGACGACGGGCCTCTCGTGCGAAGGAGATTCGGTCGCCCTGACCTCGGCGACCAATCCGAGCCTTGAGGACATCATCCGGGGGATCATCCCCGGGATGCCGAAAGTCGTCGTCCACAACTCGGTGATCGCGTTTGAAAACGGCGCCGAGTTCATCCAGGCCTGGTGGGACGCGGAAGCCGGCAAGCTCGACCCCTTCGTCTTGGTGGTCGAGGGCTCGATTCCGAACGAGAAGATCAAGTCCGAAGGGTATTGGGCGGCGATCGGGGTCAACCCGAAAGACGGCCAGCCGATCACCACGAACGAGTGGGTCGATCGCCTCGCGCCGAAGGCGGCGGCGGTGGTCGCGGTGGGCACCTGCGCCACCTATGGTGGCATTCCGGCGATGAAGAACAATCCGACCGGAGCGATGGGCTTGCCCGACTACCTGGGCTGGAACTGGAAGTCGAAAGCCGGCTTGCCGATCGTCTGCATCCCGGGCTGCCCGGCGCAACCGGACAACATGAGCGAAGTGCTGCTCTACCTCGTGCTCCAGCTCGCGGGAATGGCGCCGATGATCGATCTCGACGAGGCGCTCCGACCGCGTTGGCTGTTCGGCCGGACGGTCCACGAGCAGTGCAACCGGGCGGCCTTCTACGAGCATGGCGACTTCGCCAAAGAGTACGGCACCGATCACCGCTGCCTGGTCAAGCTGGGATGTAAAGGACCGGTGGTCAAATGCAACGTTCCGATCCGCGGTTGGCAGAGCGGGGTGGGCGGCTGTCCGAACGTCGGCGGCATCTGCATCGGCTGCACCATGCCGGGCTTCCCCGACAAGTACATGCCGTTCATGGACGAGGACTTCAAGGGATCGTTGTCGTCCAACCTGGCGCGCTTCACGTACGGCCCCATCCTTCGCTTCTTCCGCAACCAGTCGGTGAAAAACATCGGTGACCGGGAGCCCGCGTGGCGGACTCCGGGGACGACGCTCCAATCGGGTTATCAGGCCCGCTGGAAATAGCTTCGCCCCATCAGCAGAGTCCAACCAGCCACAAGGAGAGCCCGACCCATGGCAACGTTAGAGGCCCCCCCCACTCAGAACATCGTGGTCAAGGAGATGTCCTGGGATCCGATCACCCGGATCGTCGGCAGCTTGGGCATCCACGCCGAAGTCGACTTCACCAACCGCCAGGTGCGGAAGTGTTACAGCACCTCGATGATCTTTCGTGGCTTCGACATCTTCATGAAGGGGATCGATCCGCGCGACGCCCATTTCATCACCAGCCGGATCTGCGGCATCTGCGGCGACAACCACTGCACCTGCTCCTGTCTGAACCAGAACATGGCCTATGGCGTGAAGCCGCCGAAGCTCGGCGACTACGCCTTCAACCTCGCCGAGTCGGCGGATTTCATGTTCGATCATGCGATCTTCAACGACTGCATGGCGAACGTCGATTTCTGCGAGCAGATGGTCAAAGACACGAACCCGAGCGTTCTGGCCAAAGCCGAAACGACCTCGTCGCCGCACAGCGACATTCACGGTTATAAAACGATCGCCGACATCATGCGGGCGCTCAACCCGTTTACGGGATCGTTCTACCTGGAGACCCTGAACGTCGCCCGCTACACCCGCGAGATGTACTGCCTGCTGGGGGGACGACACACCCACCCTTCGACCATCATGCCGGGCGGTTGCAGCGCAGATATTACGCACCAAACCCTCACAGATTACTACGTCCGCCTGATGCGCTACATCGACTATTGCAAGCGCACGGTGCCGATGCACGACGACCTCTACGACTTCTTCTACGAGGCGTTGCCGGGCTACGAAAAGGTCGGCTATCGCGAGACCGACCTGGTCTGCTGGGGCGCGTTCGACGACCCGAACTACGTGGACTACACCTACAAGAACATGACCGAATGGGGCCGGCGGCGTTTCATCACGCCGGGCGTGGTGATCGGCGGCGAGCTGATCTCGACCGACCTGGTCGAAATCAACTTGATGATCCGGATTCTGCTCGGCAGCTCGTTCTTCGATAGCTGGGAAGGCGAGCAGACCTTCGTCACCAAAGACCCGCTCGGCAACCCCGTGCACAAGAACCATCCATGGAACAAGGTGACTCTTCCCAAGCCGCAGAAGCGCGATTGGGCGAGCAAGTACAGTTGGGTCGTCTCGCCGCGCATTTTCGATCAGCGCACCGGCCGTCACGTCGCTTGCGACACGGGCGGCGGTCCGTTCGCCCGGCAGTGGGTGACCGCGAAGGCGGGGCTGGTCGATCTCGGCTATTTGAAGGCGACGGGGCACAGCATCCAGATGACTCTACCGCGCACCGCGAGCCTGCCCGAGATGGAGCTGGAGTGGAAGATTCCGCAGTGGAGCAACGCGATCGAGCGTGATCGGGCTCGCTCCTACCATCAGGCGTATTCGGCGCTGGTCGGGCTTTACAACCTCGAAAAGGCGTTGGTCGAAGTGCGCGCCGGACGCACCAAGAGCTGGAACGAGTTCAAGGTGCCGGAAGAGGCGGTGAGCGTCGGTTTTCACGAAGCGGCGCGGGGCGTCCTGTCGCATCACATGGTGATCAAGGACGGCAAGATCGCCAACTATCAGCCCTATCCGCCGACCCCCTGGAACGCCAACCCGCGAGACGTTCATGGAACGCCCGGACCCTACGAAGATGCGGTGCAGAACACGCCGATCTTCGAGGAGAACGGCCCCGAGAACTTCAAGGGGATCGACATCATGCGCGCGGTGCGCAGCTTCGATCCGTGCCTGCCCTGCGGTGTCCACCTGTACGACGGCAAGGGTTTCATTCGGAAGGTCCAGCACACGCCCACGGGTCTCAGTTGAGGTTGAAAAAGATGGCTGGCTGCGCGCGGAGGTGCATGGGGTGAGCCAAGGGATGAACGAAACCGTGGCGGATTCCGCTCGGCCGGAGGCGGTGGTCGAGCGGGTGCAGGATCTGATCGCACGAATCGAAGGGATCGAAGATCCTCGGGCGCGAGAGATCGCGTCCGAGCTCGCCGCGGCGATGGTCGATCTCTACGGCGTGGGTCTTTCGAGAATCTTCGCCGCCCTCGACGAGAGCGGCGCTTCGGGTCACGCCATCCGCGACGCTCTGGTGAAGGATGGCGTCGTCGGAAGTCTGTTGTTGATCCACGATCTCTACCCGGTGCCGCTCGAGACCCGAGTTCGGGAGGCGCTCGACAAGGTACGTCCCTACATGGAGTCGCACGGCGGCAATGTCGAGGTGCTGAGTCTCGACGGCGGCGTCGCGCGGCTCCGGCTGCACGGTAGTTGTCACGGCTGTCCTTCTTCGGCCGCCACGCTCGAAGGGTTGATCCGGGAGTCCCTGCTGGAAACGGCGCCCGACCTTCTGGGGCTTGAGGTCGAGGGAGTCGTCGATCCGCTGGCTCGTATGCCCGATCCGCAGGCGGCTCCGCGCGAGAGCTTGTTGCCCGTTTTTCCAGCGATGGAATCGGCGGCAACCTACCTCTCCTGCTTTCCCGAGCTGGGAACCTCCTGATGCCCGATCTCGCCGAGAACGGAGGCCCCTCCGGCGGCGGCCGGGCCTCCCTCGTTTCCGGCCTGCGCCGTCTGGCGGCGACCAGGCCGGGCGGACCGGCCAACCCCGCCGCGGCGACCGCCGAGCTGTGCGACTTCTGCCGCACCGGCCTGCCTTCCGAGCATCCCCATCTGCTCGACGTCCAGGAGCGGCGCATCCTCTGCGTCTGCCAGACCTGCACGGTGCGGCACTCGGGCGAGGCGCGCTACGTGCCGGTCGGCCGGCGCTTGTGGCACCTGACGGGATTCAAGCTGCCGGAAGAGATCTGGGCGCGGTTTCAGATTCCCGTGGGGCTCGCTTTCTTCTTCTTGAGCAGCGCGGCGGACCAGGTGATCGCGCTCTACCCGAGTCCCTTGGGCGCCACGGAATCCCAGCTCGACCTCGAAGCCTGGGAAGACCTGCGCCGCGAGAACATGGTGCTCGGAAGCCTGGAGGCCGATGCGGAGGCCCTCTTGGTCCGGAGAAGCAATGCAGGTAACACCGGGCACGAGGTTTACCTCGCGCCGATCGATGAGTGCTATCGGCTGGTCGGCCTGCTCAAGACGACCTGGCAAGGGATCAGCGGGGGAGCCCTCGCGGAGGCCGCGATCGATGCCTACTTCGCCGAGCTGCGATCGCGGGCGAAGGCGGCATGATCGCGATGGCGGACACCGCGGAATCGAACCGACCCGCCGAGTCCGGCGACTCGGCAATCTCAGGAGATCGGCTTGCGCAAAAGACCACCCCGCCCCGCCCGGTTTTCGAAATCGTTGCCGCCCTACCCGTCCCCTATGCCGTGGCGCCGACCCTCGCGTTCACCTTGCGGGTCCGCGATCTTGCGGAGCGTTCGGTCTACACGATCGCGCTCACGGCCCAGGTGAATATCGAGCCGGCGCGCCGGGCGTACGACGACGCGACGCGCGAAAGACTGGTCGAGCTGTTCGGCGCGCCGGCGCGCTGGGGCTCGACCGCGAGAAGCCTGCCCTGGATCAAGCGCGACGTCCTGGTGCCGAGCTTCCGGGGCGAGATGAAGTTTGAGATCCAGATCGCCTGCGGCTACGACCTGGAGATCGCGGCGGAGAAATACTTCTACTCGGTGCGGGACGGCGAGGTGCCGCTCTCCTTCCTGTTCAACGGCACGATCTTCTACGAGGGAGACGACGGCCGGCTCCAGATGGTGCAGATTCCCTGGGAGTGCATCGCCGCGTTCCGACTGCCGGTCGCGACCTGGAAGTCGATGATGGGCGCCTACTATGGGGCCAGCACCTGGGTGCGGCTCGGCGCGGAGACGCTCGACCGGCTCGGCCGGTTCAAGGCCCGGCGGGGCCTGCGCTCCTTCGACGACTGCGTCGCCGGTCTATTGTCGGAGATCCCGGAGATCCCGGAGACCGCCGATGGAGACTAGCGCGATCGATCGGCAAGCCGATCCGCTCGAACGGCTAGTCGCCTCGCTCCTCCACGAGGGATACGCCCTCTACCCCTATACGCCGGGGGCGACCAAGAATGCCACCCCGACGCCGTTCGGCATCCTCTACCCTCCGGCTTACGCCGTGCGCGAACCGACGACGTTCGACCACCTTCAGATCGATTGCATCCTCGTGGCGCCGGCCGACGCGCCGGTCGAGGCGAGCGCGCTCTTCCTTCAGGCGTCCGGCCCCCGGCACCAAGCGGTCGAACGGCGGATCGACCTCTCCCCGACGCCGGTCGCCGAGATCGCGGCCCTGGCGGTCGAGCGCACGTTTACCGGTCCTTCCGAATCGGACGCGGGCGTCACCGGGCGGGTGGTCCTCTCGGCGGTGCTCTTGGCTCCCACCCGCGGATTCGAATCCGGGGTCTGGCGCCTCAAGCTGCGGATCGAAAACACCACGGCGCTCCTCCCCGCGGAAGCCGTGGCGCTCGACCGCGGGGCGGCCCTGCGCCGGAGCTTTCTCTCCACCCACGTGTTTCTGCGGGCAGGGAGCGGCGGACGGTTCGTCTCGCCGGTCGAGCGCGAAGGGGAGTTCGCTCCGGATGTTGCGGCCTGTAAGAACGTCAACACCTGGCCCGTGCTCGCTAGCCCGGAGGACGACGCGCTCCTCGGCGCCGCGATCTTCCTGCCCGATCATCCGCAGATGGCGCCCGAGAGCCACCTGAACCTGTTCGACAACACCGAGATCGAAGAGGCGCTCCTGCTCCACGTCCATGCGCTCTCGGACGGCGAGCGCGAGGCGATCGGCGAGCAGGATCCGGCGGTTCGCGAGATGATCGCCCGAGCGCTCGCGACCGGTCCGGCGGAGATCCTGTCGCTGCACGGTCGGATGACGCTCAAAGACCCGGAGCCCGCAGCGGTAATGAACGAATCGTCGTTGCCGCCAGTTCCCTTTCCTTCGGCCGGGCCGCCGATCGGTTTCCCGTTCCAGGATGAGATCCCGGGCGAGGAGCGAATCGAGGTCGAAGGCGTCACCTACGAGCGTGGCGGCAAGGTGATCCTCCGGCCCGGCGAGAAGGGGAACCCGCACGACAAGATGCTCCACGGCCGGATCGCTACCCTCGAACGGATCTTCGTCGGCTACGATGACCGGGTTTACTTGGGGGTCACCGTGGACGACGATCCGGGTCAGGATCTCCTGCGCGAGAGCGGCCGATATCTGTACTTCTTCGTCCACGAAGTGGAGGTTTTGTGAAGCGTCCTCAACAGATTCTGGTCGCGGGAGTGGGCAATGCTTGGCTGCGCGACGACGGATTCGGCGGCCGGGTGGTCGAGCGACTGCAAAAGCTCCCCCTGCCGGAAGGCGTCACGGTCGCCGATTTCGGCACGGGAGGGCTCGACCTCGCCTACGAGGTAATGCGGGGCTACGACGGCCTGGTGCTGGTCGACGCCAGCCAACAAGGGCATGAGCCGGGCACCCTCTATCTGATCGAGCCCGAAGAAGCCTCGGTGCCGGGAGCGATCGAGAACGGCGACGTGCTCAATCCCCACGGCATGGACCCCGCCACCGTGCTGCGTTTTTTGAAGGCGACCAACGCCTGGCCGGGGAAAGTCGTGATCGTCGCCTGCGAGCCGCACGAAGTCGAAGAGATGGGGCTGGGCCTGAGCCCGGCGGTCGAAGGGGCGCTCGACGGCGCCGTCCAGCTCGTCTTGAAGACGGTCGACGATCTGCTCGCGGTCGCCGCCGGCCCGGCGTGAAGGAAGGCGCCGTGGAAGGCCCGCCGAGCGCCGCCGCGAAGCTGGCCGAGATTCTCAGTCGGCGCACCGTGGCGAACGCCGAATTCTTCGCCGCCTCGGCGAAATCCATCGCCCGTCTGTGCCACCAGATGGCGGAGCGCTTCGCCCGCGGCGGCCGGCTGGTGGCGCTCGCGGCGAGCCCCCAAGCGCGCTCCGACGCGCGCCATGTGGCGGTCGAATTCGTCCATCCGGTGATCGTCGGAAAAAGGGCGCTGCCCGCGCTCGGCCTCACCGCCGAAGCGGGGGAGGTGGCCCGTTTGGCCGACTTGGTGGCGCGGCCGGACGACATGGTGATCGCTTTTTCCGATCTCGCTGTTACAGCCCTCACCCCCGGCCCCTCTCCCAAAGGGAGAGGGGAGCAAAGCAGAAACATCTCTGGGTTGTTCTCCCCTCTCCCCTTGGGAGAGGGGCCGGGGGTGAGGGCTGAAGCGCCGGAATGGGGAGCGCTGATCGCCGCCCTGCGCGCCCGCGGCTGCCTGACCCTCGCCTTCGAGCCGCTCGGTGCGGAGTGGGAATTCGCGCCGCCCACCGCCGATCCGTTCGTCTGGCAGGAGCTGATCGAAACTCTCTACCACCTGCTGTGGGAGTCGGTACACGTCTTCTTCGAGCACCGCGGCCTGCTTGGGGGCCGCGACTCCCGGCCGGTGCACGACGCGGGCGCCTCGCGCTTTCTCTACCCGTTTCTCAACGAGGGCGAGCGCGACCTGCCCGCCGTGCTGGCCGACGTCTCCCGCTCGGTGAAGATGAAGGCGGAGGAGGTGGGCGATCTCCGGCAGCGCACTCTCACCGAAGGCGCTGAGGTTCTAGAAGCCGCCGCCCGCGCGGTGCGCGAACGCCTCGAAGCGGGGGGCACCCTCCTCGCGTTCGGCAACGGCGGCTCGGCGACCGACGCGATGGACCTGGTGGCCGACTTTCGCGCCGCGCCGCAAGGCTGGCCGGCCCGGCGGGCGCTCGATTTGACCGAAGACGCCGCGATCCTGACCGCTCTCGCCAACGACGTTGGACCGGATGTCCTGTTCTCGCGCCAGATCATCGCCTACGGAGAAAAGGGCGACGTGGCGGTGGCGCTCTCGACCAGCGGCGGTTCCCGCAACATTATCGAGGCGCTCTCCGAGGCGCGCCGCCGGGGCCTCCTGACCGTGGCGTTCGTGGGCTACGACGGCGGCCGGATCGCAGCGGAAAGGCTGGCGGATTTCGTCATTGTCACCCCCTCGCAATACGTCCCGCGCATCCAGGAGGCCCAGGCGAGTGCCTACCACGCGCTGCGCGAGCTGGTGGAGGTCGGATAAGTCCGAAGCGGCTGCCCCCAAAACTCCGCAGCGATAGGCCTACGGCACCATCCGCCGTCCGGCGGTCCACGGTGCTCCGGCCGCCGTGAAGGCCTCTTCCAGGCGCGCGAGGTCGCCCAGGTTCAGCGACTTCAGATCGCGCTCCAGAGCGTCGAGCCCCGCCTCGGCGGCGACCAGATCGCGCCGTTGGGTCTGGGTGGGCAGCTGCCGAGTCTCCCAGTTTCCGTCCTTCACGGCCGAGATGCGATCGCCGATCGACCGAACGCTCGCCTCGGAAAGCTTCTGGCGCGCTGGATCGCCTTCCAGGCGCAATCCGAGGTCGGCGACGGCATGGCTCACCGCGTCCAGCTGGGAGTAGAGGTCCGGGCTCGCCTTTGGAGTCTCGCCCAACGTCGCCCTCATGTGTTTGAGCTGGTCGCGCAATTGGTCGAGCTCTTCCGCGAGGGATGACTCCCGCCGCGCGGCCTCGGCCGTCTGCTGTTGGAAGGCGGCGACCGCCTGCGGGTCGGTCCCGGGGGCGAGGTTGTCGACCGCCTTCACTTCGAACGGCTGGGGCGCGGAGAGTGAACGCACACCGCCGGCCGAGACGATCACCAGCTCGGCCGAGTAGCGTCCCGGGGCGACCAGCGGCCCCTTCGAGGGTTGGTCCCACGGCGACTGAAAGGCGGGCGGGTCGAGCACGACCGGCTCGGGGTTGGCGCCCCGCAAATCCCAATTCACCCGTTGGAGCCCCTCTTTGGCCGGTCCTTCGATCCACCGCACTTTGCGCCCGGCCGCATCGGAAACGATCAGCAGCACTTTCGGTTTCTGTTCCAGCTCTTCGGCGCGGAGCCGGTCGAAGCCGGGAAACGGCGCGTCGGCGCCCTTTTCGGCCAGCGCCTTGTCGCTCTTGCTCCGCGCCTCGTGCGCCGTTGTCGGCGCCTCGCGCAGGTAGTAGGTGAAGAGTGCGCCCTGCGGCGGGTTCGAGGTGGTGAAGTCGTCGGTGCCCTGCTCCGGCCGCCCGGGCGCCTGGCCCGGCTGATAAGGCACGTACCACCAAGCGGTCCGGACGGGGAAGAGCACGCCCTCCCCTTCGAACCCGCCGGCCGCCAACTGCCGAAGAGGCGTGTAATCGTCGAGCACGTAGAGGCCCCGGCCGAAGCTCGCGCCCACCAGGTCGTCGTCGCGCCGTTGCAGTTTCACGTCGCGGAACGAGATCGTCGGCAGGCCGCCCATTTTCGTCCAATGGCTGCCGCGATCGATGGTGAAGTAGATGCCGAATTCGGTCCCCAGAAAGAACAGCTCGGGGCGGACCTGATCCTGCTGGATCGCCCAGGCGATCGTTCCCTTCGGCAGATCGCCCGCCATCGAACGCCATGAGCGGCCGAGGTCGGTGCTCTCGAAGACATAGGGCGTAAAGTCGCCGGTCTTGTGATTGTCGGCCACCACGTAGAGCGTGGAACCGTCGTGCATCGACATCTCGATGTCATTGACGAACGAGAGCGCCGGCAATCCAGGGAGGGCGGCCGAACGACTCCAGCTCTCTCCCCCGTTGGCGCTGATCTGCACCAGCCCGTCGTCCGTGCCAACGCCCAAGACCCCCTCTTTGACCGGCGACTCCGAGATCGCCGTGGTGGTGGCGTACTTCGACATCGCGCTGTTGTCGAACAGCGAGTCGACGCTCCAGACCCGGCCCATGAACTTCTGCTCGTAGCGGTTTTTTCCTTGGGTCAGATCGCCGCTGATCGGGGTCCAGCTGTTGCCCCGGTCGTCGCTTCGCCACACTCTCTGCGAGCCAAAATAGATTCGATTTGGGTGATGGGGGCTGACCAGGATCGGTGAATCCCACCCCCATCGCTCGGGCGCCTCGCCGTCCGTGGGCTGGGGCTGGATCATCAGTCCCTCGTCGTTCCTCCGATCCTTGCGGAAGAGATTCCCTTCCTGCGACATCAAGTACATCAGGTCCGGATCTTCCGGGTCGAACGCGACGCCGTAGCCGTCGGCGCCGAACGGCACGTACCAATCCTGGTTGCGGATTCCGTCACGATTGAGCGTTCGGGAGGGTCCGACGAGGGTGCCCAGATCCTGCGCGCCGCCCAGGATGTCGTAAAACGGCTCGCGGTCGTTGAGCGCGATCTTGTAGAACTGAGAGACCGGCAGGTTCGGGAAGTGCCGCCACCCCTGCCCCTCGTCGAAGCTCTCGTAGAGCCCGGCGTCGGTTCCCACCAGCAGGTGGCGGCCGTTCCTCGGGTCGATCCAGAGGGCGTGATTGTCGCTGTGCTTGTCGTTGCCGGTTTCCAGGATCTCCATCGTCTTGCCGCCGTTCCGGGTCACATGGAGGAAGACGTCCATCTGATAGACCAGGTCGGCGTTCGTCGGCGAAGCCTCGATCTCCTGGTAATAGTGCGGGCCGGTGCCGCCCGAGATGTAGTCGGTCCGCTTCTCCCAGCTTTCCCCCCGGTCGCGCGAGCGGTAGAAGCCGCGCTCCTCTTCGTTCGCCTCGATCGTGGCGTAAACCAACGAGGGGTCGGCCGGTGTTGTGGCCAAGCCGATCTTCCCCATGTCGCCTTTAGGCAGACCGCTCGTCACCTGGCGCCAGCTCTTGCCGTTGTCGGTCGATTTCCAGATACCGGATTTCGGTCCGCCGCCCAAAAACCCCCAGACGTGACGCCGCCGTTCGTAGGCCGCCGCGTAGACCACCTCCGGGTTTCCCGGATCGAACTCCAAATCGGTCACGCCGGTGTTCTCGTCGATTTGCAGCACGGGAGTCCAGGTGGTGCCCCCGTCGGTGGTCCGGTAGACGCCTCGTTCCCCGCCCGCCGACCAGAGCGGCCCTTCGGCGGCGACCAGAACGACGTTGCCGTCGCGCGGATCGACCAGAATGCGACCGATGTGCTGCGAGGCGGCGAGCCCCATGCGTTGCCACGAACGGCCGGCGTCGCGGCTTCGGTACACCCCGTCGCCCCAACCGACATGGCGGCCGCTGACGTTCTCGCCGGTTCCCACCCAGACGACGTCCGGATTCGTCGGATCGAGCGTGATCTCGCCGATCGAGTAGGACGGCTGATCGTCAAAGATCGGCGCCCAGGTGACCCCGGCATTGGTCGTCTTCCAGACTCCGCCCGAACCGGCCGCCACGTACCAGGTTCCCTCCGCGGTCGGATGAACCGCGACGTCGGAAATCCGGCCGCTCATCAACCCGGGGCCAAGGCTCCGAAACGGCAGCGCGGAGGCCGCCTTGGCGAGCGGGGAGTCGGCGGCCAGGGCGACCGAGGGCACGAGCAGAGCGGCGAGGCCAAAGAGGAGGTTGCGCATTTCAGGGTCCTATGGTTCGGGTGATTCAGGGTGTTTTCGAGGTTCGTCTCGTACCCGACACGCCATGATGACACGATGGTTTGGGTCTACCTTCGCCATCCATCCCAACCCTCCCCTGGCGTCCTTAGAGAAAGCTTGGCGTGAGATCCTCGTTTTGGGACGGCCGCCCCGAATTTGAAGATTCTTGGTTCCCCTTGTCGATTCTGGGGCGGCTCGAACGATGTCCTGGTAGAGACGGAGCTTGAACCGGGCTCCCCAACCGACAAACAAGGAGAGAAACCTATGCGCGTAATAGTGATGGTGAAAGCGACCCAGGATTCCGAAGCGGGCATCATGCCCTCCGAGCAACTGCTCACCGAGATGGGCGCGTACAACGAAGAGTTGGTCAAGGCGGGCATCATGCTCGCGGGCGAGGGGCTGCACCCCAGCTCGAAGGGCGCCCGGGTGAGGTTTTCGGGCGACCAGCGGACGGTGATCGACGGGCCGTTCGCCGAGACCAAGGAGCTGGTGGCCGGCTTCTGGCTCTGGCAGGTGCGGTCGATGGACGAGGCGATCGAGTGGTTGAAGCGCTGCCCGAATCCGATGCCGGGGGAATCCGAGATCGAGATCCGTCCGGTGTTCGAGGCGGAGGACTTCGGCGCGGAATTCACCCCCGAGCTGCGCGAGCAGGAAGACCGAATCCGGGCCGGAATCGAAGCGCGGAAGTAACCGGCCCGGCTCGCCGGGTAGCGGCTCAGGAGGGTGTGATCGGTGGCCATGGCGGCCACCGACACCGTGCTATCCCCCGCGTCCGGCGGGCGTCGTTCGCGACCGGCCGGCGCCCCGCCCCCACCGGCCAGCGGTAGAGCAGCTGCTTCGTAATCAGCAGGTCGTCGGTTCAAATCCGACCGTCGGCTCCACGTAAGTCGATCACTCCAAAGCTACAACCGAAACCGTAAACATCATAACTTGAGCGCACGCTGTGTGAACGGGGTGCGGATGGGGTGCAGCCGCGC
>DASYKS010000063.1:0-2989 GCA_035995205.1 Thermoanaerobaculia bacterium
CCGCGGCGCGAGAAGCGGGTGTGAAGGTGCTGTTCAGGGTTGACAGCCCGCAGGCCCTCGAGGCGATAGGCCGGCGCGTCTTGCCCGAGCGATGCCGAGACCGGGCCCTGCGCGGCCAGCGGCAGACTTTCCAAGCCATGATTAGTTGAGCCATGACTAGTCGTCGTGACGGGACCGGAGGTCTCACCGGGCAGCGTTCGAAGCACCGCCACGCATCCGACCGCCACTATCACGCCCGCAAGCAAGACCGCAATCCGGGGTCGCAGCCAACCGCTTCGTGCCGCGCCATGCCCAAGCACAGGAAACCCGTGCACTGCAACTCCTGATCGCATTACCCCCCCTCTCCGTTTCCCCACCGGCGCGCTCTGACCTGTCCATCTTCGCGTTGCCGTAGGCCTGCTGTCAAACCTTTTGATCAGATTCGAACGAAAAGCCGAGCCCACGCGGCGAGCGACGTTTCGCAATCAAGGCAACCGACCGGCTTCGAGGAATCAGGGGTGGACGGCCGCAAGCCAAAGCCTCGGCAGACGGCGATCTTGTCTTCGCGTCCCGGCGCCTGAGGCGAAGACCCATGACACCTTCGGTCCTAAAAACCCCGCATTTGCGAGACTTTATCCTATACCCGTGTTCAAGAAATGCGGGAGCCCGCTCAGGGAGCCACGCCAAGCGCTCCATCGAGCAACTTATTCAGCATGCTCGATGGTGAATGGGAGGCATCCCCGAGCGCCGGCACCGCCCGACCTCGTATCGGCATTTATCGCTCTTTTCCGATACACGCCGATAAGGCCGAGACGCCTCAGGCGTGCGGATGATCTGGCGGTAGATCCTCACCCCTTCCTCGCATCTAGGTGTGATTTTTAGCCGGTAGTCGCGGTACGATTACTGGTTCCGCGCAGGCAGCTAGGAGGCGCCGTGGCGAAGGAACCAAAGCCGCCATGTCCGAGGCCAGCGCATGACGAGTCACACGTCGTCTTCGACGGCCACTACGGCAAATCTGGTCATCGGCGCCAGCGCTACCGCTGCTACCCGAACAGCGACAAGAGCGAGTTCCATCGGCGAAGCCGGCTGCCCTCGACGTCAGCTCTCGGCGGCCGCCTCGCGAGCTTTTCTTATTCTCTCGAGATCCCTCGCGTGTGGCCGCCCAGAGGTTTCCGAAAAGTCGATCCTGTTGCAAAGCCGGTGCGCGAGGACTGAGTTCTCGACGGTTCTTTGGCCCCCATCTCGCTTTGGGGTTGGGAAATGCTCGTGGGTCGGATTCCAGTCGCTGTATTTGGTGAGCGCTTCGAAGTGCGACGCACCACCCAGCTCTTCGGGACAGCGGCACTTGGGCATCCCGCACTTCACCTCTGTGATGTAGCCACTCTCCGCAGCCGTGATGAGGATGCCCTTGACGCCCAGCTCTCTGAGTCTCTTGGCCACTTCCGCGCCTCGCGCCAGGTCCAGCGGTGGTCTTGTCACACGGAAAGACTATCCCCGAATCCGAATCCGGCGCCTCACCGAGGACAAACCTGGGTCGCCTGAGGCGGTCGGCTCGCCGCCCTCGTCGGATCTCGCCCGCTGAGGCCTCCCCCTTCCGCGTGAAAGCTAGTGCGTCAGCGAACCCATCCAATGCGATCAGGGGCAGCTAACCGGATACCCCCGTCTCATTCATCACACCTAGATGCGAGAAAGGGGATCCTCATAGGCTCCGACCGACTCCCAGTGGTCGGCCCGGCTGAATGCCTGTTCGCCGGCCCGGCAGCGCTCCCGGAAGTCGTCTTGGACCTGAGGGCGAAATTCCTCGACGATGAGGCTCAGACTCTGGCAGTAAGTCCAGAATGCCGCGTGGAGCGCCTGCCGGAACCAACCTGGCGTGTTGCCCAGTTGAAATTCGACGCTTTCGTCCCCACCGTCCTCGTTGACCTCGACCACGCCCATCCTGGTCAGCGAGAGAGACGTCGGATGGACGAGTTCGTTCTGTAGTCGGACGATCCAGTCATGCCAGAAGAGCAGCGCGTCGCGGCCGGGCTCGTCCCAGCAGGAGAGGACGGATTCGACCCGTTCCTCGAGCCCCCGGATTCCCGTCCAACTGCGAGACCCGTTCTTTCCGAACAGGTCCTTGAGCTCCTTCCGGGCGGGTCAGGAGCTGGTCGCCGAGGAGAGGCACCGGGAGGCCGCCCAAGCTCCGGACAGCACGGATGCCGCCACGCTCCGGCCATGAAAAAGGCGCCTCGAGGGCGCCGATTCCGAAGTTCAAGCTCTATTTCTTGAAACTAGAGCTTGAACACACCCTATACCGCTACAGCGTTTCGTCCCTAACGGAGAGATCATCGTGCCCGTAGAAGCGGCGCTGGATTTGGCCCCACAGGCTAAAAAGCGGCGTCCTTCCTACAAGCAGATCAGGGTGCCCCGAAGGGACATCTGAAAAAAGTCGCCTTGACTTCGGCCCCAACGGAGCTACCTTCGCCGACGCCAAGACATAAGTGGCCCCGGCGACGCGCCAACGCCCCGGGGCCTGGCACCGAAGACAAGGCCTTCGATGCGCGTCCGATTCTCCCAGAGGTCTTTATGCGATTGGGAGATCGACGGCCACTGAAAGCGGCGGCTCTTCGGTGTCCTACCGAGAGGAGGGCACCATGCCCAGCACCACCTGCACGATCGACGGCGACCAGCGCGACGGGCTTTACGAACTGGTGCGCAATCACCTGGGCGCTATCGGCGATTTTTGGATCGCGCTGGAGGTCAACGGGGATTTCGCCACCGCCGAGCGACTCGGCCTGGAGTTCGGCGAAGACTTCCGGCTGCTGGAGGACATCGGCTGGAACGGCCGCGACGAACGCAAAGCGTTCGAGCTGACCATGCCACCGGAGGATCTGATGGAACTGCTCCAACGTCTCCACGGCGAAGCCGAACGAGTCCTCCTCGAATCGGTCACCGAGCGCGAGGCAAGGGAAGAAGACGCCGCGACGAATGAGCTGTTCCGGCTCGGCTTCGACGCCTGCGAGGAACT
>DASYKS010000064.1:0-25532 GCA_035995205.1 Thermoanaerobaculia bacterium
TTTCGCCTTCTTACGACTCTCCTTCCTCCGGTGCTCGGAGCGGATGTTGAAACTTTCGATCACCGGGTTGTCGAAACCGAAACGCGCGCGGACGACCGCCGCGAGGTGCCGGAGGGACGCGGTCGCCTCCCGGTTGCGCAGGCGGCGGACGATCACCGCCTCCGTCAACTGGCCGCGCAGAGATTGCACCCCTTCCTGCGAGTTGCGCAGAGCCTCGACCCGTTGCCGCACTTCGGCGACATAGGTCTCGCCGGCCGGGATGTTGGGCAGCTCGCTTTCGAGACTCTGAAGCGTGACCTCGCACTGACTGATCTTGTCCGCGAAACTGGTGTCCTTCATGACGAAACTCCTTTTGTGGATGACGGGACGCGAAATGCGACCCGAAGAAGCCGAGGGGTGTCCGGCAGGGTGGGCGCAACGTGCGCCGCGCTCGGTTTTCTGGGCGCGGGGAGGGGTTTTCTGAGCGCGGAGAGGGGTTTTCTGAGCGCGGGGAGCGTTATTCCGGCCGCCGAATTCGCTTGGCGGATCAAAAGTCGACGTTCTGACTCAGTCGAGGGGTTTCGGCGATCAGCAAAACGAGCTCGGCACCGAGCGAAGGGGTTTTCTGAGTCAGAAAACGGCTCGCGCCGATCAGCCAACGGGTTTGCCGGTCGCGAATCGACGTTCCGGGTCGGAAAAGGGAATTCGGCGATCAGAAAAGGGTTCGGCGGAGCCGGCGAAGGGTGCGCGGCACTCAGAGAGACGCTCCCCGCACCCAGAAAAGCGAGCTCGGCGCTCAGCTTTCCGGGCTCGACGTCCGGAAACGCGGCGCCAGCGGTCGGCGGGATCGGGGGCGGGGCGGCGGCGGTGGCGTTCATCACGCCGAGAACGCTACAGACCAAAATCCGAGAAATCCAGCGCGCGAAAAAGGTTCCAAAGGGGGCCCAATTGGGGCCCAATCGGGCCCGAATCGGGCCCAAGAACCTGATGGGAACGTTGGGCGGTGTGGCGTGGCGCCCGCCGCCTTGACAGCGTTGTTCGGAATCTCCGAAAACTTGGCGAAGGTCGGCGGGCCGCTTTAGGCCGCCTCGATCACCACGCGGCCGAGGCCGAAAACCGTCCCCTTGCCGAAATGGACTACCTCCGCGGCGCGCAGCAGCGGCGCGAGCGGGGCGAGGTCGCCTTCGAGGACGATCGACCCCAGGAACCCGCCGAGAGGGGTGTGCGCCTGTTGGCGCTGGCTGTAGCGTTCGCCGTCGTGAAACGACAGGTCGCTCTCGACCACCCGGAGCCGTCCCGCGTGCTCTAGCAGCGGCCTGAAGGTCCAATCGACCGCGGCGCCCGGCATGTGGAACGTGGCGAGATCGAGCACCCGGCGCACCATCGCGAACGCGAGCTGCCGCGGCCGATCGGGCACCACGAGGCGCTTCTTCTCCAGCAATCGCGCGGCGGTCAAAAAGCGGAGGCGTACCCGCCGCCCGTCACCCGGCAGCGGATCGGTAGGCAGCGGCGAGCCCGGCCAAGCCGGGGAAGGCCCGGCGATCACCGCCCCTCCCCTACCGGATTCGAAAGGAAGATCGACGGCGCCTCCCGGCCCAACCCCTTGCACCCGCGCCAGCTCGAACGTCCCGCGACGCCCACCGACCGCCGCCCCGAGCCCCTCGCCGGCCATCCTCTCGATAGTGGCCAGCGCATAACGCTGCAGCTCACAGGCACCGCCGAACAGCAGCAGATCGAACGGCAGCGAATCGCCCGGCGCAAGCGACGTCGCCTCGGCACCCGGCTCGAAGACATACGGCCGAGGCGCGCTCGAAACCCCGTCGAGAAAACCCGCCGCCGGAGCCTCGACGATCGGCGTCTCGAAGATCCGAGGATACGGACATTCGCGCCGCAGCACGCAGGGAGCGCAAGGCGCCTCCGGCCCGAACGAACAGACCGTCCACCGCAACGCATGCCCGAATGCCCCGCGCAGCATCGAGCCCTGATACACCGGCAACCGCGCCGGCCCAAGAGCGCGGAGAGTGATCCGGAAACGGGCGTAGATCAGGGCGGGCAGCGCGTAGGCGAGAGTCTCGGCCGCGGGCTGTTCGGATGGTTGCGCGATCACAACGAGGATTCCGGCTAGGGCTACCCGAGAAACTCCTCGGCCTCGCGGAAGTCGCGGCTCGCGGCGCCTCCCGTGAGGCCCTCGCAGGCGCGGGTGACGAGGTCGCGGGCTTCCTCGGCTCGATTCTGGCCGCGCCGGAGCCTCGCGAGGCTCAGAGCGGCGCGCAGCCCGAGCAGGCGGTCGCCGTGACCTCGTGCCTGTTCGAGCGCCTGCTGGAACAGCCGTTCGGCCTCGGCCGTCCGGCCGTCCTCCGCCACCCCCTCCGGTGCCGCCGCCCCCCGAAGCAGAAGCTCCCCCTGGAGGCGGTAGATCTCTTCACCATGGCCCTGCCATCCGCGCGCCTGGATCAAGCGAAGCCCCTCGTCCAGTGCGCGCCACGCATCGTCGAGACGCTCCTGCCGGATCAGGATCTCGGCGTGGAGGCAGTAATAGTAGGGCATCGCGCCGGCGTTTTTCGCCAGGGTCCCCAGCACGGCGGCGAAATCGCCCAGGTCGATCGTGAGCTGGCCGGCGTCCGGCGTCTGCAGCTCCGCCCAGACCCGATGGAGCGCGGTCAGCCATTCCCAGTGGGAGAAGCCCAGCTCGACGGCGAAGTGGTGGACCTCACCGGCGATCCGGGCAACGGCCTCCACGTCGTGGAGAAGCAGGCCGACGAACGCGCCATGAGAGCCGGCGAACCCGAGCGAGAACGGAGAGCCGATCTCGCGGGCGAAGGCGATCGCCTTCTCGACCCGCTCCCGGGCCAAGTCGAACCGGCCCAGGTGCAAGAGCGCCATCGCGGCGTGCGACAGGATCACCACCCGCGGGTCTGCGCCACTGGACAGCATCCGATAGGTGGGCTCTTCGGGCGGGGGCGGCGTCAGCTCGTACGCGGTTTCGAGCTCGGACAAGGAATCGGCGTAGTCACCGTGCCAGAGGTGATAGGCGCCGCGATAGAACCAGGCGAGCGCGAGGAAGTCGCGACGCCCTTCGTCCTGGGCGATCCGCAGCAGGCGCTCGGTGACCTCGCCGCCGCGCTCCAGGTTGCCAATCACGATACTTGAGGTGGCGAGCCCGAGCGCGGCCCAGAAGCTCTCCTGGGCATCCTCCAGACGCTCGGCCAGGACCGCGGCCCGGGCGTGGGCGTGCTCGACCGCGGGATCCACGTATCCCTTCATGAAGATGACGGCGGCGGCGCGCAGCTTCTGGATCTGGAGCTCGGTGCGGTCGCGCTCCGGGCTCTCGGGGAGGTCCGGGAGCAGGCGGAGGGCGCGGTCTAGGTGGTCGAGCGCCTCGGAGCTTGCGGAGCGGCGCGTGGCGAGGCTCGCCGCGCGGATCCAGGAGCCGATCGCGGCCTCGGAGAGGCCCGCCTGGGTGTAGTGGTGGGCGAGAATCTCGGGCGTGGTCTCCGCGATTGCCGCGAAGCGCTCCTCGATCGTCTCGGCGATCCGGCGATGGATCTGCCGCCGCTCCCGCTCGAGCAGCGATTCGTACGCCGCGTCCTGCACCAGGGCATGCTTGAACAGGTAGCGCGCCCCGGTGCCGACGCCCTTGCGGTGGACCAGCTCCGCCTGGACCAGGCGCCGTAGGTCGAGCTGGAGCTCCGCCGCGTCGCCGGCGCAGACGGCGGCCAGCAGGTCGAAGCGGAAGGCGCGGCCGATGACCGCGGCGATCTGCGCCACGGCCTTGGCCGATCCCAGGCGGTCGAGCCGTTCGGCGAGCGAGTCGCGTAGCGTCGCGGGCAGCTCCTGCCGCTCGCCCGCCCCGGGCGCTTCGAGCACCGCCCGGGTCAGCTCTTCGAGGAACAGGGGCACGCCGTCGGTCCGCGCGACGATCCGCCGCCGGACCGGCTCCGGCAGGGAGCGCCCGCCCATCACCTGCTCGACCAGCCGCTCCGCATCCGCGCTCCCGAGCGGCTGGAGGGCCACCGGCGTCAGGTGGCCGCGCGGTCCCCAGAGCGTCTCCAGGGTGTGGGGCCGGAGGGTCAACAGGAGCAGGAGGGGAGCCTCCCGCGCCCGGTCGATCAGCCGATCGAGCAGATCGAGAGAGGTCCGATCCAGCCAGTGCAGATCCTCGATCAGGAGGATCAGCGGCCGCCGCTCGGCAAGCTCCAGGATCAGCGCCTCCAGCGCTTCGAGCGTCTTCTCCTGCCGCCGCTGCGGGGAGAGCGGAGGGACCGGGTAGCGCTCGTCGAGCGGCAGATCGAGGAGCGGCGCGAACAGCGCCACGGTGTCCGCGAGCCCGAGCTCGCCGAGCGAGCTAGCGAGCCGGTCCAGAGACCCGGCTTCCGTGCCGGGCAGGAGGATCTGGCGCAACGGCCCGACGATCGGCTGGAGCGGCGAGCCCTGAGTGTAGGGCGAGGCGAAGCAGGCCCACCAGGCCGCGACGCCCGAGCCGAGACGCTCGCGCAGGGCCAGCATGAGGGCGGATTTGCCGATTCCGGCCTCGCCGCTCAAGAGGACCACCTGCCCGTTGCCTTCGCGGGCGTGGCCCCAGCGGTCGAGCAGCAGCGCCAGCTCCGGCTCGCGGCCGACCAGCGGCAGGTGGACCGCGGAGCTGCCCTCGGCGGCCTCCAGTACGCGGAAAGGCCGGAGCGGCGAGCCGAGGCCGGGCACCTCGACCGCGGGCAGGGCCGCGAGCGCGAAGCTTCTCTCGATCAGGGCGGCGGTGGCCGGGCTGACGACGACCGAGCCCGGCTCCGCCCGGGACTGGAGCTCGACCGCCAGGTCGAGGGTGGCGCCGAGCGTCATCGCCTCCCGGTCTCCGGCCGAGGTCGCGACCACCGCCGGACCGGTGTGGATACCGACCCGGAGCGCGAGGAGGGCCGGGCTCTTCGAGCCGGGATCGGCGCTCATCCGCGGCGCTTCGTCGACCAGCTGGAGGGCGGCCCGCACCGCGCGCCGGGCGCTGTCCTCGTGAGCCAGGGGAACCCCGAAGACGATCAACAACCGGGAGCCGCCCAGGCTGCTTGCGAGCCGGCCGTCGTAGCGGCTCGCGACGCCCTCGGCGAGGGCGCGGAGCCGGAGCATCAGCTCGTGGAGCGTCTCGGGGTCGAACGGCCGAGGCGGACCGCCGGCTCGGTCGAGGCCGACCAGCTCGCACCCGACCACGGTGACCTGCCGGCGCTCGCTGGTCGGGCGCGGACCGGAGAGGAGCTTCTCGGACGTCGAAACCGGCTCTCGACGCAGCGCGGCTCGGCCATCGAGCAGAGTGCTCCCCTCGCTCGTGCGCTCCGCCCGTCGCTCGGGCCTCACGCCGGGGGCGCCGGGAGACTCACCGGCCCTGCCCGTAGCGGCGGCCTCCAAAGCCCGGAGGCGGGCGGCGACTTGCGAGGTGTCGGCCGGTCGCTCGCCGGGCTGCTTGCAGAGGAGCCAGTCGATCAGGTCGGAGAGGTCTTCCGCGATCTCCGGTCGGATCATCGACACCGGGGGAGGCCGGTGATGGCAGACCCGGGACAGCGTCTCGTGGGTCGTCGCGACGCGGAACGGCGAGACCCCGGTGAGCATCTCGTAGAGCAGCGAGCCGAGAGAGAACAGGTCCGACCGGTGATCGAGCGGCAGGCCCTGGACCTGCTCGGGCGACATGGCGTAGGCCGTCCCGAGCACGATCCCGACCTGCGACAGGTCGGCGTCCGGTTCGCTCGCGGCCAGCTTGGCGAGACCGAAGTCGAGGATCTTGGCGTGCCCGGACGCCGTCACCATGACGTTGCCCGCCTTCAGGTCGCGGTGAACGACGCCCTGGGAGTGCGCCTCGGCGAGCCCATCGGCGATCTCCCGCCCGATCCGGACGGCCTGGTCGAGGTCGAGGCCGTCGCGGATCATCCGGACCAGCGAAACACCCTCGACCAGCTCCATCACGATCCAGTCGCCGGCCTCGCCCTGGACGATGTCGTAGATGTGGACAATGTTCGGATGGTTGAGCCGTGCGGCGGTCTGCGCCTCGCGCCGAAGGCGGCGGGCGGCATTCGGATTCGCCCCGTCGGGCCGGACGTGCTTGATCGCGAGCGGCCGCTCGAGCGCCTCGTCGAAAGCGCGGTAGACGATCCCCATGCCGCCGGCGCCGAGGCGCCGCTCGATCCGATAGCTGCCGATCTTCCGAGGCAGGTCTTGGGGAAGATCGGAGCCCTCGCCGAACTGGCCGGGTTTCACGATCAGAAGCGTAGCATGTGAAACGAAGGTGAGGCCGGCCAAGTCGGCCCGGTCCGTCCTCCGCACAGCGCGAGCGTCAATTCCTTCTTGCATTCGACAGCACCTTCTTTAGTGTGCTAAGTTCTCTCTACCAGGTTTCCAAAATTTCGCAGGCGTCGTCTGCCTCCGCCGTACGTGAAGGAGGCCCTTTGCCGAGCGCACGAGGAGTCGGGGTCCTATTTTCTGCCGTCTACCGGACGGCTCGCGGGCTCGGGAGTGCGCGGTGAGCTTCCATTCCGACATGCTCTCGCTCCTGGTGTTGGGGATCCGCAACGACGCGTCGGTCGGCCCGCATCCGCGTTTGCCTGACGGCGTCCACCTGCGCTGGTTTCTGGATCCGGATCTCGGCTTTCCCTGGTACGGCTACTACCTGTTCCGGCGCGAGAGCCGCCCCTCTCGACCGCGCTGTCTCTCCTGGGAGCTGCGCCGCTTCCAGCCCGGGCCGTTTCCCAGCACCCGCCTGGACACGACGCTCGGTCGCCTGAGCAGCACGAAGGCGCTGGTTTTCACCGACGACTTTCCCGCATCCGGCCTGGTCGAGGTCGATCTCGCTTCCGGGCTGCGCTTCGAGCTGCCGGCGGAGGTCGAGGCACGGCGGGTGGACGTGCGGATCGGCCTGCGCGACACCGGGCCGCGGGCGATTTGCGCCGACTTCCGCGCCCTCCCCTTGGGCGTCGGACCGAGCCCGCGGACCGAGAAGGGGGCGGACTTCGAGGTCGAGCCCCCGCCGTTCAGCCCGTCGATCCCGCTCACCTCGATCGAGCAGTGGGGCGACTCTCCTCACGGCCTCCAGTGCACCCGCAGGCTCGAGGTCGCGCTCCCCTGCCCGGCTTCGCGCGTGGACCTGCTGCTGACCAACCGGGGCGCGCTGAGGATCGAAGCGCTGACCGCCACCGGCTCGAGCGCCGGGGTCCGCGAAATCCCGCGGCTGGCTTTGAGCGCCGGGATCGTCACCCTCCTCGGCCAGGGCATCGTGAAGGTGACGATCGAGAGCTCGACGACCGATCCCGCGCTCCTCCACCAGGTCTGCTGGGAGTGTCCGACGGCCGGTCAGGGAACGGCGCCCCAAATCGTGGTGGACGCGCTGGCCGGACCTCGGGTCGTGGTTCGCACGATCGTCCAAGGGAACGTCGGCGAAATCGTCGCCGCCTCGCTCGAAGGGGCGGGGATCACCGCCGTCGAGATCTCCGCCGGACCGGCCGCGCTGGTCGATCTCTGCTTCCTGGTCAGCAAGCAGCCGGAAACTTTCGGCTGGGACGAGCTGAAGGGGTTCACCTACCCCCTCTGCCTCCCGTCCGAGGAGGATGGATACCCCTGCGCCGGAAAACCGGCGTCCTTCGAAAAAGCCCAAGAGCTCGCCCTCTCGCGAGTGACCTATCCTTTCCCGCCCGGGTGGGACGCCGGCTTTTCAGACCTGCACGGTCAGCTCGGAATCCTGGTGAAGGGAGGACCCGGCGGCGGGCTGATGGCGGACCGCACGAACCCCGCTCTGTCCGGCCAGACGCTCTCGCCGGCCACGCAATCGGATGTCCCGAGCATCCCCGCCGGCCTGCACCCTCTGGAGCTGATCCTGCTCGGCAGCCTGCAGCCGGCGGTCGCTCAGATGATCGGTACCTATTTCGTCGACACCACGGCGGCGGCGGATGTCCCCTACGACTATCTTCTCCTCGCCGACCTTTCGGGAGTGCTCGGCGGCAGCGCGGAAAATGCGCTCAAATGGCTCGCCTTTGCGACCGATCACACCCAGGTCGAGGCCGTCCTCACCCTCGGCCGCAAAGTGACGGCCCGGCCGCCGATCGCTCCGCCCGGCGAGGGGCGCGCCTACGCGCTGCCCGGCCCGGCGACCCGGGAGATCGACGGCTCTCTCCCCAAGTCGGCGGGCAACGTCGGCCTCTGGTGGCCGCTCCCCGCCGATTCGACGACCGTGGAGCAGCCGGACCGGATCGTCTTCTACTACCCGAAGCGGGTTTCGCACGGCCCTCTCGAACCGCCGACACCACCGGCCGATGCGGCCTATCTGCCGATGCGGAACGGGGCGCCGTTCCTCGTCTCGGAGCCCGATCCGCCGAATCCGCCGACAGACCCCAACCCGCGCAGCCCGGACTGGCCGCCCCCTTCGATCCCGATTCATCTGGTGGACGGCAGCCTCGCCGAGGGGTGGTACAGCTACCGCCTTGCCGGCCAGGATCTCTTCGGCCGCCGGAGCGGCCTGGGTCCCCCCGCCCGCTGGTATGAGTGGACCCCCACGTCGGAGCGCCACGCGTTCGCCGTCGCTCTGCTCGATAAGGTCCCGCCGCCGATTCCCCTGGGCGTCGAAGCCTGGGCGCTCGATCCTCCGGATCGATGGGTGCTCGCGGACCAGGCCTACACGGCATGGCGCAGCGACTATCCGGACCTCGTCGGCCTGCGCGTGCGCTGGCGCTGGACTTTCCTCCAGCAGATCCAGGCGCCTGACACCCGGGAGTTCCGGATCTACTACCAGCCGGGGCGCTGGAATGCCCTCTTGGGGAGAATTGTGAAGGTCGTCGCCGTCGCCACCTCGAACACCGAGAGCGAGGTGGATCTCGACTTCGCCGATTCGCACGCGCCGAACGATTTCACCGGCGCCCGGCTGCGGGTGGGCAACGACGACTTCGAAATCCTCGGCAGCCAGCCGGGCGCCTCCCTGCGCCTGCGGGTAAAGAACATCGGAGCGGAGGACGAGATCCTCCCGGCGGAGGGAAAGCCCTGCACCGTGGCGATCCCGGAGACACACGCCCTCTGGGTCGATACCGGCCTCGCAGAGACCTGGGCGCAGCGCCTCGTCTTTGTACCGTACGACCCGCCCCTCCGAACGGTCTTCGATCCGTCGAAGGACCGGAACGGCCAGCCGCTCACGAGCGCGAACGCGCTGTTCCAGGGGGTTCAGCCGAAGGTGAGCGGCGCGGACGTCTATTTCCCGCCGTCGCCCGTCGGTCCGCTGCCATCTGACGATCCTCGGGATCCCGACCTTTCGGACCTCCAGCCGTGGATCGATCACCTCTGGCTCCAAGGCACCGGCAACGCGGAAGAGGCTCACCCGATCGTGCGTTACGACGCCAACGCACGGACCGTGACGCTCAAGGAGGTCGCCACCCTCGTCGGGACGCCGGTCGCCTGGATCCTCGGCCGGCCGACCCGCGAGTACGAGGTCTTCCTCGAAGCGCCGGACGTGGGCGACGGGCATCCCTTCGAGCCGAGTTTCGCCGAGCCCGCCGTCTACGCCCAGATCGCCGTCAGCGCGGCGGACGACAAGATCCACACAAAGGACGACCCGAAATGGAATGATCCCGACCGCTACGGCAACGAGAGCCGGCTCTCGCCCTCGGCGACGGTCTTCCGCGTTCTTCAGAAGAAGCCCGATCCGCCCGAGTTGGTGGAAAAGTTCGGACGCATCTTCGCCACCCCCGCTGACTACCACAGCCGCTCCTATTTCACCTTCCGGTTCGTCCCCAAGGAATACCTGAAGGTCCACGTCCTCCGAGCGCTCGACGAGAGCCTCTTCCGCCGCGACGAGCTGATCCGCGAGACGCGGACGGCGCTCGACCCGGCCGTTCCGGCCCACCTCGACTTCTTTCCGGACGACCAACCACCCTGGGATCTTCCGACGAAGCAGGAGGCGGCCACCGCCGTCAACGCCCTCGGCGCAGGTGCGCCGTACAACGGCCTTACCGAGGAAGCCTGGGCCGTCCTGGCGCTCCTCCCCGGCAACGAGGCGCAGCCGGACCGGGCCGCCCTCGAAACGCGGGACACGCTCGTCCGCCACACCCGCACCGCCCTCGCGGCGATCGATGTCGAATGGTTCCCCTCCTCCTGGAACGAGGCCACCCGCACCCTTGTTGCCGAGAATCTCAACAAGCTCACCGGACCCGACGACTACCTGGAGCTATCAGATGAAGCCCTGCGAGTCCTGGCAACCCTCCCCGGCAACGAGGCCGCCTTCACCCAGGTCACCTTGGCCCCTCTCGACATGGCCGATCCCACGCTCCACGACGAGCGCCGGCCGGACGATGAAGCGCTGTACGCACCGGATCCGGCGCTCCGTCGCGCCTACACCGACACACTCCCCGGCCGCGCCGCCAACCGCTACTTCTACCGCGCCCGCTTCGTGGATGGGGCGCAGAACCAGAGTGGCCTCTCCGGCCCGACGCCGCCGGTTTATCTGCCGAAGGTGGAACCGCCTCGGGCACCGGTGATTACCAAGGTGGTCGGTGGGGATCGGCAGATCACGATCCAGTGGGCGGCGAACCGGGAACCGGGCCTGGCAGAGTACCGGGTGTACCGAACCGAGCACGAGGACGATCTTCGAGACCTTCGCCTGATGGAACTCGTCGCCACGGTTCCCATTCCCTCGAACCGAACCCAGCCTCTGACCTGGGTCGACCAGGGCGTCGTCGGCCGCGTCACGTATCGGTATTTCATCACCGCTCGGGACATGAGCGGTCACGAGTCCCTTCCGTCAGGGCCTGTCACCTGCCGCGCCTTCGACGATGCCGTCCCCGACCCGCCGGTGTGGAACGCGCCGGCCCCGGGCCCCATCCAAGATTCGGTCCTGCTGTCCTGGCTGTCCGCCGAGGCAGATCTTTCCTGCTTGGTGCAGCGGAACTCGAACGGGGGCGAAGAGTGGCAAGACCTAACTGCGTGGCTGTCGAGAGGTCAATACCAGTTCCGAGACGCCAAGAGAGAGGCCGGCCAGATTTATTCCTATCGGCTCAAAGTTATCGATCGCACAGGTCGAATCAACAAAAAGCACAACGTACTTTCGGTCTAGTAAGCAAGAGGAGCTATGATCTTCCACCTTCCCTTGAAACCACCGTTCTCGTCTACCGTTTATCCTAATCATCTAGGATATGACGTTACCGATTCAGAACCGAGCCACTGGCGACTGAGAGTTTCCGCTCAGTCACCGACTGCTATGCAGCTCACTGCGGTCTGCGGAGGCCTTTTGTCAACTGTTCCTCCCTGGCAACTACGAGAAGAAGGACCAGCCAATCTTCGTCATGCCGACGGCGTTTTTCCGCCTACTGTCACGCTCTACCTGAAGCCAGTATCAGCAGACCTTGCTCTTGTAAATCGAAAAATGAAAGATCAGGGTTTCGGTGACGAAATCCTCTGCTTCGTGTACTTTAATGTCAACGTTAATAAATTTAGTCCAACCGTCATGGAGGCAATTGATCTATTCAGAACCAACGTCTTCTACACCATGTTTTCCGAATCTGATGCCTTGGAGCATTTCGCGGAGGGTGAATTCACCGTCTGGGTGAATGGAGGAGTTCTGCTTGGAGAGGCTAGCGAGAGCCCTCCGCCGTTCGTAGGGTTCTCATCAGAATTCGGCGTTCTCACATCTACCGGCTTCGTCGATCCTTCGGCTTTTTTTCGCGCATTGTCCGTGTATTTCCCGAACACTCAAGGCCTGAACGAATTCGTCACGCTATTTCCACCCACATGGCCAATCCTAGGAGGTACTGGTACAGCCGTCACAGGTGCTACCGTGAATAGGCTCTACCCCTGGCCGGTGCTCTATGAAGCGAAGCGTCGGCTCACCGCCTCAGAATGGTATGTTGTTGGAATCTTTCAAAAAACCCTCTACTGGAAACGACTCTTGGTGAGCACCGCCACTTCGCAGGCGGGGCCATCATTTGTCTTCAACATCGACGACAGCTTCAACCGATTTCAGGTTGAGGTTGTCATCGAGTTCTATCTGTCTTGGCCAGAGCCTGCGGTCCCCGGAGGGCCAAAGCCGTTGCCTACTCATCCTGCGATGAATCAGGAAAAAGTAAACCTTAGTAGTGGTTGGCACCTCGTTGTGATCGATCCGTTCGATCATCCTCACCTGGGCAATCCCGCGCTGCCTGCCCCCGACTACGTACTGAAGTCATACGTCTTCACGGGTCAATGTGTCGAGGCCAAAGTGCCGCCCCCGCCGATCGGCAATGTCAAGACCTTGCATCCCGATCTGTATCGCGGTGTGCTGTTCCTGTTCAAGGAAGGCGAGGTGAAGGCGTACTACCGATGGTCGACCTACACGGCCCACCGGTGGGAAGACCCGTCGCAGACCAAACCGGAGGATGAGCCCGACGTGTCTTCGGCCGTTGGCAACGTTCACTACGACTTCCAGTCACACGTGGCTCCAACCGTGAAAAACATCAACTACGGCTTCTGGATCTACAAGCCGGGTGATCCCGAAAAGAAGACGGATGGACGGTCTTATTTCCCGGACCCTATTCCCACCGCGCTCGATAAGACCGGCAAGACGGCGGTGATGGTCCACATCGGCTACTCCGTCGATGTAGAGAATCCCAAGAATAGCTACAACGGCTCCGGCGGCTGCATCGTTTCCCCGAGTTTTCCGCGCCTGCGGCGACTCGTAGCTGAGCTGTACCTCGCGGATCCCGCAGCCCCGAAGATGCTCCGCCCGTTCCTGAAATCGACGCACGCGTCGTGCAAGGCGATGTGGGCTCGATCCGTGGACGAACCGACCCTGGGAAACTACATCGCCAGCGTTTACGATCCTAAGGTCTACGACAGTAACGAGTGGGAGGGCACCATCACCGGCGGATGTTGGATCGTTCGCCCCGACGAGCCCACGACGCGGTAAAGGATCGTCATGTACCTTCAGTTCACACCTCTCCGATCCTACCTTGGCACCAAGGGCTGGCCAACGGACTTTTTCTCGTCTGGGAGCGGGACCGGGTTCCTGGATTCCATATTCGTTGTGGACTATGGTCTGTTTGCACGCACCGACTCAGTTGTGGCCAGAGTTCGCGTGGCCTTTAAAGCCGACTTGGAACTCTCCATGCCGGGGTTGGACGTAGTCACTCTCGCCTTCGTAGGGTCCCTCGATGACAATCTGGCTCCAGGTACGAAGGCCTACGATCCGGTCGACGAAATGGTGTATCGATCAGGGTTGGGTAAGGGTTGGATCGAACTGGATCTGTCACTTGAAATCGGAGACGACGGCTGGGATCTCGTGCTGCACAACGCTCGCGTAGAGCTGCGGTTCTCCAAAGATATTCTCCGTCCGCTGGACGGTAGCGACCATGCGAGCATCTCAATTCGAGGCGATGTTCTCCTCAATCAATCGTTCCATCTCACACTACGCGGATTTGATTCAGCAGATCTGTCGCGGTGCGAGATCGGCCAGAGTGGAATCATTGTTTCCGCAACTGGCATGAAGCTCGATCTTTCGCGCACCGCTTCACAGCCGGAGATTTTGGCCGCAGGCTTCGACGAGAGCTTCTTAGGCGCATTTATCTCCCAGGCAAAGATCGAGCTGCCGGAAGGGTTCCCGGCACTGGCCCCCGCGGACCTGGTGATGAAGAACTGTGCGATCGGGTCTGGAGGCTTCACCGGCAAGCTCCAAGCCGAGTACTACGACGAGACGACCCACACGTTTCTCCGCCCCGACTCCGAGCTGTTCGGAATTCCGTTCCGCCTCAAGCACGTCATCCTGGAGATCCGCCAGAACACGTTCGCGCGCTCCGAGATCCTCGGACAGACGCTGCTGCCGTTCTTCGACGACTGGGTGGAGGTCGAGATCGGGCTCGACGGGAGCGGCAAGTTTCACGTTCGTCTCGCCGATGCCGACGGCAGCGGTTTGAAGGAGGTCAACACTCCGGCCTTCAGCATGCAGCTCGACAGCATCGCTTTCGAGGTCGAAGCCGGCGTCTTCACGGCCAAGGTGGCCGGCCAACTCACACCAAAATTCGGCGGCCTGGCTTGGCCCAGATTTGATGTCAAAGAGCTTTCCATTGACTCCAAGGGCCATGTCCATCTAGACGGTGGCTGGTTGAAGCTGCCTGAGCAGAAGACCTTCAACTTCTATGGATTCAAGATCGAGATCACTCAGCTTGGCTTCGGTAAGAACGACGACGGCAGCAAGTGGGTCGGATTCTCCGGGGGTCTCCATCTCGTCGACGGGCTCCAGGCAGGGGCTTCGGTCGAGGGGCTGCGGATCACCTGGAATCCAGCCGACACTCCGCCCGTCCCCAGAATCACCCTGAACGGCGCAGGTGTGGAGCTCAAGATTCCCGACGTGCTTGAGCTCAAGGGCTCGGTCTCGTTCAAGGAGATCAATGACCCGGATACCGGGGAAGAAATCAAGCGTTTCGATGGCGACATCCATCTGACCCTTGAGACTCCGGAACTGGAGATCGACGGCACGTTGGTCATCGGCTCGGTCAAGGGTCCCCAGGGCCGGTACAACTTCTTCGCGATCTACGTCGACGTCGAGCTGCCCAACGGCATTCCGCTCGCCAGCACCGGTCTTGGGATCTACGGCTTCGCCGGCCTGTTCGCGTTGCAAATGGAGCCCAACAAGAAGCCTGAGGACATGTGGTTCAGCATCGACCACGGCAAGAGCTTCTACCACAAACCCACGCAGGGAATCACCGACCTCAAGAGCAAATGGGTCCCCAGGAAGGAAAGCTTCGCCATCGGCGCGGGAATCACCCTGGGGACCCTGGCCGATAACGCCTACACCTTCAGCGGCAAGTTCCTGCTCGCGATCATCATCCCCGGGCCGATCGTTATGATCCAGGGCGCCGCCTCTTTCTTGAAGAAGCGGGCCGAAGGGGCGGACGAGGGACAGTTCCGCGCCCTTACCGTGATCGACGGGCGGGCCGGCAACATTCTGATCGGTCTAGACGCCGAGTACAAGAGCGGCAAGGGCGGCGAGCTGATCGAGATCGGCGGCAGCATGGAGGCGTATTACGCCTTCAACGATCCGACCGCATGGCATCTCTACCTCGGCCTGAAAGAACCGCGCGAGCTGCGCATCCGTGCCCTGTTCGCCCGCCTCGTCGAAGCCAACGCCTACTTCATGCTCGACGCCCACCAGCTCGGTCTGGGGGCCTGGTTCGGATATGCCAACAGCTGGAGATTCGGACCGCTGAGCGTCACGCTCGAAGCCTGGGCGGACGGTAACGCGCTTTTGAGCTTCAAGCCCGGCCACTTCCATGGCGACCTCTGGCTCCATGCCCTGGTGGGGCTCAAGGTTTTCGGGTTCGGGCTGGAGATCGGCCTGGACGCCACGATCGCGGCCGACCTGTTCAAGCCCTATCACCTGGTGGGCACGTTCAGCGTCGGGATCAAACTTCCCTGGCCGTTCAAAAAGAAGATCGGGGCGACGGTGAAGCTCGAATGGGGGCCGAAGAAGGACGCGCCGCCGATTCCCCTGCCGCTCACCCAGGCGGCGATCGAGCATCTGAAGAGCACGGTGGTCTGGCCGTTGCCGCGGCGGCAGTTCCTGCTGCCGGATTGGGACGACGGTTCGGGGTTCGTCGTGACCAATATCCCCGCTTACGTACAGCCGGCCGATCTGAATGGGGTCCCCCTGGTTCCCTTGGATGCGCGGATTTCGCTCACCTTCGGCCGGTCGGTCCACGACGCGGCCTTCGTGGGGGTCAATACGCACCAACCCAACCCGGCGTGGGAGCTCATCCCCCCGAACGGTGCGGTCGTCAGAGCGCGGTACGAGTTGACGAGCCTCGTTCTCCAACGCTGGAACGACCCGGCTTGGACGACCGTCGCGCAGAGCCCGGTGGCGGGAAGCACCCCCACCCTCTTCGGTACGTGGGCGACCGTGCCGGCCCTCCCTGGCCCCGCCGGGTCGAACCCTCCGCTCGGGAACACGAAACTCCTGGTGGGATCGAAGACGCCGTTCGATTTCACCCGCGGCACCGGCTCCTCCTGGGAAGAGTGGGTCTCCGACGCTCTGCCGAACTACCCCTGCATTCCGGAGCTTCCCGCGACCGAGACCTGCGTCGGCTTCGCGGGCCTGCGCCCCGGGACGCGAATCGATTCGCCCTTGAGGATCGCGGGGCCGCCGGCTTTGACCCTCTCGTGGGGCTTCGGTCCGGCCTTCGTCGATACGCGCCTCGTGACCGAGGCGGGCGCCGCGGGAATCGTCAACGTGCTCTGCTTCCCCGAGACAGCGATGCGGCGGGGTCTCACCCTTGTCGCGGATCAGCCGGCGAAGTCGTACCGGATCCTTCTCGCCCGGGGCGTCGCTCCGGGTCCGGGCTCGGCAAGGAAGACCGCGGATGTCGAGAGCTTCATTTCCACCATCGACGAGGTCCCGGTGTGCGTGGATCTCCGGACGCGTCGGGCGGGAACGGTGGCAAACCCTTGGAGCGAAGGGAAGGCCCGCTTCACCGTGCGCGGAGCGGACGGAGCGCTGCTTCCGGTCGGGCGGATCGAGCGCTGGGGGGAGGGAGAGCTGGGCCTGAGCGCCGGCTTCAAGCTCGACGTCGAACTGCCGTGCCCCTCGTCCTGGGTGGAGCTGCTCGTCACCCACCGGCCGCCGTTTCGGATCGTGGCCTACAACGGGGCGGGTGCCGCGGTGGCCACCCATGCGCCGCAGGGCACCGGCGGCGAGGTGACCGAGACGATCCGCCTGGAAGGCACGGCGATCCGGCGCCTGGAAGTGTACGCCGCCGGCAACGAGAAACTGATCCACCGGGTCTGCTGGTTCTGCCCCACACCCACTGGTACCTGGGCCACGGGATACGACACCGATCATCTACCCTACGGTCCGTTCCTCCCCGTGATCGACCCCGCGGGAGGAGGAGCAGTGATCACGGTGGTCGGCCCGGGAATTCCGACCGTCATTCTCATAAACGACGGCCCGCTCTGCCTGGAGCAGCTGTGCATGACGCCCGATCCGGAAGCGGGGCAAGGCGTGCGGCGGGACGAGGCGATCCGTCACCTGCAGCAGGAGCTGGCGCGATGGAAAAGCGAGGGCGAAGTGCTTGCTCCGCACACGATCTATCGACTCCAGATCGACACGAAACTCGAGACCGTGGCCCAGAATGACAACGTCGAGGGCCTGGTCCCCAGTCGGAACGTCACCGAGTACGCCTACTTCCGCACCGGCGGTCCCCCCGGTCTGGTGACGCTGACCGTGCCGGAGGGGACCTCGACGGCGAACTTCGACAGCGGCCTCGAAGACCTGACCCGCTACGTCTGCGAGACGGACCCGCCCACCGTGCCTCCGCCGGGGGAGAAACCGCGGCTCTTCCAGCCGTTCTACCGCGCCTACGACGTCGGGGTGCAGTTCAACGAAAACTACGTCGCCCAGATGTACCAGATGGAAAAGCGCGACCTCGGCCTCTATCTGTTCGACGCGAGCAACCAACCGGCGCGCGACGCCCGGGGCCGGCTCCTGGCCCTCACTCCCGCTTGGAGCCGGGCGACGACGCTTTCGCTGTCCGAGAAAGAGCAGCGCTGGATCACCCTGCTCGATGCCGCCACCTGTCTGACCACGAAGCTCGATCCCGAGACGATCGTCAAGAATGCCGTTCTGGTTTCGGCCGAGGAAGGCCGGGTGCTGGCGCCGGTCACTCTCTACGAAGGGCGGCTGATGCCGCTGCTGCTACACGAGGCCTTCACCGTTGGCGCTCCGGGAGCTTTTCCTCCCGGCTGGTTCGTTGCCGACTCAAGTACAGGGGCGCCTTCCGACTGGCAGGTGATGGAGCAGGGGGACCCTCTCACCCGCCACGTCGTCCAGGGGTCGGCGATCGGCGGTGCCGCCGAGCCGGACCGGCCGGGCACGATCCTATTGTTGGCCGATCCCGCGTCCGCCGGCTGGACCGATTTTCGCGTGAGCGTCTTCGTGCGGAAAGAAAGGGGTGCCGCGGGCGTCGTCTTCCGCCATGGCGGAGCGGGGAGCTGGGTTCGCTTCGCTCTGCACGAAAGAACGCGCCGGCTGGTGAAGGCCGGCTCCGGCGGCATTACCCTGCTCGCTGAGGACCACGTCTCCGCCCGGCGCAATCGCGACTACCTGCTGACCGTCGAGGCGATCGGCACATCCCTGCGGACCTACGTCGACGGTGAGCCGGTCTTCACCGTTGAAGACGGCGACCATCTCACCGGGCGGATCGGGCTCTATACCTGCCAGAGCCCCGGCGCGCGGTTCACCGACCTGCGGGTGGACGACTTCCGCGCCGGGGCGCCGGTCGTCTACCGCTTCCAGCTCGCCACCTCGCTCTACGCCAACTTCTACCATCACCTACACGGCTTCGAGGATATGACCTGGCCGAGCGTCGATCTGGGGACGGATGCCGGAGCGGCGTTGGCTCTGGCGGTCGCTCCCTCGTACGATCCGCCCAAAGAGGCGGAGACGCGGGCTTTCGAGGACGTGGCGAAGCTGGCCTTGGGAGAGGCTCCGGCGTTGCAGCGCTCGACGCGGGTCGAGGTCACGCGCCTGACGCGTTCCGGCGGCGGGCCGGTCCTTCTGTTGCGCAGCCCCGAGCCGATCGACTGGACGCGGACCGAGATCGCCCTCTCCCGGCCCGCGCACCCGCTGCCCGAGCCGAGCCGGCCGGGCGACGCGAAGCTCACCGAGGTGACCTTCGGCGCGCTTCGGCCCGCGGAGGAATCGGTCACCCTGCTCTTGCGCGAGGCCGGCAGCCTCACCCGGCACCGGATCGAGCTGCGCGAGCTGCCGGGACCGATCGCCGAATCGGCCGACGATCCGGTCCTGTTCCTCGAAAGCTTCCGTAGTCCCGGCGCGCTCGCCCGCTTCGAGCTTTTCGATCAGGCGACCGACGGCAGACCTTCGAACTGGTTGGTCGAGGGAGGCGCCCTCCTCCAGCTCGCGGAGATCGGCGGCGGAGCCGAGCCCGCCCTTCCCGGGACCCAAGCGTTGATCGGACCCGGAGCCGACGGCGGCGATCCTCCTTGGGCCGACTACCGCCTGACGGCCGACCTGCGCTCCGACGCGGGCGGCTCCTTGGGGCTGGTCTTCCGCTGGGTAGACGCCGAAAACCACTACCGGCTCTCGGCCGACGCCACCTTGCACTTCCGCCGGCTGATCAAGCGCGAGGGGGGCCAAGTCACGATCCTCTGGGAAGACGCGGGCGGCTACAGCCCGGGCGAGCCGTTCCGTTTGGAGATCGAGGCGGCCGGCCCGCGGCTCACCGGCTGGCTCGACGGCGTCCGGTTGTTCGCGGTCGTCGATGCCGCCCATACCGCGGGCCGGGTCGGCGTATATGCCTGGCGCGACGGCACCGTGCGTTGCGAGCGGCTCGAGGTCCGCCGGCCGTCGGCCGAGGGCCAGGCCCTGCTGCGCGACGCCTTCGCCGCGGGCGACCTTTCGGACTGGTCGCTGCTCTCGGAGGTCTCCGGCGTCCCGCTGAATCAATCCGCGGCGTGGCAGACCGCGGACGGCGCCCTCCATCTTCAGAGCCTGCTGGCGCAGGGGGGCGATCCTGCCTTCCCCGGCGCTCTCGCGGCGGCTGGCGATCCGGCGTGGAAAGACGTCCTGATCCGCGTCCGCCTGCGTTCGAAAGGCGAGGCGATCGGGATCGTCTTCCGCGGCCAGAACCTGGCCAACTATTACCGTTTCGCCATGAGCCGCACGCGCGGAACGCGCCAGCTGATCAAGAAGGTCGGCGGCGTGCCCCAAGTGCTCTGGCAGGACGACGAGCTTTACGAGATCGACCGGCCGTACGAGCTGATCGTGGCCGCCGTCGGCACGTCGCTGCGCGGCTGGTTGGACGGTGCCCCCCTTTTCGCGGTCGAGGACGCCGCCCATCCCTCGGGGAGGATCGCCCTCTACGCCTGGAACAACCTGGAGGCCTGGTTCTCCGAGGTCCGGGTCGGCTCGGCCGATCGCGTCTTCTCCGCCTGGTGGCTGGACGAGGGCTTCGCCGCCGCGATCCCCGGCCGCTGGAGCTTCCTCGCCCAGGGAGGCGGTCCGGATCCCGTCCCGTGGACCATCGGCGCCGGCTCCTTGCACTCGGAGCCCGAGCCCGCGGTGTGGGAGGAGCCCGCGGGCGGGGTCGACAACGTAGTCCGCGCACTCGCCTGGGTCGGCGGAAAACTCTATGCGGCAGGCAGCCTGACCCATGCCGGCGGGGTCGCGGCACATCGGATCGCGGTCTGGTCCGGTGGCGCCTGGCAGGCCCTCGGCACGGGGTTGGACGGCATCGTTCGGGCGCTCGCGGTCGACGGCGACCGGCTTTACGTGGGCGGGAAGTTCACCCAGGCCGGGGGGAGCCCGGTCGACAATGTCGCGGTCTGGGATCGCGCCGCGGGAACCTGGTCCGCGCTCGGCGATGGAATCAACGGGCAGGTGTTTGCCCTCGCGGTCGAGGGTGACCTGCTTTATGCCGGCGGGCAGTTCACGACGGCCGGCGGCGTGGCGGCGAAAAACCTGGCGGTCTGGAATCCGACGACCGGAGCCTGGTCGGCCGTCGGCGGCGGGCTCGACGCTCCGGTGCTGGCCCTCGCCGCCCGCGACGGCCGGCTGTTCGTGGGCGGAAAATTCAACCATGCCGGAGGCAAGCCGGCGAGCCGCGTTGCCCGTTGGGACGGCACGAATTGGACGGCGGCGGGCGGCACGATCAACGGCACGGTTTCGGCGATCGCTGTGGGACCAGGGGCCGGGGCGCTGTTCGTCGGCGGCGATTTCACCCAGGCCGGAGGCGTTGCGGCGAACCACATCGCGCGCTGGACCGGCAACGCTTGGGTGGCACTGGGCGTAGGGGTCGACGGTCCGGTGGACGCCCTGGCTTTGGACGGCAAGCAGCTCTGGGTCGGCAGCCGTTTCATCCAGGCCGGAGGCGCCCCGGCGGGCCGGATCACCCGTTGGAGCCTCGCGGCGCGGGCCTGGTCCTCTCCCGGCGACGGTCTGGACAATTCCGTCTTCGCGCTCGCCCCGGCCGGCGACCGCCTGTGGGCCGGTGGCGCGTTCACCGCGAGCCTCTCCGCCTCTCCCCTGCACCGAATCACCGCCCTGCGTCTGGGCGGAGCTCGATTCGCCCTGGCGGCGAACCCGGCACCCGCGAATTTCCGGCTCGCGGTCCGCCTCGCCCCCGGAGCGGACGGCGCCGCCGCGGTGATCGTGCGCTTCCGAGATGCCAGCCACTACCTCGCCCTCTGGCTCGACGCCGAGCGGGGTCAGCGCCGACTCGTCCGCGTCGACGGCGGCCCGGCCCAGAACCTCTGGCAAGATGCCGTGCGCCCCGTGGCGGGACAGGAATATGCGGTGACGATCGATGCCGTGGGCGAGCGGCTCACCGGCTACGTCAACGGCGTCCGCCTGTTCGATGTCCAGGTCTCCGGGCAAGCGACGGTGCCGCTCCAAATCGGGGTCGCCGTGCGGCGCAGCCCGGACGCGCGCTTCCGCGAGGTACGCCTCGCCGAGCCCGCTTGGTCCGTCTGGCATGCCTTCGGCGAAGAGGAGGATCTCCTCGCCGGCACCCGCATTCGGGTCCACGGCGTCCTCCCCTCTCCGGCCGCTCTCCGCGAGCCCGGCCTCACCCTGCGCTCGGTGGCCCGCACGGGAGAGAGCGGCCGTCTACGTCTCTCCTCCTCCCGCGGTGCCGAGTTGCGGCTAGTCGCGCCGGACGGAACGCCGGGCCACGCCCGCACCTTCCTGGGTCCGGAGACCTATACTCCGGTCACCGCAACCGTGCTGCGCAAGGCCGACGGCACCGGCCTCGTTCTCCTCCCCGAAGGCGACGCGGGCGCCGACTCCCTGCGGCTGACGCTCACCTACCACCGTTGCCGCGAAGAGGCCGGCCGCGCCTTCAGCCAAGAGGGAGACAAGGGGCCGGAGCGGGTGACGCTCGATATTCCATAGAAGGGGCCTGCGTTTCACACGGTTGTTACGGCTTCGGCCAGGCCGGGGTCCTACGTAAAGCTACGCCTATCGTTGATTCGATTGGTGCGGCTGGGAGGACTCGAACCCCCGACCAAAAGTTTAGGAAACTTCTGCTCTATCCACCTGAGCTACAGCCGCAGTGCGGCCAACTATATCGCGGGCTCGCGGGGTGAAGCCGCCGGCTCGGTCGCGAGAGGGGGCGCGCCATGGCCTCCCTGGCGTCGCCCCTCTCGCTCTCCTCGCCTCAATACCGGATCAGCGACAGCACCTCGTAGCCGCCGAGCTTCTTGCGGCCGGCGAGGAAGGTCAGCTCGATCACGAAGCCGAGGCCCACGACTTTGCCGCCGCGCTGTTCGACCAGCTTGGCGGAGGCGCTCGCGGTGCCGCCGGTCGCGATCAGGTCGTCGACGATCAGCACCCGGTCGCCTGATTCGATTGCGTCCTCGTGCATCTGCAGGGTGTCCTGACCGTATTCGAGATCGTAGGTCTCGCTGATCGATGTAGCCGGCAGCTTGCCCGGCTTGCGGACGGGGACGAAGCCGGCGTTCAGGTTGTAGGCCACGATCGGGCCGAACATGAAGCCACGCGATTCCATGCCGACTACTTTGTCGACCTGCTTGCTGGCGAACTGCCAGACGAAACGGTCGACGGTCATGCGCAGCGCGAGCGGATCCTTGAGCAGGGTGGTGATGTCGTAGAACAGGATGCCCGCTTTCGGGAAGTCCGGCACTTCGCGGATGAAGCCCTTGAGATCGTCCATCGATACTCCCTTTCAATTCGGCGAGGGCCTGCTCGGTCCTCAGCGCTCGATTTCGAAACGGTCCCCCGCGGGGACGCTGGATCCTGTCAAAAGTGTTCGTTCGACGTGGCTCGGATGCCCCGGACCTTCGGCGAGCAGACGACGTTCAAGCTCGGCGAGCGCCGGCTCGGAACCGGTCGCTTCGATCTCTACGGCGCCATCCTGTCGGTTCCGCACCCGGCCGGCGAGTCCCAGCTCGCGCGCCAGGGTGCGCACGAAGAAGCGGAAGCCGACCCCCTGCACGCGGCCGGTGACGACAAAGCGGGCGGCGGAAGTCTCAGGGCTCACGCTCAATCGTCTCGGGTCTCAGGCCTTGGTCTCTTCGGCCGCCCAGCCGTGGCGGCCGACCAGCGGCACGAACGAGACCTCTTCGCCGACTTCGCGCGCCGCCTCGCCCGCCGCATCCTTGCGGTAGACGACCAGGCGCTGGGCGTTCCGAGTCCCTTCCGGGATCACCAGGATTCCCCCCGGAGCGAGCTGGTCGAGCAGCGGCGGCGGCACGCGCGGCGCGGCGGCGGTGACCAGGATGCGATCGAACGGCGCCACGTCGCTCCAGCCGACCGTGCCGTCGAAGATCTGGATCTTGACGTTGTCGAGCTTCATGTCGCGCATCCGGCCGATCGCCTCGCGGGCGAGCGGCGCCACCCGCTCCAAACTGTAGACGCGACGCGCGAGCAGCGCGAGGATCGCGGTCTGGTAACCCGACCCGGTGCCGATCTCCAGCACCGAGCTTTCGGCGCGGACCTCCAACAGCTCGGTCATCCGCGCCACCACCGAGGGCTGCGAGATGGTCTGGCGCTCGCCGATCGCCAGGGCGTTGTCGGCATACGCGAGGTGCGGCAGGGTGACGTTTTTCACGAACAGATGGCGCGGAATCCGCCGCATCGCTTCGAGCACGCGCTCGTCGCGGATGCCGCGTTTGCGCGCCAGGTCGCCGATCATCCGTTCCCGCGCGGTCGCGTACGGATCGCTCATGCTGCTGGGCCAGGGTCCGGCTCGGGAGTGGTATTGAGATCCAGGGCGGCGAGCTTTTCGCCCAGCGGCGCGAAGGTGTCGAGGCCCGGGTAATAGGTGAGGTCGAGATGGAGCGGCGTGATCGAAATCCGGCCCGCCGAGATGGCCTCGAAATCGGTGCCGGTCTCCGGCTTCCACTTCGGCGTGCCGGCGATCCAGTAGTACTTCCGCCCGCGCGGATCGAGCTTCTCAACCACCGTCTGCTGATAGGTGCGCCGGCCGAGCCGCGAGAAGCTGACGCCGCGGATCGCCCCGGCCGGCACGTTGACGTTCAGGATCAGATCCTCGGGCAGCGTCGTCTCGGCCAGCACCAGGGCCGCGAGCCTGCGGGCGAAGCGCGCCGCCGGCTCGAACGAGAAGCCCTCCGCCACCTCCTGGCTGAACGCGAGGGAAGGAACGCCGAGCAGCGTCCCCTCGAACGTCGCGGAGACGGTGCCCGAATAGGTGACGTCGTCGCCCAGGTTGAGCCCAAAGTTGATCCCCGAGCAGACCAGGTCGGGCTTCTGATCCTTGAGCAGATGGAGCAGCGCGAGGTTGACGCAGTCGGTGGGCGTGCCGTCCACCGCGTACCAGTTCGGTTCCAGTTTGGTCATGCGCAGCGGGCGCGACAGGGTGAGCGCGTGCCCGGTGGCGCTCTGCTCGCGGTCGGGGGCGACGACGACGACCTCGCCGAGGTCGCTCAAGGCTTTCGCCAGGAGCTTGATCCCCTCGGAGAAGACGCCGTCGTCGTTGGTGACCAGGATGCGCTTGCTCAATCGCCCGCGCGCCTAGCTGATGTACTTGCCGACCAGCGGCGCGAGTTTCTTGAGGGTCTCGGCCGGGATCAGCGAGCGCTCGGTGATCAACGCATGGGCGAGCGCGTGGCGGCAGAGCGGGCAGTCGGCCGAATCCTCGGGCAGGCGCTTGAGCACCTGGCGAATGACCTCCTGCGACATCTGGACGTTCTGGCGGACGACTTCCATCACCGCTTCGCCCGAGACCGCCTCTTCCGTCTCGTGCCAGCAGTCGTAGTCGGTGACCATGGCGAGCGTGGCGTAGCAGATCTCGGCCTCGCGGGCAAGCCGCGCCTCTTGCAGGTTGGTCATGCCGATGATGTCCATCCCCCACGAGCGGTAGACCTCGGACTCGGCGCGGGTGGAAAACTGCGGCCCTTCCATGCAGACGTAGGCGCCGTTCTTATGGACCTTCGCCCCCGCCGCCTCCGACGCCTCGGTGAAGGTGTCGATCAGCGCCGGGCAGATGGGCTTGGCGAGCGAGACGTGGGCGACCAGGCCGTCCCCGAAGAAAGTGTCGACCCGATGGCGGGTGCGGTCGAAGAACTGGTCGGGGACCACGATGTCCTTCGGCGCGTATTCGATCTTGAGCGAGCCGACCGCCGAGACCGAGATCAGCCGTTCTACGCCCAGCACCTTGAATCCGTAGATGTTCGCCCGGTAGTTCAGCTCGGTGGGCAGCAAGCGGTGCCCCTTGCCGTGGCGCGGCAGGAACGCCACCTTCTTGCCTTCCAAGCGGCCAATCACGAAGGGGTCGGACGGGGCGCCGAAGGGGGTGTCGATCTTCCGCTCCTCCAGCACTTCGAGCCCCTCCATCTGATAGAGGCCGCTGCCGCCGACCACGCCGATTCGGATATCCGTCATGCGCAAATCTCCTGAAGTGAACGTCAATGACTCCTCAACCGCAAGGCTGAACGATTTCGAGCGGTGGAGTTTAGCAGCACCCGGGAGGTGGCGGGGCGGGATCGGAAGGCGACCAGTCGAGGAGGCTTTGCTTCTCCCTGGGAGCGCCGAGCACCAGCTCGGCCGTTTTGGCGACCTTGGCCGCTGCGGTGCCGAGCTGGTG
>DASYKS010000065.1:0-78483 GCA_035995205.1 Thermoanaerobaculia bacterium
CGCGCGCGAACTTCTCCAGCTGCTGACTCTCCTCGGGGGAAAGCAGAATCTCCGGCGCGACTCGCATCTTTGAATCCTCCCATAGGAAGATACGAACGAGTCACGCTTAAGGTTCAACAAATCGGGCGCACTACACTAGGCAGTTCTAGAGAAGAAAACACCTTTACGGCGACGCGCGGACCCGAAGGGCGCCAGCGCAGACCGGGAAAGCCTATTCGACTTCCCCACCCTCGCTCCTCGAGGTCGCCGGTTACGAAATAGCCATCGCTCCACGTGCCCGAAATCGATTCGAGCTGTGCCGCATTGGCCTCTCCGGGCGCGAGCGAGCCGTATACGGCGAGATGGCAATCCGCCGAGGTCGTGGCTGAAAGCCGCCTTTCGAGCTCTCGAAGTCGACTCGATTCACCCTCGGCACGCGCACGATTGATCCCTTCCATGCAAACGAGATCGTTCGGGTCGGGCGCGATGAGATCTACAGCCTTCATGGTCGCCTAACGATATTGCCGTTCAGGGCGGTTCGCCGACGCGACTTCCGAAATGCCCGCCCTGCCTCCATGAGGCACGCACCGACCACCGTGCCTGTCGTGTTGGGAATGACATCGCGCACTCGACAGTGGCCCAACCCCAGCAGTGCCTGTTCACCCTCAACGAGGACCGTCATTCCGAGGGCGATGACAGCGAGCTTGAGAAATCGCCATCGGTCATCCGGCTCGAACTGCGCCAGCGTCATCATCGCAAACATCGCGAACAGGCCGATGTGTTTGTAGTTCGTCATCGAGTACACGGCAAGCGGTATGGACATCGCCGTTTCGCAGCTTGTCGGAGACAACCGAAACGAGGCTCGTGCAGGCATCCAGAGCACACCCAGCACGACGAACGCCGCGTAGGCGAACCGAACCCTGAACATCGAGGCCGCGGCGAGTGCTGCGAAGGCGACAAAGGTCAGGGTCCAGAATGTCACGATCTCTCCTTCGGTACGTGCGGGGATGGGGTCGCGCAGTGTAGGGAGTCAGCCTGCAGCGCGGATTCGCCCACTCTTAAGCAGCCACGCCAAGTACGCGGCTGCCGTGAGGTCGTACGTGAGGCAGAACTCCGGCCACCAGGGTGGCACACCCGGATTGAAAATGACCGCGCCGTGAGTCAGGTCGAAGATGCCATGTGCTGCCAATGCAGCTACCACGATCCAGAGCGTTGATCTGAAACCAAATACGGCGGCGAGTAGGAAGCCTGCCCCAACCAGGGACTCAACGATCAGGGCCTGTGTGGATGCTCCCATGACCGCGAACAGCGCATAGTAGGACGCGATGACGATCATGACGGTCGGATAGAAGGCCCGATCCCGATCCAAGCGAACGGCAGTAGCAAATATACCGACAACCAACGCCAAGACCACCCCGACCATCAGAGCCACGATGTACCCCCAGTTTGCCGGGCTATCCGAGACGACCCGATCAGGGCTTTCCGCCGTCTGTCGGCTACTTCCCGTACCGGGCTGCCGTATTGAAAAGACCTCGCCAGCGGGTGATCTTGTCATCCTTCAGGGAGAAGACATGGACCCATTCGCTTTCGAATTCATTCCCGGTGTCCCGCGCGGTCGCGGTTTCCCAGCCTAGAACAGTGACATGCCCGTCTGCCTCGAGAAATTCCCGCGGCTCGAAAACGCGAATGTCGTCGGTGGTCGCGATAGCCGAGAAGAAATCGGCCACCTCCGCCGGGGTTCGCCGCCGTCCGGCGTAGGGCAGGCCGGCGGAGCCGACGAACTCCCAATCGACTTCGTCGGCGACAAAAACTCAGGATTTTCGGTACATCGGCGCGACCAAAAGCCTCATACACTTCCTGCACGATCACCGTGGTGGTTCCCATCTCTTTACTCCTCCTGTTCGTAGGGTGATGAACCACCTCGTACTACGCGGGACGTGGCCGATCTGGATGAATCCTCTCCAGATCAGCGCGGCAGATTGGGCACGGAAGAAGGGGGGTACGGTTCCCGATGGGGCCATGGGGCCTAAGAGAGATGCGAAGACCTACTCAGATTTCGAGCGTTGCCAAAGGGAGAATCTGGAACGGCTTGCCGGTCAAGGCTGTGATCAGCCCTCCATCCGCCGTGACCAAAGGTACTCCGAGCCGCTTCGACAGTGCGACATAGACCGCGTCGTAACCACTGATCCAGTGGGCTATGGACAGTTCCATGGCGTCCTTGATCAGATCAAGGGTCGGCACGACGGTGGGTGCCACGGCCTCCATGTCAGCGAGATCCTTGCGCGCCGTTGCCGCGGCGTACCGATGATGCCGGACATAGAGAGTCAGCGCACTGGCAAACTCCGCGTAGAAGAGATCGGGGACATAGAATCGGGCGCCGGAGACCTCTGCAAGATGGCGAAAGAACCGATCTGCACGTTCCGAATGTTCCTGCTCGAAGACGAGTCGCAGAGCGACATTGGCGTCCACGACACAGACCATTGGCCTATTCACGCTGGCGAATCTTTCTCAACACCTCGTCGGCATCCGGTGCGCCTGAAGGTAGCGGCTGCCGGCGGCGCCGCAGGCTCGTCAACGCCCGGGACCGTTTGCGCCCCAACTTGTCCTCCTCGGTTGCACGTTGGAAGAGTAGGACGACGTAGGAGCTCAGAGACCGCTCTTCTTTCTGCGCGATCTTCTGAACCTGCCGATAAAGGTCTTCAGGGATGTCTCGATCGTATAGCGTCGTCATGAAGCGATGGTAGCGCTGCCCGCTTGCGTTGTGCAAGCGCTACGGAAATAGGTCCCCGACACGTTTGGCTCTCCCGGGACACCCAACGGGTTCTCACGGGACAGTCCGAATGCACTCAGGCCGCGGACCTAGAGAAGCACGACCGGTATGGTTGCTCGGGGCCGCTCAATCCGCCCCCGTTTTATATGCCGGGCCTTTGGAGCGTCAAAGGAGTTGGACAAACTATCGGCGCACGTGCAATACTTATGATACACTGTCAAGGTGACATTTTCATCGCCGGCCCAATATCTGATCGGAGAGGGAGAGCCATGCCCCACTTGACATCTGCTGATCTTGCGCACGACGCGTCCATTCCCGCGTCGCTGGACACGCTAGTGGTCGGAGCCGGCATGTCGGGCCTTTACGCAACCTGGCGTGTCCTCGATCGAGATCCCTGCGCGAGCATCTTGATTTTCGAAAGGTCCGGCCGCACCGGCGGCAGGCTGGACTCGGACCTGATCCATTTCAAGGATGGGCTGAAGGAGGATACAGTTAAGGAAGAGGAAGGCGGCATGCGCTTCACTCTCGATCTGATGGACAACCTGATGGCCCTGTTCCTCATGCTGGGCCTCGACAAGGACATTGTGCCTTTCCCAATGGGGCCGGACGGTAACAATCGGCTCTACTTCCGTGGGCACAGTTTCACCCACACCGACGCGGCCGCCAACGACTACGCCCTCTGGGACCAACTGTACAACCTTGCCCCTGCCGAGCAGGGGATCAATCCTTCCAACTTCATCGATACGGTCTTCAACCGCATCTTGTCGGTGAACCCGCACTTCAAGGACCGGCCCAAGCACCGCACCCCGAAGTTCTGGCAGAGGTTCCGCCTTGAATGTCAGTGGAACAGTGTGCTGCTCAAGGATTGGTCGCTCTGGAACCTGTTTGTCGATATGGGCTATTCCAACGAATGTATCAATCTCGTGTACAACACGGCCGGCTTTAACGGCACCTTCCTCTCGAAGATGAATGCTGGCGAAGCCTACCAGTTGTTAGAAGACTTCTCCCCTGATCCGAATTTCAAGACCCTCCAGGACGGATACAGTACCCTGCCGAACGCGCTGGTCCAGACCATCGGAGCCAAAAGGATCTTCCTGAATACGCAGTTGGAGAGAATCGACGAGAAGACCGAGGACGGTTACTTCGTCACCTACACCACCAGCGACGAGAAGGGGCACCGGACCACCGGCACTCTTATGGCGAAAAAGGTGATCCTGGCGCTGCCCCGGCTTGCGCTGGAAACGATCTTTCTGAAGTCGAACGTCCTCAACACATTCTCCGAAAAGCGCGCGGAAAGGTTGTGGAATGCCTTGCAGACCACCACCAACCAGCCATTGGCGAAGATCAACCTCTACTACGACCGGGCGTGGTGGGGAAAAAACGTTTCCGGGCAGTCGGAGGTCGAATATGGCCCCAACTTCTCCGATTTTCCCCTGGGCTCGGTCTACCCCTTCTACGCCATAGACGAGGCTAACACCGCCGCGCTGGAATATGAAAACTGGCTCGAGGAGCGCGGCAAAACCGCTCCTGCCGACCTGCAAGCTAAAATGGACCGGATCGCCGACAAGAAATACCATCAGCCCGCCGCCCTGACCATCTACTGCGACTACTTGAACATTAACTTCTGGCGGGCGCTCCAGGAAAACGGCCCGCGCTTCGACTCGGAGATGCAGAGGGAATACAGCGGCCGCAAGCACCAGAACCTCTTCCCCGCCTCCAGAGCTGTGGTGGAAACGGCCACGGAGTTCTTCAAGCTGCTTTTCAACTCCAATTATGTTCCCCGCCCCGTCTTGACCAGCGTCCGGATCTGGGAGGGGTCCCCGCTCTTCGGCATACCCCCGGGCGAGCAATTCGGTTACGGGGTGCACCAGTGGGGCCTGCACGCCGACGACGCGGACGTCATACCCTTCCTGATCGAACCTCTGGAGGGCCTGTACACTTGCGGGGAGGCCTTCTCCGACTACCAGGGCTGGGTCGAGGGGGCGCTGCGCTCGACCAACCTGGTCCTGAACAAGGCGTTCGGCTTGGATCCTATCTCCACCGTGTACGAAGAGATCCACGGCGTCCCCCCCTCTGCCGCAGTCAAGATCAGTTACGAAAAAAACTCTGCGGCCCTGATCCGGAAGTACATCGATCCCAACTTCCCCCAGGGTCAGGAAGGCGAGCCGGCTGCCGCACAGACCGTGCGCAAGCGCAAGCTCTTCACTGTGAAACTCACCTACTTCGATGAGGGCAGGCCTTGATGCCAGGACTTGTGCGCTCCCAGGTTCCCCCCTGCGCGATTTTGTGCTGCAATCTCTGGACAAATGTTGACCCGCGAGGAGTACGAGGCGCAGCGGCGGCGGATCGAGGAGCAGCATCAGGCCACGATCGCGATTTCCGACGCGGCGCGAATAGCGCAGATTCGGGCATTGGATCTGGTGTGGCTGGCGTCCGGCGCGGGGGGTGTGCCGCTGCTGCCGCAGATCGAGGGTTTGGCGTTCGGAACGCCGCTCCTTTTGGGGGATGGTTCCGCCGCCGCGGGGACCGTGCCCGGCTTGGGTTCCTCCGCGGAGATTCCGTCAGCGCCTCCACGGCGCGGCGCTTGGGGCGTGATGGACGACATCGAACGGGTCTACGAAGATCTGCCCGAGATCTTTGACCATCACGATCTCAATCGTGCGCTCGGCCATCCGGTGGATCGCGGCGCCGCGCGGCGCAACCTCAAGCTGTTGATCGATGACGGCGTGCTCGCTCCGGACGAGGGCGGCGGAAGCGGTCGATACCGCCTCCGCTACCGTAAGCTCTGCGCGAAAATCCCCGAAGCCACCGAATGAAGCCCCCGAGCCGCTTGGGAAATCGCCGAGCTGGAGCGCATGACGCCTTCAGCGGAGCGAGAAACCTCCGGAGCCGCCGAGCGGAACGCTGAGATCAGCAGGGCGATCGTTCAAGCCACCGAGCCGAGGGGTGAAGCCAACCGGAAATTCGCCGAAGCCACACAGAAATTCGCCCGAGCCACAGAGGAATTCGCTGGCGCCACACAGAAATTCACTCAAGCCACACAGCTTTACGTGAAACCACACAGAAATTCCCTCACGCCACCCAGAAATTGGGTGAAGCCACCCACGAATTCCCTCACGCCACCCAAAAAGTCGTTCCAGCCACGCAAGTGGAACCATTTGTCGGTGGCTTGACCGGACTTTCGGTCGACTTCGGTGACTTCCTCCGTGGTTTCACCCCGGATCACTGTGGCTCGGCCGCCTGGCTGCGTGGCTTGACGGGTCGCCTGTGTGGTTTGAGCGAATTTCTGTGTGGTTTCGCGGGTCGTTCTGGCCGATTCGGGGCGTTTTGCGTGGTTCCGATCCAATTTGCGTGGTTTGGCTCTCTGATCCGCGTGGTTTCACGAAACGTCCTGCGTGGCTCCGCGCAGCGGATTGCGGCTTTGAGCCCTTCGGCGGAGGCTAACGAAATGACCGCTCAGCCCCGCGGAAACCAGCCCCGAAGTATCGCCAGAAACCGGCGAAACGACGGGTCCTCGCATCGCTGGAAGCTCACCTTGCGCGCCAGCTCGCCGTAAGAGCCGAGGACCGGGGCTTCCAGACTTGGCGAAGGGCTTTCTCCGCCGCCGCTTTCGGCTGAAGCGGCTTCATCGCACCTTCGGCCAAGAGGTTTCGTTCGATCAGAGCACGCCGGAGGCGAAGAGAACTCCGAGGCTGGTCTCTCCCCGCCATTCCTTCAAGGCCGGAAGATCGCTGCCGCGCACGATCTCGGTCGCCCCTTCGGGATTCTTGGAAAAGCAGAGCAGTTGCTCCAGCTCGACCAGGCTGAGGATCACGGGCGAATGGGTCGCCAGAAGGATCTGGGCGCCGTAGACCGAGGACAGCGATTGAAACATCGTCTCGACCGCGCGGGGGTGAATCCCGTTCTCCGGCTCTTCGATCAGGAATATCCCCGAGAGGTCGGGAAGGTACGCCGGGAGCGTCAAGGCCATGAGCAGAAGGGTGCCGTCGGAGGCCATCCACGAGGGAACCTCCACCCCGCCGCGGTAACCGAGCATCAGGTAATGGTGCTTGTCGTCGGCCCGTTCGACGGTACGCACGGTTTCGAGGTCCGGAAGTGCCGTCTGAAGATGGCCGATCCATTCGCGCAGCCGCTCCGGCGCATGCCGTTCGAGATCCGCGACAACCCACGGAAGGTTCGAGCCGTCGGCGCCCAACCTCCGCCCCTGCCCGGGCGGGCTTGCCTGCCGAATCGCAAGGCTATTGAGGACAAGGCGCTGCACTCCCTCCGAAAGCAGAGATTTAAGCCAGGTGGCCACGGGGAACTTCGACTCGTCCTCGGGCAGGTTGGCGAGCGCCGAGCGCCGGGCTCCCAACTTGAAAGAGAAGCTCTGCCCTTCTTGGTTGGAGGTTTCGGAAGCGAAGGTCACAATGCTCGTGTGGGCTCGGTAGATAACGATTGGAGACGGATACCGAAGAAGAAGTGTTGGCGGGACTTCTTCCTTGGTAGCACCGATTTGCAGAGCGATTGACTCACCTTCGAACCCGACCTCGCGAGTCTGCGGATCCGAGCGCAACGCGACCTCGTACCGCACCGTGTCGAGCGCCGGATTCTCCAGCCGGCCCCGCAGTTCCTCCGGAATCCGTGCTTCGATCGCCAGCTCGAACCTCTCGCCTTCCCGCCGCCAGATCAGGTCTTGGAAGTTCGCGGTGCGGTCGCCGACCGCCTTCTCCAGCCCGCCGGAGACCAGATCGCCGAGAAAGGCCACGACGTCAAGGAACGTCGTTTTGCCGCTGGCGTTCGGGCCGACCAGGACGTGAAATCCATCCAACGGCTGCGAGACGTGGCGCAGACAGCGGAAACCGAGAGCTTCGACCCGCGTGATCATGTGAAAGCCCGCCTCCCCCTACCGCATCGAAAATTCCGGCCGGTAGGCGAGCAGCCAGAGGCCCGAGAAGTCGCGCATCAGGCGCATGCGGAGGAGCTCCAGGTCGCGGGCTCCCGCGAGATCGGAGCGGAGCACGGCTTGGTGGACCTCGTGGTCGAAACGGAAGAGGAACAGGTCGGCGACGCGGCAGGTCTCGCGGGCCTGGACGAAGATCGGCGAGGCGCCGGTGCGCGCGGTTTCGTCCAGCAGGCCGGAGATCTCTTGCGCCTGTTCGTTGGTGCGTAGGCGGAGCGCCGCGGATTCGAGCACGAACCGTTCGATCGAGGCGGCGGAGTCGTCTCCCGCGCAGACGCGGCGACAGGCGAGGACTTCCCGCGGCTCCAGGCGGAGCGGAAAGACCTCGGGGGTGAGCGTCGCCTCCCTCGGACCGGTGGACGGCGGCAGCTCTTGGATCGCGTCGATCAGGCGCTTGAAGTGATCGGCGATCAGCTCGAAATGCGGCGCGACCGGCGACCCGACCGCCGCGCGGTCGATCTCTCCCGTGTCCTCGAAGATCCGCGCCGGGTCTTTGCCTCCCGCCTCGGCGAGCCGGGGCAGCAGGTGGCGCACGCTCTCGCGGATCTGGGCGAGGTCTTCGAGCTTGAACTCGTCGCTCCGGATGCGCTGCTCGAAACGCTCGATCTGCTCGCGGAATGCCGTGAGATCCTGGTCCAGCTCCTCGTTGCCCGAGACTTGGCGCTCCAGCTCGAAGATCCGCTGGTATTCCGAGATGAACCGCCGCTCTTCGCGCTGGTAGAGCTCTTGGATACGCGCCCGCAGCACCAGGTTCGTGGCTTGGACCGAGACCAGGATCGAGGGCTCGAAGTAGAAATCGGCGAGGCCGTGCTTCAGCTCGCGGAAGCGCTGGATCACCTCCCGCTCGTAGAGCTGGTCCAGCCCCTCGACTGCCTGGATCTCGGCGCGCAGCGACTCCACCTCATCGCGCCGGTAGGCGATCACCTCCGGGGCGAGCGGCGGCGCGCCGAGCAGCATCCACAGGCCGTCGAAGATCTCCAGCAGGTGACGGGTGTCGCGCAGGCGGAGCCCCTGGCCGAGCTGCCCTTCGCCGTCCTCCTCCGACAGTCGCGCGAGCAGGAAATCGACCTTGTCCAGGCGGGCGGGCGGCCAGCCTTCGCGGCGCGGCGCGAACAGGTAGAACTTGACCAGCTGGGTGAGGATCTTCTCGTCGTAGCCGCGGACCCGTTTGAAGAACTGGCGCAGGGAGTTCGCGCCGACTTTGCTATCCTCCGCCTCCAGCGCCGAGATCAGGTCAGACAAACGGCGGTCGACGGCGTCGAGCCGGTTGCGCAACAGGTCGCCCGCGGTCGCGTTCAGATCCTGGGAGATCTCCTTGAGCTCGTTATAGAGGTCTTGAAACGCGGTCGAGTGGTCGGCGCCCTGACGATCGAGGACGGTTTTCGCCAGTCCCTGCAAAAACTGATGAAACGTCCATGCCGCCCGGAAGCGATTCGACAGGTCGGTATAGCGCCGATGGAGTAGCTGAAGCTCTGGCACGCTGGGCATGGGTACGTTCCGTTCGGGTACGTTGGACGAAGCTAAGTGATACTACTTCAGGAGGTCCGGGATGGGACACGAAGTGCGGGTGCTGCTCACCCAGGAAGCGATCGAGGCGCGAATCACCCAGATGGCGGCCGAGATCGATCGCGACTTCGCGACCAGCGACCGGCTGATCTGCGTCGGCGTGCTGAAGGGCTCGGTCTTCTTCATGGTCGAGCTGCTCAAGCGGCTGACCATTCCCTGCGCGATCGACTTCTTCCAGACCTCCAGCTACGGCAGTAGCACCAGCCCCGGCGAGGTCCGGATCAAGAAGGACATCGACCTGTCGATCCGCGACAAAGACGTGCTGCTGATCGAGGACATCGTCGACAGCGGCTACACCCTGCGGACGATCCTCGACCTGTTCCACTTCCGTCGCGCCAGGAGCGTGCGCCTCTGCACCCTGCTCGACAAGAAAGAAGCCCGGAAGATCGAGGTGCCGATCGATTACTGCGGCTTCGTGATTGACAACCTGTTCGTGGTCGGCTACGGCCTCGATTATGCCGAGCGGTACCGCAACCTGCCCTACATCGGGGTCTACGACGGCCCAATCCAGGAGTGAACGCCGCGATGAGCGACCTGCTGCGCATGAAGATCAAAGAGAAGATCAAATCGCACCACACCGATGGCGCTCCGGCCGCGATCGGCCCCTACTCGCAAGCGGTCTCGGTGGGCGGCCTGCTCTACACCTCGGGCCAGGTGGCGCTCGATCCGGCGACCGGTGCTCTCGTCGAGGGGGGATTCGAGCCCCAGGCCCGGCGCGTCTTCGCCAACCTTCAGGCGGTGCTTGCGAGCGCCGGCTGCTCGTTCGCCGACGTGATCAAGGCGACGGTCTTCATCCAAGATTTCGCCGACTTCGCCAAGCTGAACGAGATCTACGCCGAGCACATGGGCGAGCATCGGCCTGCCCGCTCGACGGTCCAGGTTGCGGCGTTGCCGAAGGCGGCGCTGGTCGAGATCGACTTCATCGCCCGCATCCCCTAACCCGCGCGACGGAGAGACGCCCATGCCGCAGCTGACCCAGAAGACGACCCTCACCCTCGCCGCCGCCGAGGAGATCGCCCTGGCCGCGGAGGCCGAGGCGACCAAGAACAACTGGAACGTCTCGATCGCGATCGTCGACGAGGCGGGGCGGCTGATGTATTTCCGGAGGATGGACGGCTCGACCAACGCGAGCGTCGAGATCGCCCTGGCGAAAGCCGCCCATTCGGCGAACTACCGCCGCGACACCCAATACCACGAAGCGCTGCTCAAGCAAGGCAACCTGGTGATCCTCGGCCTGCCAAGCACCGTGCCGCTCGAAGGGGGCCTGCGCCTGATTCACGACGGCACCGTGATCGGAGCGATCGGCGTTTCCGGCGTTCAAGCGAACGAAGACGGGGTCATCGCGAAAGCCGGCGCGGAATTGCTGAGCGAGGCATAGAAGTAGGCCGGACTGATCGGAGGTAGACTTGGAGCCGCGCTCTTGCGCGATCCATGAGGCCCCGACCATGGCACTGATCACCTACGACCTCTCACCGAGCGCTTTTTCCGCCCTCCGCCTGTCGCCGTCCGAATTCGCGCGCGAGATGAGGGTGGCGGCGTGCGTTCAGTGGTACGCGCAGGGCCAGGTGTCTCAGGAGAAGGCCGCCGAGATCGCCGGGCTCTCGCGCGCCGAGTTCCTCGAAGAGCTGTTCCGTCGCAGGGTTCCCGCCGTCCAAGCGACGCTTGAGGAGTTGATCGAAGAGATGGAGCATGAGTAGGTGTTGGATCGTCAACGCCTCCCCTCTCATTCTTCTGGGTAAGGTTGGACGGCTCGGCCTGTTCAGCGAGCTGGCGGAGCAGATCCTGATATCGGAGCGAGTGGCGGCGGAAGTCGGTGCTCAACCCGATGGCAAGCGGTCGCTCGCCGAGATCGCCACTTTCGATCGATGCCGAGTTGTTCCCGCGGTTCCAATTTCTACAGAGATCGAGGCCTGGGACCTGGGTCCAGGCGAGTCTCAAGTACTTGCCCTGACTGTTTCGACCCCGGGGAGCCGTGCGGTTCTCGATGACTTGGCGGCTCGCCGATGCTCCCAGTCGTTTGGTCTCCCGGTCATTGGAACCCTTGGTGTCGTCCTCCGTGCCAGACGTCTCGGTCGAATCCCAGCGGCTCGGCCGCTCCTTGACGATTTGCGTCGAAACGGACTCTACGTCTCAGAGCAGCTCATAGAAACGGCTTTGGCTCGACTTGGAGAGTAGGGTGCGGCGCATCAGCTGAACCCCTGGGTGCGCGGGCGTCTCGCCCGCAATGGCGGGCCGGAGGCCCGCGCACCCAGGAGCGGCCGAGGATGAGGGCTGATGCCAACCCGCTGCCGACTTTGACGGCGCCCGCGCCTCGAAGTAGCCCACCCCCTGTCCGCCTCCTCCGCGATAGACTGAGCGTCCATTCACGGAGGAAGCCATGAAGAAGATCGTGCTCGCCGCCCTTGCCGGCGGTCTGGTCGTGTTCATCTGGGGTGCCGTTTCGCACATGGTCCTGCCGCTCGGCGAGATGGGGCTCTCGAACCTACCGAACGAGGAGCCGGTGCTGACCGCGCTCGGCAACTCGATTCCCGAGGCGGGTCTTTACTTCTACCCGGGCCTCGACATGAAGAACGCGACCGACGAGCAACGAGCCGCCTGGGAGGAGAAGATCAAGAGCGGACCCTCGGGACTTCTTCTCTACCGTCCCTCGGGCGGCGAGGCGATGAGCCCGCGCCAGCTGGGGAGCGAGCTGGTCTCCAACATCTTCGCCGCCTGGATCGCGGCGATCGTGGTATCGATGATCAGCGCGCCGTTCGGCCGGCGGGTGCTCGTCGTGGGGTTGCTCGGCCTCTTCGCCTGGCTCTCGATCAGCGCCAGCTATTGGATCTGGTACGGCTTTCCGACCGCCTTCGTCGGCGCCGAGCTGATCGACCAGGTCGTCGGCTGGCTGCTCGCGGGCCTGGTGATCGTGAAAATCGTGCCGCGGCCGACGACGTAGCGACTCCGAAACTCAGCTCCTCAACCCGGCTGGAGCGCACCGGCCTGCACTGTGCGCTCCAGCTCGTGACCGGTCACCCAGCCCGCGAGTCCCCCTCCAACGCCGACCAGAATCACAAACCCGAGCGGCGAGGCGATTCCTCCGGCGATCGCGTCGGCCGCGAGCGAGCCGAGCGCCAAACCGCCGCCGAAGCCCAGCACCGAGGCCCGCAACCATCGCCCTTGGCCGGTTCGTCCGTAGCGGCGCCGCAAGATCCAGCCCTGGCAGGCGCCAAGCGCGAGGCCGCAGGCCACTCCGACGACCGCGAGGCTCGCCGCGCGGGCTGAGGGCGGGAGCGTACGGACGTTGAGCTGCTGACCCGTGATCGCTCTCCCGGTAAGCTCCACCGCGACGACGCCGAGCGCGAGGCCCGCGCCGAGGCCCAACATCCTCGCGACGATCCAGCCGGCGGAGAGCGTTCGGCGCGCGCCGAGCCATTGCACCGAACCGAACGCACCGCCCGCCAGAGCGGTAAGCACCGGGGTGACCAGGATCATGCCGACGAGCGCCTCGACCGGGCCGCCCACGACGAGACCGAGCCCGAAGCCCAGGGCGAGGCCCAGAAGGGTGAGAACGCTCCAACGAAGAGAAGAGACGACCGGTCGCGACATCTCGAAGACCTCCTTGCTCTCTCTGTCCGATCCAAGGATACGGCGAAACCACGCTCCGGGTTCTGCCCTTCCGGTGCCACTCAAGCCGCCAGGATTGGATGGTCGAGGCGCCGCGCGGCGTACTGAAGACAAGCTCCGATATCCGGTGCTTCAAGGTACGGATACTCGGCCAGGATCTCTTCCGCGCTCTCCCCTGCCGCCAGCAGCTCGAGAACGTCCGACACCCGGATGCGGAGACCACGAATGCAGGGCCGCCAGCCGCACTGCTCGGGATTCGTGGTGATCCGGTCGAGGAGGCTGATCATGGCAGGCAAATCTAGGCCGCGGGCCGTGGACCGCCAGGCGACCTAGACCGGGTTTCGCCTCTTCGTTTGCCGCTTTCAGGTGGTCAAGGAACCGCCGCCATGCGGCACCACTTCGACCAGTCATAATGATTGTCTCGACCGCCCTAGATCTCGCAGAAGAACGGGGTTCGGGCACACCTTGGGGTGGAGTAGTGGCTTCACCGGTGCGGCCGTGTTGTAGTAGCATTCCTTCCATGAAGAAACTGTCATCCGCGGCTTTCATCTTTCTGGTAGTTCTCGCAGCTATGCGGGTTATTGCCCAATCGGAACCAGCTGGCTCGACGGGCGAAGCAGCCGCAGCCCTCAACTCATTCAAAGCACTCGCTGAAGGCTTCCCGGCGTTATTTCGCGCTGATTCTCAGGTGGTACTACAGAACTCAGGCGGATACGTGCTCCAGAACTTGGAGGCAGTTGAAGTTTCTTACGACGTTCGGCGCACCGATTCTCTGGTCTCGCCCTTTGTTGGTGAGGTCACATTCATCCTCCGTTGGAACTACTTCACCACTTGTTCGCCACAGCACATGGCCGCCCTTCAGAAGTGGATGCGTGGCGAGGGAGGAGACTGGCCGCCGGAGGAAACTTGCGCGCCAGGGCCGAGCACAGCTGAAGAAGCCAAGGAGAAGGCGCCCAATACAAGTGAGGACAAGAAGGCGGTTGCTCGCTACTCTTACCAGGCTGGGAGTTGGGTACCCAAGCAGGTTGAGGTGCGAAGCTATATCCAACGCGGGAAGGAGACTAGCGAGGTGTACACCTCCGACAAGCGCTCGGGCTGGCCTCTTCTGGATTCGGTCATGACGAGATTCTTCGAACCGTCGGCCACCGCAATGCCCTAGACAACCCTCCAAGGTAAAGGCTTTTTCGCGTTTCAAATTCCTTGGTCCTGTCCCTCACAGCTGCGCCCCTTGCTCATTGCCCCCATCGTGCGCCCTGCGGTGGCAATTCGGGCAGAGCGCGCGAGCGTTCTCTACGGTGTCTAGTCCACCATCGGCAAGTCGCATGAGGTGATGCACCTCTAGGTACGGCGTCCCATCCGAACTTCGCCGAAATGGCGCCGCCGCACGACAGTCTTCACAGAAGCCGCCCGCGCGTTCCAAGACCTTTCTGATGACGCCCGGGTTCCTGACGAACACGGTTGTGACAACTTGTCTCCTCTGGGGAATTTTCGGATAGCTGTCGATGAGGCGACTCAGATCCTCCGGCGCGAGTTCCCTTGCCTTCTGGACGTTGTCATAGAGTTCGCGATCAGACTCCTCAAGAGACATCCGATCCGGCGCCTCTCTACTCCGTAACTCCACGAACGAACTCTCGTCCTCAACTTGCAGCGCATAAGCCGGTCGCGGCAAGGACTCACCCAGAGCGCGCTCTAGGTCCAGGATGGCCCAGTTCCTATGGCCATCGCGGGATCCCTTATTGAACTGCCGGTGCTTCGCGGCGACTCTGAGAATCCTTTCGTGACTCCCCTGCAGAACCGCCAAGGCCTTTTCCAATTGCTCGATTGGCTTCGTGGGGATTCTCGCCAACATGGAGCCTGGCGCACTTCTGTAGTACGACTCGCGACCCTTCGGATTGGGTAGCCACTCTAATCCTGCAGGGAGTGGGACCGAATTGACTGAGTCTCTTTCAACGAGCACATTCACTTCCTGCGTGGTAACCGTCAAACTCTCGCAGAAGCCGACGTTCAACCGTATCCCTGCCTCCAAGGGAGTGACTCCCCATTTCGAAGGAGCGATCTCATTCGCCAATCGAATGGAATCGACCAGAAAAGGCAGGCTCGCTCGAGCGAGATCAGATCTGGAACCGAAATATTCTTCGAGCATCAAGTCACCCCCCATTGATTCTCACAAACAAACCGCCAGCTTCCTCGCATCAACCTCTTGGCCCTCTCTAGCTGGCTGCTAGAGCGCGCGCCGAGGGAGTTGAACCGTTCCACAGGCCCGTCCACTCAACCTCGGCCGGCGCTTCTTCGGCTTCGGGATCGGCGAGACGTACTGCGCCGATCGCCGAGGCTCGATGATCCGGTCGGTCGGCTGGCCGCTCTCGTCCAACTCCCAATAGCGCGCCGGGTAGTCGTAGGGCGAGTTGAGGATCGGACGCTCAAAAAATGACGAAGACATTGCGCCAAGGATATTTCAGCCCGGGGAACGCGGGGTGGGGTCAGGCCTTTTGGCGCGAATACGGGCGGGACGCCCGCGCACCCAGGTGGGTTTGCCCAAACCTCGCGGAGCGTCGCGCGAAGCCACGCAGTTTCAGAGGCGAAGTCACGCAAAACGACCGTGAAGCACCCAAAACGGGCCAAAACCGGCCGTTGGGGCCGGCGAAGCCACCGAGAAATTCACTGAAGCCACCGAGAAAACCCCTGAAGCCACACATTCGGCCGACGAAGTAACGCTAGAAGGCGGTGAAGCCCCACAAGTGGCCAGCCAAGCCACTCGGCGGATGGCAAAAATTACCGAGCTATAGGGTGAAGTCACCAGCAAATACGCCAAAATGGCCGGGGAATTCGGTAGAGTCACCGACCCTGTGGATCGTTTGCGTGGCTTCAGGGGTTTCCTCGGTGGCTTCAGGGGTTTTCTCAGTGGCTTCAGCGAATTTCTCGGTGGCTTCGGCGTTCCGCTCTGTGGCTTCAGTCCTCGCCGCTGTGAATTTAGCGTTCTGCTCTGTGGCGGGAGCGCTCGGCGCGGTGGCTTCACCGTTCTGCCGGGCGGCCTGAACAATCGGCGCGGCGGCTTCAGCGCTTTTCTACCCCATTCCTCGCAACACCTCGGCCGCGCGGTCGACATCCGCGGGTGCCACATCGCGGTGGGTGACCAGACGTACCTTGTCGGGACCGAACTGGCTGCCGAGGATGCCGCGCTCCTTGAGGCCGCCGAGGAACGCCGCGGCCGGCCCGGTCGGCGGGTCGTCGAGGTTGCCGGACGGTTCGGTTCCGACGCGAAAAACCAGGATGTTGGTGCGCACCCGAGACAGATCGAGCTCGACGCCCGGAAGCTCCGCGACGACCTCCGCCAAACGCCGGGCGTGAGCGTGGTCGGTCGCGAGGCGGCCGGGTCCTTGGTGGAGCGCGAGCAGCCCCGCCGCGGCGAGAATGCCCGATTGCCTCATGCCGCCGCCGAGCATCTTCCGGACGTTCTTGCCCGCGGCGATGAAATCGCGCGAGCCGCAGAGCATCGAGCCGACCGGCGCGCCGAGCCCTTTGGACAGGCAGAACATCACCGAATCGAATCCGCGGGCAAGCTCCGCGGCGGGAACCCCGAGCGCCACCGCCGCGTTGAAGATGCGCGCGCCGTCGAGGTGGACCGGCAGGCCCAACCGGCGCGCCTCGGCGAGCAGGGCGTCGAGGCGAGGCCGATCGTAGACCGTGCCGCCCGCCACATTGTGGCTGTTTTCGATCGTCAGCATTCCCGTCGGGGTGGCAAAGCCGGTGAGCGGCCGGAACGCGGCGGCGACGTCTTCCGGAGCGAGCAACCCGTCCGCCGTCGAGATGCGCCGCGGAACGAGCCCCGAGATCGCCGCCATCGCGCCCATCTCGAATTCGTAGATGTGCGCCGAGGCCTCGCAGATCACCTCCCGCCCGGGCCGGGAGTGGAGGTGGAGCGCGATTTGGTTGCCCATCGTGCCGGAGGGGACGAACAGCGAAGCCTCGAAGCCGAGAACCTCCGCGGCCTCCGCTTCGAGCCGGGCAACCGTCGGGTCTTCGCCCCAAACGTCGTCCCCGACCTCCGCCTCGGCCATCGCCCGCCGCATCTCCGCATCGGGCCGGGTCACGGTGTCGGAGCGCATGTCGATCATCGGTCAGCCCCTAAAACCCAAGCGCCACCCGCACCGCGTACTGGGTGGTCTCGCCGCGCTGAATCTCAGCGGTGATCTTCGGGATCAGAAGACTCAACCGCAGGCCGGCGTAGGCGATCGGCTGGGTGTGCGTTTCGGAGAGATCGGAGAGGCCGCCCGAGCGATCAAGGCGGGCGCGGCTAGTGACCACTCCGCCGCCGATGTAAGGAGTGAGCAGTGGGAAGCCCTTGCTCGCGAGCACCTCGACCCCCGCTTGGTCGAGGGTGAACGCTCCTCCCCCTTGGGTACGGGTCCCTGTGAGCCGCAGGGCCACGGCAGGCGAGACCGCGCCGCCATCTACGAAGGCCCATTGCACCTCGGCGGTCGCCAGGCGGAGATCGGTACCGACCGCCTCGGCGAGCGACACTCCGAGATCGACGTGCCCGGGCAGCCCTTTGCGAATGCCGACCCGAGCGACCGACAGGATGCCGGCGTCGAGGTCGCCGTCCACCGCGCCGGGGAAGAACGGCTGCTCATCGAATGTGTCGTCGTACGACGCCTCGGCGAATGCCTCGAACCCGGTGATACCCAGCGCCTTGGCCGGATGCCCGGGATAGGCGTAGGCGGCGGAGGCGAAGCGGCGCGCAAAGTCGCGAAAATCGGCGGCGGAAGCGTCGGGGCGGACGTCCCACGCCGCGGCGGGCAGTGCAACGGCAAGGCCGAGCAATAGAAGGAGACTCAAGCGTGTGAGTGTGCGCATGCGAACCGGACCTCCACGGAATTCGAGGTGTCGGGAAGGACGACCGAAACCGAGCAGAGTCTACCAGCCGAGCGGGAGCGCTCCCGGCGTAGAATCCGGAGCACGAAACGCGCAGTTTCTCGTTGGACCCTTCGCGCCAGGAGATCTCTCCCTCATCGTGCGCCGCCTTCTCTACCTTTGGCTCGCACTGCTCGGCGCCTATTGGGCGTCGACGGCTACGCTCTCGACGGTCATCCTCGGCCGCATCGACCGGGGCGAAATCGCGATTCTGTCGATGATCGCGATCCCGATCGCCCAGGCTCTGACGCTGGGCTGGCTCACGCGGGAGTCCCGCGGCTCCAGGAACTTCGAACCTGGGCCGGCGCTCCCAGCCGGCCGGGCTGGGAGCGCGATCCGCATCCTGGTCGTGCTCGACCTGGCGATCGCGACAGTCGGCGGCCTGCTGCCCGAAGATCCTCTATTCAGCCTCAATTCCGGCGGTTTCGTCGCCCACCTGTACGCCGCGCTTCAGGCGCTCGGCGCGGCGGGGCTCGCCGCGTTCCTCGCCCGGCGAAGCCGAAGAGATCGGCTGCCGCTCGCGCTGCTCGCCGCGGCGCTCGGGGGCTACGCGATCGATTCCGGCTTCAATGTCCTCTCGATCCTTCCCGCGCGCCTCGCGGAGGAGCGGGCGAGCTTCCCTGTCTGGCTCGCCGTTCACGCCACGGCCGCTTTGGCCGGCGGCGCGCTGCTGCTCTACCTGGAAAAACGTTGGCACCACGATCGGCCCCGAGCGGGGCGCGCGCTGGAGGTCGCCCTCGGACTCGGCATTCTGGCGGGATTCGGCAGCGTGCTCGGGATTCGCCTCCGTCCAGAGGTGGGCCAGCCGATCTTCATGCTCGGCTGCCTGTGCGGCTTCCTCGCGATCACCGCGATCCTCGCGGCTCTCCTGCATGTATCGACGTCTCGAACCGCGTCCAATGTCTGAGCCCGCCAAGGCGCGATTCTGGCGCCTGTTTCCGCTCGCGCTGCTCGCGGCGATGCTCGTCATCGCTCTCGGGATCGAAGCGTTCCGTTACGGCGCGGTGCTCTGGCTCCCCAAGCTGCCGCTCGCCGTGATTCTCCTCTGGGCGCTCCTGCGACCGCGTCGCGCCGGAACCTGATCCATGCATCTGTTTATCGAGCTGTTCACGTTCGGCGCGTTTGTTGCGATTTTTGCCCATGCCGCACGAACGCGCGGGCGTTCCGGCGTCGCTTTGCTCTCAGCGCTCTTTCTGCTCGGCTTGCTGCGCGAGAACGCGGTCGCGATTCGCGCTCTGCTCTACGACTTTGCGCCGCTCACGTTGAACCTCGGCCGGGCGCCGCTGATCGCGACGATCATCTGGGGATTCAGCATTTACGCCGCGCTGGTCTTCGCCGAGGAGGTGATGGGAGAGGCGATCGGCTCCCGCGTTTCGTCCCCCTGGACGTTCGGTGCGGTGGCACTTTTCATGGTCGCGCTGGTCGGCTTTTACGAGCCGTTCCTGGCCGAGATCGGCATGGCCCGCTGGCAGGAAGGGACGTGCGCGACGCTCGGCGTACCGTGGATCGCGCTGATCGGCTACCCGACGCTCGCGGTGGGTTTTCTGCTTCTCTGGGAGTGGGCCGCGAGCCGGACGATCCCGCTCCGCCTCGCAATCCTCGCCCTCGGCCTTCCCGTTCTCGCCCTCGGCCACGCCTTCGGGCTTCAAGCGCTCAAAGCCGCGCTCGATTGGTAGCAGCTCTTTACCGCTCCGGCGGCGCCAAACGGCGCGCGAGGATTCCGGCGCCGCTCCAAGCCGCGACGCCTTGGCCGTTGCCCGCGAGCGCCAGGGCGGGAGCCGCCGTCTGATTGCCTTGGCGCGCCAGGTTGATGCGAATTTCGCCGCCCAGGCGCCGGCCGTCCGCGGCAAAGTGCCGGGCGAAGATTCCATAGCCGTCGCCATCTTGGCCCGCCCCCGTCTCCCAGGCGACGAGGAAACCGCCGTTCGGCGTCGCCACAACCGACGCCATGTCCTGGACCCCCTTCTTGAAGGTGTTGATCGCCAGGTTCTCGCCGAGCAGGGTGCCGTCCGCGGCGATCAACTGGCCCGCGACGCCGACGGGATCGTAGAAACCGTCGCTGCCCGGAACGTCGGTATCCGCGGCCCGGTCGGTCCAGGCGACGAACATCCGGCCGTCGGCGGCGGCCGCGATCGCCGGATCGTATTGCGCGGCGGTTTCGTTGAGTCCCGAGGTGATCTCGAACGGCTCGCGGAGCGTGCCTCCGTCCGCCGCGTAGAGGCTCAGGTAGATGTCGTAAAAGCTCGCCTCGCCGTTGTAGATCTCGGTGGCGAGCCCGAAAGAGCCGTCGGCCCTCATCGCGACCCGCGAGATTTCCCCTTCCGAGACCGCGAGCACGGGAGGCCCCGCGAACGTGCCGTCCGGCCGCAGGCGGCGGAAATAGACGTCGGCGAGCCGAAAGCCCTCGTTGTCGAACCGGTCGGTGAAACTTTGCCAGACGACCACCGCGCGGCCGTCGGGGGCCATCGCGACGTCCGGCGTCACCTCGCCGTGGGTCGAGGCCGCGAATCGGAGCCGCGGACCCGTCGGCCGGCCCGCGGCGTCGAACCGCTGGCCGAAGACCTGAGCGAGCCGGCTCGTGGTCGCGGGCGCACCCCAGACCACGAAGAAGCGACCCGCGGCGTCGGCGGCGACTTGCAGAGACCGGCCGTAGAAGCTCGACCCCTGGGGCAGTCGGGCGACCCGCGTTTCACCCCCCTTGGCCCGTCCGTCGGCGAAAAACCGCCGGGCTCTGATCTCCACCGGCTTCTCCGCAAGGCTCGGCCGGGCGAACCAGACGGTGACGAAATCCCCGTTCGGCAGGGCCGCCACGTCGACCGAATACAGGGCGGCCGCGGCGTTTTGATTCAGCCGCAGCTCGGCGCCCCGAAGATCTTGGGCGACGGCAGGGCGGCCGAGAGTTGCGGCAAGCAGCAAAGCGGCGAAACCGGCCGGTGAGATTCGCATCGAGTCTTCCCCTTCTCGTGGATCAGTGGATCGGCGGCGCCAAGCGGCGGGCGAAGACGCCGAAGCTGCCTTCGGCGCTCGGACCACTCCAAACCGCGATGCCATGCCCGCTCCGCGCAAGCGCCAGAGATGGCGCCAGTTGGTTCCCTTGGCGCGCGAGATTCATCCGGATCTCCTTGCCGAGGCGCCGGCCGTCCGCCGCGAATTGCCGCGCGAAGATGCCATAGCTATCGCCGTCCTGGTTGCCGCCGCTTTGCCAGGCGACCAGGAACCCGCCGTTCGGCGTCGCGACCACCGAGGCATTCTCCTGGCGCCCTTTCTTGAAGGTGTTGATCTCGACGTTGCCGCCGATCGGACTCCCGTCCGCTTCGAACAGCTGGCCGGCAACGCCAAAATAATCATTGTTGTCGTCGCCCGGAAAGCCGAAATCGGCAGAGATGCCGGTCCACGCGACGAACAATCGGCCGTTCCCCGCGGCTGCGATCGACGGGGCGAACCCCCTTTGGGTGATCTCGATCGGATTGTCGATCAGAGATCTGCCGTCGGCCGCGTACAAGGTAAGATAGAGGTCGTACGTTTCGCCGTCATAAATTTCAGTGGCGAGAGCAAACGATCCATCGGCCCGCACCGCGACCCGCGAGGTTTCTCCCTCCGGGACCGCGAGCACGGCGGGACCCGCGAACGTTCCATCCGCTCGCAAACGGCGAAAATAAACGTCGGAAATCCTGCTTCTGTGTTCGACCCGGTCCGTGTAGCTCTGCCAGACGACCACCGCGCGGCCATCGGAGGTCATCGCGACATCGGGTAGCGCCTGCCAGTATTCCGAAGCTTTGAACCGGAGACGATGGCCAAGCGTCCGGCCCGCCTCGTCGAATCGCTGCCCGAAGACCTGGCCCACTCCATTCGATGTGGCCGGCGGCGACTCCCAGACCACCAGGAAGCGGCCGGCCGCATCGGCGGCGATGCGAGGCGATTGAATGTAGGCTCGGTACTGTGGCAGCCGCGCCACCGACACTTCGCCACCCTTGGCCCGGCCGTCGGCGAAGAATCGCCGCGCCTTGATCTCCGCGCCCCCGCCGACATTCGTGACGGAAAGCCAGGCGGCGATGAAATCTCCGTTCGCGGCAACCGCCACACTCGCCGGACCATAGCTGCTCCCGGTCGTCTGATGGATCCTCAGCTCGCCGCCCCGCAGATCCTGCGCGACGGCACTCCCGGTGAGGGCTGCAGCAAGCAACAGAGCGGCGGCACCTGCGTGTGAGATTCGCATCGAGTCTTCCCTCTCTCGTAGGTCAGTGGATGGGCGGCGCCAGACGGCGCGCGAAGACCCCGGATCGGTCGCCATCCGGACCGCTCCAAGCCGCGACGCCATCACCGTTCGCCGAGAGAGCCAAGGCTACGCCCGCCTGGTTCCCTTGGCGCGCGAGATTCATCCGAACCTCGTTGCCGAGGCGCCGGCCGTCCGCCGCGAATTGCCGCGCGAAGATGCCGTAGCCGTCGCCATCCTGGTCGGCGCCGCTCCACCAGGCGACCAGGAACCCGCCGTTCGGCGTCGCCGCCACCGATGCGCCCACCTGGCTCCCTTTTCTGAACGTGTTGATCCTGAGGTTTTCTCCGATCGGGCTCCCATCCGCGGCGATCAGCTGGCCGACGACGCCCTCGCTGTCGAGTAAGTCGGAATTCGGAGGGACGAAATCGGCCGAGCGGTCGGTCCAGGCGACGAACATCCGGCCATCGGCCGCCATCGCGATTGCCGGACTGATTTGCGTGGCGACCTCCGTGGCCCCCCCGTTGACCTCGAACGGCTCGCGCAAGGTGGTGCCGTCGGCCGAATACAAGCTCAGATGGATGTCGTAGAAGCTCGCCTCGCCGTTGTAGATCTCGGTCGCGAGAGCGAACGATCCGTCGGCCCGGATGGCAATTCGCGAGGTTTCCCCTCCCGGCACCGCAAGCGTGACCGGGCCTGCGAAGGCTCCGTTCGGCAGCAGCCGCCGAAGATAGACGTCGCTGATGTCGAACCCTGAACCGTCGATCCGGCCGGTCCAATCCTGCCAGACGACCACGGCGTGCCCGTCGGGCGTCATCGCGACATCGGGAGTGACCTGGCCGCGGTCCAAGGCCTTGAAGTTATAGCGGGGACCGAGTCTCCGCCCGGCGGCGTCGAACCGCTGACCCAAGACCCGGTCGACGAACTGGGTGGTCGTACCCGCCACCCAGACCACCAGAAACCGGCCGGCCGCATCGGCGGCGACTCGCGGCTCTGGCGATCCAAAGTAGGTCGGCAAATGCGCCAGCCGCGCGACGGAGATCTCGCCGCCTTTGGCTCGGCCGTCGGCGAAGAACCGCCGCGCCTTGACCTCCGCCTGGCCTTCGAGAAAATTCGACCAGACGGCGACGAAATCGCCATTGGGAAGGGCCGCGACGGAGACTCCTCCTTGAGAGCCCGTGGTGATCCGGTTGATCCGCAGCTCGCCCCCTCGCAGATCTTGCGCAACGGCATTCCCGGTGAGGAGTGCGGCAAGGAGCAGAGCGGCGAAACCGGCGTGTGAAATGCGCATCGAGGTCTCTCCCGGTCAGGAACAGCAGAAGTTTTCCAGATTCTACGGTCGAACCCGCGCACCCGTATCCTCGACAGGGACCGAAGGCGAGAGGCCGGGACGGAAGAGCGCAAGCCGGTGTGGAGCGCACGGAGGGCGGGATGGGCTCTGATATCCTGCCCTCCCAACCCGCGGCGGGAGGGGACCCCTCCTCCGCCTCCCCCTTGTCCGGAGCTTAGAACCTCGTATGTTCTCGGAAGAACCCAGGCTGGCGCTCACCTTCGACGACATCTCGCTCGTTCCGGGCTTGTCGACCACGCACCCCAACGACGTCGACCTGCGCACCCAGGTCTGCCGCGGCATCTCGCTCAACATTCCGATCCTGTCCGCCGCGATGGACACGGTGACCGAATCGCGCCTGGCGATCGCTCTCGCCCAGGAAGGGGGCCTCGGGGTCATCCACAAGAACCTGACGGTCGAGATCCAGGCCGAAGAGGTCGACAAGGTGAAGCGCTCGGAAGCGGGCATGATCGTCGATCCGGTGACGATCGGCCCCGACCAGTCGATCCGCGACGCCCACACCCTGATGGCCCACTTCAAGATCTCCGGCGTGCCGGTGACCGATTCGGCCGGGCACCTGGTCGGCATCCTGACCAACCGCGACCTCCGTTTCGAAGAGGATCTCGATCGGCGGATCGGCGATCTGATGACGCGCGAGAACCTGATCACGGTGCCCGAAGGGACGACGCTCGAACAGGCGAAGACCCTCCTCCACCGCCACCGGATCGAAAAGCTCCTAGTGGTCGATACCGCCGGCAACCTGAAGGGTCTGATCACGGTCAAGGACATCCAGAAGATGATGCAGTACCCGAGCGCCTGCAAAGACGAGCTCGGGCGGCTGCGCGTGGGAGCCGCGGTCGGCTCGTCGGGAGACTACCTGGAGCGCGCCGCGGCCTTGGTCAAGGCGAAAGCGGATCTCTTGGTCCTCGACTCGTCGCACGCCCACAGCCAGGGGGTGCTCGACGCGGCGGCCAAGCTGCGCGAGCGCTTCCCCGAGGTCCAGTTGGTGGTCGGCAACGTGGCGACCGCCGAAGGGACCCGGGCGCTGATCGAGCGCGGGGTGGACGCGGTGAAGATCGGCATCGGCCCGGGGAGCATCTGCACGACCCGGATCGTCACCGGAGCGGGCGTGCCGCAGGTGACCGCGATTCAGGATTGCGCCCGCGCCGCCGAAGCGAAGGGAATTCCGGTCATCGCGGACGGCGGAATCAAGTTCTCGGGCGACCTGACCAAGGCGCTCGCGGCGGGAGCCCACTCGGTGATGATCGGCTCGCTGCTCGCCGGCACCGAAGAGAGCCCGGGCGAGACGATCCTCTACCAGGGGCGCACCTACAAGGCGTATCGCGGCATGGGCTCGCTCTCCGCGATGGCTCGCGGCAGCGCCGAGCGCTATTTCCAGGAAGGGGGCGGCAGCCTGTCGAAGCTGGTCCCCGAGGGCATCGAGGGGATGGTGCCGCACAAGGGAACCGTCCACCAGCTGCTGCCCCAGCTGACCGGCGGCCTCCGCTCCGGCATGGGCCTCGCCGGCTGCGCCACGATCGACGACCTACGCACCAAGGCGCAGTTCGTCCGCATCTCCCCCGCCGGCCTGAAGGAAGGTCACGCCCACGACGTGGTGATCACCAAGGAAGCGCCGAACTACTGGGTGGAGCGGTAGGGCGAGAGGGGGACGGCGGTCCCCCTCCGATCCAATCCCGTTTCCGGCGCCCGCCGCGCCGTCAGATCTGGACTTTGCGGCTGACCACGATCGCGTCCCCATCGGGAACCATGTCCGCCGGCCGCGCCGCGACGAGCCCCCGAGCCGCGGGCGGCAGACCCGGCGAACGATCGACCAGATACCCTTGGACCGGACCGCTGGCGCCGATCACGAGGTCGAGCTCGATCCCTTCCGGGGGAGTCGACAAGCAGGTGAACGTGAACCAGTCGCCGCGCGGAGGAATCTTGCCTTCCGTCTGCGGGATCTCCTCGTTCTCCATCCGAGCCGAGCGGACGTCCGCTGAGACCGGGACCTGAAGAGTGACCGAAGGCGCGCCGCGGGGTGAAACGAGCCGAAGCGACAGATGGCGGCCGTCCGGACGGGGCTCGTCGGAGAGCACTTCGAGCGTCGGCACGACGAGCGGCAGCGGCGGAGCGGGCGCCGCGTAGGCCTTGGTGTCGGCGTACGACCAGGGGTAGGGATGCACGACCTCAAAGGACGCGGCCTTGGCGACCGCGGGCGGCAAAGGTCTCTCGGGCGAGAAACTGCCGGCAAGAACCCAACGGCCGGCGCCGGCATCGGAATCCAAGTGGTAGGTGATGCCCCCTCGCCGCCCTGGCGCCTCGGGCGAGGAGCGCGTGGTCGACGGCACCAGGAACCCCGTGACCAGCGCGACCAGCGCGATCGCCCCGATCCATAAGCCCGCACGCCGCGCGTTGGCGAGAAGCGGCGCGAGCGGCATCGAGATCAGCCCGAAGACCGTCGCGATGATCGTCAGGCCCGGGGTGCCGAGACCCGCGAAGAAGAGCAGAGCCAGAGGAGCCCAAAGGATCCCGGCGACCGCGAGCGGCAGCAAGGCCGCGACGGTCAGCCGCCGCTCTCCCCCGAAGGCACCGGCGAGTCCAGCCACCAAGGCCGGGAGCAGAAAGAGATAGCTCGCGCCCGGCACGAGCAGGGCGGTGACGATGCCGAGAATCGCCCACGCGAGCCAGACTCCGGCCCATATTCCGGCGGCCCGCGCGCTGCGAGCGACCGCCGCCAGGATGCCGAGGACGGCCACCGCGGCGAAGGCGCCGAGCGAGAGCAAGAGCGGCCCCGTCTGGCCAGGCCACATGCCCTGCAAACCGCCCGCGACCCTCATCGCGTTGGCGAAAATGAGGCCCACGCCGGCCGCCGCCGCGATCGCCGCCAACGCCGCGAGGAATGCCAGAATCGTTCCGCCGAAGCTCGCGGCCTGGGCGCGCCAGAGCTTGCGGCAGGCAAACGTCACCAAGATCAACGCGAGCAAGGCGAGCGGCAAGGTGGCGACCCCGGGCCAGCGGATGATGCCGAACGAGAGCACGTCGAAGAACACGGCGGGACCCTGTTTCGGCCGGTTGAGCTCGGCCCCGGCGAGGGTACGGGCCAGATCGGCGGCACTCTCGCCCATATGTTGCAGGCTCGCGGGGGAGGAGTTCGCCAAGTTGTCCAGCGGCGTGTGATAGCGCTCCGCGTTGCCGATCAGGGCAAAGTTGAACCCCGGCATGCCTTCGCGATCGAAGACGCTGTAGTCGGTGTCGTTCGGCAGACGCTCGTAGATCGACACGAAGACCGAAGAGGAGACCGGACGCGACACGGCGCGGGCGAACAGCGGAATCCACGCGCCGTTGCTGTGCTGGGTCTCGAACATCAGACCGGGGCCGCTCGTGCCGCGCGCCTCCAGGTTGATCACCACCCCGACCTCTTTGGCCGTCGGCGTCCGGACGAACGCTTCGGCGCCTAGCAGGCCGACCTCTTCGCCCTCGTCGATCAGGAAGATCACCGGATTTTCCGGCGCGGGGCCGACCTTCATCAGGCGCGCGATTTCGAGGATCGCGGCCACTCCGGTCAGATCGTCGGAGGCGCCGGGACCGCTCGGCACCGAGTCGTAATGGGCAGCGAGCAGAACCGCCTTCGGAGTGGGCTTGCCCGAAGCAGCGCTGCCAGCCAGCCGTGCGACGACGTTCTGGACCGCGGTGCAAGGACCGGCGAGGCGGCAGACGAAGCCGGGGACGACCTCGGGCTCGTAGCCAAGGCGCTGAAACGCCAGGAGCACCCGTTCCCGCGTCGCCGCATTGGTCGCGCTGCCCACCGGATGCGGCTCGCCATTGCCGACCAGCTCCGCGAGCACCGCACCGGCCCGCCGGGCCGAGAACTCGGTCTCCGGCGCATCCGCCGGCTTGGCCGCCGGGGGCCGTAGCCTCACCATCGCCAAGGCGAACAACGCCGCGAGCACCAGGAGGCCCACGATCAGGCCGCCGCTCCCCTTTTTCGAACTCGCTTCGCCGCCCGGCTCGACCATGTGCGTCACTCCCTCTGTTCCAACGAAACGAAGTCCGACCGGAGCCCGGTCGCAGGGTCATAGGATTTCTACTCCCTCTATGGTGCCACAGAGGGGGGAAAGAGGGGCAGGGGGTGGGGTTACAGGAATCGGCTCAGCTCAGCACCCCTCGCCTGCTCCGTGAGAACGACGTACCACCTCGGCGGTAGGGGCATCGAGTTCGACAGGAGTCAGGCAGCTCAGACCGTCGAGCCACTCGTCCACGGTCGGCCATAGGCAGTGCTCGCGCAGGACTTCCAAAACGTATTGGCGCAGGCTCACGCCGCGACTCTCCGCTCTCTGGCGCAAAGTGCTATGAATCTCATCCGGTAGATCGCGAATTTGTAGATGCACCGGCATATCACCAAAATACCACCATCTCTCCCCATCGATCCCAAACGCGATCCGGCGCATCTCGGATAAGCGACTCGATCTAGAATCCTCGCCGAGCCGTTCGCACGAACTCTTCTAATCCCAAGGAGCCATCATGAGCCTCACCGATTCGATCCTCTCCGAGCTGGAGCGGGAAGCCGTCACCACCCGCCGCGTCCTTGAACGTGTTCCCGAAGATCAGCTGTCCTATAAACCGCACCCGAAGTCGATGTCGCTCGGCACGCTCGCGCTGCACATCGCGAAGATTCCGGGTGCCATCGCGGGGCTCGCGAGCGGCGACGACTTGACCTCGCCTCCGAATTTCGCGCCGCCGGAGGCAACCGGCGTCGCGCAGATCCTCGAAGCGCTCGACGAGAGCCTCGCCCAAGCGAAGACGCTCCTTTCGGCGATGGACGACGAGCGCGCCCTCTCGATCTGGAGCATGGCGGTCAACGGACAGAACATCATGTCCCTCCCCCGCATCGCCGTGCTCCGCAACATCCTGTTGAACCACTGGTACCACCACCGCGGCCAGCTCACCGTCTACCTGCGCCTCCTCGACGTGCCGCTGCCCTCGGTGTACGGCCCGTCGGCGGACGAGAGCCCGTTCGGGTAGGGGCTTTGGGGCGGCGCGCGTCCTGGCTACACTGAGCGGCGTTCCCAAGCGATTTCTCACAGGAGGCCTACCCATGGATGTAGCTACCGCCGTTCAAAATCAGATCGCGAACCTCGAAGCCAAGACCGGCAAGAGCTTCGCCGAATGGCTGGCGATCGGCCGTTCGTGCGGTTTCGCCAAGCACGGCGAGATCGTCAAGTTCTTGAAGGAGACGTACGGCATCGGCCACGGCTACGCAAATTTGATCGCGCTCCGCTCGCTCGAAGCGGACGCGCCACCTCCGGCCGCGAGCGCCGATCTGGCGGACGATCTCTATACCGGCCCGAAGGCGGCGCTCCGCCCAATTCACGATGCGGTGATGACCGCTCTACGGGGCTTCGGAAACGACCTCGAAGAAGCGCCGAAGAAGGGTTACTTGAGCCTGCGGCGCAAGAAGCAGCTCGGCTTGATCCAACCCGCGGCGGCAACCCGCGTCGATCTCGGCCTCGTGCTCAAAGGGGTCGAGCCGGCCGGGCGTTTGGAAGCGGCCGGTAGCTGGAACGGCATGATGTCCCACCGCGTCCGCCTCTCAGCGCCAACCGAAGTGGATGCCGAGCTGATCGGCTGGCTGCGGCAGGCGTTCGACGCGGCGGGTTAACCTGGGGCATCGAGTTCAGAAAGAAGGCGCTTCGGAGCGACGCAGCGATACGACTCCTCGATCCGCTCGGCCACCTCGTCCCAATCGACCTCGCCGTCTAGCACGATGCCGATCCAGCCGCGATGGCCAACATAAGGGGGCCGGAAGTAGACATCCGGCGCGAGCGCGATCAACGTCTCCTGCGCCCCTTCGGGCGCTGCGCACCAGACCGAAAGATGCGCCGCCCCGTGATGATGGTCGTCGAGGCTCGCGAAAGTCTTCTTACCCCCAACGAACCAAGTGGGCTCACCGTGGCTCGGACGTTCCGTCGCTTCGGGCAACGCGAGACAGATTCGCCGCAGCTTCCCCAGCGAGGAATCGTCGTCATCGAGGATGTCGCTCGGAGGAGGGTTCATTGGAAGCTCTGAAAGCTGAGCTTCATACGTCGTGAAGCTTTCGTTCCTGCGCCAAACCCGCTTGGGCTTCGGCGATCGACCGCCGAAGGTGTTCTGCGTTCGCAGGGCTTCTCAAGAGATAGAGGGTCTCCCGCCAGGAGTTGTGCTCATCAAGCGGAGCCTCCTTTAACCTCACGGCCTTCATCGTGCCGGCCTCCTCTTCGAAATCCCATCCTACCAAATCGGCCTCAGCCCTTCGACCGAGGCCGATTCGCTCCTCATCCGTTCCCTACCCGTTACGGAACGCCACCATCGGATCGGTCTTCAGCGCCCGTTGGGCGGGCAGTAGACAGGCGATCAGGGTGACCAGGGCCAGCGTGACCGGCACGGCGGAGAAGACCGAGGGGTCGGTCGGTTGGACCTCGAAGAGGAACTGGGTCAGCACCTGCGAGGCTCCGAACGAAGCCGGTAAGCCGAAGGCGAGCCCGACCAGCAGCTGCCGCGCTCCCTGGCCGAGCAGCAGGCGCATCACCCGGGAAGGAGCGGCGCCGAGGGCCACGCGGACGCCGATCTCTTGCGTGCGCTGGCCGACGGAGAACGAAACCACGGCGTAGATTCCAACCGAAGCGAGCAGCAGCGCCGCGGCGCCGAAGATCGCGAACAGGGTCGAAAACAGGTCGTAGAAGAAACGGGACTTTTCGATCGACTGCGCCATCGTCTGGACGAAGTAGATCGGCAGATCCTTGTCGACCGCCACCACCTGGGCGCGCGCCATGCCGGTGAGAGCGAGCGGGTTTTGCGGCGTGCGCACGATGTAGGACATCCGCTGGTCGTCCTGGCTTTGGCCGAGCGGCAGGTAGATCCCCTGTGGGTCTTCCTTTTGGAATCCGTTCATCCCGAAGTCCGGAACGACCGCGACGATCCGCCGCCATGCGCCTTCGCTACCTCGACCTATACGGATCCGTTGCCCGAGCGCATTCTCACTTGAGGAGGGGCCCGGGAAAGCCTTCGCGGCGAAGCTCGCGTTGACCATCGCCACCGGCTCGGCCCCTTCCCGATCGAGCCGCGTGAAGTCGCGGCCGTCGAGCAACCGCGCCTCGAACATCGAGAAGAATCCGGGCGAAATGGTCTGCAACCGCGCCTGCGGCAGATCGTTCGCCTTGGCATAGGCACGTCCTTCGACCGCGTAATAGTCGGTGCCGCTGCCGCTGTAGGGCAGCGCCGTGGTCGCCGCGACCGCCGTCACCCCGGGCTTGCCGTCGAGCCGGTCGAGGATCTGCTCGTAGGTCTGGATGCGCTTCGCCTGCGTCGGATAGGCCGCTTCGAACAGCGGGACCCGGAAGGTGAGGAGGTTCTTGGTGTTGTATTGCCGGTCCGCGCCGCGGACCTGCACCACGCTTTTCACCATCAACCCGGCCATCACGAGCAACAGGCAGGAGAACGCGATCTCGGCGACCACAATCGTGCGGCTGAACCAGCCGAGCCGAAGGCTCGAAGAGCCGCGTCCCTCATCCTTGAGTACCTCGTTGACGTCCGCCTTCGACGCCTGCAGCGCCGGGAACAGACCGCTCGCGAAACCGGCGACAAGCGCCAGGCCGACCGTGAACAGGACCGCGAGCCGGTCGAGCTCGATGTGCAGCCAATAGGGAGGATCGGTAGGCACGATCGCCCGGTTGAATCCCGCCACGCCCAGGAAAGCGAGGCCCAATCCGAGGCCGGCGCCGAGCGCCGCGATCATGAAGCTCTCGGCCAGGATCTGCGCCAGGACGCGGCGGCGGCCGGCGCCGAGCGCCGAGCGGATCGCCAGCTCCCGCGTGCGGGTCGAAGCGCGGGCGAGCATCAGGTTGGCCACGTTCAGACAAGCGATCAACAGAACGCAGAAGACGCCGGCGAGCATGAGAAACAAGAGGCTCGCGATCTCCTTGGGGATGAACTCCTGCATCAAGGGCTTCGCCACCGCGTCCACCCCGGCGTTGGTATCCGGATATTGCGTCGCGAGCCGCTTCGAGATCCCTTTGATTTCGGCGCTCGCCGTCGCAAGCGTCGCGCCCGGCTTCAGTCGGCCAACCACCTCGTAGGTGTCGCCCTCGCCTCGCTTCGCCTTCGTCGGATCGAGCAACAGCGGCGACCAGGCTTTTTGGTTGAAGGGGAACTCGAACTTCTCGGGCATGATGCCGACGACCGTCGCCGGCTCGGCGTTGACCCGTACGGTCCGGCCGAGGATCTGCGGATCGGACCCGTAGCGCTCCTTCCAGGTCTGCCACGAGAGGATGGCAACGCGCGGAGCCCCGGGGAGATCCTCTCCCGGGAGGAACGACCGGCCGCGGGCGGGCTTGGCGCCGATCAGGTCGAAAAGGTTTGCGGTGATGAACGCGCCGTCGATCCGCTCCGGCCGCGCGTTGCCGCTCGCGCTGCCGCTCAAGGAGAACGTGGTCGGCTCGAACGCGGCAAGACCGGTGAACGAGGTCTGCTGCGCGCGCCAATCGAGGAAGTCGTGGAGCCCCACTTCGAGGCTCTTCTGGTCGTGCGACAGGTTTTGATTTTCCAGGTGGATCAGGCGACCGGACTCGGGCAGCGGCAAGCCGCGCAACACGATGCCGTAAACGATGGAAAACATCGCCGCGGTCAAGCCGATGCCGAGCCCCAAGGCGACGACGGCGGCGATCGTCTGGCCGGGGGTCTTCGACAACATGCGCAGGCCGTAGCGGAAATCTCGGAACAAGTGGCTCATGGCGGTCTCCAACGGATCAGCCGTTCGAACCGCTCTACGCTCGCGGGAGGCCGAAAGTTACAGGGCGGGCGAAAGAAGCAGCAACGCGAGAAGAGCCGCCCGCCCGGACAGCCGGTCGATGATCAGATGCTCGTCTTCGGCGTGCGCCCCGCCGCCCACCGCTCCTAGGCCGTCGAGCGTCGCGGTATGAAGGCTCGCGAGGCTGCCGTCCGAGCCGCCGACGACGGAGGCCTGGCGGAGCTCCAACCCCAAAGCGGCCGCGCACTCCTCGGCCCGCGCGTACAGCACCCGGTTGCGGTCGGTCCGTTCGAGCGGCAGCCGTTCGATTTCGCCCTCGACCTCGATCCGAACGCCGGGCAGGGTGGGAGCGAGGGCTCGGATCGTCCATTCGATTTCGGCTCCGGCGGCGATCGAGGTGAAGCGCACGTCGACCTCGGCCCGCGCCTCGGCGGCGACGACGTTGCCCCGGGTTCCCCCCGAGACCACGCCGACGTTGACCGTTGTGCCGCGGTCCGGGTCGTTCAAAGCGGCCAGCCGCTCGATCGCCCGTCCCAGCTCGCGGATCGCGCTCGCCCCCTGCTCCGGATGGAGGCCGGCATGAGCAGCGCGCCCGAAAAAGCGCAGGCCGAAGCGGGCGACCCCTTTACGCTCGGTCTTCACCCGCCCTTCCGGCCCGAAAGCCGGTTCGAGCACGAAAGCGCGCGCCGCCCGCCGCGCGAGATGGTGGATGCGCCGCGCCGAATCCGGGCTTCCCAACTCCTCGTCGGAATTCAAGAACAGCACGGGCGAGAGGGCGGGCACCACGCCAATTTCCCGTTCGAGGTCGGCGAGCGCGAGAAGCGCGAACACCGCGATCGCCACTCCCCCCTTCATGTCGAACACGCCGGGGCCGTACAACCGGCCCGCTTCTTCGCGCACCGGCATCGAGGCGAGCGTCCCGATCGGCCAGACCGTGTCGACGTGACCGAGCAGCAGCTGGAAACTGTTCCGCGGACGAGAGAGTGACCGGGCGAGCAGCTGGCCGCCGCTCGTGCCGCCGGGAAGGCGGCGGAGGGCGAGTCCGGTCGGCGCGAGCGTTTCTTCGATCAGGGTGAAGACCGGCGCCTGCGCGGACGGCTCGTCCGACGGCGATTCGATGCGGGCGAGGCGAGAGACCAGATCCACCAGATCCGATCCGCGCCGAGCGAGCCGATCGGAAAGCCGCGCCGCAAGCTCTGGAAGCGGCGGCGCTCCGGTCACTCCGATCCTGCGCCGGCCGCCTGTTCCAGACCGCGCCAGGTGGTCTCTGCGTCGTCGAAGATCGGCAGGTTCGGCTGAATGCCGCGCGCCGCGTTGACGTGCCAGCTCCACAGCAGGGACCACTTGAGATACGTGCCGTAGCTCTGGAGCATGCAGAAGACCAGGCCGTGCATGCCGTCGAACAGGCCGAACTGCAGGACGTAGGTGCGGAAGAAGCGCCACGCCGAGCGGCCCCAGATCTCCAGTAGCCCCGAGCGCTTGCCGTCCCGCCACTGCTGGGATGCCCCCCAGAAACTGTACTTCTCGATCCGCCGGACGTACTCGTCGAGCGCATCGGTCATGTAGTGCTCCATCGGGTTCTTGAGCAACGGCGCCGGGCCGCGGGTGACCATGTCGGCGTGGACCCGCCGGTTGGGGTAACGGGCGGTTCCCTGGCGGACCAGGCGCACCACCTGGTCGTGCTGCCAGCCGGAGAAACGGATGAGCTTGCCGAGAAAGTAGACCCGGCGACGGATCGTATAGGCGTCGGCCTGCGCCCCCGTCGCCAGCAGGTTTTCGATCTCGCGCTGCAGCACGGGGGTGCAGCGCTCGTCGGCATCGAAGATCAAGATCCAGTCGTTGGCCACCTGGTCCATCGCCCAGTTCTTCTGCGAGGCGGAGCCGTAGTAGGTGCGCTGGAGGAAACGGACTTTCGGATAGCTGCGGCAGATCTCCGGCGTCCGGTCGGTGGAAAAGGAGTCGACGACGAAGATCTCGTCGCACCAGAGGAGCGACTCGATGCAACCGGCGATGTTCTGCTCTTCGTTGAAGGTCGTGACGATGGCCGACACCTTGGCCCGCTCGAATGCAGGTGCGGGAATGGGGCGGTCGTGCGTCTCCTCGGTCATCTTCCGGTTCTCCTCGGACGGGTGCGGCGGGGCCGGCGAGACAAGCGTATCATCCGGCCGTCGATCTCCCTTATCATCCGCCGGACGGCGGCCCAGGCAGGCTCCGCGGCGACCGGCCGCGTCGCCCGCCGTCGCCAACTCCACGTCGCAGACTAAAAAATCCCGCCGCCCCGATATGCTCAGAGACCTCTTCGTATTCTCTTTGCTCGTCACGCTCAAAGCGTTCGCGCGAACCTTCTATCGGATCCGCATGGAGTGGATCAACGATCCGCCGCCCGATCCCTGGCGCCATGTCCGGCTCCTCGCGGTGCTCAACCACACCAGCCTGTTCGAGCCGCTCTTTGCCGGCGGGGCGCCGCTCCATTTTCTCTGGCGGCTGGCGCGGCACGGTTTGCTGCCGGTCGCCAAGAAGACCACCGATCGGGCCGTGGTAGGAAAATTCTTCAGCCTGATCGCCAAGAACGTCGTGCCGGTCACCCGGGCGCGCGACGAGAGCTGGAAGCAGGTGCTCGCCCAGATCGATCCCGACGCGATGGTCGGCATCATGCCCGAAGGGCGGATGAAGCGGGCCACCGGCCTCGACTCCGAGGGGCGCGCGATGAGCGTGCGCGGCGGCATCGCCGACATTCTCGACTCGATCGGCGAGGGCCGGATGCTGCTCGCCTACAGCGGCGGTCTCCACCACGTCCAGATCCCCGGGCAGCGTTTCCCGCGCCTGTTCCAAACCATCCGGATGCGCCTCGAGGTGGTCGAGATCAGCGACTTTCGCCGCGAAATGATGGAGCGCGGCGGCGGCACTCCGGAAGGATTCAAGGCCGCGGTGATCGCCGACCTGGAGCGCCGGCGCGACGCGTATTGTCCGGTATACGCCTGATCCGGCTAGGAGAGTGGACTCTGCCGACGAACCGGCTTAGGCTTCCAGCATGGCGACAGCGAATCAGCTCCGGGCGCTCGTCAAGAGCTACGGGGAAAAAGATGACGAGCAGTTCTATGTCATCGCAATGCAATTGGCTGCACATGAGGCTCGATTGGGCCATCCGAAGCTCGCCAAAGAGTTGAGAGAACTGGTGGATCGGTCGCGAGCCAAGACCTCGGCCACGCAACGGACGCCAGGACCGATCCCCATCGCGAAACCGCGGGGCGATCTGGCCGGCTTACTCTCCGTTCTCTATTCTGATACCCGGCTTCAAGACATGATCCTTCCAGCCGATGTGCAGCAACGGCTGAGGAGGGTGCTCACAGAGCAGCGCCAACAAGCTAAGCTGCTATCTCACGGCCTCACTCCCAGGTCAAAGCTTCTTCTTGTAGGACCACCGGGCTCGGGCAAAACGATGACCGCCCGAGCGCTCGCCGGAGAGCTGAAGCTTCCGCTGTTCACCATTCTCCTTCACGGCTTGATTACCAAATTCATGGGCGAGACGGCCGCCAAACTACGCCTGATCTTCGACGCGATCCGGGAGAGCCGAGGGGTCTACCTCTTCGACGAATTCGATGCGATCGGTGGCCAACGGAACCTCGGGAACGATGTCGGCGAGATCCGGCGGGTGCTGAACTCTTTTCTCAATTTTTTGGAAGAGGCAGAGCCAAACTCTCTGATCGTTGCCGCCACCAATCATCCCAATCTTCTCGACCCGGCGCTCTTCCGTCGCTTCGATGACGTGGTGGAGTACTCCCTCCCTACGCCCGAACTCGCCAAACACACCTTCGAGTCGCGGCTTCAAGGCATGAAGATCGACGGCGTGGACTGGTCGCGCGCAGTTGCCGCTTCTAAAGGCCTGAGCTATGCGGAAATCACCAAGGCCTGCGAAGATGCAGCAAAAGAGGCCGTCCTTTCAAACACCCATGTGATCCGGACCGAGTACCTGCTCCAAGCCCTTACGGATCGAGGTCGAGCCCATGGCCGAACCGTACCGCCCATGGGGATGCCGGCCGAGTCAGAAGAAAATCTCTGAGCAGGACCAAAGATTAGAACTGATCCGCAATTTAGGCACAGACCTGTCGCCCTGGATTGCCCCAGGGAGAACCAACAGAGGCCTCAATGGCCGAGCCTAAAAACCGACCCCATATTTTACTTCGAGGCGTTGCCCAAACGGAGCCGTACTCATACCCAGGAGGCGGCGGACCGGGAAAGGAATCCCCTAGTCGTGATCGCGTTTCTCATGCCAAGAAGCTGACTGCCCTTTTTCAACGAGCCGTCGTGGAAGCACAGGCTTCGAGCGCACAGCAAACTAAAGCCTGGGCCCTTCCAGCCAAGGGCGGCGTTCACCTCGAGTTTCTAAGCGAAGCTGGCTTTGGGCTTGCGCTCAAAAGCCTCGAAAGCGCCCGCCAGGGGATCGAGCTGGTGTCGGTTCGAGAGTCCCTCAGCAGCGGTGGCGACTCGCAGAGCCCAGTAACTCTGGCGACGGTCTTTATCCCCCACGGGAAATTGGGGAGCCTCGAACAGAAGATTCGCCAATACGCCACAGAGGACACTCCAAAAAAAGGCAAGCCCAAGCACGAGAAGCTGTTTGCTCCCTTGGCAGACCTTCGCATGGCCACTTTAAGGTCCTTCTGGACGGACGACGTCAGCTTGCTGCCAAGGCCCGGCGAGAGAATCTGGTGGGAGGTATGGCTTCGGTCTTCGGACGAAGACGTCCTGACAATCTTTCGAACCACGATGGATCATCTCGGCGTCCAGGTACGTGCCGAGAGTTTGAAATTCCTCGACACAAGGGTCCTGCTCGCCTACGGAACCCTGGAGCAGTTCTCTGCTTCGGTTGAGATTGTGGATTCGATCGCCGAACTTCGACGAGCGAAGGAAGTGCCCTCGTTCTTCTCTGAGATGGCCGGTAGAGATCTCCCGCCCTGGGTAGATGATTTGGTCGCGAGAACTCAATCCTCGTCGGCCAACTCGCCGCGCATCTGCATTCATGACACAGGCATCAACGCCGGACACCCTCTGATACGGAAAGCCCTGCGCCTATCGGACTGCCACGCGGTGGATCCGGCTTGGCGAGTCGATGATCACAACGGCCACGGAACAGGGATGGCCGGCCTCGCACTATTCGGCGACCTGACCCAGGTGCTCGCGAGTAACGAAGACGTTCGGCTGAACTCTCGCCTAGAATCAGTCAAAATACTGCCGCCTCCCCCGAGATTCAACGAACCTGAGCTTTACGGCAATATTACAGAACAAGCTGTCTATCGAGTCGAGGTTGAAACGCCAACGGTATCGCGAACTCATGTCCTTGCGGTCATGGCAACGGACGGCCGAGAGCGCGGGAAGCCCTCTTCTTGGTCTGCCGCTGTAGATCAACTGGCATTCGGCCTGGATGACGAACCCGAGCGCTTGTGGGTCTTGTCGGCCGGCAACTCCGAGCCGTCGGCCTGGAGTAGCCATCCGGATCACCTCGACACCGAGGAGATTCACGACCCGGGTCAGGCCTGGAACGCGCTCACCGTCGGGGCCTTCACCCAGAACTGGCGTATCGATGAAAAAGACTACCGCGACTGGTCTCCCCTCGCTCGGCCGGGCGAGCTGAGCCCGAGTACAAGTACCTCTCTTGTCTGGGATTCAAAATGGCCGCTGAAGCCGGATGTGGTCGAAGAAGGCGGCAACGCCGCGCGTTCACCAAGCGGAATCATCGACCTTCCAGACTCGCTGGGACTCCTGACAACCCACCATCGACCTACCGAGCGTCTCTTGAAGCCGTTTGGAGATACCTCGGCTGCAAGCGCCCTTGTGGCACGAATTGCCTCAAGCGTATGGAGCAGATACCCCAATCTCTGGCCCGAGACCATTCGCGCTTTGGTTGTTCATTCAGCGAAATGGACGGACGCCATGCTTGAGCGCTATGGTCCTCTGTTCAACAAACGCGACTACGAACACCTCGTCCGTCGCTGCGGATTTGGTGTTCCCAGCCTCGAGCGAGCTCTCTGGAGCGCCGACCATCGGCTGACACTGGTCGCGCAAGAGTCGATGCAGCCGTTCCTGCGCAAAGAGAACACTGCGACCCTCAAGGAGCTTCACCTCTACTCCCTACCTTGGCCCGTGGAGCAGCTCCGGGAACTCGGCGAAATGGTGGTCGAATTGCGTGTCACCCTCTCGTACTTCATCGAGCCCAACCCGTCTGAACGGGGCTATCAGCAACGGCACCTTTATTCATCGCATGGATTTCGATTCGACGTTTGCGGAGCAAACGAGGACTTGAGCGACTTCAAGAAGCGACTGAACAAAGCGGCCAGAGAAGAGGAAGAACGGTCGCCCGGAACCGGGGATAGCTCGGGCTGGATCGTGGGAAGCGACCGCCGACACAAGGGCTCGATCCACTCGGACATTTGGAGGGGCACTGCGGCTGACCTCGCCAACAGGAAACACCTTGCCATCTTCCCGGTTACTGGTTGGTGGAAGGAGCGGCGCCAACCCGAGCGTTGGCGGAAGCAGGCTCGCTATGCTTTGGTCGTTTCCATCCAAACTCCCGAGGTCGGCGTCGATCTCTACACTCCGGTAAGCGCACAGGTGGGAATCACAATTACCACCTAACGCTATGCCTCTATCGCACGATCGAGAGCCAAGTTTACACCTCGCCACTCCGACGGCTTGCCAAACCTCGATCCGCTGGCTAACCTTGAGTCTCTCTTTTCTTGAGTTTCTTTTGCGGAGCGGGATGGAATGTAAGCCACAACCGAGGATGCAAGATATGACTGTGACGGTTCGAGCCCATTTCGCCATCCTCTCGTTCGCTGCGCTCGTCGCCATTACCGGCTGCAGCTCCAACCCCAAGGCCCGGCCGGTTCGAGTCTCCTATAGCGAGATTCCTGCCGCGAGCTCCGCTTCCGCTCAGCCGGTCGGACCGCCGGCTCCGGCGCCCTCTTCGACCCTTCCCGCGAAAGCCGATCCGAGCCTCGCGGGGGCGCCCGCGCAACTTTCGACCCGCGAGATCATCGATCGCTCCATGCTGTGGTCGGTCGAAGGTCTCGGCTCTTACGCCAAAGGCAACTACCCGGCGGCCTACGAAAGCTTGAACGGCGCGCGAATTCTTTTGCTCGGGGCCGACATGCCCGAGTACTGGAAAGAGCAGGGCCTCGCCGTCCTCCAGCCCGGGCTGCCGAAAGAGCTGCGCCGCTACGATCTCCGCACGGTGTTTCAGGAGCTGGAGCGGGTGCGGGCGAAGGAGCCGACCGAGAAGGCCGAGATCACCTACATCGACACGGAGGTGCGGCGCATCCTGCGGCGCTTCGGCGAGACCGAGCCGGGGGACAAGACCCTCCCCCAACTGGTCACCGAGACCCACAGTTACGTCGATTTTTATCGCGGCCGCGGCCGGGAGTTCTATGAGCGGGCGTACCTGCGCAAGCGCAAGTATTGGCCGGTCATCACGGAGATCTTCTCGGCCCGAAGCCTGCCCGTCGAGCTGGGCTACATCGCCCTGGTCGAGAGCGGCTTCAACCCGCGCGCCCAAAGCCATGCCAACGCCGCGGGGCTCTGGCAGTTCATCCCCGAGACCGGGCGCCGCTACGGCCTCACCGATCTCGCCGATTTCTCCGACGTGCGGAAATCGACCTCCGCCGCGGCCGAGTACCTGATCGACCTGCTGAGCATCTTCGGCTCTCCCTCCTTCCTGCTCGCCACCGCGTCGTACAACGCCGGGGAGGGCAAAATCGTCTCCTGCCTGCGCCAGATCGACGACCCGTTCGAAAAGCGGACGTTCTGGGAGATCCGCGGCTGCCTCGCGACCGAGACCCGGGAGTACATCCCGCGGATTCTCGCCGCGGCGGTGATCGGCTCGAATCCCGGCCGTTTCGGCTTCGCCCTGCCGAGCGACGCGGAGATCGACAGCCGGTTCGACATCGTCCAGGTCGCCGCGCTTCAACCGCTCGCCCGCTTGGCCGAGCTGGCGGGAGTGGCGATCGACGAGCTGCGCGCAGCCAATACCGACATCTCTTCGGCTTCGGACTGGACGCCCGGACGTAACTTCCCGCTCTACGTGCCGCGCGGTACGGGTGAAAAGCTCACCGTAGCGCTCGCCGCCCTGCCGGCGGACCTGCCCACCTCCTCCGGTCCGGAAGAAACCCGCTTCGCGATGGAACGGCAGGCGCCGAAGCCCACCCGCTACAAGGTCCGGCGCGGCGACACGCTGTCCGAGATCGCCGACAAGTTCGGTTCCAGCCCGGAGACCCTCGCGCGGAAGAACAAGCTACGGAAACCCTACCGGCTCCAGGTGGGCCAGACCCTGGTGGTCGCCGAGGGGAAGGCGAGCGGCTCCGCCCGGCAGGTCGAAGACAGCACCGGCTCGGGCGGCAAACACACGATCGTCTTCACCGTCCGCCGCGGCCATACCCTCTCCGAGATCGCCGACCTGTTCGCCGTCGCAACGCACGACGTGATGCGTTGGAACGACTTGCGCGGCAGCAGCCTCGAAGTGGGCCAGAAGCTTACCCTCCATCCCGATCGCCGCTACCGCACCCGCACCTACCAGGTCCGCCGCGGCGACAAGATCGCCACCATCGCCCGCCGCTTCGGCGTCTCGATTCAGAGCCTGAGGATGGCGAACGGCATGGACGAGGGTGAGGCGTTGCGGGCCGGGCAGAAGCTGACGTTCTATGTGCCCGCGTAGCGGGGTGCGGAAGATCAGTCCAAACAGAGCGTGACGGAATCGCCCACCGCCCGGGGCTGCCGCTCCAAGGCCTGAAGGCGACGCTCGTCCAGCTCTTCTTCACCCGCGGTCGCGAGGGCGGAACAGCGCAGAACTTCCTCTTCCAAGCCGAAGAACCGGATCGCATCCGCGAGGGTCGGGCGGATGCCGACCTTCACCGCCATCTCGGGGACGATCTTCACGACCGCACGGTTCCGCCCCAGCTCGGCGTCTCGGCCCGAGGCGGCCGGAGCACCTCCCGAAAGCACGCCCCGCCGCGGTGCGTAATAGCCCAGGTCGAGCGCCGCCGCCGCCGCGAGGAGCCCTAGCGCCACGACCGCGAGAACGACGCCCCGGGAGCCTATGCGCTCCGCGGGCCGAGCCCCCCCGGCGGCCGATTCGCCGGGCTCACCAGCCGGTGTCGAGCGCATCGACCAAAACCTCCTGGATCAGCTTGCCGGCGAACGGCACCGCGATCGTCGGCCCCTTGCCTTGGCCCTCGATGATGATCGCGACCGTGAGCGCCCGCTTCGGCGAATGGCCGACGACGTCGACTCGCGGCGGCTCCGCCTCTCCCCTCCGGGCCGCGGCGTCCCAGGCGCCGATCGTAAACACGTACGCGGCACCCACCGCTTCGATCTCGCGGCGGCGCAGGGCGCGCACCAGCCGGCCGCCGCGGCGTTCGAACTGGACCCGGTCCTCCGGCCGGCTGTCGTTCCAGGTGTCGCACGCCTGGATGATCGAGCGCGGCCCGACGCCGTAACGGCGAAGGACTTGCAGATCGCCCGGATTCGCCTGGAGCGCTTCGAGCGACCGCGTGGCGCGCCCCTCTTCCGTCCGATCGGCGTCGACCGGACCGGAGTCCCGATAAACGATCCGGTCGGCCGCGTCGAGGGTCAAGGCCCGGCGGGCGATCAGCGTATCGAGCGCCCGGGCGAGCGAGGTCGAGACGTAGGTTGAATTGTCGGGCGAGCCGGTCTTGGAAAAGAAGCCGAGCACCTCGCCGCGCGCCGCAAGCCGCCGGTCGAGCGCGCGCAGTTGGGGCGAGAGAGCGCTCGCGGTGCCACCCGGCCCGGCCACCAGGGTCATCGCGTCGGCGATACGCTGGCGGGTCTCGGGGCGCAGGTCGAGATCGGCAAGCTTCTCCTTGCTCTTATCGCCGGCCGTTGCCGCCGCGGGCTCTTCTCCTTCCGGGTGGACGCGACGGACCAAGCGCGGCTCAATTCTTTTGCCGGTGACCAGGCGCGAGAAGACGCTCGCGATCCGCGGCATCGTCCAGGTCGACTCGCCGCCGCCCAGGACCAGCGACAGATACTCGCGGCGGTAGTCGTCAATCAGGTTGAGCGCCAGGTTCTCGCGCTCAGGGCTCGCGCCGCGAAACGTCGTCTCGCGCGGCAGCTGGTCGCCGTAGAGCTGCGTGAGCACCGGGCGCCAGATGCTGGTGTCGATCAGGTCGTCGCCATCGCCCGCGGGCCACCGGGTCGCCGAGTGCTTGGTGGTGAACGGCACGTCGAACAACCGCCGGAGCGAAGCGGCGAAATCGCGATGCTCCAAGGTGATGATCCGGCCGCAGGCGGCCAGTCGAGCAAGCTCCGGGTCTTTCGCGTTGCGATTCGCGACGATCGGCAAGTTGAGCCCGGGGCGCCGGTCGTAGATTTCGCCGCCGATCGCGAAGCGTTCTTCCGGATCGAGCTGATCCGGAACGTCCGGGTCGCCCGCCGGCGGCAACAGCCCGGGTCCGGCTTCATCCACTCCGGTCGCGAGCGTGAGCAGCGTGGCGCCGTACTTGTTTGAAGAGTGCTGGATGAACTCGTCGAAATCGATCCAGCCGTCCTCGCCGCCGCCGATCGCGTGGTCTTCGAGCGGCGGATCGAGCGCCAGCCCCAGCAGCTGCGTGAACTTCCCCTCGGCATAGCCGCGGATGCGCAGACCGGCCAGGAACGGCGCCCGGTCGAGGATCGCGGCGGCAAACGGGATCTTCGCCACCGAGCCGATCGGCAAGCGAGAGAAGTTGTGGTTGCGCAGCCAACGCTCCCGGGAACGGTCGCCGTCCCCGTAGCTGCCCAATTGCTCGGCCGTCGGATAGCTCGCGAGCGCGAGCAGCTCGCCGTTGGTGGCGTCCATCACGGTGACCGCGGCGCGGAACGGAGCGCCGGTCCGGCCGCGCAGCCCTTGGGCGTAGGCTTCGAGCTGACGCTGCACTTCGGCCTCCAGCCCCGAATCGAGCGTCAGCGCGAGATCGAAACGCTCGCTGCCGACCACGGGCGCCTCGCCCGGCGGACGATGGAGGGCGGTATCGATCGCGGCCAGCACGTCGCCGGCGAACGGCGGATCGGGACGCTCGGGAATGCGCCGGAACCGGCCGTTGATCGGCCGATAGACCGAGATCGGCGGCGCCTCCCCGAGCACCGAGCTCCAGAGCAGCGCGTATTGCGAGCCACGGCTGCCCAACCGCCACCTCAGCTTGAGCAGATCGCCCGAATCGAGCCGGGCGTGGGTGCCTTGGCGGACCTCGTCGCCGCTCACCGAGACCTCGACCCCCGCGGCCTGGCTGCGATGGTTGAAAAGGAGAGCGTCGCCGATCCGGTTGACGGTACCGAGAAACGCGCCGCCCCGGCCGGTGAGCTTCACCTTCTCGGCGCGCACCGCGCGGGCCGCGTGCGCGGCACCTGGAGCGTTCCCCTTCGCGCCGTCATCGCTGCCCGAACGGAGAATGATCTCGGGCGGATTTTCCATCCCGCGCAAAGGGGTGGTCGGGCCGACCAGCTCGATCGCGGTCCCGCCGCCGCGCAGCTCGGCGATCCGGGTCTTGGTCGGCCGGTAGGTGAGCGCGCCGGTCCACGAGCGCGACTCGGAGAACGGCAAAGCGATCCGGTGGCGGGACGGGTCGAGACCGAAGATCTGGTCGTTTTCGACCGAAAAGATCGCCCGCTCCCCGGCGTTGAAGTCGGCTACGTCGCCCGCGAGATGCGAGCGCAGATACAGCTCTTCGATCGGCGTTCCGCGGTACTTGGGGTCGAGCTCGATCGTGCGCGTGGTCGGCTCGTAGCGCAGCCAGCCGTGATGGGTGTAAAGCTCCGCCGTCTCCCGGTACCCCTCCGGATCGTGGTAGGCCGGGAGCGTTGTGCCGCGGGTCATCCCGAGGTAGACCACCCGGCCGCACCAGGCAACGAGCCAGATCCCGATCAGGCCGAGCACGGCGAGGGCGGCGCGGCGACCCGGCGCGTTCATTCCTGCTCCTCCATGACAGCGGGCGCGACCCTCGGCGCTGTCGGGGCGAGCGCCCAGAGCGCGAGCAGCACGAGCAGCGACCCTTCGACCGCGTCCGAAAGCGAAGAGGCGGCGAGGAAATAGATGTTCTTGCCGGTAAAGAGCAGCAGCTCGACGTTCGCCGACAGCATGTAGAGGGCGGCGAGGGAGAGCGTCCAGAGCAGCAGCAGACCCCATGCGGCGCGCGGGGCCAGAGCGCCGAGATCGGGCGCCGCGGGCGCTCCGGCGACCGAGGCGGCAATCCAACCGCAAAACAGCAGTAGCAGCGCGAGAGCGCCGACCCAACCGAACGGCCCGAGCAGGTGGACGGCGCTCAGGTTGTCGTTCAGGTGGGTGGCGGCGAGCGGCGACGAGAGAGGCACCGCGAGATAACCGCGCCCGAGCGGACCGCGCGCGGCATAGGCGCGCAGGTTTTCCATCACGGTCAAGAACCCTTCGGCCTCCGTGGTGCCCACCCGCTTCAGCTCTTCCGGTGCCAGGCGGCTCCAGAAGCGCAGGTCGTTGCGTTTGACCGCCACCTTTTTCTCGACCAACTCCTCCGCCTTGGCCGGGTCTTCGCGCGCCTCGGCGTAGGTCGGCAACGGGCGCCAGTTCGGGATCGCCGGCAGCAGGGCATAGAACAGCACGGCGAGCGCGAGCGGAAGAAAAAGCAGCGCGTTCCGCACGCCCGGCCGCTCGAAGAACGGCAGCGCGAACAGCAGGAGAGGCGGCAGCGAAAAGATCAGGATCGAGCCCAAGTCGCGGGCGAGAAACGGCACCAGCGCGAAGAACAGGCCGAGCAGCAGCCAGAAGCTCGCCACCCCGCGCCAGCGTTGCCGCTCGCGCCAGGCGAGCGCCATTGCGAGCAGCGCCCATGGCACGTAGAGAATGCTCACCGCGAACCGGGGTCCGAGGTCGATCCGCTCCTTCCAACCGAACCCGTAGAGCGTCAAGAGACGCCAGACCAACAAGCTCCCCGCGACCCAAAGGAGCGCGCGGAGCGCCTTGCCGGGCTCCCCTTCCGTCGCGGCGAACGACCGCGCGAAACGCGGCAGCAGCCAAAGGCCGAAGATCGCGGGCAGGATGAGAGCGGCACCGAGCACCAAGACGATCGAGAAAGGATCGACCCCGGCGCGCGCAAGCGCGATCGCCCCCGCGGAGAGGGCGACCGCGGCGTAGGCGATCCCGGTCACTCCGCCGAAACGGCCTGCGGCGGAATCCGGTCGATCTCCCGTCGCGCTCTCGGATCGGGCCGCGAGACGCAGCGCGGTCTGGACCGCGAACGGAGCGAGCGCGAGGGTGGCGAGCGAGCCCCATGCCGAAGCCGAGGAGGCGGGATCGAGGTACGCCCCCTCGTAGGCGATCAGCGCGCGGAACGCGAGCAGCGTCTCCATGCCGGTCAAGACCACGAACGGCAGCAGACGGCGGCGCAACGGCGCCCCGGCGAGCGCGGAAGCGAGCGCCACGGCCGCGGCCAGCGGCAGGGCACCCCAGGGAACGCCGAGCCGGGCCACGCGCACGATCGCCGCCGAATCTTCGCCGAGCGGAAACGCCGAGCCGAGCGGATAGGCGCGCACCCCGGAATGGGTGGTCACGCGGATCGGTTGCGCGGCGCCGGAGCCCGCGGGCGGCTCGATCCGGCTGAACAGCTCGGCGCCGAGCGGCTCGCCGAGCGCGGCGAACGAAAGGAGCATCTCGCCTGCTCCGGCGTAGAGGGCGAAGCGCTCGGGCGCGAGCGACAGGAGCGCCTTGCCGCCCTCCGCCCGGGCGCGGCGACGCAACTCGACGAGATCGCTCTGCTCGATCTGAACGTAGGTCGGCGTATCGAAGTCGAGGCGAAGAAAGCCGTCGCGCTCGAAGGTGGCGCGAAGGCTCCGCCGCTCCTGTGCACGGCTGGGCGGATGAAGCCGCTCGCCGCCTTTCAAGCCCGCGAGGAGATGAGCCCAGAATCCAACCGGTCCCGCCTCCGGAGCGGCGGCCTCCTCGAAATCGATCCGAAAAAGCGCCAGGCGCAGCGTCTCGCCTCGGCGCAGCGTCGCGACCGTCGAATGGAACTCGACCGGAGGACCGCTCTTCGGTACCACCCGGACCCCCGGCTCGGTGAGCGCGAGGAACACGCCGCCCCGGAAGTAGCCGCCACCGCGGTAGGCGAAACCGCCGAGCGGTTTGCCGCCGGCGCCCAGCACCGGCCGGTCGAAATCGCTGGAGGCGAGATCGCGCAGCGGAAAGATCGAAAGCTCCGGCGGCAGCTCGCGGCCGATTCCGAACCCGAGCGGCCCCTCGCGGGAGGGGAGCTTCGGCCGTTGTCCGCCGGGGCCGCCGGGGCCGCCAGGGCCGCCGAGACCCGGTCGATCCGCCTCGAAGTGGAGCGGAGCGACCCCGGGAACCTCAACCTGGTCCCCCTCGTGGAGCGCCACCGAATTGAAAAACGGCTCGTCCTTGCAGGGCCAGATCCGGCAGGTCCAAGGCCTCGTCCCCGGCCGCGCCCGGAGCGCGCCGACCGCGAGCCGCGAAGCACCGCCATCTTCGTCGGCCGGCGGCCCGGCATCGGGATGGAGATCGAGTCGAATCTCGCCACCTTGCGAGGTGAAGGTGAGAAAACCGGGGGGCAGCCCGGGAACGACCAGGGCGTCCTGCTCCTTGGCGCCGCCCACCCGAACGGTCCGCGGCGCGGTCGGGTCGAAGCGGAAGCGGAGCCCTTCGAGCGAGACGCGCAGATCGCCGAAGTGGGCCTGGGCCGAAAGCAGCACTCCCGCGAGCAGGAGGGGCGGCACCGCGGCGGCGAGCGCCTGGAGCGTCGCGCCGATCGGATCTCCCCGGCGCGCGCCGCGAGCCGCGAGCACCCAAAGGGCCAGCAGCAACGCGATCGAGGCGGCGAAGGCGATCGAGGAGAGCATCGGAAGCAGGGAGCCTATCGTGCCGGCTCAAACCCCGCGCGCGTCGCGGTTGCGCCCCGCGGCATAGGCGCTCGCGAAGGTGCGGCGGTGGGCGCTCACCAGGCTTCGGGCCGCGAGAGGCGCCGCGACGAACAGCAACCCGAGCGCAAGCTCGACGGCCCAGGGCCAGGCGGTGCGCAGAAACCAGCCGATCTCGCCGAACAGCCCGCCGCGCGCCTGGCGCCTCACCCCGGACGGGAAGGCCGCGTCGTCCGAGACGAAGCGCCGGATCGTCCGCGCCTTCCCCGGTTCGGCCGGCGCGAGCTGCGCGGCCCGGGCGAGCGCCCGGTTCCCCAAGGCGGCCATCATGTCGGCGCGCCACGCGACGAAAAAGTCGCGCGAGATCCCTTTCATCCCCAGCGCGCGGGCGTATTCCTGCTCGAACGCGGAGAGCTCGCCTTTGCGCAGCAGGCTCCGCCAGAGGTGCAGGAAAAGCCAGTCGTCGAGCGCCGACTCGGCGGTGGGGGTAAACGCCGCCCCGACCGGCTTGAACTCGACCGGCCGCACGCCGCCGGGCAACTCGATCTCCCGCTCGGGCGGGTAGAGCTTGCGGAACAGGGCGCGCGGCAGGCTCGGCTCGCCCCGCGAGGGGATACCGGAACGCGGGCTGGTCCCGGCGAGCACCGCGGTCGCCGCGGCGAGACGGTCGAGCCGCTCCCCGTCCGCGGACGGCAGCGTCGCGGCGTTCTCCTGGGCCTGATGGAGAAAGCTCGCCGCCTGCTCGAATTCGCCCAACTGCGCGAGCAGCGCGCCGAGGTTGTAAAGCAGGTAGGGGTCGTCGAGGCTCGCGGTCGGGTTTTCCGCCGTCCAATCGACCGCGTTCGACAGCGCCCAGAGCAGGTTCTCCTCTTCCCAGGCTCTGGCGTCCCCTCGGTAGAACCGTTCGAAGCGGTCGCGGAACAACCGGTCGAACGGGGCGGCTGAACGCTTCAGGCTGCGACAGAACCCGCGGTCGCGATAACTCTTTTCGTCGCGTCCGCTTTTCGGCAACGGATCGCACGAGATCGCGGTCGGCCGCTCGTCGCTGCGATGAAACCCGGGGCTCGCGAGGTACCCGCCGATCAGATCGCTCGCGAGCGCGCCGGAGGACAAGGCGGTCGGGGCGAGCGGGAAGACCTGGAGCGCCCCCGCGACCTGGGGAAAGGCCGTCGGGCACTCGTCGGTCGCGTTGTAAAGATCGACCAGCGCCCAAGACAGCGCGCGCATCGCGGCATCGCGCGCCGTGGCCATTCCGGCGGCATCGCCGTCCGCCGCGGCCGCGACGCGGAGCTGAGCGTGGCCCAGAGCGTAGCGGGTGTGCAGGCTCGCTTCGTAAAGCGTCGTCCGGCCGCAGCCGGCGGAGGCCGCGCGGATCGTCCGGTCGATCGTCCGGCGCGCCCCTTCCAGCTCGCGCACGGCGGCCCGCGCGTTGCCCCGCCGTAGATAAAGGACGCCGCGGTCGTAGTCGATCAGCCATGACCCCGGCTGGCTCCGCCGCGCTAGCCCAAGCGCGTCGATGCCGCGATCGATCCGCTGCTCCAGGGCGTCCGGGTCTTCCGCCGCGCCGTCCTCTCCCGGATCGGGCAGCGACCGAACCTCGGAGAGAGCGGTTTCGAGCGCGATCCGCGCCTCGCCGCCCGGCGGCCGCAGCGCCGTGGCTTCGGGGATCTCGACCCACGGCAGGACGCGCGCGGCGAGCACCGGTTCCTTGATCCGGAATTCGCGCTCGATCCGCGCGCGCTCGGTGGGCGTGGTGCCAGGAAAGTCCGGCCACGGCCAGGCGAGGCTGGTGGCGAGCGGGGAGGGGTTGCCGTCGAGCCGGAGCGCCCGGCTGGAGAGGTAGGCGCGGAGCCCGAAAAAACCGGCCGCCGAGAGCGCCATCGCGACCAGCGCGACCGTCCAGGCGAACGTCGCGGCGCGCCCTTGAAGCTTGGCGAAACGGTCGTCGCTCAAACCCGGGCTCCCCTCGGCGCCGACTTGTCGCGTACCGGAGAGAACGGACGGACCGCCGGATCGATCCGTCGCCGCAGCCAGAGCGGCCACGAGGTATCGAGGTCGCCGGCCAACCGGGCGCTCCAGCTGCCGCGCCGCGCGTCGAGCTGCCGGTCGAGCCAATCGAACATCTCGACCACGCCGTAGTGCGGCAGGGCGTAATCGACCCGACCGTCGAGCGCCTCGTGGCCGAAGAAGGAGCTGACGAAATCGAAGCGGTACCGGGCGAAGCGATTCTCGACCGCCGCCGCGAGCACCGCGGCGCCGGAGAGGGCAAACGGCAGCGGATCGTCCAACGTTTCGGTCGCCTCCAGCCGATCGGCCTGGGAGAGGGCCACGAACAGCGGCTCGGTCAATCGCGGTCCCGGCCGGGCGCGAATCGTCCGCAGCTCCTGCTTGGAGATCCCTTCGGCGAGGAATCCCTTCGGCCCAAGTTGCGCGAGCCCAGCCTTGGCGATGCGGATGGCATCGATGATGTCGTAGAACGATTCGGAAAGAGCGGCCACCTTCGCCCGTTCGGCGGCGGTGCCGCCCGCCGCCTGCGCCAGGTGCTCGGCCTCGATCACGAAGACGTAAGCGCTCGCGCAGGCCAGAGCGGTGAGGTAAGAGCGAACGCCGATCCCGGACAGGCTCGCCCGGGTCGACTGCTCGTCGAACGCGCGCTGAAAGCTTTCCCCAGAGCAATCGACCAAGACGTAGGGACTGCCCGCGCCGCGCCGCGCCGGGTTCACCTCGGTGAGCCACAACCCTTCCGGCGTGATCTCGATCGTCTCTTGCTTCCGCGGGTGGGTGGTCCATCGGCCGACCCGCGGCAGCGCCTCGCGCAGCCGGTTGATCAGGAAGGTCTTGCCGCTCGCGCCGAAACCGATGACGGTGACAATCCGGCGGCTCTCACCGTAGGCGGTGAAGGTCTCCAGGTGATTCGGGTCGAGGGCTTCCCCCTCGTCGCCCTCCGGTTCGGGCGCGGCGGCAGGCGTCGGCCGCGGGGGCGGAGGGGGAATGAGCGCCCGGGTGGCCGCCTCCACGCTCGGGCCGGGAGCTGCCGCGGAGCGGGCGAGTCCCAGCGCCGCGCCGCAGTGCTGGCAGACTTCGGTACCCGCGGAGTTCAGCGTGCCGCACTCCGGGCAAGTGATCATCGATCCCTCCGATTCGATCTCATCAGACGCGCGTACCCCGCGCTTCGAGCGCTTCCGCCCAGACGAGCACCGGCCAACCCGCTCCGCGCGGCGCGGATTCTCTCGCATCCCGGAACGCCTGCGCACGAATCGCCGCAAGCTCGCGGGGCTCGAAGCTCGGGAAGGGGCCGAATCGACGGCGCAAGCGCGCCGCCGCGCGGGCCACGGAGGCCGTGAGTCCCGCGGGGCGGGCGCGAAGAAGGGCTACCAGGGCGGAGCGGAAGGGAGCCCGGTCGACCTCCACATGGCCGGCCGCCGCCTGGATCAGCGCGAGCGCGCCGCGGACCAGCTCCGGCCTTGGGCCGCCTGCCGCAGCTTGCTCGGCCAACCGCTCCGCCGAACGGGCGGCCAGCCGCTCGGCGAGCTGCACCCGCGCGGGATGGCGTTCCAGATCCGACCCGTCAAATCCGCGCGCCGCGCTCTGGAGGAACGATTCGAGCGCCGTGTCGGGCAGAGCCACCAGCCGGTCTCGGTCCAGAAGCTGCGGCAAGCTCGTGGCGAGCACCGGCACCAGGGATTCGAGATCGCCCGCGCCCATCTCTTCGAGCAGCCCCTCCTGACCCGCAATCCTTGCCGCGAGCGCCTCGGGCACTCGCGTTCCAAGCCATGGCAGCAGCAGACGCAGATAGGAGCGGAACCAAGTCCGGCGCTCCTCGCCCTGTCCGGCCGGCGCGGCCCGCTCGATCGCGGCGAGCGCGGAGGTGAGAGGAACGTCGCCCGGCAGGCCGGCGAGGAGCGCCGAGATTCCTCCCAAGGCGGCGTTGCCTTCCAGCTCCCGCCAACGGGAGAACGCGAGCGCCAAAAACGGCAGCGCGAAACCCGATGCATGCACGAGCAGCTCCGCCAACCAAACGGCGAGATCTCTTTCCGCCCGACCGAAGGACGCCCGAAACGGCGCCGGATCGCTCGCGGAGAGCGCGACTGCGGTCTCTGCCGTCCGCGCGGCAAGCCCGGAGTCGGCCCGCAGCTCGTCGATCAGGTCGAGAGGGCGCGCCTCGGCCAGCGTTTTGCCGCACTCCGCAAACAGCGGCGCCGGGTCGCCCGCCGCAAGCGCCGCCTTGGCGCTCTGTTCCAAGCCGTGCGCCAGAATGCCGAGCAGTTGCCCACCGAGGCGCGGCAGGGCGGCGTTGGCCGGGTGGCGCGCGATTTCCAAGACCTCCTCGGTCGCCCGGCTTTCCGCGTTGCCGTCCCGAGCGCGCGCCCGGCGCTGACCGGTGTCGGGGAGGGTCTGTAACAGGCGAACCTGCGCCACCGCACGTCCCGGGTCACGCAGCAACGACAGGCCGAACACCGGTTCGATCTGGACCTTGGCCGCCGCGAGCCATTGGGCGATCGGGCCCTCCGTTGGCGGACCGAGCGGCCGGACCGCGCCGCGCAGATAGCGCTCGGCAAGCGCCCGGTCCTCCGGCACGAACGCCGAAAAGCGGTAGGGCAGCGCTCGCGGTTGGCAAAAGCGGCTGCAGAAGCCGAGGCTTGTCCGGTCGTCCGGCGGCAGAGCGGAGAGCAGGGCGCGGCAGAGAGCCAAGCCGAGCGTTCCATCGGCGACCTGTACCGCCAGCGGACCTTCGGCAAGGGCGGCGAGCAGCGGCGCCAGGTGCTCCAGCCCGACCTCCAGGGGCCGGTCGGCGCCGCACGAACGGCGCGAGGCAAGCTCCCAGCGGCCCGGGTCGAGATCCAGGACCGGCAGCTCCTCCCCTTCGGGCTTTCGCTCGCCGAACAGACCCGCGTCGTCGAGCAGGAAGAGATCGCCGCGCAGCGTCTGGAGCAGATCCGGCGAAAGGATCAGGGCGTGGACCAGGTAGTCGTTGCCGCGCCCGCCTGGGCCGAGGACGACCGCCCGCGAAAACGCTTGCCGGCCGCTCCGGGGATCGAGCGGAAACGCCGAGTAGATCGGTTCGACCGAAGAGGAGATGAGCGCCGTACCGCCCAGATTCGCGTGCTGTTCGAGCAGGTCGCGGTCCGCACGGGCAACGCCGGGCGACGCCGCGAGAATGCGGTAGTCGCGGTCGCCGGAGCGGGAACCGTAGATCGCCTGTTCGAGGCGGAGGCCGGCCGAGGTGCTCACCGTGCGCGCTAGCCCTCGGGCGCGAGGCGAGCGATCTCGCCCAGCGCCGTATACGACAGGGCGAGATAAGCCTCGACCGGGCTCTTCGCATCAAACGTCAGACCTTTGACCCCCAGGCACGGCACCGCGGCTCGCAGCACCGTGAAAGTCGTCGGGCCGGTCACCCCGTCCGGCTTGAATCGCGAGAGTTGAACCGCGCCGAGATCGGCGGTCGAGCACCAGGTGAGACCCGACCTCCCCTTGGTCACCAAGAGCTTCCTGGCGAGCGTTTGCGCGGCGAACACGGCGGCGTTCGGTGTGTTCGCCGCGAGCGGGTATTTCTCCCGGACGCAAGCGCCGAAGTCGCCCGCGAGGTCGCCGTCGAGCTGGCCGGCCCGACGCGCCAACCGGTCGCGCGTGGTCTGCGGGAAGAAACAATCGAGCCGGGCCTGCGCCGTCGAGGCGAACAACGGCGAGCCGGCGGCGAGCCCACCTTCCGCCGCGCGGATCTCCCGCAGCCAGATCGCGTCGAGCGCGCCGGAAGCAGGAGAAGACCCGGCACCCTCGGTCCCCGCGGCGGCGTCCGGCTGTTCGGCATCTTCCGCCTCCCCGGGGAGCGACCCGGCGGATTGCCCCGGATCGTTCAAAGCGTCGCCGAAGGAGGTAACAGTTTCTCCGGAGTTCCGTGGATGGAATTTCTCCATCGCGAACCAAACGCCTCCGGCCACCACCAGCACCAGGCAGCCGCCGAGCAGCCAGGGGATCCAAATCCGCTCGTGGAACCGGCGCGGCAGCCAACTGCCCTCTTCGCGCCGCTCGCCCCAACCCGCGGTCTTCCCGCTCGCCACCGGCTTCGGGCCGCGCTCCCCCCGGAGGAGATCCTCCTCCTGTCCGGCACGGGCACCCGAGCCGAGCGACCGCCGCAGACCCTCTCCCTCTTCCCTAAGCGCCCGCTTCTGCGCCCCCACCACCTCGCGGATCGCCTTTGCGACCGTGCTCTCCAGCTTGCGGCGAAACTCCGGCTTCTCCAGCTCCTCGGCCAGGACCCGGCGCACGACGGCAGCCAGCTCGCGTTCGAGCTCCCGCGCGTCGTCCTCGTAGGCTCCGGACTCCGGATCGTCGATTCCGCGCTTGCTCATAGGAGGGTGTAGAGATTACCTCACGAAACCCGCGACGCCGCCAAAGCGGTCACAGGTCCGCGGGCACAACGAAGCGCACCGGGCTCTGATTCGCCGTCATGACGATCGCTACTACGTGCTCGACCGGCCGGAAGTGTCAGACAGCCCGTCTGAACAGCTGCACCGGCCGCCGTCGGCGCCTGGCTAGTCGACGGCCCCCAGGGGTCGAGCTATCATGGGGGCCTCGTAAGGCACGGCGACAAATATATGCGGGCGCGAACTTGACAGCCTGATTTTCTGTAGCTACCGTATGTCATGCTGATTGAGTTCGAACCCGCCAAGGACTCGATCAACGTCGCAAGGCACGGTGTGTCACTTGCATTGGCAAGGGAACTCGATTGGGATGCAGCGCTGGCGTGGTTGGATGATCGGTTTGCTTACGACGAGGCACGGATGATCGCGCTGGCGCCTCAGGCGGATACCCTCTACTACGCGGCTTTTGTGGATCGTGGCGAAGTGCGGCGAATCATCAGCTTGCGCCGAGCCGAGCGTCGCGAGGTGAAGTACTATGTCAAACACATCTAAGCGGCCTGCCCTCAAGGTGCCGACGCGCGAGGAGAATGCGGCCATCCTCGCCGCCGCGAAAGCGGATCCCGATGCGCAACCTCTTACGGATGAGCAGCTCCAGGCCATGGTGCCGCTGCGTGCGCTACGTGGACGACCGAAGTCTGTGAGCAAAAAGCAGTTGCTCTCGGTGCGCTACAGCCCTGAGGTCATCGAGTATTTCAAATCGACCGGCGAAGGCTGGCAAGCTCGAATGGATGGGGTGCTGCGAGAGTACGTGGCCCGCCATTCCCAGCTGGAGACTTTTTTGAAGTAGGTCGCGGGCGGGCCGAACCCCTTCCGCTCTGGGCGGATGCCGACGGCACGATCAGGTCATCGTCGGCCGCTTGTTGGCCGCCGCTGCGCTAGGCAGCACTCGCCACCTGCGCCAAAGGCACTAGGATTTCTACTGACTCGTACGGCACCGACACTGAGCCTTCTTCGGTACGCTCAACGAGGCCAATCTCTTCGAGGCGCCCGATGTCCGTATGTACGTTTGAGTAGTTTCGCTCCGCTGCCTTCGCCAGTGCGTAGACGCTACACGGTCCCACGCGACGAAGAGTGCCTAGAAGCTCTAACCGCGCCGGAGTCAGATCAGCAAAGAGCGCCCGGGCCGATTCAAAGCTCAGGCGATAGTCCGGTGCTTGGCCCCGACGTGATGCCGAAATCTGCTGCCGAGCTGCACGAACGGCTGACCCGCGCTTTGCTACTTCGATGATGGCCTTCATTGCGAACTCCAGTTCTGAACATCGCGTTCGAAGTCATCAAGCAGCTGATCCACGGACACGAAGACGTAGGCCAACTCTTTCCCGGCGACGTAGCGATGATCGCCTTTGCCGCGCTCGTTGTCGTAGCGCACCCGTTCCTCTAGGGGTGTCCCGTAGAAGAGTCTGTACTTGAACAAGTGCCCGCGCTCGGCGAGAGCGGTTCCGGTAGGTCCAGATGACTACTTCGACGATGGTTCCGTCGTCGCGGACTTCTTTGGTTCGAGCCAGCGGAACCGCCTTCATGTATTGCATGGTAGCAATACACAGCGCGCGAATCAAGGACGCCGGTTCTGTGCTGCCTATCGACTGCGTTCACTTGGCGGGCCGGAGGTCGCGCAGTCCGCTGCAACCGGTTGTTAGGCGCCCGACGTCCTACGTCGGCGCTCACGATCGATCTTCTCACGCACAGAAGGTGGTATCTCGACCATGAGGGCTAGAAGATCGGAATTGCCGCAGGCTGGACACTTGCCGCCGAGAAGCCCCTGCATGTCCTTCGCAGAGGCCGGAGAATTCGCATTGAACATCAGGCCTCCAGCCCGAGAGGCGACCGGGAAGATCGCGAGAACAGTACTTGCGAACCGGTGCTTGCAAGAAGCACAGAATGCCCAGAGTCCGTATGAGCCCCAATCCTCTGCGTTTGATGACGAATAGTACGGGTGCGCAAAGAACCAATCGCCGAATTCTGCGATTGGAACATACGAGCAGCCTCGTATTTCTAGCTGACTCGTCGTTCGAGCGTTCTTGTACGCGGCGGGTACATGTGCGATGTTCCCACAGTGCCCGCACTGCACCATTGCTCCTGCGTCCTCAGCTATGTTGTAGCAGTAGTTCGGAAGTCTGCAGGTTGGGCAAGTGAACCTGACCCCCTGCACGCCCTCAGTGAAACGCTCTACGTGATCACTCTTGGGGTTAGGCTCCCCTTTCCTCCAACGCACCGACTCCAACGGTGCGATCTGCTCACCGGGAGCACGAGCAGGACCGATCATCACGTAGTGACCTCCCCGCTCGTCGAAAGTGTTGGTCACAACACGATAGTCGCCAAGCGAGATGGAGATGTAGCTCGCCTCGTCGAGTTTCTCGCTGACGGCCGCCATCTTCAGGAAGGACGGGAGAAGGTTCTTTCCGGGGTCTCGTCCCAGCCAGAACCCGACAACCTGACCGGCGGCGTCACAGACAAGCTTGAGCCAACCTTCGTCGCGGTAGCCCATTACCGTGGAAGCGGCATCTATCTGCTCATCGATATCCGCCTCGGGCTCTCCCGACGCGCTGTGCGTCGAGCTTGAAACGCGTTTTTCGAACAGCTTCTTCCATAATGCCATCGGAACAACCTCCTTGGGACCGAACGACTGCGTTCACTTGCCGGGCCGGCTGCAAGGAACTAACGCTCAGCATCGGCGGCGGCGCACAGCACCTTCCGCTGCATGCTGTTGTCTGACCGGATCACACATCACCCCCCACCTTCTTGGTCAGCATGAGTGCTAGGACTCCTCCGGCAAGCGGGATCAGGAGCAGTACATAGAACCCCGTCACATCCAACGGGTATAGCGTGCGAATCAGGAGTGAACTGATCATGTTGAGCACTGTCCCAATCGGTTCCACGCTGTCCACTCTGAAAGAGATCAGCGGGGCTTCGGAGCTCATGAAGGGACCGGCACTCTCGGAGTGGTGCGAGTTCAGCATCAGACCGAGCATCGACTCGAGGAGATACTCAAGGAAACATCCAAGCCCAAGACCAACTACGGCTGCCTTTCTGAGGCTGGACTTTCTTGCCCACACCCGGAGAATGAGACTCGACGGAACACCCACGATCAGCGCCATGAAGCCTGCCCACAACAGCCTACCCTCGGGCGGCTCCATCCCCATGTGACCCGGAAACATGTGTTCGAAAGTCTCCTGCACTCGCTGTGTCTCGGAGAGGGAGAAGGTCGCGCGGCACGTGAGCGATGATCCCGGCGGGAAGATCACGTACGATGCAATCAGGAGAGAGACGCCGACGACAGCCGCCGATATCAGCACGAAGCCCAAGAAAGGGCGAAACCGTCCGTCGCTCATGTTCCCCTCACGGTCGAACGCTCCGGTTCAGCGGCGGGCTGCGCAGCGGAAAGTCCGCTGCAACCGGTCGTTAGACGTCATGTGCAGTCGATGCCCCTTCAATAATCGAGCCCATGAACCTGCGCTCGAGGAACTCGGCCGCCGCCTCGAGCGGTTCACCCCATTCGTCGGGAAACTTGGCGAGATCCTCCGCCGTTCGTTCCAGAGCCGATCGTACGGCTGCCCACTCGGCGTCGGCCGGGTAATAGTGAGCGTGATGTGCGGCACGATTCCGCATGGCGTTGATCAACCGGAGGGCGTCGGCGAGGTGGGGTTCAACGACATCGTGAGCTTCGCAGAGTGCCACGAGTAGAAGAAACTTGGATTCCGGGTCTTGAAGAGAGCATCGGGCCGTCGAAGCGTCGCGATGAGGCCCCTGGTCAAGAGATGCTCAAGCCAGAGATGGCCCGTCAGCAAGTGTGACGTGCCCATCTTCTGTGCGCCGATGTATCGGCTCAGGTTCGATTTCGCGCTCACGTGGCCTTCACCGCGTTGACTTGTGCGGCCTAACGCTTATAGGCAGATCCGCATAAATACTAAGCCCGTGGCGAGGCGGACTGCCTGACACGGATTGGGATGGAGTCAGCGAGCGACGCAACATGCTACCCGCCAAGGGATGCGACGCGAGGCACGCGGCCGTGCTCGGCGTTAGACGGACCTGCCTAAGGGCCGGAGCGGTCCGCGCGCTGCCTTCCTCACGCCCGCGGGGAGAAGACGGTAGGACGGGGCCGAGAGGCGCACCCGAACGCGATCGCTCTGGCGCCATCAATGTGGCGATGTAGGTCTTGAGCGGCATGATCGAGATCTTCGATGCAATCGTTATTTTTCTTGTCTACTAGAACCTACCGGAGTTCCTGAGTCAACCGCCCTGTTCTTCGCTTATTACAATCTGGTGAAGATCTCTTCCGCGGACCGCTACCTGGCGAGAATCCTCGCGTCGAAAACGTCGAAGCGGACGTTCGGGTGATGCGTCCGCAGGGAGCAGCGCGACCACTTGCTCTCAAGCTCGCGGAGCACTTTCTTCCGCTCGGCGGCGCTCAGGCGACGCCACTTCACCTCGGCCACGAGCAGTCGCTCGGGGTCGTCGGGGTCAGGTGCGACCAGATCGAGCTCAATGTCGCCTTCCCAGTACCGTTGCGCGCCCGGGTAGAGCGCCCGGCACACGTCTTCGAACACCGTCGCGGCGTGTTCGTGAACGAGTCCGCTTTTCTGTGGCCGTATAGGTGCGCCACCGGCTCTGGTGCGGCGAGAAGACCCGAAACCAGAAACGCATCGTCGGGTCTTCGATGCGGTCGAGGATTCTCTTGGTCGATCGCACGCTTTCACCGAATGGCAGCTCGCGCGTCAGGATGGAAGCGTCGAGCAGCTGGTGAAGCAGGCGGGAGAGGTTCGTCTGCGCCGCACTTGATGTCTGTCAAACATAATGTCTGCCGAACACAATCGGGCGAGCAGCAGCGCGCGGCGCGTGAGATATTTCGGAGACCGCAAGAGCTGCCAGGCGATTCTTCCGGCGCGTACGAGCCGGCACTCGGCCAAACCGAGTGCCGTTAGGGGAAAGCGTTTCGCCGCGCACCACTTTTCGCGCTTCCGCAACTTCGCGGCGGAGGCCGAAAATCGATCAGCGGAAAGCCCAAAGTAAGGTTCCGCAGGAAAACACCGGAGCGTCGGCCCGGAGCGCTGATTGCCCGGTGCCGGACACCGGTCCCATGGGCCAGCTCACCGATGAGCCGACCCACAACACTTGTGCGCCGGGCCACGGCACCAGTGAGCCGAACCGTGACACCAGTGGTGCGCGCCGGCACACCACTGCGCTGGGCCAGGGCACCGGTGGTACGAGCCAGAACACCACTGCGCTGGGCCAGGGCACTGGTGGTACGCGCCGGCACACCTCTGCGCTGGGACAGGGCACCGGTGGTACGGCCCAGCACACCAGTGCGCTGAGCCAGGGCACTGGTGGTACGGGCCAGCACACCACTGCGCCGGGCCAGGGCACTGGTGGTACGGGCCAGCACACTACTGCGCTGAGCCAGGGCACTGGTGGTACGGGCCAGCACACCCCTGCGCTGGGCCAGGGCACCGGTGGTACGAGCCGGCACACCACTGCGCGGGGCCGGGGCACTGGTGGCGGGAACGGTCCGACCGGTGCGGCGAACCGGAGCACCGGTGGCCGGAACCTTAACAGTGGTGGCCGCGGCCGCGCCGGGGGTGAGCGCGACGGCACCACCGGTCGGCGGGTTCGTTCGACCTGTTCTCCGGCCCGGCGGAGCGGCGGCGGCTGTGCGGTAGAGTTTCGCCCGCCCCAAGGAAGGAGTGCCATGAGCCCGAAGACCGGCGTGAAGACCGGAAAAAGCCCTAAAACAAACTCCCCGCGCGAGCGCGCCGAGGCGCTCTCGGCTCTGATTCGCCGTGCCGACCATCTTTACTATGTGCTCGATCGGCCGGAAGTGTCTGACGACGAGTACGACTCCTGGTTTCGCGAGCTGAAGGCGCTCGAAGAGGCGCATCCCGAGCTGTTGAGCCCCGACTCCCCCACCCAGCGGGTGGGCGGCACCCCGGTCGACAGCTTCCCCACCGTCGAGCACGCGGCGCCGATGCTGTCGCTCGAATCGGACAACGCGGAGGCTTCGCTGCGCCGGTTCGACGAGCGGGTAAGGAAAGGGCTCGGCACGGGGGTGGAGTTGCGCTACGTGCTGGAGCCGAAGCTCGACGGCCTGTCGATCGAGCTGGTCTACGAGCAGGGGCGGCTCGTCCGAGCGGCGACCCGCGGCGACGGCCTGAAGGGCGAAGGGGTGACCGAGAACGTCCGGACGATCCCCGCGGTTCCGTTGCGTCTGCGTGGCGAGGAGCGCGCGATCCCGCCGTTTCTCGCCATCCGTGGCGAAGTGATCATGCGGAACGCGGAGTTCGACAAGCTGAACGAGCGGCTGGTCGCGGCGGGCGAGGAGCCGTTCGCGAACCCGCGAAACGTCGCGGCCGGCGCCATCCGCCAGCTCGACCCAAGGCAAACCGCCGCCAAGCCGCTCGACATGTACGCCTACGACGTGCTGTCCTACGGACCCGGCGCCGCGGCTCCCGCCGACGTTACGTCTCAACGGGAGTCGCTCGCGGCGCTTCGGCAGTGGGGCTTCCGGGTGAACGACCGGATCTCGGAGGGGGCCGACGTCGAGACGATCCTCGCCTACCACCGCGAGATCGAGGGCGCGCGCGACGACCTGGGCTACGAGATCGACGGCATCGTGATCAAGCTCGACGATCTCGGAGAGCGAGAGCGGCTCGGCTTCACCGCCCGCCATCCGCGCTGGGCGTTCGCCTACAAGTTTCCGCCGCGCAAAGAAATTACCCGCATCCTGTCGATCTTCCCGTCGGTCGGCCGTACCGGAGTGGTCACCCCGGTCGCCTTTCTGCTGCCGGTCGAAATCGGCGGCGTGACCGTCGCGCGCGCCACTCTCCACAACCGCGAGGAGGTCGGCCGGAAGGACGTGCGCGAAGGGGACCGCGTGCGCATCCAGCGCGCCGGGGACGTGATCCCGCAGGTGATCGAGCGGATCGAAGAACCGGACCGCGAGAGGAGCACCCCCTGGCAGATGCCGGCGGCCTGCCCCTCTTGCGGCACGGGCCTGATCGAGCGGGGACCGTTCACGGTCTGCCCGAACAGCTTCGAATGCCCGGCACAGCTCGTCGGAAGGATCGTCCATTTCGCATCGCGGAACGCCCTGGACATCGAGGGGCTCGGCGACGAGAGCGCGAAGCTGTTCGTGACCCAGGGTCTGGTCCGCCAACTCCCCGACCTGTTCGCGCTCACCCGGGAGCAGATCGCGCCGCTCGAAGGGTTCGCTGAAAAGTCGGCGACCAAACTGATCGAGGCGCTCCACCGCGCGCGCAAGACCGAGCTGGCGCGTTTTCTCTACGGCCTGGGTATTCCCGAAGTGGGCACCGCGGTCGCCCGCGACCTGGCGCGTCATTTCCGGACCTTCGAGCGCATCCGGGCGGCGAGCGCCGAGGAGCTGCAAACCGTGCCGGGGGTCGGCCCGCGAATGGCGGAGCAGATTCTGGCCTTTTTCGCCGAACCGCAAAACGCCGCGGTGCTCGATTCTCTGCGCGAGGTGATCGAGCTGGCCGCGGTGACCGCGCCCGCGCCGGCCGCGCCGAGCCCGCTTCTGGGCAAGAAGTTCGTCTTCACCGGCGGCCTCGAAACCCTGTCGCGGGAACAGGCGAAGGAGCGAATCGAACAGCTCGGCGCCCGGGCGGTCTCCTCGGTCAGCAAGACGACCGACTATGTCGTGGTGGGGAGCGATCCCGGCTCCAAAGCGGACGACGCCGCGCGCCTCGGAGTCGCGATCCTCGACGAGGCGGGGTTTCTAGGCCTGGTCGTTGAGATTGAATCCGGATCGGCGCCGAATACATAAAATTGGAGCACAGGAAAGAAAAATGCCGGGGTGCCGTCCACACCCCGGCCATCGCATCGCAAGGCGAACACCGGGTTGCCCCGATGTCCTCTGCTCCGAAAAAGGAGGAGAAATTCAACGACTCGGTGATTTTTACGCAGCAAGAGTCGTGCCCAAACCTCCCCGCCGCGAGACCCAACTTAGGGCTTCGACGCCCCGCTGATCGGCTTCAGGACGACGCCGATCGAAAGCATCCGAAATTCCGCCAGCCATATCGAGGTGGCCGCCGTCGTGCGCCGGTCGGTCCACGCCGCCCACGAGCGGGCGCCGTGCGTGACCATCGACTGGTAGTCGCCGTAGATCAGCCCCTGTCCGGTCAGCACATTGGAACGCTCGGTCGATAGCGGCTGGGGCTCGCTCCAACTACGGCCGAAGTCGTTCGAGATGACCACCGCGCGCCTGGTGGTCAAGCCCGAGGGATCCCCGGTGGTATCGGTAAAGGAGAGGGCCAACCGCCCGGTGCGCGAATCGACGGCTAACACCGGGTGAAACTGGTCCGCGAAACCAGGAACCGGCGATGCCTCGATCGGCGCCGTCCAGGTTGCCCCGCCATCGCTCGACGCGGCAAACCAGATGCGGGAACCGCTGTTCGGAGACTTCGCCGGGTCGTACCAGGCGACGAAGGCCCGGCGCGTATCGAAGCGCTTCCAGACCGCCGCCGTCACATGGTTCAAAGGACTCCTCCCGGCGGCGCTGATCACCAGAGAGTTGAACGGTTTCTCGACCGGCGCCACCGCGACCGGTGAAGAGAACCCGACGCCCCCGTCGTCGGAGATCGCGACGAAGATCGTCTTGCGGTTCGTATCGGGCCAGAAGGTATAGATCCTGCCGGCGGCGTCGGTCTTCAAGTCGCCGCCGAAGCAATGAGCGTCCGTCGGGCTCACGCGCACCGGAGCGCTCCATTCGGTCGCCTCCGCGCTCCGCCGGGTGACGTAGGCCGCACCGCTGTGCCAGGTGACGTAGCGCGAGCCGCGGAAGCTCGACGACGACGAGGAATCGATCCATAGGGTCGGCCGGTCGGAGATCCGCTCGGAGCCTGAAAATGAACCGGCGTAGGTCCACGTTGCGCCCTCGTCGTCCGAGGTGAACGTCTGCCCCTTGAGCGCGAGGCCGGTGGCGCCGCCCTGCCCTTCGATGGTCGCGGCCCACAGCGTGCCGTCGCTCTCCCACGCCAAGGTCGGATCGCTTTCGAGGAAAGTCGTGGCGGAGGTGGTCGGCAAAAGGCTGAACCGGAACGTCCGGCCGCCGTTTCTCGAGACGAACATGGCCTGACGCAGCCCCACGTCCGTGGTCGCATTGGCGCCGACGGCGATGCGCCGCGGCTCGCTCGCCGAAACCGCGAGCGCGACCTCGTTGAGCGGGAAAGAAACCTCGCCCGAGACCTTGCGGTTCAATCCGGAGGTCACTAGCCCCCTCGGCTCGGCAGGGAAAACCACTGGGGCTTTGCCCTCGTTCTCAGCCTCTTCGATCAGCTCCATCAACCGGCTGGAGTACTGGGACTCAGCCGTCCCGCTGCCGAACACATGATCGACGACGGCTTTCCCCTCGACCGCCGGAGGCGCCGGCTCCGGCAGTCCGTCGCTCTTTTCTCCCTCGTCCAAGGGATACGCTATTGAGGCCAGGGCGAAAGCGCCGAGCCCCAGACCGAAGCAAACGGAGGTTCGCGCTCGATTCATGTCGTACTCCTATTTCGCTCTTTCTCGGTAAGATCTTCCTACGGGGTAAGGGCGCGATCCCTCCCAAAACCGGATCAAGGGTATGCGAAGGGATCCCCAATCCGCTTGGCTCGACTGCGCGTATTCTCAAGGACCCGGTGGATTCACCTGACCCCGGATTTGGCGATCGGCCCCCAGCCGCAATCAAAGGCCGAGAAAGCGAGATGGCTCCGATGAAAATCCTGACCCTCCTGCTCGTGGTTCTCGTGGCCGGCGTCCTGGCGACGTTTGCCTTCGCGCGCAATGCCCCGAAAGGGGACACCAAGGCCCCGGCCGGTGAAAAAAAGGGGAAAGACGTGATTGAGAAAATCGAAAAGACCGACGACGAATGGCGCAAGTTGCTGACTCCAGAGCAATATCAGGTTCTGCGGAAGGCGGGCACGGAACGCGCCTTCACCGGTAAAACTTGGAACAACCACGAGAAGGGGACCTACGTTTGCGCCGCCTGCAAGCTTCCCCTGTTCAGCTCGGCGACCAAATTCGAGTCCGGCACCGGCTGGCCGAGCTTCTGGGCGGCGATCGATCCCGGGCATGTGATCGAGCACAGCGATTGGACGTTAGGCATGAAGCGCACCGAGGTGGTGTGCGCCCGTTGCGGCGGCCATCTGGGGCACGTGTTCGACGATGGCCCGAAGCCCACCGGCCTGCGCTACTGCATGAACTCCGCGGCGCTCGACTTCGTCCCCGAAAAGTAGCGCGGCGGCCCAACCGATTTCGCGGTCTCCCTCCCGGGAGGGAGACCGCCCGCAGTTTTTTTCCGGAATCGTCGAGATCCAAGGGGTCGGTTTCCGTCTTTGGGGGATGAACCATCCACCCTTAGGAGGAAACATGCTCACCCAGCCAAGAAGATTGTCGTATCCCCTTGCAATCCCCTTACTGATTACAGATAATGTAAGGAGGCTGCGAGGAGGGCGTCCCATGATCCTGTCGTCGGCGAAACTGACCGAGAAATACCAAATCACGATCCCGAGCGAGGTGCGCCGCCGGCTCGGCCTGGAATCGGGAGATGTCGTGCTGCTCCGCCTCGACGGCGAACAGATCACGCTCGAAAGCGCCAAAGGCGGCTGGTGTGCCGCCCTGCGCGGTCTCGGAGCCGAGGTCTGGCACGAGGCCGGTGGCGCTGCGGCGATCGAGCGCGAGCGCGAGGGGTGGGAGTGATGGCCATCCCGCGGACTCTCCCCCTTCTGGGGGTCGATTCGATGCTGTTCGTCTACCACTTCGAAGGAAGCCGCGAATTCGGCCCGGCCGCCAACGCCCTGCTCGAAGCCGCCGAGCTTGGCCGCTGCCGTCTCGCGGCTTCGGCGCTCGCCCTGCTCGAAATCCTGGTCGTCCCCAAGCGCATGGGCCGGGGCGACCTCTGCCGCCGCTATCGGGATCTCCTGGAGTCCTTCCCCAACCTGGATTTCCACGAGCTCGACCTCGACACCGCGGAGAAAGCCGCGGAGCTGCGCGCCCGCTACGACCTGCGCACTCCCGATGCGATCCATCTCGCCACCGCGCTGGCCGCAGGGGCGGAGACGTTCGCGAGCGAAGACCGGCGGCTGCGAAAGGTGAAGGAGCTGGCGGTCGTGCCGCTGGCGGCAGCGCTCGCGGGGTAGGTTCGCCGATCTCAACCTCCGGCGGGTGCCTTCCCTGCCGGAGGTTCTGTCTCACGCGACGGCTCCTCCCGGCGTTGACCCGCCTCGTCCCGGCCACCTTGGGCACGGGCACGGCGAGTGCTATCGTCCGTCCGACCACGAAAGATCCGAGGTGCCCATGAGGTTCCGACACGCTCTTCGCTGGATTTCCGCGGCGGTCCTGCTCGCCGTGGCGCTCGCCTCCCTGCCGGTTTCGGCCCAAAGCCTGGCGTCGTTCGAGCAACGGGTGACCGTGCATCGGCTTGCCAACGGCTGGACTTTTCTGCTGGTACGGCGGCCGGTGGCTCCCGTGTTCTCGTTCGTCACTCTGGCGGACGTCGGCTCGGCGCAAGAGGTGCCGGGGATCTACGGCCTCGCGCACATGTTCGAGCACATGGCGTTCAAAGGGACGCCGAACATCGGCACGACCGACTGGCCGGCCGAGGAAAAGGCGCTCGCCCTGGTGGAAACGGCCTATCAGGCTTGGCAGGCGGAGCGTCTTGCGCCACACCCCGACGCTCAAAAGCTCGAAACGCTCCAGGCCGAATTCAAGCGGCGGGAGGAAGAGGCCGGCCGTTTCGTGGTCAAAGGGGAGTTCGACTCGCTGATCCAGCGCGAAGGGGGCGTGGGCTTGAACGCCAGCACCGGCGCCGACACGACGCGCTACTTCTATTCTCTGCCTGCCAACAAGCTCGAGCTGTTCGCCTACCTCGAATCGGAGCGCTTCTTCCATCCCGTGTTTCGCGAGTTCTACCAGGAGCGCGACGTGGTGCAAGACGAGCGCCGCTACTCGGTGGACAGCCAGCCGGTGGGAAAGCTGATCGAGCAGTTGCTCGGCTCGTCGTTCGTCAGCCACCCGTATGGCCGTTCGACGATCGGCGCGAAGAGCGATCTTCAATCGTTCACCCGTACGGAAGCCGAAGCGTTCTTTCGCACCTGGTACGCGCCGAGCAACCTGCTGACCGTTCTGGTGGGCGACGTCGATCCGGCGACCGCGATTCCGATGATCGAGAAATACTTCGGGCGAATTCCCGCACGGCCGACGCCGCAAGCCCTACGCACGGTCGAGCCGGAGCAGATCGCCGAAAAGACGATCGTCTTGCGCGACCGCTCCGAGCCGATCTACATCGAGGCCTACCACAAGCCGGCGGTCACCGATCCGGACGAGCCGGCCTGGGACGTGCTCGACCTGGTGCTGTCGAGCGGGCGCGCCTCGCGGCTCTACCGGTCGTTGGTGCGCGACAAGAAGCTCGCCGTGTCGGTCAGCACGTTCAGCGGCATTCCGGGGACCAAGTACCCCCACCTCTGGGGGGTCTTCGTGGTCCCGGCGCAAGGCGCCGCGCTCGACCAGGTGCGCGACGCCGTACGCGCGGAGCTCGATCGCCTGAAGACGGGCGACCTCGCCGATGCCGAGCTGGCCCGCGCCAAGCGCCGCGTACGCGCGACACTGCTCCGCGACTTGCAGAGCAACGAAGGGCTCGCCCGCCAACTCGCCGATTCGCAAAGAGCTTTCGGCGATTGGCGCGAGACCTTCCGCTATCTCGACCGGGTCGACAAGGTAACCAAAGCCGACGTGGCGAGGATCGCGACCGCGACGTTCGTCGATTCCCACCGGACCGTGGGCGAAGTGATTCGCGACGAGCATCCCGCCCCCGGACCGACCACGGCGCAGGGAGGGAATTGACCATGAGCCGCCGACCCGCACGATTCCTCGTCGCCGCCGGATGCGTCGCCTGGGGCCTCGCGGCCTCGGGCTCCGCCGCCTTCTCCCAGGCCGACAAGGCCTCCGAGCTACGCTTTCCGCCCCTGCGTGAGACGACCGCCCCTACGCCGCAGCGCGTGGTGCTCGACAACGGCCTCACCGTCCTCCTGCTCGAAGATCACGAGCTGCCCCTGGTCGATGCGACGGCGTTCATCCGCATCGGATCCCTCTACGAGCCCGCCGACAAAGTCGGCCTTGCGGAGCTCACCGGGCGGGTTCTACGCACCGGCGGCACCCAACGCCAAACGGGAGACGAGATCGACGACTTCTTGGAGAATCGCGCGGCGACGATCGAGACCTCGATCTCCGAGGACATGGGAATGGCACGGCTCTCCGCTCTGCGCGAAGATTTCTCGGACGTCTTCCAGACCTTCGCAGACGTCCTGCGCCGGCCGGCGTTCGACGCCACGAAGATCGAGCTGGCGCGCAATCGGTCGATGTCGGAAATCGCCCGCCAGAACGACGATCCGCAGGACATCCTCGACCGCAAGTTCCGCGAGATCGTGTTCGGCAAGGACTCGCCCGAAGCCCGGATGCCGACCTTCGCGTCGCTCGCCGGGATCCGCCGCGCCGATCTGGTCGCGTGGCACGCCAAGTACTTCCATCCCGAGCGCGTCGTGCTTGGAATCGTCGGCGATATCGACGTCGCGGCGACTCTCGCCCGGGTCCGCGAAGCATTCGGCGATTGGCCGCGCGGGGCTGCGCTCGAAGAGCCGAAACCGGACTCGCCTCACGAGGTGAAACCGGGGGTCTATACCGTCGATCTCGAAGAGATCCCCCAGGCCAACATCGCGATGGGGTATCTGGGGATCCGTCGCGACGATCCCGACTTTTTCGCCGTCGAGGTGCTGAACCAGCTGTTCGGCGGCGGGTTCTCCTCGCGCCTGTTCGCCAACGTCCGATCGAAGAAGGCGCTCGGCTACGTGGTGTTCGGCGGGGTCACCAGCGAGTGGGGACGGCCGGACGTCACCGAGCTGCTGCTCACGACGAAGGCCGAGACGACCGGTGCGGGCGTCGCCGCGCTGCTCGAAGAGGCAAAGGGTCTGTCCGTTCAGCCGCCTTCCGACACGGAAGTCGAAGAGGCGAAGAAAGCGATCCTCTCGTCGTTCGTGTTCACCCGCGATTCGGTGAGGAAGACGCTGCGCCAGCAGCTGACGCTCCAATATTGGGGCTATCCCGCCGATTGGTACGAGCGCTATCGCCTGGGAGTCGAGGCGGTGACCACGGATCAGGTGCGGCGGGCGGCCGAGCGGCTGATCCATCCGGAAAAGTTCGCGATCGTGGTGGTTGGACCGGCCGCACCGCGCGAGCGCCCGCTCTCCGATTTCGGCCCGGTGACTCCCCTCGACATCACGATCCCGGGCGCGCCGAAAGCACCGAAGCAGCCTTAGAAGCGGCGCCGAAATGAAGGCAGACAGGGCAGACACGCAGGTCTGCCCCTACGACGCTGAGACGCGTTTCGCGGGACATGAACGAATGTAGGGGCGCACCTCAGTGTGCGCCCGGGTGAGGTTTGTCACCCGGGATTCGTGACGACGGTCTCTACCGGCGGGTTCTCCTCCCGGGCGATCCTTCTCTTCAGGAGGAAGACGCCCATGCACCCACCCGACGAATCCCCGGTGGTGGTACTCACCGCCGCCGCCAAAACCTACGGCCCGATCCTCGCGCTCGACCGGCTGACCCTGGAAATCCGGCCGTCCGAGGTGCTCGCGCTGCTCGGGCCCAACGGCGCAGGCAAGACCACCACGATCCAGCTGCTCCTCGGCCTGGCCCGGCCCACATCCGGCAGCGCCCGGCTGTTCGGCCGAGACCCCCAAGAGCGCGGCGCCCGCGCACGGCTCGGCGCGATGCTCCAGGTCGGCAAAGTGCCGGAGACGCTCGCCGTCCGCGAGCTGCTCCGCCTGTTCGCGAGCTACTACCCGCGGCCCCTGCCGACCGAGGAGACGATTCGCCGGGCGGGGATCGGCGAGTTCGTCGACCGTCGTTTCGGCGTGCTCTCCGGCGGCCAGCAGCGCCGCGCGCTGTTCGGTCTCGCGCTCTGCGGCAATCCCGACCTCCTGGTGTTGGACGAGCCGACCACGGGTCTCGACATCGAGAGCCGGCGCTCGCTCTGGGCGGCGGTGCGCGCGTTCCGCGCCCGCGGTGGCTCGGTCCTGCTCACCACCCACCACCTCGAAGAGGCCGACGCGCTCGCCGACCGGATCGTGCTGCTCGCCCGCGGCCGCGAGGTGGCCTCGGGCACGCCGGCCGAGATCAAGGCTTCGGTCGACGGCGCCAACCTCGAAGAGGCGTATCTCGCGCTCACCGGTTTTTCAACTTCCGACACCGACTCCCGAGAGGAGGCCGCATGAATCCCTGGTCGAGAACCTTGGCGCTTGAAGTCCGCACCGAGTTTCAAAAACTCATCCGCCAGCCCGGTTTTGCGCTGCCGACGCTCGGCTTTCCGCTCTTGTTCTATACCCTTTTCGCGCTCACCCTCGCCCGCCAGGGACACGCCGGGGGCCTCGGCTTTCCGACCTATCTGCTCGGCACCTACGCCACGTTCGGCGTGCTCTCGACCACTCTTCTCGCGGTGGGCGTGGGCGTGGCGCTCGAACGCGGGCAAGGATGGCTGCAACTGCGGCGTACCACGCCGATGCCGCTTCTCACCTATTTCGCGGCGAAGGGACTGGTGAGCGCCGGGTTCGCCCTGCTCGTGATTCTGGGTCTCTGCTCGCTCGCGGTCGGTTTCGGCGGCGTCCATCTGCCGTTCTCGGCCTGGCTGCGTTTCGTCGCGATCTTGACGCTCGGGTCGCTGCCGTTCACGGCGCTCGCCCTCGCGATCGGCTACCTCGCCGGCCCGAGCTCGGCGCCCGCGGTGGTCAATCTGATCTCCATGCCGCTCGGCTTTTGCTCCGGGCTTTGGCTGCCGATCGAAATGTTGCCCAAGCTGCTCCAGAAGGTCGCGGTGGCGTTGCCGCCGTACCACCTGGGCCAGCTCGCCCTCGCCCCGCTCGCCGCCGGCCGGCGTGAAAATCCGCTCGTGAGCCTCGCGGTCCTCGCGCTCTTTTCCGCCCTCTGCCTCGCCGCGGCGCGTTTCGGCTACCAGCGCGACCGCGGGCACACTTACGGCTAGGTTCCAGCTCATCCCAGGTAGGATGGATGCGTAGCCAAAAGACGCCATGAGATTACTGCCCGATCGCCCCGATATCGGCTGGACGCCTTACGTCTGGCTGATCTACCTGGCGCCGATCGTCACCTATCCGGCCTTCGCGCACGCGCCGCTTCGGGTCTGGATCGCGATCGGCGCCACGCTCGCGGCGTTCTTGGGGTTCTACTTTCGTTCCTATTGGGTGACGGGCAGGGCGGCGCTCGTTTGCGTCGCCGGGATCGTGGCGCTCGCCCTGCTGCTCGCGCCTTGGAATTACGGCGCCGGCACCTTCTGGGTCTACGCCGCCGCGATTCTCGGCGACAAGTTGCCCGCGCGTTCCGCGGCGCGGGGAATCGCCATCCTGCTCGGCATCCTCGCTCTCCAAACCTGGGCGTTGGACCTGCCCGTGGTCTATTGGGGGTTCTCCGCGGTTTTCGCCGTGTTGATCGGCGGCGTCAACATCCACCACGCCGAGGTCCGCCGGGCCGACGCGAAACTGCGGCTCGCCACCCACGAGGTCGAACGGCTGGCCAAGACCGCCGAGCGCGAGCGGATCGGCCGCGATCTGCACGACCTGCTCGGCCACAGCCTGACCCTGATGGCGCTGAAAGCCGAGCTGGCGGGCAAGCTGCTGTCCCGCGATCCGGCGGCGGCCGGCCGCGAGATCGGCGAGCTGGAGACGATCTGCCGCGAGGCGCTGCGCGAGGTGCGCCGCGCGGTCTCCGACTTCCGCGCCGAGGATCTCGCGGCCGAGCTTTCCCGGGCACGCCTGGCGCTCGCGACCGCGGGCATCGCGGTCGAGGTCGAGGCGAGCCCCCCGACGATCGAGCCGGAGCGCGCGAGCGCTCTCGCCATGGCGCTACGCGAAGGGGTGACCAACGTGATCCGCCACGCCGGGACGACGGTGTGCAAGATCCGGATCGCCGGGCGCGGCTCGGAAGTCGACCTGGTCGTCGCCGACGACGGCCGCGGCGGCGTACGACGGGAGGGCTCGGGCCTCTCGGGGATGCGCGAACGGATCGAAGCGATCGGCGGCCGGGTGGCGTTCGGTGCTCCGCGCGACGGCCAGCGCGGCACCCGCCTCGAAGTATCGCTCCCCCGCTTCGCGGAGGAGAGTCCGTGATCCGCGTTCTGATCGCCGAGGACCAATCGATGCTGCTGGGCGCGCTCGCCGCCCTGCTCTCGCTCGAACCCGATCTAGAGGTCGTGGGCCAGGCCAAGGACGGGCGCGAGGCGCTCGCGCTCGCCCGCTCCGCCCGGCCCGACGTCGTCCTCACCGACATCGAGATGCCGTACCTGTCGGGCCTGGAGCTGGCGGTCGAGCTGGCGCGCCTCGATCCACCTCCCCGGGTGGTGATCGTCACCACGTTCGCCCGCGCCGGCTACCTGCGCCGGGCGCTCGAAGCGGGGGTCGCGGGCTACCTGCTCAAGGATGCGCCGGTCGAACGGCTCGCCGACGCGATCCGCCGGGCGAACCAGGGGCTCAAGGTGATCGACCCGGAGCTGGCGGCCCAGGCCTGGACCGAGGCGGACCCGCTCTCCGACCGGGAACGCCAGGTCTTGCGCCTGGCCGCCGAAGGTTGGAGCGCCCAGCGAATCGCGGGGGAGCTTCACCTGTCGCACGGCACGGTGCGCAACTACCTCTCCGAAGCGACGGGCAAGCTCGGCGCCGACAACCGCATCGAGGCCGCCCGCATCGCGCGCGAACGGGGCTGGCTGTAGCCCACCGACGGGTGTGGTTTCGTTTGTCCCGGAGCGACTGGCTGCTGCCGAAGGCGCCCGAAGGAGCGAGGAGGCAAACGAAACCATACCCGTCGGCGCAGACACCACGGCACGGAGTTTGCTTTTCGATCGCACCGCACTTCCGCCCAGCTTTTCTACCTAGCGAACGGCGTATGATCGCGTTCGAGATCGGAATTCTACCGGGTGACCATCAGCCAAAAAGAGCGGATCTCCGCCTCCTCGGTCGCGGCGTTTCCGACCGCCTCCGCCACCGACCTCGAAGCTCTGGAACGGATCGCTCCGGCGCTCGCTCACGACCTGCGCGGCCCGATCAACACGATGAACTTCCAGCTCGAGCTGCTCGGCGACGCGCTCGGCGCGCGGCTGGCGAGCGATCCGACGGCCGAGCGCCCGCTACGTTACGCCAGCGGCCTGCGTAGCGAGCTTGCGCGACTCCATCGCGGCCTCGAAGCGCTGTTCGCCCAACTCGCCCGCGGCTCGAACGACGTCTGGGACGCGACCGAGACGGTCGCCGACCTCGCCCTGCTGCTCGAAGCCGCGGCGAAGAAGGGGCGCATCGCGCTGGTGGTCGACCTGCCCGATCTGCCGTTGTCCGCAACCGGCGATCGGGTGACCTTCCGCCGCGTGACGCTCGGTCTTGCGCTCGAAATCCTCGACCGCCTGGAACCGGGAGGAACGCTGGAGATCCACCTGGTCGCGACCCAGCAAGGCGCTCCGCAGCTGGAGCTGGCCGGCTCGGCGCCGCTCGCGCCGCAGATCGGCCCGCGGTTGACCGCCGCCCGCGCCCGGCTCGCCGCCGCCGGGTTCGACCTCGCCCGGCTCGGCACCGAGGAGCGCCCGCGGATCGTGCTCACCCGCGCGACCGCCGGTTCGGAGAGCTGAAGCATGCCCCACGCTCTCGCCGTCGACGACGACCCGAATTTTCTCCTGGCATTGGCCGAGCTGATCGAAAGCCAAGGGTTCACGGTCAACACCGCCACCACCCTGCGCGACGCCCGCCAGCGGCTCGCCCGTCAGATGCCGGACATCGTGCTGGTCGATCTCTATCTGCCGGATGGCAACGGCATCGAGCTGCTCAAGGACTTCGATCCCGTCCGCCCGACCCAGGTCGTGCTGATGACCGGCCATGCCGATCTGGAAAGCGCGGTCCAGGCGCTCCGCCTCGGCGCGAGCGACTATATGACCAAGCCGCTCGACATCGGCCGCTTGAAGAGCATCCTCGGCCAGGTCGCAAATCTCAGGGCCGACGAGCAGCCGGCGGCGGCCGAGTTCCCTCCTGTCGAGGTCGGCCGGTTCGGCCTGCTGATCGGCGAATCGTCCGCGATGCAGGAGGTCTACGCCCTGCTGTCGCGGGTCGCCCCGACGGATGCCACGGTGTTCGTGATCGGCGAGAGCGGCACTGGCAAGGATCTCGCGGCGCAAACCCTGCACATGCTGTCCGCGCGCTCGCGCGGCCCGTTCCTGCCGCTCAACTGCGGCGCGATCTCGCCCAACCTGATCGAGAGCGAGCTGTTCGGCCACGAGCGCGGCAGCTTCACCGGCGCCCAGCGTCGGCACCAGGGCTATTTCGAGCGCGCGCACGGCGGCACCCTGTTCCTCGACGAGATCGCCGAGATGCCGATCGAGCTGCAGGTCAAGCTCCTGCGGGTGCTCGAAACCGGGCAGCTGACCCGCGTCGGCGGCGACCAACCGACCGAGGTCGACGTCCGCGTGATCACCGCGACCAATCGCGACCCGGCGACCGCCGTCGCCCAGGGCAAGCTGCGCGAGGATCTGCTCTACCGGCTCCAGGTGTTCCCGGTGACCATGCCTCCGCTGTCTGAACGCGGCGAAGACGTCGAGCGGCTCGCCGAGCACTTCCTGGCCGAGCTGAACCAGAGGAGCGGCACCGCGAAGATCTATTCCGCCGACGCGCTCGACCGGCTGCGCGGGCACTCCTGGCCGGGCAACGTCCGCGAGCTCAAAAACGTGATCCACCGCGCCTTCATCCTAGCCGACGGGGAGATCGAGCCCAAGCACCTGCCGCACGCGCTCGCGCCCGACGCGGTTCCGGCGCGCGCGCTTCATTTCGAGGTCGGAGCATCGATCGAGGAGGTCGAGCGGCGCCTGATCATCGCGACCCTCGATCTGCATGGCGGCAACAAGAGAAAGACCGCGGACGTCCTGGGGGTGAGCCTGAAGACGCTCTACAATCGGCTGAACGCGTACCGCATGGCGTGAGTAGGCTCAAAGGACTCCAAGGACTCCAAGGACCAGGGCAAGCTGCCGCAAAGCGGGCCGTCCTTGCAGTCCTTGCCGTCCTTTACGTCCTTTCCTTGGGTGGGAGGGGCATCCACCACCGGCCACACTGCTCCTCTTTTTTGACAGCCATGCCCTCGGCAACTAGGATTCGCGGGCTGCGCCGGTGTAGCTCAGTGGTAGAGCGCCTGACTGTGGATCAGGAGGTCATGGGTTCGACCCCCATCGCCGGTGCCATTTCCTCCCCCTCCGTTCGATAGGAAGATCTCGTAATGGCGGAAAACTCGGAGCCCCTGGAACCCCAGGCATTCGTCGAACCGCGCCTGTCGCGCGGTCTGCGCGATCTGCTGCCCGAGCAGATGCTCGCGCGCCAGAAGGTGATCGACACGGCGCGCGCGGTCTACGAGCTGTACGGCTTCGTGCCGCTCTCCACCCCCGCGATCGAATACCTCGAAGTGCTCTCCGGCTCCGCCGGCTTGGAGGCCTCGCAATCGATTTTCCGGGTCACCAATCCGGAAGAGGAGGCGCTCGGCCTGCGCTTCGACCTCACCGTGCCGCTCGCGCGCGTCGTCGCCCAGTACGTCGACCTGCCGCGGCCGTTCCGCCGCTACCAGGTGTCGCCGGTCTGGCGCGCCGACAAGCCCGGTCCCGGACGCTTTCGCGAATTCACCCAGTTCGACCTCGACTCGGTGGGCACCGAATCCGAGATTGCGGATACCGAGATCATCGCCGGGATGTGCGACACGCTACGGGCGCTCGACGTGGGGCCGTTCCGGGTCCGCTTCTCCAGCCGCAGGATCTTGAACCTGCTGCTGCGTCACGCCGACGTGCCGGAGGCCCAAGGGGCCGACGTCTTGCGGGTGCTCGACAAGCTGGAGAAGATCGGCATCGAGAAGCTCAGAAAAGAGCTTACGACCGGCTATTATGACGAGTCGGGCGACTTCATTCGCGGGCTCGGTCTCGCGGGACCCCAGGTCGAACGGATCGAGCGCTTCCTCGCGATCCGCGGCGAAGATCGCCGGTCGGTGCTCGGGGCCTTGCGCGAGTATTTCGCGGGTGCCGCCGACGCCGCGCCGGAACTCGACGTGGTCGAGCGGATCTCCGATCATCTCTACAGTCTGGGTTACGCCGAGGACCAGGCCGAGCTGGATTTGAGCATCGCCCGCGGCCTCGCCTACTACACCGGGCCGGTGTTCGAAGCGGTGCTGCTCGACGCCCCGCAGTTCGGTTCGGTGTTCGGCGGCGGCCGCTACGACGATCTGGTGACGCGTTTCCGCGGCGAGCGGATTCCCGCCACCGGCGCCTCGCTCGGAGTCGATCGACTGCTCGCCGCGCTCGCCCACCTCGGCCTCGCCGGGGGGCGGAAGTCGACCTCGAACGTGCTCGTCGCCCGCATCGACCCGGCGCTCGAATCGGCTTGTTTGGCCATGACTTACGAGCTGCGCCGCGCGGACATTCCCGCCGAGCTGTACTTGGGCACCGAGAAATCGATCGGCAAGCAGATCAAGTACGCCGACGCGACGGGCATCCCGATCGTCCTGCTGTACGGCTCGAACGAGCACGAGCGCGGCGTCCTGACGCTCAAGGACATGGAAGCCGGGCGAGAGCGGGCGAAGAAACTCGGGGACCGGCGCGAATGGCTGGCTGCGCGGCCGGGCCAGCGCGAGGTGCCACGCGCCGATCTGATCGCCGAGGTTCGCCGCATGCTCGATCCCTCGGAAGGATAGGGCGGTGAGCACGATCACTCTCGACGGGTCGAGCCTGACGCTCGCCGACCTCGCGCGGATCGCGCGCGATCCGGCCGTAGAGGTCGAATGCTCGGCCGAGGCGCTCGCGCGCGTCGCGCGCGGCAGGCGGCGGATCGAACGCATGGCCGAGGCCTACACCGAAGCCTATCGCCGCTTGGAGCGGGGCGAATCGGGCGAGCCGCCGGTACTCGACTACGGGGTGACCACCGGCTTCGGCGAGTTCAAGAACATCCCCATCGCCCCCGAGCAGCTGGAGCTGCTGCAGAGGAACATCCTGCTCTCGCACGCGGTGGGCGTGGGCGAAAGCGCCGACCGGGAAGATCCGGCGAGTTACTTTCCGCCCGAGGTCGTGCGCGCCGCGCTCGCGGTGCGGCTGAACGCGTTCCTCAAGGGTCATTCCGGCGTGCGCCCCGAGCTGGTGGAAGCCGTGCGGCGAATGCTCGTCCGCGGCGTCGTACCGCGGGTGCCGACGCGCGGCTCGGTCGGGTCGAGCGGCGACCTCTGCCCGCTCGCCCATCTGTTCGTGGTGCTGCTGGGAGAAGGGGACTACTACCTCGTCCGCACGGCCGACGATCTCGCGAGCCGCCCGCGCACGATCCGCCGCGGGCTCGACGCGCTCGCCGAAGACCTCGCCGATCCGGCGGTTGATCCGGCCAGCGCCGCGCCCTGGCCTTCGCCCGGGGTGCGCACCAAAGAGGGGCTCGCGCTCACCAACGGCGCGACCTTCTCGGCCGCGCTGCTCGCGCTCGCGGTCCACGACGGAGAAGCCGCGGCGGAGGCGGCCGACCTGGCCGCCGCGCTCTCTTTGGAGGCGGTTTGCGGTTGCGCCCGCGCGCTCGACCCGAAGATCCATGCGCTGCGCGGCCACCGCGGCGCGATGGCCAGCGCCGAACGACTGCGCGCTCATCTCGCCGGCAGCCGGCTGCTCGACGGGGCGGGCGCCGTGCAGGACGTCTATTCGCTGCGCTGCGCGCCGCAGGTCCACGGCGCGGCGCGCGATGCGCTCGCCTTCGCGCGGACGGTCGCCGAGCAGGAGATCAACGCCGCGACCGACAATCCGCTCTTTTTCCCCGAGGCGGAGGAGGACCCCTGGGATTGGCAGTTCCGGGACAACTGGCCCCCAGGGTACGACGGCCGCCTGCGCGCTTCGTTTTCGGCCGGCAACTTCCACGGCGAGCCGGTCGGCATGGCGGCCGACTTCCTGGCGATCGGCTTGGCGGAGCTTGCGAGCATCTCGGAGCGGCGCACCCAGATGCTGCTCGACGGCCACCACAACCGCGGCCTGCCGCCGAATCTGATCCCCTGGGCGGGGGTGAACTCAGGGCTGATGATCGCCCAGTATTCGGCCGCGGGCATCGTGTCGGAAAACAAAGTCCTGGCGCATCCGGCCTCGGTCGACTCGATTCCGACCTCGGCCAACAGCGAGGACCACAACGCGATGGCGACGTTCGCCGCCCGAAAGCTGCGTACCGTGCTCGGCAATACCCAGGCGGTGCTGGCGATCGAGCTGCTGGTGGCGGCCCAGGCGATCGAGTGGCGGACACTGCTCCAAAGCGGCGGTGGACAGCTCGCCGAGTCGACCGTCCGGGGAGAAGATCCCGGCAGCCTGATCCGCGCCGCGCAGGAGAGAAGCAGCGCCTACGATTCCCAGCTCGCCGAGTTCGCGGCCTGGACGGCCGGCGAACGGCGGCCGGAGATCGCGGGCCGGCTGGGAGCGGGGACCGGCCCGGTTTATCTCGCGATCCGCCGGGCCGCGCCGACGATGCATGCCGATCGCCGGCTGGACGAGGACGTCAGGGCGATTCGCGCCCTGGTCGAAACGGGCGAGCTGCTGAGGCTTTTCCTGCCTTGATTTTAGCCCCGCTCCCAGGCTTTTCCCGCCTCTTGAAATCGCCCTGGAAAACTGTATACTTCCGGGCCATTCAACACCCCCCGGATCCCGACAACCAGATTTGCGCGTTGCGAGTCTCCGGAGGGGTGAATGCACGGAAGAGGCGAAGCCGAAACAAAATGCTCGACCTACTGCCGAACCAGATATCGTTCAGGGGCTTCGGGCCGCTGAACTTTGACCCGAACCGTGCGAGCTCTCGGACTTGACCGAGAGTTCGTTCTGTCCTTAAATCCATAAAGGGAGAAGACCAATGAAGAAGGCTCTGATTTCTCTGTCCGTGCTGTGCGTTCTCGTCGCCCCGATGGTTGGTTGCGCCAAGAAGGAAGAGCCGGCGGAGACCGCCGTCGAGACGACCTCCGAGACCACCGGCACCGAGATGACCTCCGAGGCGCCGATGAGCACCGAGATGACCTCGGACGCGGCCCCGCTGACCACCGGTCAGTAGACGTAGCAAGAAACTCGATTACCTGAAAGGGCGCTCCCTGCGAAGGGGGCGCCCTTTTTTCGTTGGGGGATTGACCTCCGCGAGCCGGCTACACCTTCCGCGCTCGACAGCGTGCTGGCGGGCACCAAGGTCAAAGGTTCTCACGATCTCCGGCACGCCGGGACTGCATCAAATGTCGGCACTTACGTGCAAGTGCCGACATTTCGTACGGTGACTTGCTCCAGGGAAGCGTCGGGACTTGTGCATAACCCCCGACATTTTGTATCGTACCTCGCTATGGCTGCCACGCGAGAGAATCAAGCCCTAGAGGTTGTCCGGCAGTTGGGGCTAGTGCGCGCCGCCGATCTCGAAACGCACGGTATCCCCCGGGGCCAGCTCTACCGCCTGGTGAGCAAAGGGCTGGTCGAACGCCAGGATCGGGGGATCTACGTCGCCGACCAACACCCGGTCACTGCCGAGCACACGCTGGCGCAAGTCGCCAAGCGAGTCCCAGGCGGCGTCTTCTGTCTGCTCACGGCTCTTCGCTTTCACGAGCTGACGACGCAGTCTCCGGCCGAGGCGTGGATCGCCTTGCCTGAGAAGGCGCGCAAGCCGAAGCTCGATTACCCACGCCTGCGGGTGGCGCGCTTCTCCGGGTTGGCGCTGACCGAAGGCATCGAGGCCCACCGGCTGGAGGGTGTGGACGTTCGCGTTTACTCCGCCGCCAAGACGGTCGCCGACTGCTTTAAGTACCGCAACAAGATCGGGATCGATGTCGCGGTCGAGGCGTTGCGAGATTTCAGTCGCCGCCATCGCGGGGGTGCGACGGAGCTTGCCCGCTACGCGCGCATCTGCCGGGTGTCGCGCGTGATGCAACCGTATTGGGACGCGACCGCGTGAAGGCAGGCCTCGGCCGTCGCGCTGTTCCTGGGAGCGCCGAGCTCCAGCTCGGCTGCTTTGGCGGTCTCGACCGCTGCAAGTGCCGAGCTGGAGCTC
>DASYKS010000066.1:0-22418 GCA_035995205.1 Thermoanaerobaculia bacterium
GCTGGTCCGCAAGGGCGTGGGAGCGGGATTCGTGGTCGAGGGCCAACTCACCGGCTGGTCGATCCGGAACAGCCGGCCGATCTGGTCGTAGAGCTCGACCGTATCGCTGGAACACTCTTGGAGCGCGCCGCCGGTTCCGCACGGCCCCCAGATCTTCGTTCGTTTCGTCACCACCCGGACGCCGGAACGGGTGATCGTCATGGCATGCGCCGCGCCGTCCGACGGTTGAATCGTTCGCGGCCGGCCGAACGGGTCGTAGTCGAGGTACTGAGTCGTGTTCGAGGGGACGCCTGCCTCCCATTCCGAGACGGTCGCCCGATTGCCGATCGCGTCGTAGGAGGTCTCGCGGTTCGAGAAATTTCCGGCTCCGGGCATCTTTCGCTGCTCTTTGATCAGGCGGCCGAAGGAGTCGAAGAACAGACTGCTGGTGGTGAGGATCGCGTTGCCCTTCGCCCCGTTCGCATGCTGGTTGATCGTAACTTTGGCGAGAGATCCTGGATTGGTCGCTCGGGTGTAGGCATACTCGGTCCAGGCGCTATGCCCCTGCGCCGACTGCACCCAGGTCAGGCGGCCCAGAGTGTCGTACTCGTAGGTCGTCTCCAGTTTCGAGACGTCCTTTTCGGCCGAGACCAGGCCGGTTCGCGGGTCGACGGTTCGATCGACCGCGGCAAATTCGAACACGGCACCGCTCGACTTCAAATATTCGGATTTGGTTAGCATGGCCGACGATGGCGAGTACGTGTGCTTGAGTGAATAGGCGGCGCCCGGGGGCGTGAGGCCGCAGAGCTCTGCGATGGGGACGGTTCCGCCGTCGCCGCCGGACCAGTCTTCGCGCCCCACGTTGCCGTCCCCCATCCCAGCTCCGTTCGGCGTGTAGACCACCAAGACATCGTCTTTGGTTTGGCCAAATTTCCGCACCCGCTTGCGCAGGAGGAATCCGGTCGAGCCGTCGAAGCAGCTCTCGACGGTCGAGTTTTCTCCCGAGTTGTTCGAGCGCGTGACGTCCTGGTACAAACCCAGAAGCCACGCGGCACTCGAAGGGAGCATCGAGAAGCCCGGAGTGCCGTAGGTGCCGCGCGCTAGGTTGTAGCTCGTGGTCTCCGTGATCGACGTGGTATCCGGAAAATTGCCACGCAAGTTGCGCGTCCGGTAGTGCCCAAGACCATCGAAGCTCGAAAAATCTTCGTCGGAGTAGAAGCTTGTGGTGGGTGGCGGAATGGGTGTCGTCACTCCACAACCCACCGCTCCCGGCGGACAGTCGTCCTCGAAGGCGGTGCGGGTCTGGGCAATTCGCGGATCGAGTATTTGCCCGGCACCGGTCCCCTCGTCGTCCATCGCGCTCTGCGTCGCATCCTGCTCGTAGCGCAGCCAGGTCGAGCGGACGGGAACGCAGCCTGTGCCGTTGGGCTGGCAGTCGAACACCCGAGAGGAGAGGAAGCGACCCGCGCCGTCGCCTACCTTGGGCGTAAACGGCCGGCCATAGTCGAGGATGTTCGGCGGGGTACCCGCAACGTCGTCGCCAACAGAATAGACCGAGAAGTAGTTCTCCGTCTTGTCGCCGAGCGGTGTCGTCACGGTCACCGTGAGCTGCTTCGTCTGCTGGTTGGGGCCTTCGACCAGCAAGCTCGGCGCGTAGGTCCAGGTACCCTCGACGCCGCCCGAGGCGGCCTTTTTGCGCCGGACCACCACGCCGCGCGACGACGTCAACCAGGGCCCCCTCTCCGGGGCGGATGCGGCCGGGAAAGGGTAAAGGCCGTACTCCCATTCCAGCCTGCCAAGCGTCGGCAGTTTGAGCCCTTGGAGCCGGCCGACCAAGTCGTTGAACAGCGGCGTGTTGACCAGAATGTAGTCCGAGAGGGGAATCGACCAGGTGGAGCCGTCCGGCTGGGTGATTCCGGTCAGGAAATGAACCGTGAGGTTGTCCGGCGTGACCGGATCGTTCACCCGGTAAGGATCGTCGGCACAGTCCGGGCAGGCGCGGGGAATCGTCGCCGCCGCATACTGGAAGATCCAAGTTGCGGTACCGGAATTTTCCGGAGAGATGAAGGAGGTGAAATCCACCCGGTCGAGCCGCTGGATCGACAGACCGTCCTGCGTCAGGTTCGAGAACGTGAGGGTCTGGGTACGGCCTGCGGAGTCGGACAAGATCCAAGTCGTGGGAGTGTAGGCGATACTCAAGGAGTTCGCCGGCGCTCCGGCCTTCACGAAGCGATCTCGAATCTGGGTCAGTTGCCGGTCCGAATTGAACGTGTGGATCTGGCCGTCCGGGAACTCCATGGTGTGGGTGCCGTCGGCATTGATTTTCAAGCGCAGATACGAGCCGTCCCGGCTGTACTGGACCTTCTGGACTTTGGTCGTATCGCCCGGGTCGTCGGGATCGAAGTCGTGCAGGGTCGGGAAAAACTTGTGCTCCGAGGCGTCCGGACCGACATAGAGCCAGTACTTCGTTTGATTGAAAGCGATATCCGCCTTGGCGTCCGGCGAAAAGAGCTGGCCAAGCGAAAGGCGCCAGCCGGCGCCCACGTTCGAGCGGCGGCTGATTCGTGCTTGGGTGAAAGATTGCGAGCCAGAGCTGATGTCGCGAAAATCCCAGACGTTCGAGTTGTAGACCGCCGATAGGCCGTAGGAGAACCCTTCCCGCAGGGGAAAGCGAGCGCCGATCGGGATCGTCAGGAGAAGGTTGCCGTTGAAGGCGTTGACCGAATCGACGTCGCCGACCGCGAACACCTTGTCCGGCGCGAAGCCCTTCGCGACGTTCGGGTGCTGTTGCGCCGCCAAAGGCCCAACCGCGGCCAGCAACGAGGCGAGAAGAAGCGCCCAGCGGTTCATCGCTGCACCCCCACCCGTGCCGCGGCTGCACCAGGAGGAGGAGGCGTTTCCACCACCAAACTTGAGAGCTCCAACCGATCGATGTCGATCGAGAGCAAGCGGTCGCCCTCCGCATAGCGGCTGGGCGCCAACGGGCTCGTTCCGACCGGCGTCATACCGTCGATGCCAAAGCTGATCTCGCCTTCGAAGTCGTCCTGGTCGGTCGCCCCGCCGTCGCCCGCCCGGAGGGTCCACACCCCTTGGCCCGCGCGAACCAGCAAAACCTCGACCAACGGTCGCGCCACCTCACGGAATGCGTCGGCAGTTCCGCGACCACCGGTCTCGACGGCCGCCTCCGGCGGCAGCGGAATTTCCGTTACCCCAAAATCCTCCGGCGCAAAAGTCGCGTAGCCGCCGGTCGAAACGTCGATCACCAGCCAAAGCGATGTCTCGGGCAAATCCCCTTCGTGCTCGAAGGAGACGACGCCGTCGAGATCGGTATCGGCCTGCTCTTCCAGGCGATGGACGATCGTGACGAATGAATCCGGATGCTCGTGCGCGACGCTCCACCAGATCGCGCGCCCCCCCGGGGTGATCCCTTGGGCGAGCAGGCCTTTCTTGTCGACGGTGATCGTTGGCAGGCCCCAGCCGGGGATTGCGGCGAAGAGGAAGCAGCAGACAAGCGCGAAAAGCGCCAAAGGGGCGAGCAGACGATCGTTCGGGCGGCGGATCTGGGGCATTGGGAATCTCCGTTTTCGATACTGTAAGATGTGTTCACTCGCTGCAAAGTTCCCGTGGGATGGTTGGCTGCCCCAGGGGGGACGCTTGGGCCGTTCCACGCCTTGTAGTCGCCCGAGCAACGCCAAAAATGACACCCATCTGAAGAAATCTCGAATTTCTCCGCTCAAATTGCCGAGGAGCTGCCGATAGAGCTAGTATCGGGCGCTATGAGCGATCCTCGAGACCGTGAGTTGGATCATCTCCTCCTCGTGCTCCAGACCGTGATCGGTGCGAGCGGCCAATCGCGCCGTTCGATCGAACAGCGGCTCGGGCTGACCGGCGGCCACCTGAGCAAGATCTTGCACGGAGTCGTGGATTTGAAGGTCCGCCACGTCCTCTGGCTGTGCGACGCGCTCGGCATGACTCCCGTGCGCTTCTTCCAGATCGCGACGGCTACGGCGGGCGCCCGGTCTCAGGGCGAGATCCTGGAGAAGGTCTCAACGGCAGGCGCCGGACTGAACGTCGCATCGGCGGAAGGCTCCGACCCCAAGGAGCTCGAAGAGCTAGTCCTGCAATCGATGCGGAAAATCCTCCGCGAGGCGCTCGGCGGAACCGAGAAGCCCGGCTAGGGTCTCCCTGGATTTCTCGGATCTCGATCGGATAGGGTCTGTCTCGTGATGAACGCCGCCGCCTGGAAAGTCGCTAGCTCAAGCCCTGTGAAATGGCTCCCGAATTCCATTTCGGGACTCCCGAATTCCATTTTCCGGGCCGCGAATTCCATTTCGGGACTACCGAATTCCATTTTCTGGCTCCCGAATTCCATTTCGGGACTGCCGAATTCGATTTCGGGACTCCCGAATTCGATTTACTAGCTCCCGAATTCGATTTCGGGACTGCCGAATTCCATTTGGGGACTGCCGAATTCGAATTCGGGGACGGCGACGCCCCCTATTTCGACCGCTCAAGCCGAAAGGCGGAACCGCAGGTGCGGCTCGCGTTCGAGCCGTTCCAGGAAGTGGCGGACCTGGCGGGCGACCCGACCACTGGCCACCCCGCGCTCGCAGGCTTGAACGAGCAACTGGAGCGCGCGCTCCGCCTCGCGGGCGACGCCGAGAGCGCGTAGCGACTCATAGATCTCCTGGGCGAGGACGGCGGCTTCCTGCTCTCGGCCGTCTTCTAGATAAAGGGCGGCGAGATCGAGACCGACGACGCCGGCCCGATAGCCCTGCCCCCGGTCTAGAAATCCCTGGCGCGTCTCCCGAAATGCAGTTTCGGCGCGATCCCGCTTGCCAAGGCCGACGAGAATTTCCGCTTCGACCCAAGCAACCTTCAGCAAGTGGAGCGGCTGGGCGGCGAACGCGTGGCGTAGACCACTCGTGAACAGCGCCCGGCTTGCGCGCCGATACTCGCCGCAGTCGACGAGGGTTGCGATGTAACTCTGGCGGGAAGTCAAGAGCAGCTGGGGGTCGCGGATTGAGTCCAACTCGCGCAAGCCGCGCTCGAACATCGCGCATGCCGCCTTGGGTTCTCCTCGATATCGTTCGTAGATCGCCCTCTTGATCAGAGCACGAGCTGCAAGATGGATGTCTCCCGCTTCCCGGTACAGCTGCTCGACGGCGCCGAGAATCTCGCAGGCCTCGTCGAAGTAGCGCGTCGAGTTCAAGTACGAGGCATAGAGCTCGGTCAGTCGGGCACGAATCAAGCGATCCCCGGACCCGGCCTCTCGAAAAGTGGCTGCTCGGTTCAGCGCTTCGAGCGCCGAGCGAAAGTCGTCGTTCACCCGATGGGCGTTGGCGAGTTCCCCCCAGGCGCTGGCTTGCAGATCGGCGGTCCGCTCCGGCCCCAGCTCTAACGGATCGAGATTGGCCGCCGCGATCTGCGCCAGGTTCGCGAGCAACAGCATGTCTTGCGGATCGCGATAGCGCGCCGCGAAGCTCCGCGCCAAGAGGTCGTCGATGCGAACTGCACCGGTGAGATCGGCCGTTCGCTCTGTACATTCGCCTGTCGGCGCCGCCCGGTCGCCCTGCCGGTCGAACCAGTACAGCGCGCCCTCCAGTGCGGCATCGAGCGCCGGCTCGTAGTCGATCGGGACGACCGGCTCGGGCATCGCTTCGTCGGGCAGGCGTTCGAACCGGCAGTACAGCTCGGCACCGTAGCGGGTGCGGCATTCCGGGCAATCGGCCAGGAAGTGGCGCACCAGACGGCGCAGCGCGTCGTGATCGGGGTGCATCGCATCCAGCTGCGCGAGGTCATCGTCCGTCATGTGGAACTTCATGCCTACACCCTCCTGGCACCCTGCTGCCCAAAGGATTTTCGCACATTGCGCGGTCCGCAGCACGAGGAGCTGTGAGCAATCCTCAATTCCTTACCGGCGCGACGGCGAGGAACCTCACCGTCGAGATTCCTCGCCTCGATCGGACCGGCCGGACCTGGCGCCGCCAAGGTGAACGGATCGATGGTTCCGAGTGCTAACGAGGTCCAAGGGTCTGTGTGTTGCTACAAGCTCTCGGGCTCGGCCGGCCGTCCGGGTCGATGCAACTACCCTCTTCGGCGAAGATCAACCGAGGGCTTCCCCACCTTTCCGAGGTTGTCGGCACTCCGGTCGGATCGACGCAGCTCCCGTTGACGAAGCAAACCGCCCGCTGCCAGACAACCGCCCAGAAATCCTGCCCTCCTGAGACGCGTTCGCCGCCCCCCCAACCCCCACCCGCCCAAACAGGTCCGGCTGCCAGCGCTAGCACCAGCACGAGACCGGACCTTCGTCCTTTCCTCTTCATGTTCATGACTTTTCCCCGTGCCCGAAGCACTTCCCGAGCGCCGGCATGGCCTCGGCCGGCCGCGGGCCGACGGGGTCTAGTGTGGGGGAACGTTGCCCGAAACGGAGAGGTCCGCTTGCGCGAATCCGCAACTCCTTGGGCGGTCAGAACTAGCTCGTTGCGGAAAGTTTCAACCGTTTTCGTCAACTTTTCGATGAAATGCTTGACATACATCCGCGACTTGGCAGAATTAGCCGCATCGTGGCTAATTCATCATCAATCGCCGGCTCCAACCGGCAACTTCCGAAAGACCTCCGCATCGGCCTTGGGTGCCGCATTCTCGAGCGTCGACGCCTCCTGCGCTGGAGCCAGCAGCGGCTCGCCGAGACGATCGGGCTGCAGGCGATCCGCGTTTCGAAGATTGAGAACGGACACGTCAGCCCTTCGCTCGCCGAGGCGGTACGGCTCGCTCGGGGTCTCAAAATCTCTCTCGACGAGCTGGTGTTTGGGGCTTCCGGGGCATTAGCAGCCGACGAAGCCAGGCCGAAGGCTGATCCGGCGGAAGGCAACCTGCGCGCGCAGGCCCGGACGTTGGAGGCGGTCGGCTCCAGCGACGAGATCGAAGTGGTCGCCGACTTGCTCCGGAAGTTGATTGCGGATCGGAAGGCGACTCCCTCGGCGAGGGCGAGACGATGAAAACTCCGCGGATCGGCGCGATGCTCGCCCGCGTCGAGGCTTCGTCGGCCGGAGCACAGGCGGATCTCGCGAAGGAACGAGCCGCGGCGGGCACGCGGCTCGCGGCGCTCCTCCGCTTGCCGGAGCCGGAGCGCGAGAGATCGCTCCACCTCGATCCGCGGTGTCACACCGTCTCTTTGGGTCGCCTACTGCTTTCGTCCGCACCCGCTGATCCCGGAGAACGCGAGGCATACGCCCGGCTGGCGCTGGCGATCACCGACCTGTTGCCGCGAACGGGCAAACCTCCCGCTTTGATTGCCAGCCTTCTGCTCCAGCACGAGCCGGCCCGCGCGTTCGAGGCGTTCGACCGCGCCCTGCGGGGGGGTGCGACCCCCTACGGCGGCGACCTGAAAATGCGCGCGGACCTCGGTGCCGCTTTGGCCCTCGAAAGAATCCAGGACGACGAAACACCACCCGAGCCCAACAATCCGCTGCGGGAGGAGCGAGAGTGATCGGCTTGGCGGAGCGCAACCGGGCGATCGAGCGGCTCGTACTGGAAGAACGTGGAAGGATCTTCCGGTACCTGAGCGCTCTGCGCGTTCCGCCGTCGAACCGAGAAGACCTGCTCCAGGCGGGCCTGGTGTTGCTCCTGCAGAAGTGGGACACCGTGGACGATCCGTTTCCGTGGCTCCTCGGCGCCCTACGCAACCTTCATCGCACTCAAATCCGCGATCAGGGCCGACGAGACCGGCTCGTTCAGCCGTCGGCGCCACCGCCTTCGCAATCCATGCTGTCGATCTCGGCCACGGTCTGCACGTCCGACCTCCGCATCGATCTGACTCGATGGCTCTTGTCCCTTTCCCGCCAGCAGCGGGTTCTCGTCGTCCGGCTCGTCCTCTTCGACGAACCTCCCTGCGAGGTGGCGAAACGCGCAGGCGTCAAGACGGCTTCGGTTCAGACCTTGAAGTTTCGTTCCCTGAAGCGGCTGCGCAGTTTGGCGGAACGGAGCGGCGCGGTTCGACGGGCGCTGCCGCGGACCCTTCCGAAGGTGTGCAACCGTCCTTGAGAGCGGCGAACCCGTAGGAATGCCCGCAGAAAGTTCCTAGGAAGCGCCCCATAGCCGCTCGGGTCCCGATAGGTCTCCACTACCCGCGTGACGATCTGTTATCTTCCGCAGTCAAACAACTTGGTTTTCGAGTCGATTCGAGCAGAACTATTGAAAATGGCTGCGATCCAAAGCGCTTCCGATCCGAACCGGTGCTGCCGGGAGAGCGACGCGTGACGCCTCGGCGGGAAGCGAGCCTGCGCGGCGCGGTCTGCCACAGCCTCGAACCGAACCAGCTCGAACGGTTCCTCGAACGCCGGCGCGCAAGCCATCAGTTTCCGCTGGAGCTGTCGCTGGTCGAGAATCTGGCGGAGATCCTGCGCCGGGCCAACGGCTTCGTCCCGTCGGAGTCCGGCTCGATCCTGCTCGACGATCCGTCGGCCAAGCAGACCGACCGGCAGAGCAACAAGCTGACCTTCATCGTCGCGTTCGGCGACAAGTCCGAGCTGCTGGTCGGCCGCGCGATCCCCGCCGCTTCGAGCATCGCCGGGCACGTCTATCTGGCGGGCGAGGTCTATTCGACCGCCGATGCCGCGAACGATCCGTTCTTCTTCCGCGACGTCGACGCCCACACGCAATACCAGACCCAATCTCTGATCGCGGTGCCGATCCGGATCGAGCAGGAAGTCTGCGGCGTTCTCGAATTGATCAACCGCAAGAACCGCTCCGTCTTCTCGGATCAGGACCGGAACCTGCTGGAGGTCTTCGCCGGCTACATCTCGATCTCGATCCAGAACGTGCTCGATGGCCGCCAAGCGCAAGAGATCGCCCGGCGCGACAACTTGACCGGCCTGTACAACGACCGCTATCTCCACGTCGCGATCGCCGACCAGGTCCGCCTCTGCGAAGAGTCGGGAAACGACCTCGCAACGCTGTTTTTGGATCTCGATTTCTTCAAGCGGGTCAACGATTCCCACGGTCACCTCGCCGGCAGCCAAGTGCTGCGGGAGGTCGGCCGCATCCTTCGCCGCCGGACCGCCGCGGTGGGCGGCGTCGCCGCCCGCTACGGTGGCGATGAGTTCGTCCTGATCCTGCCCGGTCTGGACCTGAGCGCGGCGATCGACATCGCGGAAGAGGTGCGCGCCGAGATCCTGGCCACGACGTTCTGCGACGAGCCCGGCGAGATCCAGCAGGAGCCGCTCCATCTGCGCGGCCTCACCTGCTCGCTCGGGGTGGCCACGATCCGCGCGCACGTTCCCGAGGAATTGTCGTTCGAGGACGCCAAGAGCACCCTGCTGCGCCTCGCAGACACCGCCATGTACGTGGCCAAAGAAACCGGCCGCAATCGCACCGCAGTGGCCGGCCAGCCGATCCGCCGGCGGGCGCTGCAGACGCTCGCGGGTTGATCGGCGGCTAGCGTACTCAGGGCCTAACAAGAGTCGCGCCGTCGGCAGTCTAAAACTAAAAAACTCGTGCGGTTCGCCCTGGGACGCGCCCCAGCCGACCGTCGCCGGTGATGCCGTTCGATTGACGCCGCACCGGGGGCTCCATAGGCTACGCAAATTCTGATCGGGCAGTCGGCGATCCGCCGTCTTCGGTGGTCACGGGAAGGATAGCTCCGAGGATATAGCCATGGAGGAACATAAGTTTTTCTTCAGCTATGTGCGCAAGGACAGCGACTTCGTCGTCCGGCTGGCTAGAGAGTTGCGAGCCGTCAGCGTCGATCTCTGGGTGGACCAGCTGGACATTCGTGGCGGCCAGCGTTGGGATCGCGCCGTCGAGGAGGCTCTACGGAGCTGCCAGGGGATGATCGTAGTCTTGTCGCCCGAGTCACTTGCCTCGAACAACGTGATGGATGAAGTCTCCTACGCACTCGAAGAAGGAAGGCTCGTCGTTCCAATCCTTTTCCGTCCTTGCGAGGTTCCATTCCGCCTGCGCCGAGTGCAACACGTCGATTTCACCTCCAATTATGAAACCGGATTCCAGCAACTCCTGAGAGCGCTGCAGATCGAACACCGGCCGGAGTCGATCCTCCAATCTCCAGCGCCAGTAAAAACAGGCTTTGCGGCGGCGAAGCCGCGGAAAATTGGGTCTCGGTTTTCAATCTCAAGACTATCTTGGCGTTGGCTCCTCTTGGGCGCCGCAGCGCTCCTCCTGATCGGACTTGGATTGCTCGGAGCCTGGTTCGTCGATCGGCGCCCAGCCATGCCGCAGAGTGCGTCGTCGTCAATCACAGCATTTCCTTCGCCATCGGTCTCGGCCCCCGAACCGAGCTCGGCTCCCATAGCGGAGGCTCCAGCGCGGGCTCTCCGCCTTACCATCGACTTCACGGGCGATTGCTGGATCGACGCCGTGATGGACGAGGGCGAGCGCCACGTTAGTGAGAAGCGCGTCCAGGGAGAATCGATCCAAATCGACGCCGACCGGACTATCGAGCTCACACTCGGTAGTTCGGGAAGCGTCGACGCACATCTGAACGGCCTCCCCTTGCCTCTCCCCCGAGGGATGGGCGAGGTTGTCCGGCGGACGATCGACCTCGAGACCGCACGTCAGCTTCAACAGGAGAATGAGTCCCGCTAAGCCGAGCGTGCCCCTATTTCGGCGTTCTCGTCCTCGGACGTCCATCACGATCAGGTTGACGTGGACTCCTTCGTTAGCCGACTCGATGCCGCTGTAGCGAAATCGACAGAATCCGGCGGAGGCAAGACACACCGAGCCTGTAAGGCGCGACAACCTTAGAGATCGCCGGGCCGAAGACCCGTGTTCTTCGCGATCCTCGCAAGCATTCGCGGCCCGATTTCCTCACCCTCGTGAAACGCGAAGACGAAATCAGGCCAGCCCTCGCGAGCCAGGGTCTTGTGAGATCCCGACTGCCGCTTGAGGGTCCAACCGATTCGATAGAGCGCGGCAAGAACTCTTGGGGCTCGAGCCGAAGGCCACATGTTTTATGCGGCTGCGATGGCGATGGAGATCGGATGAGGGCCGGACTCGCCGTGTTCCAGGCGCTCCGCGAGGACTCGTAGCGCGAGAGCCTCGGCTTTCAGCATCGCTTCTTCAGCGTTGCTGCCGTAGGCAAGGACCCCGGGAAGCTCCGGAACCTCAGCCAACCAACGGCCGTCCTCTTCGCGCTCGTGCTCGATCGTGAAATTCATGGCGCCCCCTTGGCGGTTGAGCCGGTTCTACTCTACCAGAGCGAGCGTTGACTTCCACGGAGCCCTCACGTACGATCCCGCCCCTCGAAGGAGGGAGGTTAGCTCAGGGGTTAGAGCACCTGCCTTACAAGCAGGGGGTCGCGGGTTCAAATCCCTCACCTCCCACCAAGGAGCGATCAACCGCCTCCCTTTCGACTTCGAGAATCGCGGGGTCGTAGTTCAGTTGGTTAGAACGCCGGCCTGTCACGCCGGAGGTCGCGGGTTCGAGTCCCGTCGGCCCCGCCAATCGATCCAAAATCTGTCGAGCCGCCACCCCCGCAGCGGCTCGATCGAAAAGCTCTTCCGGAGGTTGCTCCACCGATGCGCGACAAGATCAAGCTGGTTTCTTCCGCCGGTACCGGCGTCTTCTACACGACGACCAAGAACAAGAAGCTCTCGACCGAGAAGCTGCGGCTCAAGAAGTACGATCCGAAGATCCGCAAGCACGTCGAGTTCGTCGAAGAGAAGATGCGCTAGTCCGCCGCATCCGGCCTTGCCGCGCCCCGGCCCGCCCTTGGAATCTCCTCGGGCGCCGGGGCGTTTCCGTATTTGGCCCATTGGCCCGTTAACCTCGTCGTCGTTCTTCGATCCAACTCCCCGAAAGGAGACTGCCCTGTGCATACGGTTCCGTCGCTGGCCTACGCTTTCGACGCGCTCGAGCCTCATATCGACGCGAAAACCATGGAAATCCATCACGACAAGCACCACGCCACCTACGTGGCCAAGCTGAACGCCGCCCTGGAAGGGCACGCGGACTTGGCGGCCAAGCCGCTCGAAGAGCTTCTGCGCGGCATCGAGTCGCTGCCCGAGAGCGTCCGCGGCGCGGTCAAAAACCACGGCGGCGGCCACGCCAACCACACGCTGTTCTGGGAGATCATGGCGCCGAACGCGGGGGGCACCCCCTCGGGCAAGCTGGCCGAAGCGATCGATCGGGACTTCGGCAGCTTCTCAGCCTTCCAAGAGAAGCTGACCAACGCGGCGGCCAACCAGTTCGGCTCCGGCTGGGGCTGGCTGGTGGCCTCCGACGGCAAGCTCGAAGTTCTCGCCCGCCCGAACCAGGACAGCCCGCTGATGGAGGGCAAGACTCCTCTGCTCGGCGTCGACGTCTGGGAGCATGCCTACTACTTGAAGTACCAGAACCGGCGCCCGGATTACCTCGCGGCTTGGTGGAACGTCATCAATTGGTCGGCAGTCGCCGGTAAATTCGCCGCTTGACCCCCGTTTTGGGGCTCCGGGTCGTCGTTTCGGAGCCCCACCTCGCTCCAACTCCTTCTGACGGCCGTAGACTGAACTTCTAGTTATAGAGAAGTTTGCACCTTTATGCCCACAAAGAGAGCAGGTACCTAGCTTTCCTTGAGCGCAAATCCAAGTTACCACCAATCCTCGCTCTCTACACTTCTGGTAACAATTGGAATGCACGGGGTCCAGACAAAAGATCCTGTCCTAAACAAGGAGACTGGCGATGGCGATTATTGACCGCAGCGTTTTGAGTTTCGGGCGTGAAGAGCGGCATCTCACCAAGGTATTCAAGGCTCTTTCGGATGGCACCCGCCAAGAGATCTTGCGCCTTCTGGAGACCAACCAGAGGACGGTCGGCGAAATCGTCGGCAACTTCAACCTCTCCCAGCCCACCATCTCGCGGCACCTGTCGGTGCTCAAAGAAGCGGATCTCGTTCTTGATCAGCGCCACGGACAAAATGTCATTTACCGTTTGAACGACCAGATGCTCTCGACCTCGATGCGCGATTTCTTCGGCCAGTTCCGCAGCTGCCAAGAATCGTTGCGTTAGGCTTTGCTCCCGTAGCTCGTTTCCCGAGCCGGCATCGCTTCACTTGCCGGCTCGGGGGTTGTGTCTTCGGCCGATTCCTGGCGAACCGGTCGCCATCCCGCTATAATCTCTGCTCGCAGGGGACTCCCCTCGCTTTTTCGGCGGTGTAGCTCAGTTGGTCAGAGCAAGCGGCTCATATCCGCTGTGTCGGGGGTTCAAGTCCCTTCACCGCCACCATCCTGCCTTCACGGATGACTCTCCTCGCGACGCTGCGGGATTTCTTTTCCCGGCCGGAGTTTTCTCCGCCGCGTCCGGTGCTGGTCGCCTTCTCCGGCGGCACCGATTCGACCGCTCTGCTCGCCGGGCTCGCCGCCCTCAAGGACCAGGGCTTTCCGCCCGCGGAAACCCTTTTTGCCGCCCATCTGGACCACGGACGCGACCCTTCGTCGGCCGAGCGGGCGCGCCGCGCGGGAGCTTCCGCGGCCCTCTTGGGCGTGCCGTTTCTCTGCAAGCGCCGTGACGTCGCCGCCCTACGAGCCGCGGGCGAGAGCTGGGAGACCGCCGCGCGACGCGTCCGCTACGAATTCCTCGAAGAGGCCCGGCTGACGTGTGGCGCCGGTTGGATCGCCCTCGCCCATCACCGCGACGACCAGGCGGAAACCGTGATCCTTCGCTGGCTGCTCGGCTCGGGACTCTATGGCCTGTCCGCGATGAGAGAGGTTCACGGCACGAAGGTCCGACCGCTCTTGGGGAGGTCAAAGGCCGAGCTCGTCGCCTTCGTGATCTCCCGAGGCCTCGACGCCGCCGAAGATCCCACGAACCTGGACCCCGCCTCCCTGCGCAATCGAATTCGCCACCACCTCTTGCCCGCACTCGCCGCCGCCGAGCGGCTGCCGGACTTCCTGGCGCGCCTCTCCCGGCTCGCCACGCGTGCCGCCGGGGCTTCGGACGCGATCTCCGCCCTGCTCGCCGAGCGCTTTCCGAGCCTCGCCGCGGCGGAACCGTCGCTCGATCTTTCGGCGGTGCAAAAACTGCCGCGCGAGCTTCTTGCCCCGGCGCTCGCCGCCCTCTCGCGAGCCGCGGGTTTGCCGCTTCCGCCGAGCCGGCAGGCGGTCGAGGAGCTCCTGCGCCAACTCGCCCTGCCGGGCGGCGCGCGGACCGTGGGAACGACCCTCGGACCCCACCGGCGCTGGCGGATCGACGCGGATCGCCTGTCGGTCGAGACCGTTCGGCCGGGCGATTCCGGCGATCCGTCCGAAATCTCACGTTTCACGTATACTTTTTCAGTTCCGGGACGTATAGAAGTTCCGGAGGCCGGCGTGGCGTTCTCGCTTCGCCCTGGCGACTTCGCTTCTTGGATGCTTTCCGGAGAACCGCACCGCGCAGGCCTGGTCCTCCCTGTCCGAGACGCCGACGAGGCTGAGGTTCGCAGCCGAAGACCGGGCGACCGGCTTCGCCCTCTGGGCGCACCGGGAACCCGCAAATTGAAAGAGATCTTGATCGATCGTCGCATCGACCGTGCCCGCCGCTCTTGCCTCCCGCTCCTCTGCGTGGGGGGGGCCATCGCCTGGGTACCGGGGGTGACGATCGACGACCGATTCCGCGTGCGCGGTCCCGAAGACCCGGTTTGGATCGCCGAGATCGAACCGCTGTCGCCATCACAACCGACGCTCTCGACCGGTCGCCCCGCCGCCACCGGGAATCCTCAGGCGCAGTGCGCCGTTACTCCGATGGAACGCGAGCCGCATGCGCTCGCCAGTGAGGTAGCCGAACCTTGAATTCGACGCTCAAAACTCTCCTGCTCTGGATGGCGATCTTCGTCGTCGTGATCCTGCTTTGGAATACCTTCCAGGCCGGCAAGACCGTCCATAAAGACCTCGATTTCAGCGCCTTCCGCTCGGCGCTCGCCCGCGGACTGGTGACCGAAGTCACGATCAAAGACAACAGCCGCATCTCCGGCAAGCTCAAGAGCGGCGCGGAGTTCGCGGAAGGGACGGAGTTCACCACCAGCCTGCCGTTCAAGTCCGACACCGCCTTCGTCAAGGAGCTCGAGGGCTCGCACGTGGTGATCAAGGCCGAAGAGACGAAAGAGAATCCGGTCATCTCGATCCTCCTCGGCTGGGCGCCGCTGATCCTGATCGTCGCGTTCTGGATCTTCTTCATGCGCCAGATGCAGTCCGGCGGCAACAAGGCGATGTCGTTCGGCAAGAGCAAAGCCAAGTTGCTGAACACCGCGGGCAAGAAGGTGACGTTCAAGGACGTCGCCGGCATCGAGGAGGCGAAGGAGGAGTTGCAGGAGATCGTCGAGTTCCTGAAGGAGCCGCAGAAGTTCCAGAAGCTCGGCGGCCGCATCCCCAAGGGCGTCCTCCTGATGGGTCCTCCGGGAACCGGCAAAACGCTGCTCGCCCGCGCGATCGCCGGGGAGGCGAACGTGCCGTTCTTCTCGATCTCCGGCTCCGATTTCGTCGAGATGTTCGTCGGCGTCGGCGCCTCCCGGGTCCGCGACCTGTTCGAGCAGGGCAAGAAGAACGCCCCCTGCATCGTGTTCATCGACGAGATCGACGCCGTCGGCCGGCACCGCGGCGCGGGGCTCGGCGGCGGCCACGACGAGCGCGAACAGACGCTCAATCAGCTGCTGGTCGAGATGGACGGCTTCGAGTCGAACGAAGGGGTGATCCTGATCGCGGCGACCAACCGGCCGGACGTGCTCGACCCGGCGCTCTTGCGCCCTGGCCGGTTCGACCGGCGGGTGATGGTCGACCGCCCCGATCTCTCGGGCCGGCTCGGCATCCTCAAAGTCCACACCAAGACCATCCCGCTCGACGACGCGGTCAACTTGGGCAACATCGCGCGCGGCACTCCGGGCCTCGCCGGGGCCGACCTGTCGAACCTGGTCAACGAAGCGGCGCTGATCGCCGCCCGGCGCAACAAGAAGAAGGTCGCGATGGAGGACTTCGAGTACGCCAAGGACAAAGTCCTGATGGGTGTCGAACGCAAGTCGATGGTCTTGACCGACGCCGAAAAAAAGCTGACCGCCTACCACGAGACGGGGCACGCGTTGGTCGCGATCTTCACCATCGGCTCGGACCCTCTGCATAAGGTGACGATCATCCCGCGCGGAAGGGCCTTGGGCCTCACCATGCAGCTCCCGTCGGAAGACAAGTACACCTATCGGAAGACCTACGTCGAGGCGCAGATCGCGATTTTGATGGGTGGCCGGGCCGCCGAGGAGCTGACCCAGGACGACATCACGACCGGCGCGGGCAACGACATCGAGCGCGCGACCGACATGGCGCGGCGCATGGTCTGCGAATGGGGCATGTCGGAGCTCGGGCCGCTCTCCTTCGGCGCGCCGGACGAGCCGGTGTTCCTCGGCCGCGACTTCTCGCATCGGGCGGACTACAGCCAGGAGACCGCGCTCAAGATCGATCAGCAGGTCTCCTCGATCGTCAGCGCGGCCTACGAACGGGCCAAGGCGATCCTGATCGAGCACCGTGCGGTGCTCGAACGCATCGCCGAAGAGCTGCTGGAACGCGAATCGCTCGACGGCGCCGAGGTCTACGCCGTGGTGCACGAGATGACCGGACGCGATTTTTCGCCGCGGGTGTCCGATATCCGTGAGGAGAAGAACCCGACTCCGCCCACGGCGGCGCCGCGTCCGGAAACTCCGGTGACGATCGGCGGACCCGGCGGTCTGCCCGGGGATCTGGCCACGGCCTAGCGGCTCCTCGGCCTCTTCGTCGACGAAGCACAACTCTACGGCGGAGCCTCCCGGCTCCGCCGTAGGCGCGCCAAGCGGTACACTGGAGCCCTACGAACGCTCATCCGCTCATGCCGATCGCTCCTCCCGCAGCCCCTCCTCTCCCCCATCTCCTGCCGCTTCCGCGCGGACGCCGGCTCGATCTGTCCGGCCGGCCGAAGGTAATGGGGATCGTCAACCTGACCCCGGATTCGTTCAGCGACGGCGGCGTCCACTTCGGCGCCCAAGACCCGAACCGTGCCGTCGCGACCTGCGTGGAGCTGCTCGACGCGGGCGCCGACCTGCTCGATCTTGGCGCCGAATCGACCCGGCCGGGCGGCGGGGTCTACGGCGAAGGGGCGCGTACGGTCTCGGCCGACGAGGAGATCGACCGCCTGCTGCCGGTGCTCGAAATCCTCCGCGCCGCAACCGACGCCCCTCTTTCGGTCGACACCCGCAAAGGCGCCGTGGCGCGCGCGGCGCTCCTCGCCGGTGCGGATCTGATCAACGACGTCTCGGCCCTCTCCGATCCCGATCTCGCCCGCGCTCTCGCCGAGCCTGCCGCGTCCGACTGCCCGGTGGTCCTGATGCACAGCCGGGGCGATCTTTCGACCATGCAAGTCGACATCCGGTTTGACGACGCCGCCGCTGAGGTGACCGCGGAGCTCGAAGCGGCGCTCGCCCGGGCCGAGGCCGCCGGGATCGCGCGCGAACGGACGATCGTCGATCCCGGCATCGGCTTCGGCAAAGGGCAACGGCACAACCTGGAGCTGATCGGCCGGCTCGATGCCCTCGCCGTTCTCGGACGCCCGATCCTGCTCGGCGCGAGCCGCAAGAGTTTCCTTGCCCGGCTCGCCGCGAAGCCCGGCGCCTCGGCGGCCGGACCGGGCGAACGCCTCGGCGGCAGCCTCGCCGCTGCCGGTTGGGGCACCCTGCTCGGCGCCGCGATCCTGCGCGTCCACGACGTCGCGGCGACCGTGCAGTTCCTCGACGTCTGGGCCGCGATCCGCGAGGCGCGCGCATGAGCTGGCCGCGGTTCGTCGAGCTGCTCACCTGGCGCGATCCGGTCGACATTCTCGCGGTCGCGGTGGTGGTCTACAACCTTCTGGTGCTGATACGCGGCACCCGGGCGGTCCAGATGCTGCTCGGCATCGTGTTCGTCGGCATGGTCTATTACATTGCCCGGCTGGCCGATCTGCCGACGCTGCAAACCCTGCTCGAAAGCCTGCTGCTGGTCCTGCCGTTCGCGGTCATCGTCCTGTTCCAGCAGGAGATCCGGCGGGCGCTCGCGAACTTCGGCCGCAATCCGCTCTGGGGTCTCGCGCGCCAGCAGAAGGCCGCTTCGACGTTCAACGAGGTGGTGCTCGCCGCCACCACGCTCTCGTCGCGCCGGATCGGCGCGCTGATCGTGATCGAACGGCTCCAAGGGCTGCGCAATTTCATCGAGAACGGCGTGCGCCTCGACGCCGCGCTCTCCTACGGCCTGCTGATCAACATCTTCACCCCCGACACGCCTCTCCACGACGGCGCGGTGATCGTCCAGGACGACCGGATCGCCGCGGCCGCCTGCTTCCTCCCTCTCTCGGCCAACCCCGAGCTGTCGAAGGAGTTCGGCAGCCGCCATCGCGCGGCGCTCGGCCTGACCGAGGAGACCGATGCGCTCGCGGTGGTGGTCTCGGAGGAGACCGGGGCGATCTCGGTGGTGATCGACGGCGAGATCATCCGCAACCTGGACGGCAAGAGCCTGCGCAATACGCTGTTCAAATACCTGATCACCGATCTCTATCCGCAACCGGGAGCGGCATGAGCGACCGGCGCCGGATCTGGGGACTGCGGGTGCTCGCGCTCGCGATTGCGATCGGCATCTGGAGCCGCGTCTCGCTGGAGGAGCGGGAAGAGACGACCGAAAAGCTGGTCGAGGCGGGCGTCTCCTACAATCTGCCGCGCGGCTATCTGGTGCTCAATCAAGTGCAGAACGTGCTGGTCCGGCTGCGCGGCAGCCGCAAGGCGATCCGCGGCCTGAACCCGTACATGGTGGACGTGCAGATCCAGCTCGCCCCGACCAGCCCCGAGACCGTAACCGTCCAGCTCGGCGCCGACAATCTGCTGATGCCCGAGGATCTGGAGTTCGTCGCGATCGAGCCGAACGCGATCCAGGTCGAGCTCGACCGCGAGGTGACCCAGCGCGTGCTGGTCGAGCCCCGCCTGAAGGGAAAGCCGGCGGCGGGATCGAAAGCCGGGCAAGCCGAGGTGTTCCCCAACCAGGTTCTGGTCTCCGGCCCCGAAAAACGCCTCTCCCGGCTCGCGTCGCTGCCCGCTCAGCAGATCTCGCTCGAAGGGCACGGCGTGACCTTCGAAGAGGAGGTCGACGTGATCTCGCCCGACCCGCTGATCCAGGTCGTGCAGCCCTCGAAAGTGACCGTGAAAGTGCCGATCCTCACTCCCGAGGTCAAGCCCGACAGCCCCCACAAGGCGAAGAGAAAGAAACGATGAGCCCTTCCTCCCGCCTGTTCGGCACCGACGGCATTCGCGCGCCGTTCGGTACCCCGCCGCTCGATCACCGGACGATCTCAGCCCTCGCCCACGCCCTGGGGCGACGGCTCGGCACCGCCAAGAACAACGGCGCCCCCCCGCTCGTGGTGCTCGGCGGCGACACGCGCGAGAGCACGCCCGAGATCTGCGGCTGGCTCGCGACCGGGCTGACCCAAGAAGGCATCGAGGTCCGCTACCCCGGAGAGATTCCAACGCCTGGCATCGCGTTTCTCGCCCGCCGCCTCGGCGCCGCCTGCGGCATCGCGGTCTCGGCGAGCCACAACCGGGTGCCCGACAATGGGGTCAAACTGATCGACGGCGAGGGCTTCAAATGGTCGGAAAAAGCGGAGGCGGAGCTCGAACAGGCGCTGCTCGCGCTCCGCGACGCCCTGGGGTTTGCTCCGGGTGACGCCTCAGAGCCCAAGTCCAAAGTCAGCCTGGGGATCGCCTACCTGGAATCTCTCCGTTCGAGCCTGCCGGGCGAGAAACCGCTCGCCAACCTAAAGCTCGCGGTCGACTGCGGTCATGGCGCGGCGAGCGATTACGCGAAAATCCTGTTCGAGGGCCTGGGCGCCACGGTCGACGTGATCAACGCCGAGCCGGACGGCACGAACATCAACGCCGGCTGCGGGTCGACCCATCCGGAGGTCGTCGCCGAGCGGGTGGTAGAGATCGGCGCCGACTTAGGGCTCGCGTTCGACGGCGACGCCGATCGCTGCATTCTGGTCGACGAGCGCGGCGAGGTGCGCGACGGCGATGCCATCCTCTACCTTTGGGCGCGCGACCTCGCGGCGAAAGACGCATTGCCGGGCCGAAAGATCGTCGCCACCTCGATGAGCAACCTCGGCCTGGTGCGGGCTCTTCACCAGGAGGGCATCGAAGTCGTCCGCTGCGACGTCGGCGACCGCCAGGTGGTCGCGACGATGAAAGCCGAGGGAATCGTCCTCGGCGGCGAGCAATCCGGCCACATCGTCCACCTGAAGGAAGCGAGCACCGGCGACGGCCTGCTCACCGCGCTGCACATCGCTGCGCTCCGAGCGCGGTCGGGCGAGCCGCTGTCCCAAATGCTCGCCGGCTTCCGCCGCTACCCCCAGATCCTCAGCAACATTCCGGTGCGCGAAAAGCGAGCCTTCGCCGATCTGCCCGGAGTCGCCGCCGCCGCCGCCCGGGTCGAACGGAAGCTCGGAGACGACGGTCGTCTCGTCCTGCGCTACAGCGGCACCGAACCGCTCGCCCGGATCATGATCGAAGGCGCCGACCAGACCGAGATCACCGCTCTAGCAGGGGAGATCGCAACCGAGATTCGCGGCGCGATCGGAGTGTAGGGGGGCATTCGCGTTATACTTTGGCCACTATGGGTATAACGTCAGATGAAACCACAGGGAGCTTCGCCACCGTCTCCGCCAAGGGCTGGATCGTAATTCCGGCGGAACTGCGGCGCAAGTACCATATCGAACCCGGCGGTCAAATCCGCATCGTGGATTACGGTGGAACCCTCGGGCTGGTGCCGGCCCTCGAAGATCCGATCCGGGAGGCCCGGGGCGCGCTGGCCGGGAAAACGTCCCTGACCCAGGCGCTGTTGGAGGAGCGCCGCCGCGAGAGGGCGCGTGAGAGCCGTTGAGCGCTATGTCCTCGACTCGTTCGCCCTTCTGGCCTACCTAGAGAACGAGGCCGGGGCCACGGAGGTACAGGCGATCCTCGGGGCGTGCGAGACGACCGCCGAAGGCTGGTTGTCGATCGTCAACTTCGGCGAGGTGGTGTACATCACCGAGAGAGAACAAGGTCTACGGGCAGCCCAAAGGGCCATCGCCATCATCGATCAACTACCCCTCCGCATAGCGGAGGCGGATCGCTCTCGCACCTTCGCGGCGGCGCACGTCAAGGCAAGGGGGGCTCTATCCTACGCCGACGCGTTCGCGGTCGCCTTGGCCCTCGAAGTCGAAGGCAAGGTCGTCATCGGCGACCCGGAGTTTGCGAAAGCCGAGGATCTCGTACCGGTGCGGTGGATTGGACCGCCGACCCGCCGCACTTTGTAGGGCGGCTCCCCTGCTGCCGGCCCGCCACGAATTCTCGAAGGCGAGCAATTGCGGCTCGCGCCACCTGCCGACAAACCCGCGTCAAGCGGTCGGATGACCTCCACCACCGCGCGGACCATCGCGCCGGAAGATGGGATGGCTCAGGCCTCGGGTCTGGCGCCCGCGCCCAGGAGTTGGACGGCTCCAGCGGCTCGGTCGAACCGTCGTTGGAAAGTACTCGCGATGGAGACCTTAAGGGATTCAACCGATCTTCGCCAGAGTCCCGGTCCCTCGGATTCGTCGGCACCGCCACGGGACGGCCCAGACACCCCCGAGAGAGGCAGCCGCCTTTGCTGTTCTCCGGGGCCGCCGAGCACCAGATCGGCATCGAAGCGGCGTAGATCGCCTCAACAGCCGAGGCCGCCGCCCGGCACTCAAAGCCTAGCAGGAGGGAGCTTTCCCCCCTGGGGGCGCCGAGCTCCAGCTCGGCACCGAAGCGGAGGAAGTAGCCTCAATAGCCCGAGGAGGTGCTCGGCCTCGTGGCCGACCACCTCGCGAGAAGGCCATCCACATCGAGATCAGGGCAAAGTTCTACCTTAAACGGGCGGACGCGCCGGTCGGGTCCAGCCTCAACAATCCCGGCTTTAAACCCGTCGAATTCGACGGGCTTAGAAGGAACACCGGCCTGTTCCGACGATTTCGCCGCCCACAGGTCCCACAGGCCCGGCGACGAGGGCGGGGAGAAGAGCAGAATCAACAACAGAGGAGGGGGGGATTTTTAGGTGATCGAGAGGGGGGAATTTTGGATGACCCTTGACCCACCCAAGGAAGACACACAGTTGCGCCCCAACGATCCGCCCCAAGCCACCGCACCCGTAGGGGCAGACCTACGTGTCTGCCCCGGACTCGCCACAGGCGATGCATTTGACACAGCACCGCACGTCAGGAGTGAACTTAAAAGATGCCTGACCATCACTAGTGTCCGGTTCATTTGGGGCGATCAGGCTGCAAAGCCAATGATGACAAGAGCTTCAGGCGATTCATGGGTGTCCACGATTTGAATTTCGGCGGGCTCGTTTGCGATGCTCGGAGGTTTCAACGACCCGGGGTGACGCATGAACGTGGGCAAGACGCTGTTCGCGCAGGTCATGGAGTTCGTGCCGTGGAAG
>DASYKS010000067.1:0-40160 GCA_035995205.1 Thermoanaerobaculia bacterium
CACCATGATTTTCAGACATCCTTCCTGGCATATCTCTTGACCTCTCACGGTCGCTCTTGGAATGACGTTACCTCTTGCAAACAAAGGATTGTGTGCTATCCTTTGACTCTCTCGCGGCATCATGGTCTCTCCCTGAATCCGCGTCGGGATAGTACCCACTTGGTACCCGGAGGATTGATGCAAGGCGATCGCTTCACGGACCGGATGGTCCGAAACCTTAAGGCGACTGGTGTGAGGTACGACCTTTGGGACAATCTGCTGCCGCGCGGGAGCGGTGCGTTTGGGGTTCGTGTGTCGGCGGACGGCACGCGGTCGTGGGTCATGATGTATTACAGCCCGGTGTCGGGCAAGAAGGTTCGCACGACCCTGGGGAGATATCCCCAAATCACTCTCGAAGAGGCCCGCCGAACGGCGCTCGGCTTTTCGGCGCGGATCGCGCACGGCGAGGACCCTGCGCTGGTGCCCGACGAGAAGGGGAGCGTGACGTTCAGCGAGCTCTCCGCGCGCTACCTGGAGCGCTACGCCGTCGGCAAGCGCTCCCTCTACCAGGACCAGGAGCTGCTCGACGAGCTGGTGCCGCGCTGGGGCGACCTGCCGGCGGCATCGATCGGTCGGCGGCAGATCGGGGAGTTCCTCGACCTGGTGCAAGACCGAGCCGCCCAGCGCTCGTGTGGGCGCCTTTCGGGCGCCCGGATGGCGGACCGCTTCGGGGCACTCCTGTCTAAGCTGTACAACTTCGGCTTCGACCGTGGGCTGGTCGAGAGCAACCCTGCTTTCCGGCTCGGCCGCCGGGCGAAATCGACAGCCCGCGAGCGTTGGCTTACCGAACCCGAGGTCGGAAGGTTCGTTCAGGCGATGTTGGCGGAAGGATCGCCGATGGCCGTCGCCTGGCTGGTAATGCTCTTCAGCTTGGCCCGCCAACAGGAGACTCTGCGGATGCGGCGTCAGGATCTGTGGATCGAGCGAGACGACCTGAAAGAAGGATGGTGGCAGTTGCCGGCGGCGCACGCCAAGAACGGACGCGCCCGCCTGATCTATTTGGCGCCTGTGGTGCGCGAGATCCTCTACCCGCTGCTCGACTTGGGTAGCCCTTGGGTCTTCGCCAGCGCAAAGGTGACCGGGCAGCCCCTCAGCTCCGTAGGGTCGGCCACCAGCCGTTTCCGGCGCGCGGCACAGATCCCTGACTTGGGCACCCACACCCTCCGCAAAACGGGGGCTACGATCTTGGGCTCCCTTGGCACGCCCGACGAAGTGACGGACGCGTGCCTCGGCGTGGCCCCGAGAACGGTAGGCAAAAAGCACTACCAGCTCTGGGGGTATGAACCCGAGAAGCGGGCCGCTTTCGAGGCGCTGGCGAAGCACGTCGAGCATTTGACTACTCCGACCCTACGGATTGAGGCTGAACCCGCGGGCGCGAGCGCAGCCACAGAGTGACTTCGTCGGAGAGGTAACGATTGATTCCCGGCCGAACCTCGACCGGAAGAGGAAAGGTTGGATCATTGCGGAAGTGCCGATAGAAGCTTGCTTCGGCGATCCCGAGCATCTCGCAAACCTGCCGGTTCGTGAGGCCTTCGATCTTCTGCGGCAAACTTCTATGTCCGACGACTGGCGCAGGGGTCCACTCGCGCGCAGGAATGGGTTCGCGGTAGGTGCTCGGGGCCGTGGCGGGTCTCATGAAGCAGATTCCTCCGCGAGGTAGGTGTTGATCTGTGGGAACCCTCGCAGGCGAAGCTTCTCGGGCCACTCGCCCATGTCTCCACCCCGCGCGGCGTTGCACGGCAAGGGTTTGCCCCGGAACCACGGGTTAGACCCCACCTGCTTGACGAAAGGTGGGCAGCCGGCGGCGATCGCTTGGCGACAGGCGTCAAGCCCCCATTCCAGGTGGAAGGGTCGAGCGCCTGGCCCGCTCTCGCCACCGACGATTAACCACGCGACACGGTCCAGCCGTAGGCCGAAGTCGATCGCGGTCAACGCCGGCTCGTACGAAACGAACCGCGTCGTCCCAGCCACATAGAAGAGCAAGTCAATGCGGTACAACTCTCGGGACGATTCGACACTCACCCCCGTCCAGAGGTTAGGGTGTGCCAGCGCTCGATTCTGCTGAAGGGTCCGAACCATTCGCTCCGGACGCTTGGTCAGGAGCTGCACCACGGCGCCGCGCAGCGCCGCGGCGTGGCAGGCCTCCAGGACTTCGAGCAGCATCTCTTCGGGAACGAAGTCCGCGAACAAGTCAGTCATGGAGCCGACAAAGAACCGCCGGGGCTTCCGCACCTTGCGCAGCGTATCGAGCACCTTCGGCTCCAAGCGGATCTCAACCCGGTCGCGGCTCGATCGCATGAAGGGGAGGCGGGTGCCGCGGTCGGGGCCGAACCGGCCGCCTAGGTTGATGGTCTCCGCGTAGCAGTGGAGGCACCCAGGAGAGACTTTCTCGCAGTGGTGCCCCACGATCGTCGAGCCGTCGCCCATGTCGCGGTGGGCGCGGACGGGATTGAGGACCTGGTCGGTCCACTCGATCGACATTTACCGACTCTCCATGACCATCGAATCAACGAGCCGCCGCACCAGATCCAACCGTGCAATGACTTCGCGGAAGCTGGCCTCGACTCGATCCCCAGCCAGCGGGAGCGAAGCCAGGGCGGTTGCCGCAGATTGCTGAGCCATTTGGTGGACCGCGCCGGACATGGCAAGAAGCGTCGAGCGCATGCGATCGACCGCGGGCTGAGCGTCGCGCTGGCCCCTCTGGTACGCGGTCTCCAGGGCGCGCCGGGCGCGCTCAAACGGCTCGGAGCCCGGAGCGTTTGGAACGCCCAGGATTCCGAGCTCGATTTCGAAACCGGTCGACATCGAAGCCTTAGTGGTACACCGCGACGTTGACTTCCGCCTCGGTGAGTTTCGTGCGAAGGAAGTCCGCCACCTGCCACCGGGCGGTGTATTCCCACGCCCCGCCGTCCGCGAGAAATAGAGCAGCCCGGGCGACGGTGCCCGGTTGCTTCTCCTGCTGCAAGCGCAGGACAAACTCCGAGGTCACCTGCTCGCCGGCCTCCGGAAAACTCCGGTAGGGCGACAGGCGGACGGGGTTTTGGATCTGCTCGCGAGACAACGTAATGGCGCCGCTCTGTGCGGTAATCGTCTGGCTCAGGCCGTTGTCGTCGGACAGCTCGGAATTTTCGGCCCTCACTCGCGCCAGAACGTCCAAGATCTGCTCCCGATCGTCCTCGCGGCCGCCCTGGAAGCGAGTGCCCAGGCCGATTCGGAAATCGGTGAGCGAGTGAAAACTGCCGAGGAAGTTTTCGAGCGGCGAGAGGTAGGCCGCGGCGATCAGGGACTCGCGCTGTTTTCGCCCAAACAGGGGGCTGTGCAGGGTGACCGACGACGGACTGACCACCCGCACGAAGACCTTGGTGCGGTCCAAGCCGTCCGGGTTCTGCTTGAGGTACTCGACCAGACTGCCCAAGCTGTAGAGCGACAACGAGGTCGCTACCGGATCGTTCGGCGGCTCGGGCGCGTTGAAAACGGGGTGAGAGTAGAGGACACGTGTAACCGGCCCATCCATTTCGGTGAATTGCTTCTGCTTGTTCATTGGCTCGCTCCTGCCAGGAGTCTGGCGTCAAACAGAGGGATTTGCTCCGGCTGTTCGCTCAGCGGCGCCACGCTGTAGCTGAATTTGGCCGCCCACCGGGCATTGGCTGCGTGGCTATTTCCAATCTGGACGAGGTGTCCTGACTCGTCGACCAGAGCGGACCGGCGGCCGAGCTTGGTCGCGAACAGGCGGGCGCTCACGCGTCTCTCCGTTTCTGGGGCCGCGGGCGCCGCGGACAGTAGGCGTATAGCGCCACGACAGCGAGCAGGGCCAGCAGCAGCGCCACGGCGCCGGCCAGCAACTGATCGGGGGTCGGTGCCGCGGGCATGGCTCAACGCTCCCCCGCGGCGGCGCGGCCTAGGTCGGCGAGGAGGTCGCTCTCGGCGCCCATCAGGGGCCACCCATCGCGCTGGTGGCGAAACTCGCGCCGAACACGGCGCCCAGCCAGAAACTGGCGTCGCGCTCGCGCTCGAAGGGGCGCGCGCGGAGGCCCGCGATCGCGAGCCAGGCCGCCACCTAGTGGTCCTCCCGTTCGGCGATCTGGCCCGAGCTACGCTGGAGCTGCTCCGCTGCGCCCCGAAGTGTCGGAAAGTCCGGACGCGCGTCGGGTTCATCGGAGAAGTGGCTAGTGGTGTACGTTGCGGGTCTTGGGCCACGAACCACAAAGTAAGGACGCGTGCACGCCTCACACTGAACGTACTGGACCTCGCCCACCACGAGTTCCATCTCGAAGGCGGCGTGGTCTTCGTGGCCGCAGGCGGGGCAGACAGGAAACTTGGTGCCGATTGTGAAGAGAGCGACCGCGGCCGCCTTCGCGGTTTCATGGGCCTCAATTTCCTCGCGACCCGCGGGGTTGGCCAGGCGGATGAACCAGGTCGAGGTGATCCGCCGGCGGGCTTCCTGCGGGAGTCTGAACCAGTGTGGCTTACAGGCGAAGACCTCTGACGAGATCGTCCTCCCGCAGCCTGGGTAGGGACAGGTCCGGTCGGTGTTCACGGGCAAACCTCCGCCGCGAGCGCGGTGCCTATTTCTTGAGTGTCACCGAGGTCAATTTCAACGGCGCCGATGAAGTAGCAGAGCACCGAGCCCCGCGGCACCGTGGGCGAGAGGCGCCGGTAGACGGTTCCCTTCTCGACAGCGACGGCGCAGGGCTGCCGCTTGATCGCTTCGACCTGGGTGGCGATCGGCTCCGGCTGGGTGCGGACACACGGGATCTCCCACTGGATGCTCACCGGAGCATGCACTTCCACGGCGGCCGCGAGACTGGGAAACCAGTCGATCCAGACGCCGGTGGGAGTCTTGACCCTCATTGGACCGGCCTCCGCGCCGCGCCGCTTCCGTCGCAGTCCACGCAGGTCACCCAAACGGCGCCGCGCACGCACTTGTCTAGGCTGTCGCAGCCCTGGTTACAAACGAACTCGCCGGCGCCGCAGGCGAGCACCTCGCCTTTGCCCTCGCAGGGTTGGCAGTCGAACTCACTCATGCTCACGCGGATCTCCTCCGAAAGGTCGGCGCTGCGACCGCTGCCAATGCCTTCGCGATAGAGCCAATGGCTTTTAAGCGGAGATCGAGAAACCTGCGACGCGGCATGGGGTTGTGGGGCTGCGACTGCATCTCGGCGTGGGCTTTGCGGAGGGGACCTTGCTGGTCGCTGGGCACTCTCTGCCAATGCTTCCAGCAGAAGATCTCCTGCGCACCCAGGAGGATCGCGGTGCAGGGAGTAAAGGGACACGGCTTGGTGGCCCTGGGTTCGTCGCTAGCGGAGCTTTCGCCCCGGAGAGTGTCCATCGCTTGCGCCTCCATTCCGGCCATGCGGGCCAGAGGAAACAGTTTGTTACGTTGATCGTCCGCGGAGGCCGCCCGCCCGGAGGAACGAGCGGCTACCGTCGACGATCTAGGGCGTGTTGAGAGCGGGACGAACGTAGATGATGCAATCCGGGGCGCAAGTGAAGTAGCTGGGGCAATACCCGGTACAGTCACCGACGGAACGAGTGGAGGTCGTGTTGCACACCTCACCGTAATGCGAGACCCCTCCCGCAACCCCCGTGAGGTCTTGGTCCAGCGACTGCAAGGTTTCTCGGTTCAGTGTCAAAACTCTTTTTTTCCCACTGACCTTCATGGCTTGCTCCTTTCGAGCGGTTGAACATCCGTCCTAAAAACTGATATCCGAGTCGACCAACTCGCCGGTCTCTCGGTTCCGAAACGCGATCCGATAAATATCCGGATCGGCACTGATCAGTTGGATCTCCTGTATGACCCAGGTTGGCGTGGGTTGTTTGGGCGTCGCGGAATGCTCTATCTCCACTGCAATGGTCATGGTCTTCTCCTTTCGGGATGGGGCGTAAATTACAAGGCGAGCGCGGGCATCGAATTCAGAAGAGGGCGCGTCTCCCACATGGACACCCGCGCTCCAGAGCCCCTCGGGTCCCTCCACCAGAACATGCTGGCGCAGTGCACTTACAAGTACCTCGACCCAGTCGAGGCCGCGGAATCCGTCTTCGAGACACTCGGGGCGGAGTACAGCCGCGACGTCCCGCTCAACTTCACCGCGTGGCCGCGGTCCCGGTATTCGGCGCAGGACCGCGGCCAGGGCAGAAATACCGAGGCTCTCGCCGGAGAGGGCCGTCTTCCATGTTGGCAAGACCCTCGCTCGTGAACGCAAGCGTCCACGAGCGACCGCCCGTTCTTTCCCGTGGAGAGTGCTCACGACCGCCCCCTCCACACCCGGCGGGCGAGAACTCCGGCATCCAGATGGCTCAGATGCTCGGTGTGAGTGAGCGCGATCGCGGCGCTGTTGATCGTGGGCCAGCCCCCGACCCAGAGGTGCCCGCCATCTACGAGGGCCGCTGTGCCGGCGAACGGTCCGAGGACCGTCTCACCCAGCACGGAACCGTCGACGCGCCAGACGAGCATCAACGCGCCCGATGGGGCAAGCCAGGTTTGGGCAACGGTGCTCACCGGCCACCCCTCCACACCAGCGCGACTAGGCGCTCAACCCAGACCACGGCCCCGGTCAACAACAGCCCGGCCAGGACCGTCAGGATTACGCCGCCAAGAAAGGCATCAGCTACGGTGGGTTCTGGGCCGTCCGGTTCGACCGCGTCGAAGAGGTGATCACTGGACCATTCGTGTAGGCGTTCCGCCCAACGGAGCTGAGAGACGAGCAACGGATGGATCACCAGGTTGTGGAGCACGTTCCACCAGAAGGCGGGGCTCAATTCACACCCTCTTTCTGGGACGCGAAACGCATCTCCGCGGTCATGACCGAGCACTCAAAGGCCAAGAGCTGCCGGGGGCCGTTCATTGGGCACCCCCGGCGGCTACTCGCTTCCGCTCTTTGGCGTCCCGCAATGGGGACGGACGGGGCTTGATGCGGATTGTGTCGACGACGGCGTCCCAATGTTCGGGCCTAATTTTGAGCCTTTCGAGAATCTTGGTTCGAAACTCCCCGCTCGGCTTGCCTAGGCCGTTTGCGAGCTTCGAAACGTAGCCCACCGAAACCCCGAGACTCTCGGCGACGCTCGGCAAGCCCACGCGGCAGCAGGCGTCCGCGAATGCTTGTTGACCAACCGTCAGAATCCGAATCGCCATGTCGATATAGTCGCAGAAACTTTCTGGTATGTCAACATATCCACGAGGAAACTTGACGCTCCGTCAACATTGGTCTATAAGTCGCGGCAAATGAACGCGTTTGCAGGCCTCCACTTGGCCCTCCAGCAGCTACGGCGGGTGTCGCGCCTCAAGAATGGAGAGATCGCTCAGCGCGCCGAGATCTCTCCTGGCATGTTGAGCGGATACATGACCGGCCGCGAGAACCCGACAGCCGACACTCTGGGGCGGGTACTGGAGGCCATGGGCGCAACGGTCGAGGATTTGGCTGCCGAACTAGGGAAGGTTCAGGGGCGCAGGGGCAAGGACAAAGAGCCCTCCGACGACGTAATTAAAGAGAGATTGGTTCAGCGGTTTGGTGAAGTCGTGGAAGAGCTGTTTGAGGTGGTCGGAGGGCAGCGCCGAGGTGAGGGCCAGAGCGTCGAACGAGCAGCTTTCGATGCTCTTGACAGGATCGGCGACCCAAAGCGGCGGGTGCGCAAGAGGAAAGAGACGTGAGGGCCGCTCGCCTCGCCCACCGGCCGACAGCGGGACCTAGCGCGATCGCGGCTCGGCTAGAGACGATTGAAACACTCCTCGAATTGTCCTACTCAAAGCGACATTCGAACATCGCGGAAATGAAGGCACTGGCAGCGCGAGCTGTCACGCTGGCCCTCTCGTCCAACCTAGGTGAAGGGCATGAGTGCCATGAAATTCGTGGCCGCGCCCGGGCCTATCTCGCCAACGCCCACCGCTGCGCCGGCGACATCCGCGCCGCGCGGCTCGAAATGGCGTCGGCGAAGTTGGAGCTGGACCGCGCCGGGCAGCAAGCGGATCCCACGCGCGCATTGGCAGAAGAACTCTCAATCTGGATACATGAGGGTGCCGAGGACTGGACGGCCGCGCTGACGGCCGCGCGATCTGCTATGAGGCGCCGAGAGCAACTCTGCGACACGGCAGGGCAGGGTAAGGTCGCCCTCTCAACCGGCATTGTCCTGCGGTACGCCGGGGAGCCTGCTGGCGCCCTCCCCTTCCTGAGGTTTGCACTGAACCGCGTCGACGGCCCCGTGCTTGTCCTTGCGGCGCTGCATGCGACGGTCTCCGCGCTGTCTGACACGGGTGACAGCCGCAGAGCGGTTGAGATCTTGGCGGCACTATCTGCTCGCGAGGATCTCATCGAATCCGGTGGGCCGCGTGCTGCGATCCAGTTGGATTGGTTACGCGGCCGAGTCCTGGCAGGCCTAGAGGCATATTCAGCGGCGAGAGCACACATGGAACAGGCGCGGGAGGGGCTCTCTGTCATCGGAGACTTTAAGAATGCGGCACTGGCCAGTCTGGATTTGGCAGCCATCGAAACCCTCGCGGGGCGTCCGATCGTTGCGCGAAGGGTCACCATTGAAGCGCAGACGCTGCTGGTCAATTCGGGCGTCTGCAGGACTGGTCTAGCTCTGGCAATCCTCCGGGCCGCCAGTGAACGCGCGGACAAAGGGACGGGCCTACTCGCTGCTCTCGCGGTTGAGGCGAGACGGTTGATTCGCCGGGCGTGAAACACGCGAGGAGCCGCGGGACGCAGCCCCTCGCGAAGGCCCGCTTAGGGCTTGCAGTTGCCATCCGGGTTCAGATCACAACCTCCGTTGGTGATCGGCGGTTGCGGCCGGCCCAGGATGATTTGAATCAGGTCGATCAGGGACATACGTCCTCCAAAACCGCCCGACCATGGCGATGCGCCGACTCGGCGCACCGGGCGAGCGGCAGTAAAAGCACAGTGCGGCTAAGCTCACGGGGTAGGACCGCTGTGATATGTAAGAAACGCGAGAACCACGAATAGTTTGTGGAGGTCAGCCAATGACGGGACAGGGCTACGCGGCGAGAGAGACTCCAAATTATGGCTTGTGGCTGGCCGGCGCTCTGGTCATTTTGGCCGTCGTTGCGGGGCTATGGTTCACCCTTGGTCGGGACTCGGAACCGGTACCGACAGTCAGCGCCACGTCGGATCGCCCCCAATTGCCACGGCGACCCCTGCCGGTGAGCGCACCGCCTCTCGTCAGCGAACCGGCGCTGTCTTCGGGCGCGGAAGGCACAGCCCTCAGCGAAGGTAGCTCTGAGGCGGATCTACGGACGCACATCGCGGACCTCGAGGCGGCCCTGGCAACAGAACGCGGGCGTTCGGAAGAGTACAAGGCTAACTATGTGCGGGTGGCTGAAAACCTCAACGCTGCGATCGCACAGAACGAGTACTACCGCAACGCTATCGAGCTCGCTCTGCAGGCGTCGCGCCACGGCGCGACGGTGGCGGCGTATCAGCCCTACCTGCCCGAGCCCGCGATCCTCCCGACAGGCGTTATCGGCGGGACCTACCGCTTGATTGGCCGCGTCTACAACGGCAGCTCGACCAAGGTGGTTGGGATCGCCATCCTTGAGTTGGTCGTAGATGGCAGCGTGGCGACTTCCAAGCGTGTCTCAGTTCAGGTGGAGGCGGGCACCTACACGCCCTACGACGTCTCGATCCCGCTGAACATTTACGGCCGGTCGATCACCGTGCGTCCCCGTGCCAGGTGGGAGGGGTAGTGAGTGATGGGAGAGAACCCCGGCACGGTGGATAGCGATCTCGCCCCTTGACAAACCCAAGGCCCTTGGGTTACTGTGTCGGCCATGAGATACCTACAGACCGTTGCCGCCGACCTCTTCGCCGTGGCCCCTGACAATGCGTGGGAGCACGCCTTGATTGCTCCCTTGATCAAGGATCGTTTTGGGCGCCCCTATATCCCTTTCGCTCCTGAGTCGTACGGATCAATCACTGTTGATGCGCAGTTGATTTCCAGCGAGAGCAGCGATGGGTGGTTTGAGATGGGTGTGACCATCACCCCACAGTTTGGAGTGCTCCCGGGCCGCGGTGACGATTTGTTCGGATCGCTCCCGCCCGGGGCTGTGTGGCGGCAGGTTCGTGCGCGTCTATGGGTTAATCCAGAGACGGGATCAACTCGGATCGAACTGACAGGAGCCGACGTTCATGATCTCGGGCCTAGGATTGAGGGTGGTTTCGAGGACGGCTCGATCATGATTTCGTTGCCAGGGCGGGGAGTCTGAGATGTGGCGGATTATTCGGCGTGAGAGAGCCTATGTGTTGTGGCAACATGAGAACGGGGTTTTCCGGGCGACGGCGCCGGACGGCAGGGAGCCGACGCAAGACGGCGTCGGTTTCGCCACCATAAAAAGTGCCGTCGAGTCCTACCGCTTTGCCGCCCAGTTGGGCAGCGAGGGCGGCAAGGCGACGAGCGAAGTCAAAGCCGAGGCATCGCGGCGAAACGGTCTCCTCGGTGGCCGTCCTCAGCTAGTCAAAATCGCCGGGAGATCCCAGCCCTTCGACGCCGTCGTCAACCTGATGGACGACGATATCCGAGAGAGGCTCCACTCGGAACTTGCGCCCTGCCCGCCGCAGAAGTTCGTGGACGCCTACCTGGTAGCGCACCGGGAGCAGTTCGGCTCTGAGTTTGTTTTTAACTGAATTATTTCTGGTCGTAGGGGGTGGTCAAAACCCAAGCAGCTTGCGCCGACGCCGTATCGGGATTCACCGGTTCCCCTGTTGTATAGCCTGGTCGGCCAGCTCCTCAGCGAGCGCGGTGAAAGCGCCTTCCGGCAGACTGATCGCGAGCAGCGAGAGCTGATACTTCAAGACCTCGATCGAGATGTTGCCTTCCCGGAAGGCCTTGATGATCGCGGCAAACTGAGCCTGCACCTTGGATCCCGTCTTCTCCAGGTACTCCAAGACCTCGTCGATTTGGAGTTGGCCCTTGCGGAGGGCCTGCGCGATCTCGAGGATCTTCTGCTCGTACTCCCTGGGGTTGAGCTTCGAGAGCGCGTCCTGAATGGCGTTCACGCCGCTGGGAATTCGCTGCGAGGCGTAGTCGCTTAGGAACTCTTCAAAGTTTATGATGCCGCCGCGAATCTCGTCGAAGAGACCCGGCAGGGGCGGGAGTTGGGCTCCCGTAAGATTGAGGTCAGCGCCAGCGTTTCCCAGGGTTGGAAACTTGGGGTCGATCGTTGTGCCGTACCCCCCACCGGTTTGATAGAAGAGTGGCTCGCCATTGCCGCCACTTCCGGTCGCGCCACCACCACCCGATGTGCTCCCACCGCTCCCCCCGCCGCCCGTTCCGCTGCCAGAGGGTGGGGGTGCATTACCTAAACCGCCCCCACCAGCCCCATACAGGTTGCCCGCGGCCGCGCCTGCCCCGCCGGTGAAACTCCATTGGCCCTGCGATCCCGTGGTTAGTTGCCCCCCGCTTGGGGTGATCCCGCCGCCGCTGCCCGCCACCTGGGCCAGCGTACCCACCAAACCCACGAGCGTGCGGAGGATATCGCCCCCGGTGCCGAGGAGTTTTTGCGCTTCGCTGTGCAACATCGATTCCGTGCTCTGCAGGTGATGTTGCAACCCCTCGCTCGCCGACGATAGAGCACCGCGCAGCTGGCTGACGGCATCCACGGCGCCGCTCCCTTTCGAACTGGACAGGTTGGCGAGAGACGTCTCCACGCCGTCGGCAACCTGCTGGAGCGCGACGAGATCCGCCGTGACGGATCGCGCCGCGGTGCCGAGGGCGTAGAGACGCTGGAGTCGACTGGGCATGGGGCGCAAGTGAAATGAAGAAACGAGAAGCGGCGGCTACTGAATCCGCTCCGCCTTCAGCCCCTGCACCGCCTCGGCCGAGTCCGCCACCGCCGCGGTCTCCTGCGCCGTCCGGTCGCGCCAGAAGACGCCGAAGACGGCGGCGATCGACGTGTTCACGGCGATCAACTGCTCGGGCGACAGGTGCATCCAGCCGAACGCCTGGCCGAGGTTGATCAACCCGCCGACCAACAGCGTGGCCTTTTCGCGGGACACGCGGTAGTACTGCCGGTGCAGCAGTCCGAGGCCGGACCGGGGGACGCGGAGGAGGATGTTGAGCACGTTCATGGGATCTCCTTTTTACGGTGCCAGGATTTGCAGCCAGTTATCGGGGACAACCTTTCCCAGGAATTTCAGGACCGCGATGCCCCCGAGGGCGAACCAATAAAGCCGGTTCAAACGAGCCTCGGCCCGGTCCGCCCTCTGGTTGAGGGCCAAGTTTTGGGCGGACACCGTCAGGTCGATCGCGCGAATTTTTTCGTGCGCACTATCGATGTCACGTCGCGCCGTCTGATCGCGCTCCGTCTCCCCGGAGCGGCCCACCAGGACCGCCTCAATCCTTTCGGTAAGGCGGCGACTGTCCTCCATGAAGAGCTTGAGAGTGGTCTGAAGCGCCACGAGACCAGTCTCCAGCGTGCGCAAGCGGAACTCGGTGTCATCCGTCATCATCCCCTCCGGCAAACGAGCAGGCACTCCACCCACCCAGGCGCGCCGCCAGTCGGGTAGGTCGCCGTCTCGACTGAGACGATCTGGCCGGCGCGAATCTCGCAGGCCTCGGGCAGCGCGCCGTTGTCGTAGAGCGGATCCGCGTCCCATGCAATTGCGGGCACTCGGGATCCCGCTCCGGAAAATATCGAGACGCCGTCGACCAACACCGCCAAGGTCGACGCGCCGGCCGTGGCCGCGCCGTGGGTGTCGACCCGCCACAGCACCCGCTCAATCCACAGCCGCCCCTCCCACGCAAGCTGCGAGGCGACCTCCCCCGGCGAGCCCGGCGCCTCGCCGCCGAGGTTGAACACGGACGCGCCGCCGGCGTAGAGGCGCCGGTCGACCAGGGCGGTCACGTCCGTGGCGTTGGTCGTGACCTGCCAGAGCGCGATCGCCGTGCTCTCCGGCGCGACGTCCACCGTCGTGAGGTCGTAGGCGCCGGTGGCCAGCTGCCAGATCCACCGGGTCGCGCTGGCGGGCAGGGCGATCGTCTCGCGGTCTCCGCGGTGGCGGAGGGTGCCGCCGCCGATCGCGCGGCCGGGGTGGATGGCCACGGCCCGGCCGGGGCCGGCGATGGCCATGAATCGGTCGTAGAGGGTCTCCCCCTCCAGGTCCGTGCCGGCGATCTCGGGCGCGCCGCCGGTATAGCGGACGACGGCCCAGCGTAGAAATACGTCCCCCGCGGCCAGGGCGGGGCGCACGGGGCTGATCGCCTTGGTGCCCTTGGTGACGAGCAGCCCGGCGGCGTCCAGGCTGAGGAGCGCCATGTAGGCCTCTCCCGCGGCGAGCGGATCGCCGTCGACGTCCTCATCGTCCAAGGTCGCGGTCGTCTGCGGCAGGCCCAGCAGGCGGCCGCGGTGCAGGTACTGGAGCGCGGCGACGTGGAGCTCGTCATCGGGCGTGCCGGAGGGGGTGACCTCGCCGCCGCGCACCAGGCCGGACCACGAGAGGTCGCCGACGCCGGTGAGGATGCCCCGGTCGACGTCGGTCACCCCGGCGGGCAACGCGATGGCGCGCGCGTTGCCGATCGGCGTCAACCGCACCCGGTAGGGCGCCGGCTGGGCGAAACCGGGGATGATCCACTTGACCTCCAGCGCCCGCGCGCAGCCGGCCGAGATCGGATCGAGCCGCAACACGGCGCCGCCGCCGAGCGGCGTCCAGTCCGTTCGCTGCGCGCCCATCTCGGGATGCGCCGTGGTGACCTCGTCGACCACCCGGACTCTGGCCCACCTCTCGTCGAGCGGCGCGAGCCCCGCCGACAGCCAGGTGCCCGGCTCGCCCGGATCCTCGATCTCCAACATCACGATCACGTCCGCGGCCGGCGACGGCGACGAGTCCGTGCGCGACCACCAGACCCGGGCCTCCAGCACGTCCGTCTCGGTCCCCGCCGCCCAGGGGGGCGCGGCCGCGTCGTTGAAGGGATCGCCCGCGGGCGTGAGGACTTCGAAACTCATGTCGGCCTCCGAAACACAAACGAGGGCTGTCCGTAGACCGGATGGTCTTCGACGGTGATGGTCTCGATCACGTCGAGTCCGAGCGCGCCGCCGGCGAGGACCTGACCGGTGCCGGTCCAATACGCGATCTGGTCCGCCGCATAGACGTTCCAGCCGATGACGCTTTCCAGATGCGGCGTGGGCGCGCCGTCGACGTCGAGGGCCAGGCGGTAGAGGTCGGCCGGTTCGCTGAGGCGGCCGACCGTGGCGCCGATCCCGGGCGTGCCGAAGTAGTAGAGCCCGCTCACCGCGCCGAACGTGTCGTCGTCGAACGAGCTGCTCGGCAGATCGCCGGCCAGCGGAAAGACGATCGCGAAGTCGTGCGGCTCGGTCCCCGACGTGTAGCAGCGATGGTCGAAGCGCGCGGCCGAGGCGCCGAGCTGGAAACCGCCGGTGCCGACCCACGCCTCCCATGCGGAAAAGGTCGCGTAGGCGCCGCCCGGGTGGGGCAGGTTGACTTCCCGCATCGTGGCGGTGACCCCGCCGAACTTCGGTCCCGAGCGGCGCAGGCGAAACCGGGTGAACCAGCCGGCGCCGATCTGGTTCGCGGCGGCCTCGCGCTCGATCCACCAGGTGTGATCGCCCGCTGGATCGTATCCGCCGCCGTGCAGGACCCAGCCGTCGAGGTCGTAGGCGAACACCTCGCCCTCGGCGCCATCGCTCGGCGACCAGATCCGGAGGCCGTTCGGAGCCACCTCCTCCGCGGTGTCGAAGTCCAGGCGGAGCGGCAGCCAGCCGATCGCCGGCCCGGCGAGTGTGGCCGAATAGACCGCGAAGGTCCGCGGCGTGATCGGCTCGAACGGTGCCGGCGTTCCCCGGTCCGCGATGTAGGCGCCGTCCGCGGTGTAGGTCGCCGCCGCGATCGCCGAGTCGCCGAACAGCTGGAAGTAGGCGTCGATCGCCGCGACCGGCGACCCGGCGGCGGGGCCGATGCCGTAGGCGCGCTCCTTGCGCTTGCGGGCGGCCATCAGCTCACCGCTCCCGCGTCGGCGTAGCGAAGCGCCGCGCCGTCGAGCACCCGCGCGTCGGCCGCGATCACCAGGTCGATCTCGACCTCGTTCGGCGACAGGTAGCGGGTCTCCGCGAGCGCGACGTCCGGATTCGGGACCTCGGGGTTGTCCGGGTCCAAGAACCAAAACTGAGTCAGGGGCGAGAAGCCGTCGCCTTCGACGAGCACGGTCACCGACTCGCCGCGGCTGAATCGGTGCGGTGTGAGGCGCTCGACCCACAGCGTGGCGATCGGCGGCGAGCCGCTGCCGGGATCGCCGGGAGTCGTCCGGATCGGGGCGGACGTGGTTCCCCGCCGGCCGCCCCGCGCGCCGGTGAGGTAGACCTGGTCGCCCAGCTGGTCGCCGGTCTTCGGCCCACGGACGGGGCACTCGCCGTCGTCGCGGATCACCACCGTGGTGCCGTCGCGGTTGCGCCCCTCTACCGTCGCCGAGCGGAGGTCCGCGGTGCGGCGGGTCTCCGTACCGACCAGGCGCTGGATCTCCCGCGCGAGGCGCTCGGCCGGCGTCACAGGCGGTGCTCCAGATCGTAGGTGGCGCTGGCGGCACCGGTCTGCGGGTCGCGTTGCGCCACGACCTGTTTGACCAGGAACCGCGTCCATAGGCGTTGCTCGGGGTCGTGGATTTCGACCGTGTCGCCGATCTTCGCCAGGGTCTCCGGCCGGACCACGCTCGCCTTGAAGCTGAGGTCCGACGCGCGAAGGGTGCCCAGGATGCGATCGAGCTCGCCGAGCGATTGCGCCCACGGGCTGTCGCCGATCGACTTCGAGCCGCCGAACCAAGCGAGCAGCGTCGCGTCGCTGTGCTCGACTTCGAGAGCATCGAGCACCAGGCGCGTCCACACCGAATCCTGGAAGGTTGGCAAGGGCGCCCGGCCACTCTGCAGCTCGACCGTTGTCGTGCCTCCGGAGATGGTGACCACGGCGAGCCCGTCATCGCCGCGCTCTTCGTAGATCTTGGCCGACGATCCGACGCGGCGAAGCGATGCGATCTCCTGGTCGGTCGCCTGCCCTTCGATCTCATACGGCCCGGTGAAGTTCCGGCGCGCCGCCACCCTGCGGAGCGCCGAATCCGTCTGCCTCACCCGGCGGCTGGCGTCGAGCCGATGCTGGTCCGTGGTGTCTTCGACCACACGCCAGGGGGCGACCGGTTCGGCCGCGGTCGAACCGTCGCCGTAGCGGTAGCGGGCGCGATGCGCGCCGTCTGCGATCGGCGTCGCCTGGTAGCCCCAGCTCTGCCGGCGCTCCGCCGTCCGGGCGCCAGAGGTCGGGTCGAACACGCCGGTGGTGACCAGCTCCGAGGTCCGGAGCAGCCTGTAGTGCGTCCGGCTGGACGACTGCCCCGCGCCGTAGAGGTACCGGTTGCCGAAGTAGGAAACGATCGTGTCGCTACTGTCGATCTCAGTGAGCGCGTAGGGGATGATCCCCAGCTCGTACCGCTCTTCCCGCGTTTCGACCAGCTCATCGCCGTCGTAGGCGTAGAGCACCCGCCGGCCGCTGGTGCGGGCGAATTGCTCGCCCCCCCACGCCCGGAACTCGTCGTCCTCATCGAGGTACACCGTCCGGAAGAGCGGTCCGCCGCTGGTGAACTCGCGATCGGCGGCGACCGGGTTGTACCAGGTGGAGACCCACGACTCCTGCGACACCACCCGACCCCCGGAGCGCGTGACCTCCTCCTCGATCCGGGCCACGACCTGGTCGCGCGCCTCGTTCGAGGCGATGCCGGACGCGCTCACCGTGCCATCGCTGTTCTGCCGCGCCGGGCAGGTCCCGACGGCGTAGACGCCCCGGATCTCGACGGTGGAACGGTCGGTCTGCAGGCCCGCGTCGAGCGGCGCCGCGGCGTGCGACCGGAGGATTACGCGGTGGTGCGCCCCGGTCGGGGCGGAGAGCGTGAGCGACGCGACGTCGTCGCGCTCCCAGATGTGGTCCGGCGGCTCCGGGTAGACCTTCAGCCGCGGCACCCAGCCGACCAAGGCGCCGGCCGGCGTGGAGTGGAAGACCCAACCCTCCGGCGCGCCGAACTCGCCGAGCAGGGTCATCAGCTTGGTGCCGTCGATCGAGACCGGCAGATCGAGCCGCGCGCCGGGCGGCACGTCGACATCGACGATCCCCGCGGCGTCGGCCCAGCGCCGAACGATCTGGCCGCGCCGGAGGCCGCTGTAGGGCGGCAGCTCGTCGCACACCGCCCACTCCGCCCACGCGCCCGCGGCGTCACTCGCTTGCACGTGCACGAGGCCATCCGCGCCGATCTGCGCGCCTCCCGGCCGGACCGCCCCGGCGAACTTCAGCCGCTCGATCGTGCGCCCGGGCGGGCCTTGGCGGTGCCAGATCTCGATCGGCACGCGGGTCCAGGTCGCCCGGGTCTCCAACGGGTGCCAGCGACCCCAGCCCCAGAGAGTGAAGTCGGCGGTGCCCACCGGGCTGTCGATCGCCGAGCGAATCATCACCGGCCCGGCGAGCTCGTCATCTCCGACCTCGAGGCCGTTGAGCACGACGCGCACGCCGACCTGGATGGACGGCGCGTCGTAGGACTCGATCAAGTCGCGGGCGACCTCGGCGAGCCAGGTCGCCTCCGGCGCGTCGTCGTTGACCACGTGCGCCCGGAAGATCGCGGCGACCGGCGGCACCGGCGGCGCGGCGTTGGTGACGATCGCGAGCACCCGGCTACGCCTCCACCAAGGTGACCGAGCGCGGCTGCGCGATCGGGGCCTGGTGTGACCGCGATTCGGAGCTGCCGTCCGCGAAGACGGCGAAGGCGGGCACCACGTCCACCCACAGATAGGTGCCTTTGTCCGGAGGCTCGAGGATCTTCCAGCGCACCGCCGCCTCCGGATTGGTGACGACTTCGAACCACACCTCGTCGGCGCCGGGGTCGCCCGCGTCGTAATCCTCGGTGCTCTTGCGGAGCATCGTGACCGGAGGACCGCTCGCGCTAAAACGAAGCTCCGGATCGAAGTGGCTCGGGTCGGCGACACCCGGCGGCGTCCGGACGTCCAAGGCGTGCCTCCAGGGCAAAAGCCATTGCGTCCGTCCACCGTCGCCGGCGAACACGAGCGCCTCGTTCTGCCAGGTCTCGAGCTCGTGAGGCCCGGGCCGGGCGAGCAGCCGATCGACGAGCGGAGCGCTGGCGCCGAGGTGCGACCACGACAGCTTCCAGGACCGGCGCACTGGGTTGGCCTCGCCGCCCGGGCCGGTGTACGCGATCTGCTCGCGGCGCCGGACGGTCGGGGTGATCACCCGCCGCGGCTGCCGCTCCAGGGTCAGGACGCCGGCCGTGGGGATCGGCTCACCGTCGAACAACGCCTCCGCCGGTATCGCCGGCGTGCCCGTGGTCGGCCGCATCAGTGGACCGTGGCCGCGGCGTTTCCGACCGCGCCCGCCTCGCCTTCGACTTCGTCCAGGGCCTTCTTCAATCGCCCCAGGTCGCCGATCACACCGTCGATCACGCCCGTCCATTGCTTGAGCCCGTCGAGGGCGGGTCCCAACTTAGCCGTCGTCGTCAACAGCAGTTCCAAGCTGCCGTTCAGCTCGTCGACCTTCGACTTGAGCGGGGCCACAGACGCCACCGCGCCGGCGTTTGCGTTGCCGAACTTGACCAGCCCCTCGGCCGCAGCGTCGTAGCCTTCCTTGGCCCCGGCGGCCGCCTCACCGCCCTCCTTGACCGCGTCGCCGGCGGTCTTCGCCTGCTCGCCAACCTCACCGATTTTCTTGCCGCCTTCGGCGGCATCGCCGACCTTCGCGAAGCCAGCCGCGCCGGTCGCGGCTTTTTCGCCCGCGGCAGCAACTTTGTCCCCGGCAGCTTCCACGTCTTTTGCCGCGTCAGCGGCCCCCTTGCCGGCGGACTCCTCGGCCTCTTTCCGTTCGGCCGCGTGGCGCTTGATGCTGATGCCCGTCGCCTCGGCCGAGTCGCGCACCAGGTGCCCGCTGGCGACGATACTGTCGGCGGCTTTCTTGGTCCCGTCGGCAGCCGACTCCTCCGCCTCTTTGCGCTCGGCAACGTGGCGCTTGATCACGATGCCCGTGGCTTCGACCGAGTCCTTCACCAAGGCATTTGCCAGTACCGACTTCTGGGCGGACTTCTCGGTGCCCTCGGCGGCCGACTCCTCCGCCTCTTTTCGCTCGGCAACGTGGCGCTTGATTTCGATGCCGGTGCCCTTGGCGGAATCGGCAAGCCTGGCATTGGCGATGACCGCCCGGGCCGCGGAGTCTTCGGAGGCGATCGCCACCTCCTCGTATTGTTTGACGATGCCGCCAGCGGTCTCGGTGAGCACGACCTTTTTGGTGCCGGCCGATTTCTGGACGGCACTGTCGGCCGCGACCGTAGCGGCGGCGCTGTTACCCGCACTCCCTGCGGCTTTGTCGAGCGCCTCGGCGTCCGCTTCCACGAACCTCTTGTGGATCTCGATCGACTTCGCCGAGCCCTCGGCAGCCTTGCCCACCTTCTCCGCCCCGCCGGCGAACGCGGTTTGCGAGGTGACGGCGCGGTCGAGATTTCCGACGTACACCCCGACCTTGTCGCCGATGTCGGTGAGGGCCTTGGGCACTTTCTGCCCCATGGCCAGAAAGGCATCGATCACTTCCTGAACTTCGACGCGCAGCCGCTCGAACGCTTCGGGCTCGCGGATCTTCAGGGTGTCCAGGTTGCCGAGATGTTTCACGACATCGGTCAACTGGTCGGCCAGTTCCTTCAGCGCCTTGCCACCCGTAGTGATTCCGACCACCTTGTCCAGGATGATGGCGACCGCGGCATCGTGTTTTTTCGCCGCCGCCTCCGCCGCGGTGCCAACGATGTTCCAATGCTTCGCCCACTCGGCCATTTTGGGCGAGACTTGCTCGATTGTCAGTCCGAGTTTTTCGGCGTCGTCGATTACGGCCTGAATCGGCTTCTTTAGGAGCTTGCCGAAATCAGCGTCATCCATCACGTCTTTGTTAGCCTTGATCACTTGGGCGATCAGCGCCCGGGCACCCTGCGCTTCCTCGCGGATGGAAGCGAGAGTGAGATGCTGACTGTCCGCCACCTTCCTCTGCGCGGCGGCGAACTGTTCCGCTTCGGTGGTTGCAACACCGAGGCTGCGCGCCCACAACTGCAGGCCGAGTGGCAACTCGCGGCCGGTGGCGATCGCCTGGTCGGCGAGTTCCTGCAAGATTTTCTTGAGCGGCGCCAGCTGTCCGCTGGCCATTCCGGCCGTCGTCTGATAAAGGTTCTCGAGTGGCTGAACGGCTTTGACGTGGCGTTCCCATTCGGCGGTGCTGCCAGCGATTTTATCGGTGAGCTTTTGAAGCTCGGCCTGGCTCTCCCGCACCCTTAGATTGACTTGATCGTATTTTTCCCGTGCTTCATCCAAGCTCAGGTTAGTGGGATCGATACCCTGTTGGCGTAGGAACCGGTACAGATTCGCGAGTTCGAGCGTGTCCTCGCGGTAGAGACCGAACGCTTTCTGGAATTCCTCGAGAGTCCCTTGGGAATCCCCGATCGTCGAGCCGAGAGCGGTCAGGATGTTCTTGCCGTTGGGAATCCGGTTCCACCACTTCTCGAAAGCCTCATCCGTAAGACCCACCGCCTGGGACAGACCGAGGAGAACCTCGTGGGTTTTCTCCATGGTCTCGTCGGCCACCTGGAGCGCGCCATAGAGCAAACCTACCCGCGTCGCGGCCTTGGCCAGACGTGGATCGAGCCCCTCCAGCAAGTCCCCGAAATCATGGATCGGCTTCACTTGGCCGGAGACCGAGCGGCCAGCTTCCTCGGATTCTTTGGCAAACTCTTTTTGCGCCGCTGTGTTTTTCGCGACCTCTTCTATAGCGGCGTGGTGAGCGGCTTTGAGTTGCTCAAGCCCTTGGATCTGAGCATCGCTGACATGCTCGCCGGCGGCCCGGAGCCGAGCGATCTCCGTCTCCAAATCGGCGATCGCCCGCTGAGCCGCGGCACCGGAGGCCTTCGTTCCGGCGAGGCCGGCGTCCGCTTTCTTACTGAACTCGCCGACCCGTTCGGACGCCCGGTCGAAGGACTCCGCTAAGGGATCGGCGAGCCGTTCGACGGTCGCTTTCAGGTGACCGAGCTGGCTGTCCAGACCTTCGAGGGCATCCCCGAGCCCTTCGACGCTCTCGGTCCCCTTGGCCTTCAGATCCTCCATCGCCTCCCGGGCCGCGGCGAGCCCTTCCTGTAAGTCGTCCAGCCCTTCGCTCTGACCGAGGCGCAGAAGGGCATTAGCGACCTCCTCGGCCGCGGAAGCCACCGCTGGTGACGTTTCGCGGGCGCTCGCCGCCACCTCGCCCAGGCCGCGGGCGCTTTCGGACAGCGGACGCTGGAGCCCGTCCATCGTGCCGCTGAATTTGCCTATCGGACCTTCGATCTGACCCACCGCATCCCGCAGCCGATCGACGCCCGTCGCCACGTTCTGCACACCGGTCGCCGTGGCGGCTGGCACTTCGATCTTCGCGGCAGCAGCTGCCGCTCGTTCGAGCGGTTCTTCGATGCCTTCGGCCGCCTCCCGCGCTTTGTCCAGAAGGCCCGGTATGTCTTTCAGGCTGTCCTGCAGCTCTCCCGTGGCGTCGGAACCCAGATCACCCAACTGCTGCATGGCATCTACGATCTCGTTGAGTCCGGTCTTGATCTCACCGGCCGACGAGGAGCGCGCCAGGTCCCGAAAGCCATCACTTAGCGCCTGGGTGGCTTCCGCGACGTCGGGCGCCGAAGCCTTAGCCGCCTTCGCCACATCATCGAGACCATCGGCCCCGGCCTCCAGGGCGGGCTTCAGGTCGCGCACCTTCGACGCGAGGTCGGTCGCGGCGTCGCCGACCTCGGTGAACGCCTTCGGGTCACCCTCGCGGGTGACCTTGAGCTTGGCGCTGACTTCGGGGTCTGACATGGCGTGCGGAGCCTAGAGGTCGGCGAAGAGGGTGAAGCCGTAGTCGGTGATCACCGTCACGGTCACCGGGTCCGACCCCGAGTCATCCGATCGGCCGGCGAACGTGACTGTCTCGGAGACCAGTCCCGCGTTGCCGGCGGGCCGGGTCTGGGCGGTGATCTCGGCCGCGGCCCAGTCGACCCGGACCGTGTGGCGAAACGCGGTTGAGCCGATCTGCGGCCCGACCAGCTCCTGCCGGAGCTCGATCAGCTTGCGGCGCTCGCGGCGCGACTCGAACCAGGTATCGCCGAACTCCCGAACGATCGTGCCTGTGGGCAGAAATGATCCAAGCCGGTCCAGCCCGACGTAGTAGAGCGTGCCGTTTCCACCACGGGCGGTGATCGGAGAATCGATCGACAGCGTCGACGACGTCGCCGAGAACGACTCCCAGTCCGGAGCCCCGAGATCGCGGCGGAAGAGCCCCAGATGCTGCAAACCGAACGCCGTTTGCAGGCTGCTGGGGTAAGTCAGGATTGGGTCTTCAATCACCGCCTCGCACTTGAAGATGTCCCCGGCCACGAGGTCGGAGTGATCCGCCTTGGCGCCTGGCCAGAGAACCTCGAGGAGGTTCTTGTCGGCGGCCTCGAAGATGCCGAAGCCGGTGTCCTGCCAATCCCCTTCGCCCGTCGACGACGGGATGTAGATCGTGTGCGTGGGCGCGGCGGTCCAGTCCCCGGCGTCCGGCGTGTCCAGGCTTTGCACCACCTTGAACGTCGAATCGGTGGTGCCGTCGCTCGCCACGATGATTTTGAACCAGAGGCCGCCTTCGTCCGGATCGAGCAACGGCCCCCGCACCCACGGGCCAAGCGCGTAGGTTCCGGTGCCCGTCTCCTGGTCGGCGCGCTCGAGCGTGCTGCCCTGCGACACGAACCCGGTGAGCTTCATGTTGACGACTTGGCCGCTCTGGAATGCGAAGTCGGCTTTGCCGAACCGCAACCCGTAGAAGTATTGACGGATCACCGGCGGCAGGCTGGAAAATCCCCAGAAGGACGAAACTGCCTCGTCCGGCCGCCAGGTGAACACGTACTGCTTCACCCCGGCGGTGGGTGTGGTCTTCACCACCTTCCCGAAGAGGTGCTCCAGGAACACGAGCAGCTCGCGGGTGGTCGCGCGGATCGTCAAGTCGGCCGCGCCGGTGATCGGCCCCGGCAGATCGGCCGGCGTCGTCTGGGATTGCAGCACCAGGCCGCCGGGAGTGTTGGTGGGCGTCAACAGGAAGCTCACCGGGAGGTTCGGCCGGTAGGCCGACAGCGGCTCGGCGCCGCCGCGGTTCCAGCCGTGGCTCTCGCGAGCGAGCGCCACGGCGACGCGCGTGCCGGTTGCGGGGGTGGACATTAGGCGACCTCCTCGGAGCCACCCTCAGGCGGCGTGGTGGTTTTTGCCTTGCGGGCCTTTGACGGTCTTGGGGCTGCCTTGCGCGGCGGGCGCGGGGTCGCCGCCTTCTTCGCCTCAACAACCTCGAAGGCCGAGCCCCCGCTCTTCAGCAGGCGTCGGGCGTCCTCGTCGTCGAGGTCGACCTCGCGGTCGGGGGTCCAAAGGACGTTGCGGTTACCGGGCAACTCCGACATCGGGTTGGGGCCGAGAGGTGCGGATTTGGCGTAGCGGATCGTGGTCATAGGTAGACCCTCGTGTAGGCATGGACGTCCGACGAAAGGATGAGACGAAGCTCGTTGTAGAGGCAGCTCGGCTTCTTGCGAAGCCGACCCGAGCGGGTGTCGGTGAGGAAGCGGAGAATGGGGAGGTTGAGCGCCCGGCCGTCCGAGTCGAGGTAGACGCCTTGGCCATCGTCGCCCGCGGCGAGCACGCCCTTGGCGCGGTTGAGGACCCGAGAGCGGACCTGATCGTTCGCCGGCGCGGTCTCTTGCGTGATCGTGTACAGGCCGACGCGGATGGTGGTGTCGAGTCGGTCCTTACCCGCGTTACCGACGACGACTTCCAGCGATGACTCGATGTCCACCGTCAGCGCGCCGGGGCCGGTCCAGGTGCCGAGCACCCAGAGCTCCGGGTTGTCGATCAGGTGAATGCCGCCGGCCAGAAAAGGCGTGGTCGAGAGGATCGCGTCGCCCGCGAGCTTGGCGTGGACGGCTCGCAGGAGGAGCGCGTCGACGCTCCACGGGATCTCTGGGCAGTAGGCCGGCGGCTCAAGCATCGGCGATCAGGTCCGCGTAGAAGTTGGTGATCAGATCGCCGAGGTCCGTCAGCTCGGTGTCCGACAGGACGATGAACGGAAACGCCTGCACCGTTCGCCGGCCGTGATCGTCGGTGACTTCGCCGCCGTCCTGAAGGATGCGCGCCACGGGCACGTCGCCGGTGGGGCCGCCGGTGAGATCGGTGCCCACGGTGACACCGAACTCGTCGACAGACCGGACGTCGATCGACTGGAGGAGATCGCCGCCGCGCACCAAGGTTTTCTTGCCGTCGTGGCCGTAGTGCTTGCGGATCGCCCGCGTCGCCGGCTTCAGCTCCGGCCAGCCGAGGCCTTCGCCGCCGCTCTCGATGTGATCGCGGAAGAAGGTCTTCATGAGCTCGCCGGCCGATTCGAAAAGCACCCGGGGGGAGCCCTCCAGTCGCGTGGCGATACCGCGCAACCGCTGGCCAAGAGCCTCCGCTCCGTCGATCGTCAGTTCGATCACCCGAGCCACCCCGCGACCACGGCACTCAACTCGGAGACCTCCCCCGAGGCGTCTGTGAGGATGGTGCCGATCGCACTGCGGTCCTCCGGAGGCGCGCCCGGCAGACCCAGGTCGACGGCACCCTTGCCCGCGTCGCGGAGGAATCGCACCGCGCTGTCTCGCTCAAGGCCGACGTCGTCGGACAGGTGATCACTTCCCAACCCGAGTTGGTGCATGGCGAGCTTCGCCACGTTCACCCGCAACGTGGCCGGGCACTCGGGCGCCGAGAGCATGTCGATCGTCGGGTATCTCGACTTGAGGTACCCGACCGCCAGCTCCGACGCGGCGATCAATGCCGCGGTGATCGCCTCGTCGGCGTCGCCGCCTTTCACCGACACGAGGGCCGCAACCCGCGATGGGCTGTAGGTCGACTCCAGGTCGGCACGGGTGGCGAAGAGGGGCGGCATGGCTTTCAGGCCTTTGGCTTCGCGCTGAGGCTTGCCTTCGGCCGGGCTCTTAAGTTGGCCTTGGGCTTCGAACGCAGCGCCTTGGCTCCCTCGACGATCGCTTTCGCAACATTCGAGAAGAGGTCGACGGTGGTCGCAGATACGACCACCAGATGTGGGTCCGCTGCGATCTCGGCGGGCACTTCCGTTTCGTCGAGTTCGACGCCTGCAAGCGGGAAATCTACCGTCCGGCGCTCTCCGTTGCCGTCCGTGTAGGTACGCCGACGGACTCCCGAGTTTCCTCGGCCGAGCTTTGCGACCTCGGGCGAGCACTTGACAACGATTGCCATGAGCTGCTCCTTCTTATTCCGGCGTTGCGCGGCAGACCGCGTGAGGAAGTCCCGGATAGACCGCGTATTCGGCGTCGACGCCGATCTTCGCCATCCGGGTGTCGAAGACATCCTTGGTGTCCCCTTCGAGCCCTCCAACGTCCTTTGAGACCCCGAAGAGCACCGCCTTGGGAAGACCTGGCAGATCGAGGTAGGCATCAAAGATTTGCTGAGGTCCCTCGTAGGCCGAGAAATCCATCAGCAGTTCGAAGCGCCCTTTCCAGGAGTTGGTGGTGGCGTCGATCACGTCCTTGGTGCGGAGATCGTCGAGAACGGCGTACGTGCCCTCGTCGGAGGTAACGATCATCAGTCCACTGTCAAAGCTGGAGCTCTGCACCAGGGTCTGCTTCATCAGTCGATTGGCCAGGAGCCTCATCTTTACGGCCTTCAGCATCGCGGACGCCTCGGTCGGCGTCGGAGCAGCTCCGGCCATGCCTACTTCAACGATGTTCGAGAAGGTCGTATCGTCGGGCTGGGCGTGGTCGGTGTCGAATACGTTCTGGCCGTCATAGGGACACAGGGCGTTGGCGCGAATCGGCGCGAGCGCCAAGCGAACCTTCTCCCCGGGCATCGCCGCGCCGATCTCCTGAGCTAGATCCTGTAGCTTCCAAAGGGTGTCTTTGCGCTCGATGTCGTCAGTGTTGTACTCCCACGTCCCTTCGAACTTGGAATACTCCAGAAAGAACTCCTTCGAGAAAACCTCCTGGACCTTCCGCTTGTCAACCCAGTGGTTGAGCTGCGGAAAGGCGGCCGTGTAGTTGAACGATTGGGATTTCATCCGCCCAGGGTTGGGAATGATCTTGGCAAAGCGCGGGAGCAAGCTCGCGTCCTCGCCCTTGAGAAAGAAGTCGAGCATGAACGGTTCGACTTCGATGAGGCCGCTTCGAAGGGCCGAGATGACTGCCGCGCGATCCATGGGCATCGCGATCTCCTACGCGCCCTGGTGGCGCAGCGTGGTTTGGTCGACGAACACGGTGCCCGTCTCGTCGAGCCGGTGAATGATTCCCGCCAGAATGTTGTTCGTCGTCGCTTCCACGGTGACCGTGTTGTCGTTGACCACGAAGCAGGCCTGGCCGACCTTCGGGGCGGTTCCGGTATAGGCAAAGCGAAAGATCGCTCGATCGACCCGGACGAACCGCGCCGAGCCATTCGCGGCGACAACACCTGCCGATCCGCCGGTGTTGTCGAAACCCTCGATCGCAACGCCTTGGACAATCAAACCGGCTGTGTCCGTGGCGCGGACTGCGAGGCCCGTGGCGGTTGCAACCGCAGTCAGAGAGCCGGCGTAGACGACGGCCCCGGCGGCGAGCGGAAGGGCGAGAAGATCCTGCGCGTGCGAGAGATTCACGCGCGTACTGTTGGTGCTCAATGCGGCCATGGCTCTTGCCTCTTACCCTTTCGGTTTAGTTGACCTTGGCGTGGGATCCGGGGATCCGCCGTCGAATTTCCGCAAGGCGTTCCGGCGTCATCCCTGCGGAAGCCTGGTAAGCGGTCGGCGTCGCGACCTCGCCGTCCTGCTCGGTCGGTTCGGCGGACAGCTCTGGCGAGCCGAGCGCGGCGAATCGCGGCAGTTTTTGGAAGGCCGCGACGAGAACGTCGTACATTGGGAGGGTCCTCTCGGCCGTGCTTCCCTTGCCGGCGGCGAGTTGGATCTTGTGGGTCTCAGGCTCCGCCGCCAGTTCCATGAGCAGATCGCGAAAACCTTCCACTCCGAGCACGGCCGGGGTGATCTGCGCTTCGAGCGCGTGGAGGTCTCGGCTGAGGCGCAGCTCGGCCCGCGAGATCGCCAGCTCGCGCCGGTACTGTTGCGTTTCCCGCTGGAGATCAGCGACCCGTCGCGCCGTAGTTGACAGTTGCACGCTCTCTTCGGCGGCCGGCGATTCTGCGGGTTCGGAAGCGGGGTCCTCCGGGACTGTTACGGCGCGGGTCTTTGCGGCCATCGTGGCCTCCTTTCGCTCGGCGGCGCCGAGCAGTAGTAGTTCGTGCGGCGCCGACAGGTAGCCGGTTCCGCCCTGGCGCGCGAGGCGCGCGGGCGCCGGCTCTCCCACCGCGAGCTTGGGTTGACCCCAGACGGCCGGCTCACAGCTGCCTAGGAGGGCCATGCCGGTCAGGTAGTGCTTTCCGGTCGCGGCGTGATTCGGGTCGATTTCCGCCGACAGGTAGGGCCACTCGCCTCGGCGTACGGCGTCGCCGACCTCCTTGTTGACCCACCCCTTCAGCCAAAGCCACTCGCCGCGCACTTCGAGGCCTTCGATCGCGCCCCGGCTCGGACCGCCCCAGGAGTGGTCGAAGTTGAATTGGGCCTCGTACACGCCCGCCGGGTCGTAGCTGCTCTGAAGTTCCGCGATCACCTCCGCCGTGATCGGGCGGTGGTAATCGCGGAGGTCGATGGGGCGCAAAAACGGTGCTTCGATCGACCAACGGCCATCCGCGTTGTCTCCCGCAAGCAACAGCAGGCGGCCGCTCGCGAGGCTGGGTGGGATGGCGAGGAGGATTCGGTCCGTGGGCATGGGGTTATCTCCCGGTGAGTCCGAGCGCGCGGATGAGTAGATCGAGCGCAGCGCGGAGATCCGCCGAGCCCGTGGCGTTGGCCGAATCCAGGAAGTCGGTGAGGCGACCCTCCTCGTCTTCGGCGAGCTGCTGGAACGTCGGGGCGCCTGCGAAGCCGGGGTCCGGCTGGGCGGGCTGGCCCGTGAGCGGGTCGGTGGGCCACGGGCCGACGGGTTCGGCTCCGGTGTAGCCGAAGCGCTGGGCTTGGCCCTTGGTAATCACCGCCACGTAGCAGCGGCAGGCGTGGCCGGCGATCGGCCACCAGGTGCGCCAGATGGCATGGCCGATCGCCGCTACGAAGCCGGCCATCACGCGGTGGTTATGGAGTGCGCGATCGCGCACCTCGTCGTCGACGAGCGTCGTCCAGCGCAGGTACGGGAAGATCCGGTGCGCGGCCGGGTTGCCGACCGTGCGCTCCCACTGCGCCGCGTGCGAAGCCGTGCGTACGGCGTTCGACCAGACGAGCCGGGCGTGCCAGTCGCTGAGGGGCGTAACCCCCATCTGCTCGAACAGGCGGCCGGACTCGACGGTGAACTCCTCGCCGCCCATCTGCTCGGCGACGGCTCGGCCGAGGAGGGACTGGAGCGAGCGCAGGAGCGTCGCGTCCTGCACTCCCTGGACGGCGAAGGCCAGCCGCCGCAGCCGAGGGAGGAGCTCGCTGAACAGATCCTTGGAAAGACCCAAAAGCCGCTCCCAAAACGTCACCGCGGCCTGCGGCGTGGTCGCCTGCGCGAACGGAACGCCCGAGGCGAGGGAGAGGAGCCCTTCGCCGCCGTCGTCGCGCAGCGACCTCAGGGCGAGCCCGCACGAGTGGACCAGCGCGGCCTGGAACGCCTCGGCCGGGCCGACGAAGTCCAACCGGGCGACGAGCTGCGAGAGCGCCGTGCCGTCGGCCACGCGGCCCTCGCCGAAAAGCCTGCCGATCTCCGCTTGCAATTGCCCCGTGTGCGCGAACGTCGCGGGCAGGAAGGCGTCCGCGACTTCATCTAGGGCGGCCAGCCGCTCCTCCGCGATCGCGTCGAAGTCCGGCACCGACTCGCTCGCGGCGAGTGCAATGCGGCCGCCGCGCGAAGAGAGAGCGGGTGTCGGCGGCGGCGCGGGCTCGGCGGCGGCGCGCGGCTCGATCACCGCCTCGCCCGGGCGGGGGCTAGGTACGCCGAAGGCTAGGCGGGCTTGGTGCTCCGCCACAGGCAAGCCGATCGCAAGGGCGCCTGTCACTCCCTCTTGGCGGGTCTTCCGATCCTGCAGCTCTTCGATCCGCCAAATCGATCGCGGCCTTGGAGCGTCCGGCCCGTAGTTCAAGTGAACGAGCCACTCGATCAGGGTGTCGTTCTCTGCCGTCTGGCCGAAGTGGGCGTCCCGCGCGACTTTTTCGAAGCGCACATCGTTGGTGACGAGCAATTTCGCGAAGCTTCCCGGTCCTTCCGCCAGCCCGGAGGTGTCGACCTCGCCGAGAACGCAGATGGCGATCCCGCGGAGGAGGAGCTGTAAGAACTGGCCGAAGTTGCCGCCCGACAGCGTCGACTCCAGAAGGCTCAGATTTACGTGCTCCGGCAGCGCGATCGACTTGTTTGACCGTAACGCAATCATCGCGTTGAGCAGGACCGCGATATCACGCTGGTTCGCCGACTCGTTTTCGTCACCGGCACTTCGCGAGGGATATCTACCGATCGTCCAGGGGCTGCCGAAGCGGTCCAACTGACCGCACCACGAGCGGTTGACGACGCGCTCCAGTTCACACAGCCAGAACAGATCGTCGGCCAGCGGCTCGCCCCAAGGGTTGTCGCGCGTCCCCCACTGAAGGGTCCAGAATTTGCCGGGCGGCGGAAGCTCCGGACGCAGAACTCCGGAGCGGCGAACATGGAGACTTCCGGTCTTTCGGTCGAACGCAAACCGATCCATCGGACGGTCTTTCACGTCCATCACGGTCAGCTTGCCGGTGAGCGGCCCGCTGGTCGGCCGGCCCCAGAACAGCTCGAAGGGCATTACGCCCCAGTAGAAGATCTCCGTTTGCTTGGCGATCACCGTCGCCCGTTGGGTGATCGCCCCCAAAGCGGCGCGGACGAAATCCGCCACCTCCACGGCCTCGCGGCTGCCGTCCAACGGCTCGATCGATCGCGGCAACGCCGCCACCGCGTCCGCGCGCTTCTGGAACAGCCCCGGGAGCACCAGGCTGCGCTTCTTTTGAGCCGTAAACAGCGCGCCCGGGCGCTTCCCCGGGTTGGCCCTGACCGCCTCCCCAGGATGCCGCCACTCCTCGAACAGAGCGCCAGACGAAACACTCGGAAGGATCGAGGTCGCCCTCTCCGAAGCGAGATCCTCCCCGCCGTACCGGGCGAGGATCGCCGCGGCGCGCGAAGGGGTCTCGGAGGTGAGGGCGTCGAGCATGCGGTTACGGCGCCGCGTGAGCGATCTTGCGCCACCCGGAGGCGACGCAGATGTAAACGTAGGAACCGTCATAGCCCTTCATGCCGGATGGGCACGCGCCCGACGGCGGCGATGCGAAGGCATGCTCGAATGTCTCCGCGTTGCTGACGCTCCCTGCCCCGCAAGCGGAGTGATACTCGGTGCTGTAGGCGGAGATCGATCCGGCCCCCGCCGCCTTGAGGTCGCACGTGGCGCCCTCGTCGATCCGTGAGGACCAGAGCTTGAGCACGCCGCTGCCGGTGGTTTCCACCAGCACCGCCTGCGATTCGCCTGGGTTCATCCGTCCCCTGTAGTGCGAGATTCCGGCCGCACACGCCGACACCAGGTGGCGAGTGAGAGTTGCCGTCCCCAGCCGGAGGAGCGCGACGTTTTCGAGATATAACGCACCGGACCCGGAACAGCTCGCGAGATCCAACGCGTACGAATCGCCCGCGAGACCCGATCCGTACAACGTGCTGTCGATGACGGTGGAGTTTCCCGTCGAGGTCTTGCCCAACAAGGTTGTCGCGCCCGTCAGAGCGGCGGAACCGTAAAAATCGAGATGGGCGATTACACTGCTCACGCCCACGGAAACCTGAGTTCCAGACGTGGACGTCAGGGCAACCGTTACGTTGCCGTTGAACGCACCAGCGCCAGAGGACGCCGGAACGATCCCGAGCAGCGTCACGTAGTCGGGGACCGCCACGGTAGCCTCGGAGTAGGCGGAAAAACCGCTGATCGGCGCGTTGCCTGGATAGACCAACACGGTTGCACGAGCGGCCAGTGAGGGCGCTGGAGAGAGTGCCGCAGCCGCCGCGAGCGCGGTGCTGATCGACGTGTAATCGCCGCGGCCGCCGCTATCGACCGTGAGTACCCGCGAAAACTTCGATGTCCGCGCCCAGTCTCGCAGGCCGCTGGTGCCGAGGTAACCGGTCGCGGGACGGGGCAGTTGGGCGAGGGCCGTAGCGCCGGAGAGCGCACACACGGCCATGGCACATAGAGATCGGCGAAGTTTCATGGTCAGTAGCCCTCAAGGAGAGCGCCGCTCTGCGGGGCGCCGTGTTGGTTGAAGAGCGCGGTGGTTGCGCTGGAGGCGGCGGCGGGGGAGCCCGTATGGAAGACGATCTCGCGCGGCGCGAAAAAGGCGTCGGCGTGCGCACGCATGACCAGCGCGCGGAAGGCGTCCGGAATGTGGTCGTTGTGCTTCCGCCAGATGCGCTCCCCGTTACTGCCGATCGAGTCGGGAACGTGCGACTGGAGGGCCTGTAGTACTTCCGGGTCACCCGGAAGCTCGAAGCTCACAGCCTGGAAGTCAAGCTCCATATACTGGGTGGCTTGCTCTTTAGCGCCGACCGTCAAGGGCGTCTTGGTCTGCGGGTGCAGGCGCTCCTCACCGGTACGTGGGTCGATCGCCGGGACTCGCCGGTTGAAAACTACATCCATCAGGCGACCCTCGAACCGTGGCTCGGCGAGCAACAGGTCATAGAGCACCTTACCGACGCCAGAGGCGTCGATCGCCCAACCCTGAGGGGAGAGTTGTTCGTCGATCGCTTCGACGATCGCCTTCTGTACGTACCAATCGCAACCGCGTAACTGGACGCGGGCGACGAGGCGGAGGCAGTTCGGCCGACGCTGATGGATGAGGATTTCGGTCAGGGTGCTGGACCCCACGTCGCTGCCGATCAGGAGCGGACCCTCCTCGACCGGTTGTAGGAACTGACGCACCCAGGCCGCGACCTTGGCTTTCTTTTCCGGCAACGGGAGCGAGGTCCAACCGTTGAGATCCAGGGACTCTTGGCCAGCCGGAATCATGGGCCGAACGCCCGATTCTAGGAGATCGACGTCGTCTTCCAAGTCCACCGCGTACGAAGGGTTCGGCCGATTGACCCGACACGTGAGGCGGGCCGCGCTCGGATCGCGATCGATGGCGTACGAGCGATACTCCGGCAGCGGCCGAAGCATCGGCTGAAGTAGCCGCCAGGGGAACGGACTCTCGGTGGCGTCGCCGTTGAGGGCGAGCACGTTGCGCTGAAATCCGCCGGTGTGGCGGCCGCCGAACTGTTCGACGAGCTCGGCTTCGCGATCGGCAGACCAAAAGGGGAAGGGCATCACCGATTTCGGCCAGACGACTAAACCGAACTTCCGCCCGCCGGCGCGGCTCGGTTGGCGGCGCAGGCTGATCTGGCGCAGAATGGCCTGCGAGCTGGTCAAGTCTGGCGCAACCCTGTCGAGCGGGGCCGCCGCTTCGCAAAGCCTGTGATATTGCGAAGTGCGGTCCCCATCCGGCACCGAGTAGATCCGGATCTGGCATCCGGGCAGCGCGGCGCGCCAGAACTCCGACCAGCAGCCCTCGTTCTTGGACTTCGCGGCCTCGTCGCGCAAGAGGTAGCCGCCCACGTGCATGCCGCGCAGCGCGCTTCCGTCATGCCCGCTCGGGCGCAACACAATCCGAAAGCCGTTTCGCATCTCCATCTGGCGGTACGGCTTCTCTTTCTTGCCCTTGACCGCCGCGGAGACCACAGGGCTCTGATCGAGCTGTCGTAGCAGCATTCGCCAGATCTCATCCAAGTCGCCGTCGAGGTTCCCGGTGATCAGCACGTCGCCGCGGCCGCGAATGGCACCATAGAGAGCGAGCACCGCGATCTCGCGCGTCTTGCCCACCTCCGCGGCGTCCCGATGTACCAGGTGGCCGACATAGCGAATACTCGGGACCTGATAGTCGAAGAACTTCCAGAGCGCCCGTTTTCCGTCAAGGTCGGTGTCGACGAGATAGGTCTCCGCCCAAAACATCGGGTCTTCGTCGACGATCCAATCCTGTAAGTCGAGGAAGGTGACGGGCGCGCCGTCGACCTCGGCGCGACCCGCTTGCACCTGGTCCCAGCTCCAGCCGTTTGCGCCGATCAGATGATCGATCACCGGCTCAAGACCGGGGTGGAGCAGACCGAGGATCGGCAACGTGACGAGAGGGGCGATCACTCCGCCTCCACGCCGAGACGCATCTTGTCGACCCAGGCACGGCGGGCGGCGTCGGTGAGTCCTTCGTTCAAGCCCTTCTCGGCCCTGGACGACGGCGTGATGGCGTTATCCTTCGCCGTCGACCCTACCTGTTGGTTGAGCGCAAGAAACGGTTTCGCGCGAGGGTTCTCAACTTTACGCGAGCCGGTCTCTTCACCCTCACCGTCGAAAACGGACTGATCAATCGCAAGCCCGCCCTCGTCGTGGATCTTGTCGAGCTCTTGGTCTCGAAGCGTGGCCAGTTTGGCCAAGGTGTGCGCTTCGAGCTGTCCGAGCTCGGCCAAATCGCCGGTGGTGAGAGCCTTGGTGTAGGCGGCAAGGACGGCCGAATCTGCTACGAGGGCCACGATACAGCCCTCCAATGCGCCACCGCGCGACTGAACGGCGCGCCGGACCTCGCAACGATCGAACCCGCCGCGGTCCGAAGCCTCGGCGGGGCATGCCTTTCGCTTGCACGGTGGCAGGGTTTGACCCGCCGCCGTGGTCGCATAGAGACCATGCCGCCGCGGCGCGTTTCGCCGCTGCGCGCGCTCGGCCGGAGAGAGCGGCTTGCCCTTCGGGCGGCCCCTCTTTTTCGGCGGTTCGTTGGTCTCTGACATGGTACGGTCACCCCGTGAGCAGGCCACGGCAATCCGCAACCGACAAGTCCCGTAAAACGCAAGTTGTTGATTCTGCTGGGTTTACTGTTGAACATTGTGACAGGTACCTGTTACAATGGCTCGGCGCCCTGGCTGGATCGCGGGGCCTTTCAGCTTCGACCTGCAGCCGGTACGCGTTCCTCGTGCAGCGGCTTGTCCGAGACCAGGGAGGGTTCGACCTGGCGGGGATCGAGCGACACCTACATCGTCTCTCTCTGGGCGGTCGGGGATCTGCGGTGATTGCTCAAGCGGTGGCCGCGGTCCGTTCGTTTGGCGCCTGGCTAGCCGATCACGGCCAACTCGATCGCAACCCAACTCTCGGACTGCGCGGTCCTCGCCGCTATCGCCGCCAGGCTCAGCACCTAACTACGGCCGAGGTCAAGCGCCTGTTGTCGTACGGGGCGTCCGGTCCGCTCACCAGTAGCGACCCCGTCGAGGCGCGAGACCGAGCGATCCTGGCGTGCTCCTACTACGCAGGCCTGCGCCCCAGCGAGGTCGGGGCGCTACGGTTCCCAGAGGACGTCGAAGTTGTCGAGATTCCCCGAGGCTCTCGGGTGGACCGTCTGCTCGCCTTGATCGTGCGGGAGGCGAAGTGGAGCAACGAGGACCGGTGCGTGTACCTGGAGGGCGATGCTTCGCGCGTGTTGGAGGCGTACCTTGCTCTGCGCCAGAAGCTGCTCGGCCCCGGCGCGGTGCCTTGGCTCTTCCCGTCGTTCCGAGGGTCGCGTGTGGTGGGTGGGATCTCGCGATGGGGCGTGAGTGAGATCGTCGCGCGTCGCTGCCGCGAGCAAGGGATAGAAGCTAAAGGGCGCATCCTCTCGGCCCGCATCCTGCGCCACTCGATCGCTACGCACCTGGTCGCGGCGGGCGTTCATCTCCGCGAGGTGCAAGAGCACCTGAGGCACAGGTCTCCGAGCTCGACGCAGGTCTACGCCCACGCGGCAACGGGCGCCAACCGTGCGCTGCTACTCGAACGTCACCATCCACTGCGCGGTCGGTCGCGGCGGCCCGAGGTCGCGGCGGCGAGCATCGAAGTCCTGCGGCAACTCCACGCCGGTCTGTCTTCTCTCTCCGACGAGTAGCTAGCAATGCTCCCGGCTCCTGACCTCTAGGCGCCCTTGGCTGCCCCTACTCCACGTAACACTGATTCTGGGGAGTGTCGGCACCATCCCCACGCCCGCCAACCACCTCTCCCGAAAACCTGCGCCGATCCTCGCGTTCCGTCCGATTCTCCTCGGTCGCCGTCCGTCGCCCCGCGCCCCGCCCGGCCCCTCGCCCTGGCGAAACGGAATTATGGATTTTCGTTTTCGCCAAGCCTGGCATGGGTTTTGTCTGGATCGCGGTGTGTCAAAACCTGCCCATGAAACAGGGGTCGATTGTGGGTCACATGACCGTTGATCATGATCTCAGATCAGTTAGAAACGCCGTAAGTCTTTTCCTCTGAGCGCCGTTGAGTGGGGACTCAAGCCACGTTCGAGGTGTGGGTACTAAATGGGTACGGGGGAGAGCCGAGCCAGTCGCTCTACGCCCGCCACTTGGGCGCGCCTCGCAGGGCGCGAGGTACGCGCGCCGGACCCGGGAGCTTGTCGCCTCGCGAAATCCTTAGGCCCACCCCCCCTCCGTGGAGCCTCGGATCAACTCCCTCGCGATTAGGGGAAAGCCTAGGGGAGCGGAATTCGGCAAGTCCGCTGGTGGCCGGCCACCGCCTTACGGCTGGAGAAATCGGTTCGCCCGCAGCGCACGCACGACTCGCCTCCGACCGGATTTTGCTCGGTCTGAGTGCGGGGTGCTATCGCTGCCACCCGTCGCGCCGCGACTGCTCTTGGCCGAGCTGCCTGCGTGCTCCAGGCTCCGGCCAAGCCCATCTCGTTGGCGCCGAGCTGCCGGCTTGGTTGCTCGTGTTCTGCCGCAGCACCCTCCCTCAGGCTGCCGGCGATCGCGCACAGCACCGCGACCAAGTCCGGAGCGAGCACCGCGAGCACCGACCAGCACCAGCGCGCACGACTCGTGCTGAGGACGTCATGAATCTGCTCAGCACCGAGCTGAGCAACGAGCAACGGGGCTAGCAGCGCCGCCGTGCTCGCGAGCACCAGCATCGTGCTCAACCCGAGCACCCAGCTCCTGGACGCGACTGAGCGATGTCCGAGGTAGCAAGCACCGAGCGTCATCACGACGGCGGTCGGCACGCCACTCAGACCGAGCAACGCACGCGACCATGTTGCTCCAAGGTCAATCCGGTCGGCGGACAGAAATAGGAGCACCAGGCGTGGGCCGCTTGCCGCAACGGCCGCCAAAGAGAGCCAGAGACCGAGATTTCGCCTCACCGCTTCACCGGGATCCCTTCGTGAGAGATCCCTACAACCACAGCAGTCGGTAGTAGCCACCTCAAACTAACTGTCTTGCCGGCGCCTCCGACCCACCAACCACCATCGATGGAATCTTCGTTCCACCACAGTAGAAGAGACAGGCGAATCCGACCTTTATAAGAACTGGAATCGACCTCAACGGAACACCAGAACCAGCCGTACGCCTCGAAGGGCATCCATCCTGAAGTCGAGCAGCGGCGCGCATGAGCGTCGGTCTTCATCCCTTCACTCTCTTTCTGGGCCGGCGGCCACCTTTCGGAGCGCCTCCGCGTTCGGCGATCGCCGTCGCCCGTTTGGTGAGGTCGACTCGCCCCCCGGCCAATAAATCGTTTACGTGCTTTCGCACCGTTTCTCGACCCACCGCAACACGGCGCTTTGCGAGCGTCCGCGCAATCTCCGCGGTCGAGAGACCGCGTTCGGCCAGTTCCACGATCTCGCGCTCCGAGACTGGAACGCGAGCGTGGCCACGACCCCAAGTCGATCGGCCCTGCCGGCGTCGGGCGATGCCCGCGCGGATCGATCGCGACGCCCTAAGATCCTGCTGCCGGTGCCACCACTGTAGAGCCGCCGAAATCTCGGCCCTGCCGGCTAAGTCGCTGGCGATCCCGTCGAGTGTGTAGACGATGAGTCCCTGGTCAAACCACTCGCTCAAGGCCGCCGCCGCTGCCGGCGTCGAGCGAAACCAGTCCGACAACTGGGAACCAACGATCCCGCTCACCTCGCCCGCGCGAACGCGTGCGAGGAGTTGATCGAGCCTCGGCCGCCGAGACGCGAGAGATCGAACGAGCTCTACGATTTCCTGGTCGATGCAAATTTCTCGATGGGCGGCGAGGTCCCTGACACGGGAGAGGGTCGGCTCGATCGACTCCACACCTTCGACGACGAGCAAGTAGAGTGCGATCAAGATTTGATGGTCCTGCGGAGTGAGGCCGCCGCCGTCCGTTTGATAGCCCCTACGGTAGGCCAGACCCAAAGCCAGACGTAGTCCCAAAACGAAGGCCGCCGATAGACATTGATCAACGTGTTGAACTCTTCTCTACTAGAAAAGTCACCGAAAAGATCGTCCCTGAGGATCACCGTTGCAACCGCCGGGCTCGGCTCTGGCGCGTGCGAAGCGCCCCACCCTTGCAGACGCTGAACAGTCGTCCGTCCCGTTCGGGATTGATGGCGAGGTAGGCCAGCAACGGGCCGGCTAGGGTGCGCGGAATGAAAACCGCGCGGACTTCCACCACGCCAGATTTTAAGTGTTTTCGCCCTACGATCACCCGCACCTTTTTCGGTAAGAGCTGCAGGTCAGAACCTCGCAAGTCTGCGATCTGTCGTGAAGACAGTTTCACTTGCCGCAACACTTCTAGGGCAGCCAGCTCCGCTGGCTCGATCGCGAGGCGTCGCATCAGAAGGGAGCGTCTCTCGCGGTCCTTGCGGGGGCGTTCGGGTCGGCTTGGCGAGACAGCGACTTGAATGTCGTGTTCTGGCCGATGAAGACCATCTCGTCGGTGCCTGTTTCGCCGTTCCGTAGCTTCAGCCAGATCACTTCCGCCAGGCCCCTTACATCCGGGTTGGTCGGTTCGTAATACTCTTCCCGATAAATTCCGACCACAGCGTCGGCGTCGTTTTCGATTGAGCCGCTCTCGCGTAGATCGCTTAACAAAGGGCGCTTATTGCTACGGTCTTTGTTGGCTCTGCTGAACTGACTCAGACCGATCACCGGAATGTTTAGTTCCTTGGCGATCAGCTTGTGACCTCTCGAGACGGAGCCGACTGCTTCGTCCCGGCTGTTGAACCTGCCAACACCTCCCACCAACTGAATATAATCGGTGATCATCAGCTCGATCTCGAACTCATCACGCCAGCGCCTGGCCTTGTTTTGGATCGCCAGAATCGTTTGCCCGCCGCCGTCGTCGATGTAAATCGGGGCGGCGCTAAGGAGTCTTGCTGCTGAGTGCACGCGCCCCCACTGGTTGTGGGATAACGTGCCCGCCCTCAGTCGGTCGAAGGGCACGTCTGCTTCGGAGGCGAGCATCCGCAACGAAAGCTCTGCGCCGCTCATCTCTAACGAGAAGACTCCCACCGCTTTGCGCTGCCTGATCGCCACGTTCTGTGCGATATTCATGGCGAGGCTCGACTTGCCCATCCCCGTGGCGCCCGCGAGCACGATGAAGTTTCCGCGATGAAGTCCCGAGGTTCTGTCGTCCAGGTCCGCAAAGCCCGTAGCCAACCCAAGCACAGTCTGTCCGGCTGGCCTGTCCTCGATCTCGGAGAGGCTCGAAATGACCAGCTCGCCGATCGTCGCCACCGGCCGCGTGATCGCTTCCGCGGCGAGCGAGCGGATCGTTGACTCCGCGACCTGCAATCCGTCGCTCGCCGAGAGACCTCCGTCCAGGCTGTCGCGAATGATCTGCCCGGCGCTCTCAATCAGGCGCCTGCGAATCGAAGTCTCTTTGACGATCTCAACGTACGCCTCCAACCTTCCAAGGTCGGGAAGGTCTAGATCGAGGTTGGCGAGATACGAGATCCCGCCGGCCTTTTCGAAGAGCCCCTGTTGTTCAAGTTTCGCTTGGACAGTGCGCTGATCGATCCCCGTTTTGTCCCGCTGAAGCTCCAGCATCACCCGGTAGAGAATTTGGTGCCGCTCGCCGTAGAAGTCCTCGACCTGTAAGCGCGCGGCGAGGACAGCGAGGAGGGAGTTGTCGAGCATCACGCCCGCCAGTACTGCGCGCTCCGACTCTTCGGAGTGCGGTAGGGCCAGCTGCCGGCTCATTCCGCTCGCCTCTGTCTGCGCGCCATAATCCGCCGATCGGCGCCGCCCAGCTGAACGAGCTCCCCGCCATCCGGATCGACCAGGCGCGAGGCCAGCGCCGGCGCCAGGGCTCCGATCTGCAGCGGCGTCCAGTTAGACGTCACGATCGTCTCTCGCATGTCCCTCCACCGAGCATCGAGCAGCCCGCTCAACGCCTCTAGCTGCCACTCGCTCGGCCGGTCCCCGGCGACGCCTTTGCCATCCCAGAGCCCGTCGATCACGAGCACGGTGACCGCGCGTAACGACTGCGAAAGACTCCGCGGTCCGGGCTCGTTGAACTCTTGCTGCAAGCCGGCCAGGACATCGGCCGCCGCAATCCATCGACAGCCGAGCCCAGCCAAGCCCCGCTCCAACAGGAGTAGAGTTCCGAGGCCCGTCTTGCCGGTGCCGGTCGGGCCGTGCACGTAGACCATTTCCGGGCGCCCAAGCCAGGGATCGGTGCTTAACTGGACCGGCCAGGCGCTGTCGAACCTCTCGCACCATTCGGCCCGGGTACGCCAGCGCTGGAATCTGGCGGGCACACCCACTCCGGCGAGAAACGACGGGATGTCTTCCGCCCGATTCGAGCGAATTCGCTCCAAGCCGGCCGTCGATTTTCCACTGCCACGGCAGTCGAAGCACTGCCGCTCCAGGAGATCCTTCGGTCGGAACCGCTCCTTGCACCGCGCGCACATCTCCGGCTCGACGAGGGCTGGGAGATCAAAGTCCACGGAGGGCCTCCAGGGTCGCATTCTCGACGCCTGGCCGGGTCGCCGGGGCGCCGACCTTGAACCAACCCCGCACCCGCCCCTTGTCGCGGAGCGCCTGTCGATCGACCTTTGCCAGGCCATCGAGCAACTCGCCAGCGGCCCGCGAATCGCCCATCACGTTTCGCAGGAGGAGCGCCAAAAACGACGGTTCGGGAGCGGGAACCCCGTGGCGCTCGAACGCCTCCCGCAGTTCTCCAACAGCCCGCTGGTGCCCCGACAGCGGCGGGCCTGTCACGCGTGACAGGC
>DASYKS010000068.1:0-79977 GCA_035995205.1 Thermoanaerobaculia bacterium
CGCGCGCGAACTTCTCCAGCTGCTGACTCTCCTCGGGGGAAAGCAGAATCTCCGGCGCGACTCGCATCTTTGAATCCTCCCATAGGAAGATACGAACGAGTCACGCTTAAGGTTCAACAAATCGGGCGCACTACACTAGCCTGTTGCCGACCGCTGCAGTCTTCGCTACTCGGGATGGCCTGCCGATGGCCCTGCGTGCGGAGGCTCGATGAAGATCACCCGAGAGCCCTCCGGATTGGCGGCCGGGCTCAGAATCGCATTCGGAGCGGAAGTCTTTCCCTGCGCCGCAAAGCCGCCGTAGTCACATACTCCATAGTCGGCGCAGGTGTCCTGCCAGGTGACGTACCAGCAGTTTTCATCGCATGGGGTGTAGGGGGTACAGATCTCCCAACATTTGGGCGGAGCCGCCTGAGCGGGGACGCTCGCAGAAACCGCCAGGGCCAAGGCAAAGCACGAGCTGAGAACAAGAGAACCTTTGGTCGTCATCGATTCCTCCGTTCGGGTTTGATGTTTTGCAGCTCACGCCCGGGGGATCCCGAGGGCTTGCCCTCGATTCTGGAGTTTCCTTAGATAACTGTCAAGTGACGGAAGCTGGTCGCCTCCAAAAACCCCCTTGGGGCCGGAAGCTGGCGGGTGTCGGTTGTTGCATTCGCCTCCCCGTGATGGGTAGGAGTGTCTCGCGGATCTCGGCCACTTGAAACCGAGCCGCCGGCTCGCGCCGAGCGCCGCGGGCTGGGCGAAAGCCTGGCACGCAGGAAATCCCTCGGCGCCGACGTGAAGTAGAGTCAAGCGCCCTTCTTGTCCTGCGGAGGCGAACCTTGGTGACCCTGCGTACGGTTTCAGATCAAGACCTTTCTCTCTTCTTCGAACACCAACGCGACCCGGAGGCGGCGCGAATGGCGGCCTTTCCTTCGCGCGAACGCGATGCCTTCTTCACCCATTGGCGCACCAACGTGCTTCGGCCCGAAAATCTGAGCCGGACCATCCTCGTGGACGGCCTTCCCACGGGATACGTCAGCAGTTGGGAACAGGACGGGCGGCGTCTGGTTGCTTATTGGATTGGTCGCGACCACTGGGGCAAAGGCATCGCCACCGAGGCACTCAAGGCGTTCCTCGAGCTCGAGCGAACGCGGCCCCTGCACGCGTGGGTCGCGAATCACAACGTGGGGTCGATCCGCGTCCTGGAAAAATGCGGCTTCGGCGCGGTACCGAGCTCGCAGCAGAAGAACAAGGACGGCGTGGCGGAAACCCCCGGTGCCGCTGTCCGCGAGGCGAATCAGCTCCGCGCTTTGCCGAAACTATTCGTGATCGGAGGCGAGGATGACCTCGCCTGAGCTCGAACGGCTGGCGAATCTCGGCCATTTGAAGCGCGAGCCGCCGGCTCGCGCCGAGCTCGAAGGGTTGATCCGCTCCGGTTCCCTGCGGCTGACTGACGCCCGAAATGAGGATCTCTCCCCCGAGAGCCGATTCGTCCTCGCCTACAACGCGGCTCATGCGTTGGCTCTTGCCGCCCTGCGAGCCAAGGGCTATCGCTCTGACAAGCGCTACTTCGTGTTTCAGGCTCTCCCTCACACCCTAGGCACCCCCACCGCAACCTCGCGAAGTGCCACGAACAGAGAAACCGGACCGAATACGAGGGGCTTGCGGAGGTCGACGAGGCTCTGCTCAGGGGGCTTCTCGACGCGACGGCCTCCCTTCTCGAAGGCGTTCAAGCCTTGCCGCTTCCTCCCGAGCCGAAGTAGTGCCCGGCCAAGGCGACGCGCGAACCGGCGCCCCCCGCATCCGATATAGTTCGGCTATGAAACTTCTCTACTCCTACCTCCGCCGTTACTGGGGTCTGGTGGTGCTCGCCCTGGTGCTGGCGGCGATCAATCAGGTCTTCTCTCTGCTCGATCCCCTGATCTTCCGTCACGTCATCGACGAATATGCCACCCGCTACTCCGAGTACACGACCGAGCAGTTCTTCCGGGGCGTATCGCTCCTGCTTGCCGCGGCGGTCGGGGTGGCGTTCGTTTCTCGGGTGGCCAAGAACTTCCAGGACTATTTCGTCAACGTCGTCACCCAGAGGGTCGGTGCGGATCTCTATTCGGACGGGGTCCGCCATTCGCTGGAGCTGCCGTATGCCCAGTTCGAGGACCAGAGGAGCGGCGAAACTCTAGGACGCCTGCAAAAGGTGCGGTCGGACGTGGAGAAGTTGATCGCGATCGCGGTCAACCTGCTGTTTACGACGCTCGTCGGCGTGGTCTTCGTGATGGTCTACGCGTTCAGCGTGCATTGGATCATCGCGCCGGTCTATCTGCTCACCGTGCCGATGATCGGCATTTTGAGCTCCGTCCTCTCCAAGCGGATCAAGACGATCCAGAAGGTGATCGTCGCCGAGACCACCGCGCTCGCCGGGGCGACCACCGAGTCGCTGCGAAACATCGAGCTGGTCAAGAGTCTCGGTCTCGCGAGGCAAGAGATCGGCCGCCTGAACGCGACCACCGCGAAGATCCTCCAGCTGGAGCTTAAGAAGATCAAGTCGCTCCGCCTATTGAGCTTCATCCAGGGGACGCTGGTCAATGCCATGCGGACTTCGATCCTGTTCTTGATGCTTTATCTGATCTTCACTCGGCAGATCACGGTCGGACAGTTCTTCTCGCTGTTCATCTACTCGTTCTTCATCTTCGGACCGCTCCAAGAGCTGGGCACGGTGATCAACACCTATCGCGAGACCGAAGCGTCGCTCGAAATGTTCCAAGGCGTGCTCGCGACACCGATCGAGCCGAAGCCCGCGAACCCTCTCGCCTTGGGCGACCTTTCGGAGCTTGACTTCGATCACGTGGGGTTCACCCACCAGACCGCCTCGGCCCCCGCCCTCTCCGATGTTTCGTTCTCGATCGAACGGGGCGAAACGGTGGCGTTCGTCGGCCCCTCCGGCTCCGGCAAGACGACGCTCGTAAAGCTCTTGGTGGGCCTCTATTCGCCGGGCCTCGGCCGCGTTCTCTATAACGGCAAGACCGGCGCGGAGATCGACCTCGACGAGCTGCGGACGCAGATCGGCTTCGTCACCCAAGACACCCAGCTGTTCTCCGGTTCGATCCGCGAGAACCTCGTGTTCGTCAATCCCGACGCGACTGACGCCGAGTGCCTGGAAGTTCTCCACAAGGCGGCGTGCGAAAGCCTGCTCGCACGCGCCGACCGCGGGCTCGACACGGTGATCGGCGAAGGGGGCGTCAAGGTCTCGGGCGGCGAAAAGCAGCGCCTGTCGATCGCCCGGGCGCTCCTCCGCCGGCCGCGCCTGCTGGTGTTCGACGAGGCGACCTCGTCGCTCGATTCGCTCACCGAAGAAGAGATCACCGACACGATCCGCGAAGTGGCGTCGAGCCAGGTAATCACGATCCTGATCGCCCACCGGCTTTCCACCATCATGCACGCCGACCGCATCCACGTCCTGGAGCACGGCCGGATCGTCGAATCGGGCCGTCACGATGAGCTGCTCGCGTTGAAGGGCCTCTACTTCGCCATGTGGCGCCAACAGATCGGCGAGCGCCGGCCGACGCTGGTGCCCGCCCCTCCCCGGTCCGCGTTGGCCGTGGCGAGCTAGGAACAAAATCGCCGCTTCGGAGATCGAAGCCCCTTGAGCGAAGACACGATCACCCAACTGCTCGTGCAGTGGAGCTCGGGAGACCAGGAGGCGGCGCAACAGGTTCTCCCCCTGGTCTATGAGAAGCTGCGCGGGATCGCCTCCCGCCAGCTCCGCCTGGAACGGGCTGACCATACGCTCCAGCCCACCGCCATCGTCCATGAGGCGTACCTGCGCCTGGTCGAGCAGGCGGGCTTGGATTGGCCGAGCCGGTCCCACTTCTTCGCGTTCGCGGCACGTCTGATCCGCCGCATCCTCGTCGACTATGCCCGTCATCGCAACCGGGCGAAGCGGGGGGGCTTAAGCCAGAAGGTGACGCTTCATGAGATGGCGAACCTGGCGTTGGAGAAGAGCACTGACCTGGCGGCCCTGGACGAGGCGCTCTCCACCCTCGAACGAGTCGATCCGCGCAAGGCGGCCGTCGTGGAGCTGAAGTTCTTCGGCGGGCTCACTCTCGATGAGATCGCCGGAGAGCTCAAGGTTTCGCCCGAGACCGTAAGCCGCGAATGGCGCCGCGCCCGGGCCTGGCTCTATCGAGAATTGAAGACGAGCGCGGCAGCCAAAGCCTGACCCCTCCAGGAAGGAGGCGCCATGGAACCCGCATGGAACCAGGTGGACCGCCTTTTCGCAGAGGCTTTGGACCGCCCCACCGTGGAGCGGCCGGCCTTTCTTGACGCCGCATGCGCCGGGGACGCCGCTCTCCGCGCCGAGGTGGAGCAGTTGCTCGCCGCCGATGTCGAAGGGTGCGGATTCCTGGAGAGCCCGCCGGACGGAATGCTGCGATTGACCCTCGATGACCATGAGGAGAGCGGCAGCCTCGGGCCCTACCGTTTGCTGGGGAAGATCGGCAGCGGCGGCATGGGGACCGTCTATCTCGCCCGCCGAGAGGACGAGCACTACCGGCGCGACGTCGCGATCAAGGTGCTCCACTTCGGCCTGGCCAACACCCAGGCTTTCCACCGCTTCGTCGCCGAACGGCAGATCCTGGCGCGTCTGGAGCATCCCAACGTCGCCCGGCTCTACGACGGCGGCAGCACGGACGACGGGCGCCCCTATCTGGTCATGGAGCGGGTCGATGGCCTGCCGGTCGACGAGTATTGCGACCGCCAACGGCTGACTCTCGAACAGCGCCTCGTCCTGTTCCAGAAGATCTGCGCCGCCGTCCAATACGCCCACCAGAACCTGCTGGTCCATCGCGACCTCAAGCCGGCCAACATTCTGATCACCCCCGAGGGAGAGCCGAAGCTGCTGGACTTCGGCATCGCCAAGCAGCTCGCGCCGGAAGCGGACGACACTCTCCTCCGAACGCGGATCGGGTTGCGTCTCCTCACCCCCCGCTACGCCAGCCCCGAACAGATCCTGGGAGCCGCGATCACGACGGCGAGCGACGTCTACTCTCTCGGCATCATCCTCTACGAGCTGCTGGCGGGCCGCAGCCCCTACCTGACCTCGACGGAGCCCCAGTACGAGATCGAGCGCGCCATTTGCGAAAAGGAGCCGGAGCGCCCCAGCCTGGCCCTGTTGCGGCCGGGACCGCCGAGCTTGGAGGAGATCGCCGCGGCCCGCAAGCTGCGGCCTCAGTCTCTCGTCCACCGGTTGAGCGGCGATCTCGACAACATCGTCCTGATGGCGTTGCGCAAGGAGCCTGGGCGGCGGTACGGCTCGGCCTCCCAGCTTTCGCTCGACCTGGACAAGCATCTACAGAACCTCCCGGTCACGGCCCGCGCCGACACCCTCCGCTACCGGGTGCGGAAATTCACCCGCCGCCACACCGCGGCGGTCGCGGCAACGGCGGCCGTGGTTCTGCTCGTGGCCGGTTTCGTCGCCAGCCTGATCGCCCAGAGGCGCAAACTCGGGGAAGAGCGCGACAAGGCCCGGTATGCCCTCTCCTTCCTGGTGGACACCTTCAAACAGGCCGATCCGTACCAGACCAAAGGAGAGAGCCTCACGGCCCGCGACATCCTCGATCAGGGGGCGGATCGCGTCTCGCGCGAGGTGGCGGGCCAGCCGGACGTGCAGGCGGCCGTGATGGACGCGATCGGCGAGGTCAACCTGGGCCTCGGGCGCTATGCCGAGGCGGAGCCGCTCCTCGTCCGCTCCCTGGCGCTACGTCGTCAGGCTTCGGGCGCCAGCACTCTGGACGTGGCGGACAGCCTGGAGCACCTTGCCGATCTGCATAACGAGCGATCCGACCGGCCCGGCGCGGCGGCGTATTTGAGGGAAGCCCTGGCCATCCGGCGGCTCCACCCGGGCGACAACGACCTCGCTGTGGCAAGGACTCTCAACCGGCTCGGAGCGATTCTCGTCGCGCAAGGCGTATCTCCTGGAGCCGCTCCCGAGATCGAGACGATCCATCGCGAGGCGCTCGCCATCGCGCGCCGCATGGAACGCCCCGAGGGTCTCGTCGTGACCGAGACGCTCTTCGCACTCGCGGCTTTGCGCAGCGCCCAGGCGAGCTTCGCCGACGCGGAACGCCTGGTTCGAGAGGGGCTGGCGATCGAAAGGAAGACCCTGGGCGATCGGGATCCCCGGTTCTGGCGCGACCGGTCGAAGCTCGGGAGCGTCTTTTTCGATGCGGGCAAGTTCAAGGAGGCGGAGGCCCTCGCCCGCCAAAACCTACGGGTGCAGCAAAAGCTCCTCGGCCCGGAGCACCCGGACGTGACCAGCACGCGAACGGCCCTCGCCGCGTCGCTCCAGCTCCAGGGCGGCCGTTACGCCGAAGTGGAGGCCTTGGAGCGGGAAATCCTGGCGCATTCTCGCGCGCAGTATGGTCCGACGCACTGGCGCGTGGCCGAGGCGATGTGCAATCTCGCGGCGAGCCTCACGGGGCAGCGCAAAGGGAAGGACGAGGCGATCGCCCTTTACCAACAGGCGCTCGACATCCGGCGCCGGACCCTCGGTCCGGCGCACTGGGAGGTGGGGCAACTTCTTCTGCTCCTCGCCGAAATCTACCGGCATGACGAGCAACTGCCCAAAGCGCTCGGTCTCGCGCGCGAGGCCCACGAGATCATGGTCGCCGCCGAAGGGCCGGATCACCCCTACGTAGCGCATGCTCTCGGCGAGATCGGCAGGAACTATCTGGCGCGGGACCGCTTCGCGGAGGCCGAGCCCTACCTGCGCCGCTGCCTGGAGATCCGGCGAAGGAAGCTCGCTTCCCCTCACCCCGATCGGGCCAAGGCGCAGATTTGGTTGGCCAGCTCTCTCATCGGCCAGCGTCGATTCGACGAGGCGGCCGCCCTCCTGCACGATGCGCGGGCCGCGCTTTTGGCCGTGTATGGAGGCGACCTCGCAAAGGTCCGGACGACCGACGAAATGCTGGCCGATATTGAGCGCGCCCGCACCCGGCGTAAATCCGGATGACGGACTGCGCCGCGCATTGGCGCATCTCTCCTCGTCACGCCCCTCTGGGCGAAAGGAGAAAACCATGGAAAAGCTGAAACTGAAGACCGAAACCCTCCGCCGGCTCGACGAACGGAAACTCCGGATCGCGGCCGGTGGCGCCAGGGTCCACATTCCCACCGGATTCGCGCCCGACACCACTCCGCTCTACGAAGACGACACGACCGGCGGCTAATTCCCAGCCGTCGCCCCCTCGGGAACGCCCTGCCGGCCAGGTGTTCCCGAGGCCTCTTTCTCCGGACTCTCCTTCCCCGTAAAGATTCTCGCGTAGCGATGACGGACTCAGCCGCGCGAAGGCGCATCTCTCCTCAGCACGACAGTACGCCCCCAGAGGGCGAAAGGAGAGAACGATGAAAAAGAAGACCCCTCAGAAATTGCCCGGCCTCACCCTACGCATCGAAACCCTGCACCCGCTCGACGACCGGAAGGTGCGGACCGTGGCAGCCGGAGCCCGGGCTTGGCGGCCCACCGGATTCGCTCCCGACACCACCCCGATCTATGAATACGAAGACGACACGACCGGCGGTTGACCGGCTGAGAAAGGAGATGTAGATGAGACGAACCAAGAATCTACTTTGGGGCCTCACCTTGGCCCTCCTTCTGAGCGCCGGCATGCCGGCGGGCGCCTCGACATTCGGGCGCGTGGGTCTGGACTATCTGGTCGCCGAAAACGATCTGATCGTCCTAGGAGAAGTTCTGAGCGCCCGCTCCTACTGGAACGGTCCTGGAACGCTGATCCTCACCGACGTACAAGTCTCCGTGTCGGAAACCCTCAAGGGAAAGACGGAACAGGAAATCACCGTGACTCTTCCGGGGGGCACGGTCGGCGACGACAGAGTCGCCGTGCTCGGGGGCGCCGAGCTGATCCCGGGAAACTCGTACGTCCTCTTCTTGCGCCAGGGAGAGCTGCCGGGCGTGAAGGACGTGCGCGTCGTCCGCGATCACTCGCAGGGAGTCTTCGAGCTTCAGCTCGGCAAAAACGGCCTGCGGGTAGTCAGCCAGGCGGCGCGCCTGAATATCGTCCCGGACGCCTTCGCTCAGGCCACGACGTCCGACGAAGGTCCGGGCCTGCAGTTGCGCGCCCTGCGCCAATCGATCCTCGACCTGGTCGCTCGGGGTACCGGTTCGAAAGAGGTGAAGCCATGAGCCGGAAACCACTCGGCCTGCTTGCCGCCTTCGCTCTCGGGGTCGGAGTCTTCCATCCGACACCGTTGCAGGCCTACAAGATGATGTACAACACCAGCTCCAGCACGGCCAACTGGGTGTCCTGCGATTACATCAACGGCTTCGCGCATTGGCCCGCGAACCAAGGTTCCATCTCCTGGTACCTCAACACCTCGGGCGCCGGATCCGGCAAGGCGACCGTGGTTCAAAACGCTCTATCCACCTGGACCGGCGCGTCGGAATCCGACCACTCGCTGAGCTACGGCGGGACGACCAGCGCCGGCCTGAACGTCAACGATTCCCAGAACACGATGGTTTGGGGCAGCGTCTCCGGTCTCTGCAGCGGCGCCTGCCACGCCATCACGATCGTGCGCTACAACTCCTCCTCCCAAGTTCTTTCCGAGGCCGATATCGTCTTGAACGACCAGATGGATTGGCGAACCGACGGGACGTTCGATTCGACCTGCGCCGACGGCATCACGAACCCCGACGGCAGCCCCCGGCTCAACGTCGCGCTCGACACCCAGGCGATCCTCACTCACGAGCTGGGCCATTCCATTGGACTCGGCCATTCGACGAGCTCCACCGCCACCATGGGCGGCGCCTCCTGCAAGTTCGAGGGCCGGTCGCCGAGCTCCGACGACTTGGACGGCCTCCTCTGCTCGACGCGCCGCTACCCATTGTCCCCCGACTACGAGGGCTACTTCGACGGTGCTCTCAACTGTTCACAGGTCTCCGGCTGGCTCTGGAACTCGGACCGGCCGAACGAGCCGTTCTACGTCAACATCGTGGACGGCTCCAGTCTGAAGTCCGTCGTTCTCGCCGACCAGTACCGCGCGGATCTGCAGGCCGCCGGCAAGGGGAACGGAGTTCACGGCTTCTCCTACACGATCCCCTCGTCGATGAAGAACGGCAACAAACACACGATCCATATGAAAACCTCAGGGACCGGCGACGAGCTCACCTGGTCGCCGCGCGACCTGTACTGCGACGTAACGCTCATGGAGGTGACGCCGACCCAGGCGCTGTCCACCAGTGGAACCACCTACGAGGTGGGAACCCAGTTCAAGTCGTCCCTTGACGGCAAGATTACGGCTCTCGGGTACTACTTCGCCCCCAACGAAACGGGCTCCCGAACGATCACACTATGGAGCGACACCGGGACCCCGCTCGGCTGGACCACCATTTCCCCCTCCTACGGCGACTACAAATACGCCGCGATCAGCTCGGTCGCGATCACGGCGAACGTCCTCTACCGGGTCTCGGTCACCACCTTCACCGAGCAGTCCAAGACCCCTTGCGGTCTCTCCACCCCCTTGGTCAACGGGCCCTTGACCGCGCTCCAGGGCTTCTGGAAAACCGGGAGCGGATTTCCCACCACGAGCAGTTGCAGCAACTATCACGTGAGCGTCAAGTTCAGCATGTAGCCGAGACAGTGCGGGGGCTTTGCCTGAAAGCTCCCGCACGTTTCGACCTGTCGATTCGCGGCTCACTCGATCGCCGGCATCTCGCTGCCGAAGACGTACTTCTCGAACCAGGGGCGCCAGGGCTTGCCGGTCAACTCTTCGAGGATCGCGACGACGTCTCTCGTCCGGGTGATCTCGAAACGCCGGTCGGCAAGGATGCGGCGAAGCCAGGCGACGAACAAGCGGTCGCCGTCGGGCAGGTTGCCCGTGTGCCGCTCGAGCTCTTTCCGTATCGCGTGGAGGACCAGCGGCCCCTTGCCGTAGAGCAGCGCGCGACGCACCGCGAAGTCTTCGCCCGAGGCGACCGGCATGCGATCCGCCAGAAAGACGCTCGCCGCGGGGTCCGAGCCGAGGGAGCGACTCAGGTCTTTCCAGCGTGTCAGTTGCGACCGCCAAGCGGCATCCCGTTCGTTCGGCCCGGGGGTGAGCAGACTGACGCAGACGGAGGAGACGTACTCGGCGAAGCTCTCCGACAGCCAGGCCTCTTCGGGATCGTTGACCTTGGCGACGTGCGGGAACCAACCGTGCGCGACCTCGTGGGTGAGCCGCGCATCGACGTTTTTCACCATGGCGCGCGCCAGCCCTTGCCGACTCGGCATCGCCCGCACGCGCGCCTTGCTCAAGAACGCTTCTTTGGTGATGAAGATCATCCCCGGGGGAGCCTGGCCCCAGCCCCATTGGTTGACTTCGAGCAGATGCAGCTCGGAGAACGGATAGGCGGAAGCCAACAGGTCGGCGAGGCACGCTCTCGCCCCGAGGACGACCTGGCCGGCGTGCTCCAGCTCTCCCGCCAACCGGGCGCCGTAGGTGGAAATGCCGACCTGAAACTCCCCTTCGGTCGCCGTGGCGGTGATGTACTTGCCGGCCGCGATGTAGGCGATCGACATCGGTCCCGCCAACTCGGTCACGACGCGGTTCGTCTCCGCCGTCTCCGTCCGCTCGAGCGTCTTGCCGGGCGCGAAGGGAATGAACGGCTTCTTAACCGTGAGCGCGATGTGGAAGCTCGAAGCCGGCGCGCTCCCCGCTCCCGTCGGCCAGGGATACCAAGGGATGCCACCCACGCGCCAATAGCTGTCGCCATTCGGGCGGGTGAGCAGCTCGCCCGACCAGACGGTCTCGACCTCGACCGTCTTGCCCTGAGGCACCGGCTCCCGCAAGGCGATCAGCAGGTGGTTGCGATCCGCGACGTAGTTCGCGCTCTGGCCCTCCACCGTCACCCGTTCGAGCGTGGCCGGGCGGCGGGTCTCCGAACCATTGATCGTCTCGGAAAGGAGCGCGAGGGCGAGGACCCGCAGTCCGGGCGCCTTCGCTTCCAGGCGGACGCGGCTCACCACCCGCGCCCTTTCCCCCGGTTCCTCGCGCACGTCGAGATCGGTCGCGACGCTCACCCATTCGAGGGCGGCGGGCGCATCCCACCAGGAGCGGCCGATCGGCTGGGTCGCGATCTCCGCATCGCTCCAGTGCCCGCGGTACGGCCCGGTGATCGGTTCCGTCTCCGCCAGGGAAAGGGTCTCTCGCGTCGTTTTCGCCCGCGCGTCCCAATCGAGAACGTAATCGGCGTGGTCGCCATGAAGAAGCGTCCAGGCATAGCGCGGATCGCCATTGCCGTCGCTCAACAGAAGATCGCGCGGCGGATTCGCCGACAAGCGCCGCGCCAACCGATCGGTGGCCCAATCGGGAAGGCCCCTCGGAGCCTCGATCGGCTGCCAGTCCTTCGCATCCGGACCCAGCTCGGCTGCCAGCGACCAGCTCCAGATCGCAACACCGCGCAGGTTCCCACGGAAGACCAGGGCTCCGTTCTCATCCTTCGGCTCCAACCGCGAGCCCCGCCGCGCATTCTTCCGCGCGATCGGCTGCGAGAAGCGATCCTCCACCCGGTAGGACCAAGTCGCCGGACCGTCCAGCACCACCCCGCAAGGGCGACCGTTCGCGACCATCCGCCAGAGCTTGGAGCCCGCCGAAGGGCGGATCTCGGCCCGGCCGATCACCAAACGCGCCGGAGCCGGCATCGACGCATCGAGCCGAGGTGCCTCGATCGCCTGGTAGAGGGCGGCGATTTCTCCGAGGGCAGCCGCGCCGGTTCGCAGGTTCTGCGGTGGTTGTGCACCCACAGACGCGCCGGGCGCCAAGGCGAGGGTCAAAGCGGCCATCGCCGCGGCGTGCTTCGAAAACGATCTCATCAGGAAAGAGGATCCTTTCTTCTGGCGCTCACTCCGAGGAAGATCCTACCTGCCCCGCTCAATCCCCAACCAGCCGCTTGAACCCACCCTAGACCCATCCTCTTCACATCGAAGGACATCGGCTTGTCGCCCGATCCATCCGTGGGGCCTTCATCACCTTGGCGTTCACCCGGTTCGCGATGGAGGCGGGACTTGTGCACGATCCAGGCAGAGATCGGCTTCGCCTCAGTGGGTCTGAGCCATCCGGAACCAAGTCTGGACGTCCGGGACCCAGGTCCGAGCCTTCCGGACCCAGGTCTGGACGACCGGGATCCAGGTCCGAGCCATCCGGACCTGCTAGAGCCTCACCGCCCCGCCGACGTTCCTCCACGATTGGCGCCGCCACGCTCGACCGAGGATTGCGAGCGGATTGACACCTCTGAGAGCTGGACTTACCCTCTCTTTCGGCCTTGGCCTAGAGTCATGACTCATGCCGACGATCTTTCGCAGCGGTCCATACCGCTTCTTCTTCTACTCGGGCGACCGAACCCACCCGCCGCATGTGCATGTGGAAGGCGCCGGAGGCGAGGCCAAATTCTGGCTCTCTCCGGTTCGCCTTCACTCCAGTGAGGGTTTCGGCCGGGTCGAGCTTGCTCGCCTGCAGCAGCTGATCGAGGAACACAAAGACGCCTTTTCGAGGAGTTGGAATGAATTCTTTAGCCTATGAACCCAAGGTCGGCAAAGCGTTCGGCCTCTCTATAACGGACGACGCCCTGACAGTCGACCTCCTAGACGGTCGCACGATCTCAGTGCCGCTCGGCTGGTATCCGCGGCTTCTTCACGGCAGTCCCGCCGAGCGAGCGCATTGGCGTTTTATCCAGGGCGGCGAGGGAATCCACTGGCCCGATCTCGATGAAGACATCAGCGTCGAGGGGCTGGTTTTGGGGCGGCCTTCGGGTGAGGGCCAAGCCTCGCTTGAGCGTTGGCTACGTGGGCGCTCAGAAAGCTGAGGTATTTTTCGCGCTGCCCGACTCCGGGTCGTGGACTTACTGTCCGGAGGGAGAGCAAATGATTGGAGTGAGTCAATCGCAGGCTACCGGTAGTCGGCAACAGGCTCGCGCGGGGGTACCGCTCCTGTGGAGACCTCACCGCCGCCGCTGGTGCTCTTCCACGATCGCCGCCACCACGCTTGGATCGGCCAACGTGGAGATATCGCCCAGCTCGTCATACTCGCCCGCGGCGACTTTGCGCAGGATGCGACGCATGATCTTGCCGGAGCGGGTCTTGGGTAGGCCGGGGACGACCTGGATGCGGTCGGGAGTGGCGAAGGGACCGATGATCTCGCGGACTTTTTCTTTGAGGACGCCGGAAATCTCCTCCGGGTCCCGAGATTCGAAATCCGGCTTGATGTGAACGAACGCGTAGATCCCGGTTCCTTTGATGTCGTGAGGAAAACCGACCACCGCGGCTTCGGCGCACGACTCGTGGGCGACTAGGGCGCTTTCGATCTCGGCCGTGCCGAGGCGATGGCCTGAGACGTTCAGGACGTCGTCCACCCGCCCGGTGATCCAGTAGTAGCCGTCCAGGTCCCGGCGACAGCCGTCGCCGGTGAAATAGAGACCGGGATACTGGCTGAAGTAGGTTTTGGCGAACCGTTCATGGTCGCCGTAGACCGTACGCGCCTGGCCGGGCCAGGAGCGGGCGAGGCAGAGATTGCCGGAGATTCCGTTCTCTTCGAGCCGGGCGCCCATCTCATCGACCAGAACAGGCTCGATGCCGAAGAACGGCAGGGTCGCCGATCCCGGTTTGGTCGGCGTGGCGCCGGGCAGCGGAGTGATCAGGATGCCGCCGGTCTCCGTTTGCCACCAGGTGTCGACCACCGCGCAGCGCCCTTCCCCCACCACGTCGTGGTACCAGGTCCAGACCTCCGGATTGATCGGCTCTCCGACGGAACCGAGGATGCGCAGGCTCTTCCGACTGGCGCGCGTCACGGGCTCGTCGCCCGAGCGGGCAATGGCGCGGATCGCCGTCGGCGCAGTGTAGAAGATGGTGATCCCCAGGTCGTCCACCATCCGCCAGTAGCGCCCGGCGTCCGGATAGGTCGGGATCGATTCGAACATCACGGTGGTCGCCCCGTTGGCAAGCGGTCCGTAGACGATGTAGCTGTGGCCGGTGATCCAGCCGACGTCCGCGGCGCAGCAGTAGACGTCGTCCTCGCGTAGATCGAACACCGTCCGGTGGGTGAAGGCGGCATAGACCAGGTAACCACCGGTCGTATGGAGCAATCCTTTCGGTTTGCCGGTCGAGCCGGAGGTGTAGAGGACGAACAGCGGGTCCTCCGAATCCATCCACTCGATCGGCGACGTCGCGCGCTGGCGGGCGAGCTCTTCGTCGAGCCAGAGATCGCGACCTTCGCGCATCGGGACTTCGGTGTCGGTGCGGCGCGCGACTAGGACCGTCTCGACGAGGTCGAGACCTTCGATCGCCTGATCAACGGTCGCTTTGAGAGCGATCCTCCTCCCCCCACGGAGCCCTTCGTTCGCCGTGAGGACCAGGCGGCAGCCGGCGTCCAAGATCCGATCGCGCAGCGACTCGGCTGAGAAGCCGGCGAACACCACCGAATGGACCGCGCCGATCCGCGCGCAGGCGAGCATCGCGTAGGCGAGCTCCGGGATCATCGGCAGATAGATGCAAACCCGGTCGCCTTTGCGGATGCCGTGGGCGATCAGCACGTTCGCCGTCCGGGAGACCTCGCGCTGCACCTCCCGGTAGGAGATCGAGCGATACTCGCCGGGCTCGTCCGCCGCCCAGAGGATCGCGGTTTTGTCGGGTTGGGTCGCGGCGTGGCGATCGACGCAGTTGTAGCAGGCGTTCAGTTTGCCGCCGGGGTACCAGGAGATATCGACCTCGGCGAAATCCCACTGCCCGGCCGAGCGCGGCGGCGAGAACCAATCGAGGATCTCCGCCTGTTCGAGCCAGAACGCCTCCGGATGGTCGAGCGACCGGCGGTACATCTCGCGGTACTCTTCCAGGCTCCGAATGCGGGCATTGGCGGAGATCTCGGGCTTGACGGGGATCATGCGGCCTCCTGGAAGTCGATCCGGCGGATCGGTGGCACAGAATAGAAGGAAGCCGGGGGCGAGGCAACGATCGGGCCGCTCAACGCTCGCCGAGCCAAAAAGCCGCTATCCAGAGCGGAGAGCCACTATACGGGCTGGATAGCCGCTATACAGAGTTGAGAGCCGCAATATGAGACAGGTAGCCGCTATACAGCGCAGATAGTCGCTATACAAGCCGGATGGCCGCTATACAGCGCGGATAGCCGCCATACGAGCCAGGTAGCCGCTATCCAGCGCAGATAGTCGCTATACAAGCCGGATAGCCGCTATACAGCGCAGATAGCCGCCATACGAGCCAGGTAGCCGCTATACAGGGCCGAGAGCCGCTATACGAGCCGGATAGCCGCTATACAGCGTAGATTGCCGTTCTACAAGCCGGATAGCCGTACTCCGGAGCCGATAGCCGTCATACGGAGCGAGTGGCTGCTATCGGCGCTCGACAGTCGCTCTCTGGCGCGTAGAGCGGGATCAGCTCCGCGGAAACTGGGGCGCCTGGGTGACCCGCCGCGCCTGCTCCAAATGGCGGCGGGCGTGCCCCACGACCAGCGCCAGGCCGTCTCCAAGCGGAATGCGCAGCCGGCGGGAGATCGGCGAGCCGGTGGTCGAGAACCCAAGGTCGAGCCCGTCGGCCCGGCGCAGGATCTCCAACAGCTCGTTCTCGCGGCGGAGGAAGATCCGGTGCGCATCCGGGGGCACGTCGGCAACACGGAGCGCCGGGGGGGCCGGCAGGGGAATGCGCACCTTCGACCCCGAGATCGCGCGAAACAGCCGCCCGGTCCACGTTCCTTTCCACGACCCTCGGCTTCGGGCTCCCGCCGCCAGCGTCCGTTCGATCGCGCTCAAGAAACGAGGATGGAAGACCTCGGCGGATTGCGCCAGGTGCATGAAACAGTCGGCCACCCCCCACCGGTTCGGCGCCGGACGCCACGCGAGCTGCGCAGGCGAGAGTCCGGCACAAAGCACCTCGGTTTCCTCGGTGATCTTGCCGATTTCTCTGGCGAGACCGGCAAGATGAGGGTCGGACGGTCCATCGTTTGAGACGCTCGGGGACATCGAAACTCCAGTCGAGAGACGAATTCGCAAAACTCTATCGGAGTCTACGCACGGATCGTCGTTCCGGATGGAACGGTAGGGTTCCCGTTTCGACCGGTTGACCCTCGGGTGCCGCCCGGCGGAGGATGGCGCGCCATGAGCGCTATACCCCTTCCCGATCTTCCCTCCTTCGACGCCCTGTTCGCCGAAGTCCGCGCCGCCGCCGTGCGAGTGCGGGCGATCGCTCATCGAACCCCCATCGCCACTTCCCGAGCGCTTGACGAGACCGTCGGCGCCCGGGTTTTCTTGAAGTGCGAGAACCTGCAGCGGGTCGGCGCGTTCAAGATCCGCGGCGCCTGGAACGCTGTCTCGCAGCTTACCGCCGAGGAACGAACGCGCGGCGTGCTCACCTTCTCCTCCGGTAATCACGCGCAGGGAATCGCGCTCGCCTGCCGCGAGCAGGGAGTGGCCGCAACCGTGGTGATGCCGGTCAACTCCCCCGCGAGTAAACGCGAAGCGACGGCGGGGTACGGCGCCGAGATCATCCTCTACGACCCGGACGAATCGGCGCGCGAGGAGCTGGCGGCCAAGCTTCAGGACGAACGCGGCTCGGTTGTGATTCCCCCCTATGACGATCTGCGGATCATCTGCGGCCAGGCGACCGCGGCACTGGAGCTGTTGGAGGACCAACCGGATCTCGACCTGCTGCTCGTCCCGTGCGGCGGCGGCGGCCTGCTCTCCGGCTCCGCGATCTCGGCCCGCGGAGCCGCACCCAATTGCCGGGTCATCGGCGTCGAGCCCGAAACCGCCAACGATGCGACTTTCTCCTTCCGCACCGGGGTGCTCCACACGGTGAAGAACCCACCGACGATCGCCGACGGCACGCGTACCCCGTCGCTCGGCAAGCTCACCTTTCCCCTGGTGCGCGAATACGTGGCCGACATGGCGACCGTCTCGGAGGCCGCGATCGCCGAAGCGGTGCGTTTCCTCTTTGCCCGCACCAAACTGGTCGTAGAGCCCTCGGGAGCGCTCGGCGTGGCGGCGCTGCTGTCGGGGGAAGTGAAACCGCCGAGCGGCGCGCGGGTCGGGGTCATCCTCTCGGGAGGCAACGTCGACGGCGAGGTGATGGCGCGGATTCTGACCGGCGAGCTGTAGCGCGGATGGCGGAAAAGGCGACGATTTTTGAAGTTCGTGGCTCAAACCATCGAGACTCAGGGGGCGTTTTACGTCTTGTAGGGCGGTAGGAGGTACCTACTGCCGTGATCAACCACGACCAGTTGTTCAAGGATCTGTTTCGATCGTTGTTCCCCGATTTGTTGAGCCTTGCCGATGCCGACTCGAAGGCCCGCCTTGCCAGGGCTCTCGGTCCAGGAGGCATCAAGTTCCTGGACAAGGAGGTGTTCCAGGATTTCCCCGAGGGCCGGCGCCACGAGGTGGACCTGCTCGTCGAAGTCCCGAAACGTAGGGGCCGGCCTGCGTTTCTGATCCACGTGGAAATCGAGCGCAGTTACCGCACCGATTTCGGCCGCCGGCTCAAGCGCTACTCGTATCAGCTTCATCTGCGCCATACCGTGCCGATCGTTTCCATCGTCGTCTTCTTGCGCGGCGGCCGGCCCGGCGCCCATTGGGTCGATCGCCCCGAACGGATTCTTGGGCAAGAGATCCAACGGTTCCGCTACCTGTCGTTCGGCCTGTCCAGGCTTCCGGCGGAGGATCTCCTCGATCGACCGGAGCCGCTCGCCTGGGCGCTCGCCGCCCTCGCCCGGCCCGGTCGGATCGGCCGTGCCCGGCTCAAAATCGAGCTGTTGCGGAGGATTGCCACGGCTGTGATCGGCGAAAACGAGCGATTCCTGTTGACCAACTGTGTAGAAACGTATCTACAATTGACCGGGCGCGAAGCGAAAGAGTACTTCGAGCTGCGCCGTGCCCAAGAGAACCCGGAGGTCGAAGCGATGGAAATGACATGGGCGGACCGGATTGGAGAGAAGTATCTGCAGAAGGGTGTGGAACAAGGCCGGGAAGAAGGCCTCGAACGAGGCGCGGAGCGCCTCCGCCATACCTTGCTGCGCCAGCTTGGGCAGCGGTTCGGAGAGATCTCGCCGAAAGTTCGAAAGAGGATCGAGGCGATCAGCTCGCTCGATGAGCTGGGCGGGTTGGCCGATCGGATCTTGGAAGTTGAATCGATCGAGGAGCTGGGTCTGGGAAACTAGCCTCGGCATCTCAGAAGGGCGGGCCGTTTGACCGGCCCGCCCGCGAAACTTGCGTCGGCAGCCCTTTTAGAAGCTCACCCTCACCCCCAACCGGAAAGACGTCGGCGCGGTTCTCAGCACCGGTTGTTTGTAGCCCGGATTCGTCGGATTGGGTAGGGCGTTGTCGGACTCCTGGAAACCCCAGCGCTGATCGAGCAGGATCGGCTTCTGAGCGTTCAGGGCGTTGAAGACGTCGAGCAGCAGGTTGATCGTCGTCGGTCCCGCCTTCACCGGATAGCCGAAATGGAGATCGGCTTCGTAGCTTGCCGGGCCTCGCCCTTCGCCGCCGCGCGGAGTGAGGAAGAACTCGTAACGGCCATAGGCGTCGGAGTAGCCGTAACGAGTGAGCGGAGTACCCGACCGGTAGTAGGCCGAGGCGCCGACCTGGAGCTTCCAGGGGGTGAGGTAGATGCCCGACAGTTTGAACTGGTGGCGCCGTTCGTTCGACAGCGGGCCCTTGTTGGTGATCCGGGAGAGATCGCTGCCGTTGGTGAAGAAATCGAAGTAGTCGTAGGCAGCCGAGATGTTCGGGTCGGCGCCGACGTTGGTGAACGGCGCGTACTCGCCGTCGAAGTTGCCGTCGAGCTTCGAGTAAAGGTAGGACGCGAGCGCCTGCCAGTTCTTCGAGAAGCGCTTGGTCACGTCGAGCTGGACGCCCTTGTACTCCCGCTTCGGCTTCGGCGCCGGCAGGGTGTGGGAGTAGTCGAGGGTGAACACCTGGCGGAAGATCCCCTCGCCCGGGTTGCCGATGCAATAGGTGCCGTCGTCGGCGCAGAGGAAGTCCTCGATCACCCGGTCGTACTTGCGGTAGATGAGCTTGGCGCCGATCGCCACGTCGGGCATCACCTCGCGCTCAGCCCCGATCAGCAATTCGGTCAGATATTGGCCCTTGATGTTCGGATCGGACGGCTCGGTAAAGCCACCGAGGATGGCCGAATCGGTCTCCAGGATCGCTTCCGCCGCGGCATCCGGATGGATGTCGGTGGGCGAGAAGTTGACGATCCGAGGCTGGCGCTCGAACGAGAAAGAGCGGATCACCAGATCCATCGGCAACTGCTCGTAGTAGCGCCCATACGAGCCGAACACCTTGCTCCGATTGTCGGACGTCGGATCCCAAACGAAGCCGAGGCGCGGCGCGTAGTCGTCCGCAAGATCGATCTGCTCGGTGCCCGCGGCGTCGATGATCTGTTGCCGGTCCCAGCGCACCCCGAGGTTGAGGGTCAAGTTCGAACGCACCGACCAGCCATCCTGCAGGTAGAGGGTCGTGTTCTTGTGCTCGGGAGAGGCGGTCAGTTGCGAGAGAGGGGCGTTGGCGATCGTCGCATCCGGCGTCGTCCAATAGCGGTGCTGGTAGATCGGCCGGCTCGGATCGAGCGGGTTCGGGGAGACGTCCACTTGTTGGCCGCCCGATTGGCGGCGAACCACGTCAGCTTTCTGCTTCTCGGCCTCGAAACCCAGCTTCAGATCGTGGCGGCCGAGGAAACGCGCGACGGTTGCTCCGGCATGGTCGCGTTCGAAATTCTTGTCCTGGATCAGGCCAAAACCGCCGGTCTGGAAGAAGTCGTTCTCGACATCGCGAAACTGGATCGTGTCGCCGGTCGCGGTCGCCGGCCCCACGGAGTTCTTCTCTTCGTGCCGCGCGATCTGCCCTGTGAGCACCCAGTCGGTGCCCACGATCCCCTGGTAGCGTAGCGCGTAGTCCTTGCCGCCCAGCTCGATCCGGCCGGTGTAGGTGGAAGGATCGCCGTTCAGCGAATGGCTCGAATCGTTGATCGCTCCGGTGTCTTCACGCGGGTCTTGGAAGAAACTTCCGATCAGCGACTGACTCTCGGAGAACCGGAACGTGAGCTTGGCCGCGCCGAGCTTGCGGTCGGAATCGGAATCGACCAGCTGTCCCTCGCGCGGGGTACCTTCGGGCAGGGCGCTGGTGAGCGTGTTGCTCACCTGATCGTAGGCGGCGAAGAACCAGAGCTTGTCCTTCTTCAAGAACCCGCCGAGGCCGATGCCGTAATCCTTGCGCGTGAAGCCGTCCACCGTGCCGCCGGTCGAAACGGTGCGGTCGGCGCTCGACTGGAGCGAATCGTTGTCCAGGTAGCCGAACAGGTCACCGTGGAACTCGTTGCCGCCCGACTTGGTGACCACGTTGATCACCCCGCCCGTCGCGCGACCGAACTCCGCCTGGTAGCCGCCGGTCTTCACGTCGACCGCCTCGATGAACTCGAAGTTCAGCTCTTTGCCCTGAAAGCCGTACTCCACCCCGGTGGTGTTCACGCCGTCGATGTAGAAGACGTTCTCGGCGCCCGACGACCCGTAGACCGTGATCGTCGCCTGCCCTTGGTTTTCCGGGTTGGCGTCCGAGGAGACGCCGGGAGTGATCTGGACCACCGACGAATAGTTGCGCGCCGTGGGCAGGGTCTGGATCGCGCGCACGTCGAGGCTGGTGCCCAGGGTGGTCGAAGTCGAGTCGATCACCGGCGCCTCGCCGGTCACCGTAATCTCATCGGACGCCGTGACGCGCAGCCCCAAGTCGAGCGTCGTCTCCTGGTCGAGACGCACCGCAATGCCCTCGCGCGCCTCGGGCGCAAAGCCCTGGAGGGTAGCGGTCACGGTGTAGCTGCCCGGCGGCAGAAGGGTCAGGCGGTAGTCGCCATCGGCGCCGACCGTCCCCGTGCGCGTGCCCTGAAGCGACGGGCTGGTCGCTTCGACGATGGCGCCGGCGAGCGGTGCGCCGCTCTCGTCGATCACGCGGCCGACGATTCCGCCGGTGGTTTGTGCCGGCAGCATTGCGGCGCCCAACAGGGTGAGCGCCACGCCGAAGCCGAGGGAGCGAAGGAACTTCATGGCCGAATTCTCCTCTTCGGAAACAGGCCCGCGCTCGGAAAGGTCCGAGGCGACCTTCAAAGGGTGACAATTAGGCGACAAGCTATTACAAATAGCGCAGGCCTACCACTATGACGATCCCTTTGCCGCGCTGGCGGGTCCCCTTGGCGTCCGAACCGCTCGACGACAATGCGGTCGTCGGCCCTTGGGCATGGAACCGAATCCCGCGCCTGCCGCCCTTCGTTCGCGCCGACGGCCGGGGATCCGCGATCTGGCAGACGGCGGTGCGGGTCTGCCGCGACGATTTCGGTCTCGCCGTCCGCTTCGATTGCGCGGACCGTGCGGCTTGGGGCACCTTCACCGAGCGGGACGATCCGCTCTGGCAGGAAGAGGCGGTGGAGCTGTTCCTGGCGTTCGGGGCCGCCGACCCGCGCCGGTACTTCGAATTCGAAGTCAGCCCGCGCGGTGTGCTGTTCGATGCGCGGGTCGACAATCCGACCTCGCGGCGCTCCGACTTGGTCGTCCAGACCGCCTGGGACTGCTCAAGGATTCGCTGGGGCGCGGGACGCACCGAATTGCTCCACGAAAGCACCGGGGACCAAGACTGGTGGGCGGTCCTGGTGCTGCCGTGGGCCTCCCTCGCGCCGCCCGGCGAGCCGGACGTGGTTCCGGATACTCTGCGCGCCAATTTCTATCGGATCGAGCGTCCGACCGATCCGCCCGACGCCGCGGCCGAATTTTCCGCCTGGTCGCCGACGCTCTCCGATCCTCCCGACTTTCACCAACCCACCAGGTTCGGATTCCTGTCCCTCGGCGGCCGGATCTCGTAAACGAAGTCGCGTCCCCCGGCAAACACTCGTAGTACCTCGCCGTGCATGCGTTCCGCCCACAGGGCGAGGTCCGCCTCGGTGAGATGCGCCTTGCGGTTGCCCGTATGGACTACCAGGTGGGTGATGCCGAGCCGGCGCAGGCGCTCGAGATCGCCGGAGCTCGGAACGCTTCGCAGCTTCGCCGCGAGCTCCTGGTGGAGCGGCGGCTCGTAGCCCGAAAAGCCGTTCGCGAGCGGCTTCCAGTGAGCGGTCGAGTAATACATGTACGAGGTCTCGGAGGGACTTGCGAACATCGGGATCTCGGCGACCGCCAGAACTTCGGGCCGGTTCGCGAGCCATCCGTAGACGGGCGGAAACTCGCTCTCGTTGAGCACGCGCATCCAGCGAACCTCGTGCGGACCCAGCTCGAAGCAGGCGATGACGGCGACCGTCGCTCCGAACGCTCCGAGCGCGATCCGGCGTCCGCGAGGGCTCCCTGCCCACTTCGCAATCCGGCCGGCCGCCGCGTCGACACCCCGCGCGGCGAAAGCCGCGATGGTGAACGCCACGAACAGACCGAACCGGGCGGAGACCCGCATGCCGGAAAGCCCCGGCAGCAGCCGCATCGCCGGGATGTAAAAAGCCGGTAGCGACAAAAGGAGCGAAAGCCCGCCGCCGAGTGCTAGCCCAAGCCACCAGTCGGCCGTTTCAGAAGGGAACCCAGCGCGGTCTAGCAAGGGCGGAGCTCCCGCTCGATGCCGCAGCCGGATTGCCCCGAGGAGCCCCGCCGCCGCCGCCAGGCCGACGCCCCACCAGACCCCTTCCGCGGGAAGCGGGCCGCGTCCGGGACCGCGAAGAGTGAGCAGATCGCCGACGCCCAAGCTCGCGATCGCGATCAAGAGGAAACCCCCGGCGACCCACGCCATGGCGAATCTCGCACGCCACCAGGGGGTAGCCCCGGTTGGACGACCGCGCACCGCGAAGAGCGCCGCAAGGCCAAACCCGAGCGCCAGGAACCCCGGGAAAAGCGAGTTTTCGCTCCGAGTGAGCGCCCCTTCGAGCCCCGGAGCCCGTCGGCGAACCGCGTATTTGATCCCGCCGTCGAAGTAGGTGGCGCCCATCGCGGGAGACAGATAACTGGAGAACGCGGCGCCGAAGGTCGCGATATCGCCGGCGTTGCGCTCTAGTTTGTGGGAGCGGGAAAAGCGCACGTAGGGGGCGAAGATCGCTCCCATCAGCAGGAGCGCCGCAAGCGCCGTGGTCCCCAGAATGCGGAGCGAGCGGGGCGCGAGCAGCTCGCGCCGCTCCGAGCCGCGCGCGAGCCGCACCAGGAGGAGCGCCGCGAGCGGCACGTGGATCATGTAGGCGAGATAGGCGCCGCCGGTCACATGGAGAAAGTAGAAGAGCAAAAACCACGCGGCGCGGCGCGGCGTCCGTTCGGCGAGCAGCCGGTCGAAGCTCCAGAGCGTAAGCGGCAGCCACTGCATGAGCAGCACCTGCAGGTGCCAGATCTGGCTCCAGCGGTAGGGGCAGAACGCGAACAGCGCGCCGCCCAAGAACGCCGCGGGGCGCGAGCAGCCCGCCTGCCGGAGCACCCAGGCGGTGGAAGCGCCGGTGAGCACGAACGAGCTCCAGAGCAGCAGGTTGTAGCCGACGATCGCGCTGGGGACGAGCGGGTGGAGCAGAAACAACTGGAGCGCCGGGCCGAGCAGGTGATCCGAGAGCGTGAGCGTCCCCTTCATCGGGAAGAAGAAGTTCGCGTCCCAGACGTTCGGCAGGCCGAGACCGATCTGGTGCATGCCCCATTTCAGGAAATAGAGATTGAGGATCGGATCGCCCGGGCCGGGGGCGATGTGATCGGCGAACACCCGCCAGATCGGGCGCAGGAAGAGCGTCGCTAGCAACGCGTAGAGCGCAATGCCGATCAGACTGGGAACAAAGCGGCGAAGTCTCTCCACGGGGAGCGAGATCTTACCCCGCTCCGCCGCTGCGCTATTCTCAACCATCCATGCTTCGCGAAGCCTCGCCGCCCCAGTCACGTGCAAATCGCTCGGCGGGCTTCGCCCGCTCAACGCCCCTGGAGAGCGCGCTTCTCGCGACGAGCTTTTTCCTCGGGCTCTCGATCTCGGTCGGGATGCTCCTACGCAGTCAGGTCGGAGGCGACCAGCTCAACCTGCTCGCCCGCGGCTGGCTGCTCGCGGTCGACCATGTTTTCATCCCGTACGGTAACCCTCTGTCGAGCGGCGGCAATGCCGCGGGAGGGATGACGACGCTGCTGGTCGGCCTGCCGCTCTTCCTCTGGCGCGACCATCGCGCGCCGACCTTGTTGATCCTGCTTTTCCACCTCGCCGCCTACGCTCTGCTCGACCGGATCGTGCATCGCGATCTAGGGGCTCGTGCCCGATTGCCGTTTGCCCTGCTCTATTGGCTGAACCCTTGGCGTCTCTACCACTCGGCGTTCCTGTGGAATCCGAACTACCTGTTCCTGTTCGGCGCGCTCCATCTGTGGGCGATCCGGCGCCAGCGCGAGAAGCGGAACTTCTGGGCCTCGCTGGTCCTCGCCTTGAGCCTCGTCCTGGCGTTTCAGATCCATCCCTCGGCGCTGCTGTTGCTCGGCTCGGCCGGCCTGCTCTGGCTGCGCCGCTCGTTTCAAGTCCACTGGGCGGGTATTCGCCTGGGCACCGGGCTCGGCATCCTGCCGCTCATCCCCTGGGCGCTAGCGGTCGGCCAACATCCGGAGATCTCCGCGGCCAACCAGGGTTTCCTGTTCCGCGGTTTGATCTATGTCTTTCCCCTGCTACGCGGGCTGCTCTACTGGTTGCGCCACGCGAGCCTGTCGATCGGCGGCAAGATGGCGGTGTTCGATTTCACCCCCGATTTCGGCGCGGGGTTCAATGCTTGGGCTTCGCCGCTCGCCCGCGCCCTCGCGGCGCTCGGCGCGGTGACGATGCTCGGGGTACTGATCGCGAATCTCCGGCTGGCCAAGAAGATTCTTCGCCGCGGTTGGCTCCGGCGTTTGCCGCCCGAGGTGAGCCGGAAGAGCGGCCGCCGCTTTCTCGAGGAGTACGCAACCTGGACGTTTCTTGCCGCGGTGGTCGTCTACTGCGGGGCGCCCACTACGGTGATGAATTGGCAAGGCCTGGTGATCCTCCATGCCGCGGTGCTACCGCCGCTGCTCTGGGTGAACGCTTTGCTCCGCACCCGCCATGCGCCGCGAGCGCGTCGGGCGCTCGCGCTCACCGCGCCGATCGCGGTTCTACTTCTGGTCGCGCAGACGTTCGGCGCCACCCATTACCGCTGCGCGGGGCGCCTGGGGTTGGACCTCGCGCTCCGCTCCGATCACCCCATGCTCCACGCCCTGCACGTCGTGGATCGCTGCCCCCTGCCGCTCAACCAACCGGGCGGCTGGTGGCCGGACGTCTTGCCCGAGACTGCGCCGCCTCGGCGACCTTGAGGGACTCTCGCCATGCGAATTGTTGGGGTGGTGCTCACCTGTCTGGTTCTCACCGGCTGCCCGCCTCGTCCGGGGCCGATGACGGTGCCAATCCCAAGTATCCGACTCGCGGGCGCCCCCGGAAATCGCTGCTTCGTCGTCCTGCTTCCCGGGATCGGCGACGGCAAAGAAGACTTCGAGCGCCAGGGCTTCGTCCGGGCGTTCCATGACCGCGGCTCCCCCTGCGAGCTGATCGCGCTCGACAGCCACTTCGGCTATTTCGCCAACGGGTCGATCGTCGAACGGCTGCACGATGACGTCATCGCCCCGGCCCGCGCGCGGGGGGTCGAGCGGATCTGGCTCGTCGGCATTTCGCTCGGCGGGTTGGGCGCAGCCCTCTACGCCCGCGACCGGCCGGGGGAGGTGGACGGGCTGGTCCTGCTCTCCCCCTACCTGGGCGACGACGAGATCCTCGACGAGATCGAAAAAGCCGGCGGCCCGCGCGCCTGGCACCCCGCGAGCGCACCCGGAGAGCGCGATCTGCGCGGGCTTTGGGTCTGGCTTCAAGGGTACGGCGCCCCCGGAGCGCCAAGACCGCTGCTGTGGCTCGGCTTCGGCGATTCCGACCGGCTTCGCCGCGGTCACCGGATGCTCGCCTCGCTGCTGCCGCCGGAGCGCGTGCTCCATACCCACGGCGGCCACACCTGGCATGCCTGGCGCAGGCTATGGCGCCAAGTGCTCGCAACCGGAGCGCTCGACGGCCGAGGCGGCGCGATACGCTAGACGACATGCGCGAAGAATCCCTGCCGCAGAACCTCTTCGACTCGACCCTCGGTTTCCTCTCCGACCTCGCGGCGATCTCCTCGCCGAGCGTCGATCCGGACGGGCTGGCGCGGGTCGCCGCATTCTTGCGCGAAGCGCTCGAAGCGCGCGGGCTGGCGGTCGAGATCGAGCCGCGGAGTGCTTTGGAGGGAGGGGAGGGGTCGGGCGGTGCGACGCTGCCGGTCCTCCACGCCCGCGGCCCGGCGGCGCTCGGCGAGAACGCGCGCTGCCTGCTGCTGCTCGGCCACATGGATACGGTCCTCCCGGCGATCGCCCCCGAGCGTCGGGACGGGCGGTTGCTCGCAACCGGCGCGATCGACATGAAGGGGGGGCTCGCGACGTTCGTCGGCGCGCTCGATCTGTTGGCTTCGCGTGGGGCGCCGCCGCCGCAGGATCTCCACCTGGTCGTGGTGCCGGACGAGGAGGTGGGCGGCGTCCTGTCGCGCGAGGCGACATCGCGCTGGGGCGGCGCGGCGCGGGCGGTCTGGGTGCTCGAACCGGGAGAGCCGCGCGGCGACGCCGAAACCATGGTCGCCGGGCGGCGGGGAATGAGCAATTGGCGACTGAGCGCTTCCGGAACCCCCGCGCACTCCGGGGTCCACTATTGGCAGGGGCATTCGGCGCTCGTCGCGGCGGCGCGCTGGTGCGCCGGGGCCGAGGCGCTCTCCGCGCGGGGCGGCGGCCCGACGATCAACGTCGGCCGTCTGATCGCGGGCGACGTGGGTTTCGTCTCCGATCCGGCGGGCAATGCCAGCCTGCTCGGCACCGAGTCGCGCCTGAATGTGGTGCCCGAACGTGCAATCGCGGAGGGGGAGTTTCGCTTCCTGCGCGCCGCGGAAGGAGAGCGGGTCGCGGCAGATCTCGCGGCGCTCGCGCTCACGATCGGCCAGGAGAGCGGCACGACGCTGGAGCTCGCCATCGGCCACACCGTGCCGCCGGTCGATCCCTACGGCCCGCAGCGCTCCTGGTGCGACCGGGCGGTGGCGCTGGCCGCCGCACGCGGCTGGACGCTCGAAGTCGAGGACGACCGAGGGGGAATCTCGTTTCCCAACTTCCTGCCCGATCCCGGCCGCGTGCCGGTCCTGGACGGCCTCGGCCCGGTGGGAGGCGGCATGCACACGCGCGAGGAATTCCTCGACCTCACCTCGCTCGCTCGCCGGGTCGTGCTGCTCGCGGACCTGTTCGAAGCGGACGCGGCGGCGCGCTGACGTGCCCTACCCCTTAGGCACCTCGCTCATCAGGTGCTGGACGCGCCCTTCGGAGTCGTGGAAGACGGCGAGCCAGAGAACCCGGTCGCCCAAGTCGGCGACGACGTGCGGTTTCTGAACGATCGCCGCACCCCCCGCTTCGAGCGCCGCGGCCGTTCCTTCGATGTCGTCGGTCGCAAAATAGAGGAACGTATCGACCGCCGAAGCGCCGCTCGATTCTTCGGCCGAAAGCATCAGGCGCACACCGCCGCAGTCGAAGAAGGAGAGCCCGGGGGGCGCCGAGAAAAGAAACTTGAGGCCCACGACGTCGCGATAGAACGCGGTCGCGGCTTCGATGTCCTTGACCGACCAGGCGATCTGGCCCACCGCTTTGATGTTGGGGGAAGCAGGCATCGACGGCTCCTTTCCGAAAGCTCGATTCCGAGGGTACCCGCCGATTCTAGAGAGATTTCGGGCGCAAAGTTTGCTTCACCGTCCCCCCTCTGCGAGGATCGCGCCCGTCCATCCTCCGCTTCCCATGCCCCTACGCTCCAATTTCTCCCCACCGCGCGACCTGGCGCTCGTCTCGACCGGCCTCGATCTCGAAGGGGGCGGCCGGGCGCTCGTCGGCCGGCTGTTGGCGCGAGCGGGGGCGGACTGGGCGCGGGCGCGCGGCGCGCGGTTCGACGTATTCGCGCTCGGCCAGGCCGATCCGGATTTGATCGGGCCAATCCCCGGCCGGGTCCGGGCGTTCAGCGCGCCGGGCAAGACCGGCTTCGCCCGACTCGCCGCCGCGGCGGTAGCTCTCCAGCTGCGTCCGCGACGCCCCGCCCTGCTGTTCGACCTGCTCGGCCCGGCGCGGATTCAAACGGCGCTTCCGGCTGCGTTCCGTTCGTCCTATCTGCTCTGCCTTCTGGGCATCGAGGCCTGGCGACCGCTCAGTTCGACGCGGCAGCGCGCTCTCGACGGCGCAACGATCCGGCTCGCGATCTCGCGCTATACCCTGGCCCGGGCGCGCGAAATCCACCCGGGGCTCTCCGCCGAGATCCTGCCGCTCGCGCTCGAAGAGCGGCCCCCGACGGGCGTGGCCGATCGGGCGCTGCTCGACCGGGTGGGAGACGGTTTCGCCTTGATCGCCGGTCGGATGGACGCGAGCGAACGGTACAAAGGCCACGACGCGCTGCTCGAAGCGCTGCTCCGAGTTCCCGAGGCCCGGTTGGTGATCGCAGGCGGGGGCAACGACCGGTCCCGGCTCGAAGCGAAGGCGGCAGCGCTCGGTCTGGTCGACCGGGTGTTGTTTACCGGTTTCGTCACCGAGACCACCCTCGCCGCGCTCTACGATCGTTCGGCGCTGCTCGCAATGCCCAGCCGGGGGGAGGGATTCGGCCTCGTCTACCTGGAAGCCATGCGCGCGGGCCGGCCCTGCCTCGCCGCGCGCGGCAGCGCGGCCGATGAAGTGGTCCTCGACGGCGAGACCGGCCGGCTGGTCGATCCGGACGACCGGGACGAGCTGGCCACCGCGCTCGCGCACCTGCTCGACTCCCCGGAGACCGCCCTTCGAATGGGCGCGGCGGGCAAGATTCGCTGGCAGAGGGAATTCGGCTATCCGCGGTTCCAGGACCGCCTGGCCGGACATCTCGACCGCTTGACCGGGCGCAGACCCGAGCCGCGGGAGGCCTGAACGATGTGCGGCATTCACGGCCTGTTCCGTTTCTCCCCCGACGCTCCGGCGCTCGATCCGGCGGAGCTCGACCGGACCTCCGCCGCGCTCGCCCGGCGCGGCCCGGACGGCGAGGGGCGCTGGATCTCGCCCGACGGCCGGGTGGTACTTGGCCACCGCCGGCTCGCGATCCTCGATCTTTCCGCGGCGGGCGCGCAGCCGATGGCCTCGGCGGACGGGCACTGCCGGCTCGTCCTCAACGGCGAGATCTACAATTTTCGACAGTTGCGCGAGGAACTGGAGTACCACGGCGAGCGCTTTGGCTCGCAAAGCGATACCGAGGTGATCCTCGCCCTCTGGCGCCGCGATCGCGAGCGGATGCTGCCCAAGCTGCGCGGCATGTTTACGCTCGCGCTTTGGGACGGCTCGACGGGCGAGTTGCTGCTCGCGCGCGATCCATTCGGGATCAAACCGCTCTACCTCTCGATCGAGCGCGGCACGCTCCGCTTCGCCTCGCAGGTCAAGGCGCTCGAAGCGGGCGGCGGCGTCTCGCGCGAGGTGGAGCCGGCCGCCGTCGCAGGCTTTCTACTCTGGGGCTCCGTCCCCGAACCCTGGACGATCCGAAGAGGGGTCATGGCGCTCCCCGCAGGGAGCTACCAGATCGCGCGCGAGGGCGATCCGGGGGGGCCGATTCCGTTTGCCGCGACCGACGTTTCGGAGTCGGGTCCGACCGCCGACCCGGCGGAGTTGCTCGCCGACTCGATACGCGCCCACCTGGTCTCGGACGTGCCGGTCGCGGTGTTCCTCTCCGCCGGTCTCGATTCCGGCCTGCTCGCGGCGCTCGCGGCGCGGGAGGCAAAAGCCGCGGGCGCCCCGCCGCCGCGAGCGTTCACCCTCTCGTTCGATCGGCTCGAAGGCACGCCGCTCGACGAGGCGCCGCTCGCGGGGGAGGTCGCGCGGACTCTCGGCCTGCCGCACACGCTCTCGCGGATCGGCCGCGGCGATTTTCTCGATCTTTGGGACACCGCGCTCGGCGCGATGGACCAGCCCTCGATCGACGGGTTCAACACCTTCGTGGTCGCCCGCGCCGCGCGGGAAGCCGGAATCAAAGTGGCCCTGTCGGGGCTGGGCGGCGACGAGCTGTTCGGCAGCTACCCCTCGTTTCGCGACGTGCCGCGTCTCGCGCTCGCGGCCCCCTTCGCGAGGTGGGTGCCACAGGAGCTGCTCGCGGCGTTCGCCCGGCGGCGCGGACGACCGAAGCTCGCGGCGCTCGGCCGGACCGGCTCCGGCCTCGCGGGCGCCTATGCGCTCTACCGCGGGCTGTTCCTGCCGGAAGAGCTGGACGGGATCCTCGGCGCGCGAGCGGCTGCCGAAGCGCTCGCCGCCTATGACCAAAAAGCGGATGGCGCCCGGGCGCTCGCGGATTGGAACCCCGTCAAGTCGAACAGCTGGACCGCCGTCCACCGGCTGGAGACGCGGCTCTACATGCGCAACCAGCTGCTGCGTGATTCGGATTGGGCCTCGATGGCGCATTCTCTCGAATTGCGCGTGCCGCTGGTCGACCCGCGGCTCGAAGCCGGGTTTGCCGCGCGTGGCTTCGAGCCCGCCAAGTCGAGGGGAAAAAGCTCGCTCGTGCGGAGCGTGGCCCCCGAGCTGCCGGCTGCCCTGTTCGAGCGGGAGAAATCGGGTTTCTACATGCCCGTGATGGAGTGGCTGGAGCCCGAGCGGTCCGGCGAGGCGCGCAACCACGGCGACCAGTCGCGCCGGCTGGCGTTGCGCGTGCTCGCGGCGTTCGGGGTCGAGGTGGCGCTCTGAACGCCGCCGCGCGGGATTCAGCGCGCGGCGGAGCCGCGCCTTCCGGCGGTCAAAATCTGGCGCGCGCGGCGGGCAAGGTGCAGAGCGCGGCGCCATTTGCCGTCCAACGCGAGCTTCCAATCGGGGTGAGGGCAGGTCGCGTGGACGTAGCGCGCGAGATCGGTCTCGACCTCATCCATGCCGTGACGAACGACCTCGCGGAACTCGAAGTCGCCCTCCCACCAAAGCCACTGCACCGCGCCCTTTCCGCCCAGCCGCTTGCGGTGGGCGCGGGGCAGGCTGTAGCGCCAATCATGGATCAGTCCGTACTTCGGATAAAAATCGATCCGCCGTTCTCCGATCTCGATCAACCACCGGTGGTGCGACAGACCGGCCAGGTTCGACTGCTCGATGCCGCGGGTCGATTCGAACGCGCGCGAAGGCACCTCGATGTAACCGCGCTTGCCGACCCGGACGATCTCTTCGCACACCGCGAGAGGATCGCGGACGTCTTCGAGCGTGTGGGAACAGATCACGAAGTCGAAGTGTTTATCGGGAAAAGGAAACGGCGCGCGACCGCAAATGTCGAGACGAACCCAGGTCTCGGCCGAGAACCACTCCCGTTCGCCGCCCTGCGACGCCCTGCCGCCGAAGGTGCGATAGAAACCTCGCGTCTCGTACGGCTCGGCGTCGATCACCCATTGGGCGCGGTTGAACGGACAGGCCCAGCCGCCGATGTCGAGCACGAGATCGTCGGGGCGCAGGCGCGCCAACAGGGCCTCGACGTTCGGCTCGTACACCCGCGGGATTCTAGTCGAGAAGCGTTTCGGAACACGCGATGCCCCGTTTGAGATCGCGATTGAAGCGCTGGATCGGCTTGCTGGGCGCCTACTTTTCGGCGCAGAGCCTGACCCAGCTCGCGGGCATCCTTGCCGGCATCCTGGTCGTGCGCCATCTACCCGTGGGCGATTTTGCGCTCTACACTCTGGCTTCCTCCGTGACCGCCCTGCTCGCCATCGTCTCCGACCTCGGAAGCACTTCTTCGCTGCTCCATTTCTACCGCGCCGCGGAGGCGCGCGGCGAACGGTTCGGCGACTACGTGGGTGCCGTGCTGGACATGCGCCGGACGGCTTTCGCGCTTGGCTCGGTCGCGCTGCTGGTCGTCGCCCCGTTCGTCGGCGCGGCGCGCGGATTCGGCCGGGCCGAATCGCTCGCCGCCGCGCTGATCGTGCTGGTCGTCGTCTGGTGCCAGATCGGCTCGTCGATCCGCCTGGTGCTGCTCCGCCTCGCCGCTCGCTACGGCGCGGCCTACCGCGCGGAGCTTTCCGGCAGCGTTCTCCGTCTAGGCACAATCGCGCTTCTGATCGCTCTTGCCCGCCTGTCGCCCCTCGCCGCGCTCGCCGCCGGAGCGCTCGCCGCTATCCTGGTGCTCGCGCTCGCCGATTCGCCCGCCGCCCACCCCGAGCGCGGCGAGCGCGGCGAGCGAACGGCGGCGCGGCGGTCGGTCGGCCGTTACCTCTTGCCGACGCTCCCGAGCGCGCTCTACTTCGCGCTCCAGGGACCGTTGACCATCTGGCTCGCCGCGACCTTCGGCAACACGCGCAGCATCGCGGAGGTCGGCGCGCTCGGCCGCCTCGGTATGGTGGTGGGCCTGCTTTCCGGATTGTCGGGAGCAGTGCTGATCCCCCGGCTCGCGGGCATTTCCGACCCGCGAACCTTTGCCGCGAGCTCCCTTCGCTACGGTGCGCTGCTCGCCGCGCTGGCGGGGACGATTCTCCTTTCCGCCGCTCTCGTGCCGAACGTCTTCCTGGCGGTCCTCGGCCCGCACTACCGCGGGCTGCAACATGAGCTGCTGCTCTTGATCTCGGCCTCCGGCTTGAGCATGCTCGGCTCTTACGTGGCGAACGTGAACCTCTCCCGCGGTTGGACCCGCCTGCAGGCCGTGGCGCTCGCGGGCGAGGTTTCGGTGCAGGCCGTGCTGATCGCGATTCTGCCGCTCGCGACGACGGCGGGCGTAATCTGGTTTCAGCTCGGCAGCGCCTCTGCCGGCATCGTGTTTCAGCTCGCGATCTTTGCCGTGGGCTTCAGGAGACCCGCGTGGGCGGCATGGCGTTGACGGCTCCGGCTTCTTCCTGGTTCGTGCGCGTGCGCCGCTGGCCGCTGGCGGCACTCGGAGCGGTCATCGCGCGCTGGAGCCGTGCCGCCGGCCTGGCCGACATCGCGACACATCACGTCTACCTGCCGGCGCTCGGACCGGAAGCCGTGGTGATCGACGCCGGCGCAAACCTCGGCGAGTTCGCCGCCGAGATCCGGCGGCGGACCGGGGCGCGCGTCGTCGCGCTGGAGCCGGTGCCCGAATTGCGCTCCAAAATCGAACCCGCGGCGAACCTGGCGATTCTCGACGGCGCGATCGTCGGGGAACGCGAAAGGCCGATCGGCGAGGTCGAGATCCACCTGTCGGAGAATCCCCAGGCCCACAGCAGCGATCCGGAAATCGCGAGCCGCTTCGGGGCTCGCGGCACGATCCGGGTGCGCGCCTGGACCCTCCCCGCCCTGCTCGCGGAGCTGGGCATCGAGCGCGTCGACCTGCTCAAGCTCGACGTCGAAGGGGCGGAGCTCGAAGTGCTCGAAACCGCGTCGGCGGAGACGCTCGGCGCGATCGCGCAGATCACGGTCGAATTCCACGATTTCCTCGGCGATCCGGAGGTCGCGGCGCGGGTGCGGGCGATTCGGCGCCGGCTCGGCCGTTTCGGCTTTCGCGCCCTGGTGCTCTCCGCGCCCTGGGGCCACCATGCCGACGTCCTGTTCCTCGGACCGGGAGTCAAGGTCAGCCGCCGCGCGCGCTGCCATCAGGCGCTCCTCACCGGGATCGCCCTGCCACTGCGAGGCTTAGTTCATCGCCTGCGCCGAGGGCCGACGTGAGCGGCGCGGTGATCTCCGGGGGTTCCGGAACGCCCGACCTCGCGGGGAGCCGGGCGTTGATCGCGGGCGGCCTCGGCTTTTTGGGGCTGAACCTGGTCGGGCCGTTGCTCGACGCGGGCGCCGAGGTGCGCGTGCTCTCCCGTTCGCTCCATCCGCTCGCCCTCGCCTGGCTCGATGAGATCTGCGGCGGCCGGGCCGTCGAGGTGGTGCAAAGGGACCTCGGAGACGCGGAACGGCATCCGGAATGGTTCGACGGTTTCGATCTGATCTTCCAGCTCGCCGGCGAGTCGGGGGCGGCCCAGAGCGTCCGCGAGGCGCGCGCCGACATGCAGGCCAACGTCGCCGGGCATCTCGCGCTGCTCGAAGCGATTCGCTCTCTCGCTTCTCCGCCGCGTGTGGTGTTCGCCTCCAGCCGTCTGGTCTACGGATCGACCGGCAGCGAGCCGGTGTCCGAAGAGCATCCGACCCGACCGACCAGCCTCTACGGTGTCCATAAGCTGACCGTCGAGCACTATCATCGGCTCTACTGGATGCATTACGGCGTGCCGTTCTGCGCTCTGCGGATCACCAACCCCTACGGCCCTTATCAGCTGCCCGGGCGCCGCCACTACGGCATTCTCAACCATTTCGCGATGACCGCCCTGGCCGGTGAGACGATCTCCCTCTATGGCGGCGGTGGCCAGCTGCGCGACTACATTCACGTCGCGGACGTCGCGCGCGCGTTGCTGCTTGCCGCGACCGCCGAGCGGGCGTCCGGCGAGATCTTCAACCTGGGCGCCGGCCGTTCGGTCACCCTGCAGGGTGCGGCGTCGCGACTCGTTGCGCTCGCCGGCGCCGGCCGGCTGGAGGAGGTAGCCTGGCCCGAAGGCGCTCTCCGGGTCGAGACCGGCGACTTCGTCTGCGACGTGGCGCGAATCGCCGAACGGCTCGGCTGGCGCGCCGAGATCGACCTGGACTCCGGGCTCGGCGCCACGCTCGACGCCTATCGGCGCCTCCTGCCGTGACTTCGCCAGATCCCAAAACGCCCCCGCAGCCACGCGGCGTCGGACGCATCAGGGCCTCGCTCGCCTACCGCAGCTCCGGCTTCTGGCGCACGGTCGCCGATCGCTGGCCGATCCGGCCGATCGCCCCGAAGCCCGCGCTCGACCTCGATGTCCTCACCTTCGGCGGCGCGACCCATCTCGGCATGATCCGCGAGGCGCTCTTCTCGCTCGCCCGGACCTGGCCGGCGCTGCCGCGGGTGACCGTGGCGACCGACGGTTCGCTTCCCCCAACGGTGGCCGGCGCGGCGCTTTCCTGGTGGCCCGGGCGGCGGCCTCGCGTCCTCGATTGGCGCGAGCTGGTTGCGCCGCTGGGGGGAGCCGACGGGCGCCACCGCGATCTCCTCCGCTTCGCCGAACGCGACGCGATGGGGCGAAAGATGGCGGCGGTGACGGCGCTCGCTCTCGAAGGGGACGTTTTGTACGCGGACGTCGACGTGCTCTGGCTCGGAATCCCGCCGGCCCTCGCGAGCTTTCGCCGCGGTGAAGGACCGCGCTTGGCGATGTCGACCGACATCTTGCCCGGCTACGATTCGGCGCTGGTGCCCGGGATGTTGTCCGAGCTTGCTTCTCCCCCGTACTTCTGCGCCGGATTCCTGTACGCACGCGGCGATTTTCTCTCCGCCGCCGCGGTCGGTGATCTGATGGCGTTCGCCGCCGAACGGGGAATCGGCCTCACCGAGCAGACGATCCTCGCCGAGGCGGACCGGCGGCTCGGAGGCGAGCGTTTTCCGCTCGCGGAGGTGGCACTGTTCGAAGACGATCGGTACACGCTCGGTCCATCCGTCCGCGGAGCGACTTGGGCCGTGCGCCATTACGTCGGCCCGGTCCGCCATCTGTTCTGGCGCGACGCCGTGGCGATCCGGCTCGGTGCCCGCGGCTCTCTGCAGATCGAGCCAGGCAAGGATTCCCCGTGCGCCTCCTGATCGTGAGCTTCGCGCCCCTTTCCACCCAGGTCGGCGCGGGCCAGACGGCTCTCTTGCTCACCGCGGCTCTCCGCGTGCGTGGGCACGATGCCCAAACCTGGGCGCCTCCACTCCCGCCGCCAAGCCTTTCCTGGTGGTACCAGACGGAATGGCGGCGGCGCGAGCTCGAACGGTTCCTCGCGCACCAGGAGCTGTTCGACTGGGTCGATTTGCCGCCCCTGGCACTCGACCGGGGCATCGCGCGCCGCGCGCGCACGATCGCGCGAAGCGTGCAGCCCGACGCGCTCTACTTTCGCGCCGATTGGACCGCCGGGACGCTGCTCCGCGGTAACCCCCTGCGGACGGCGCTGGGCCTGATCGACCAACTGGCGCAGCTGCGCGCCGTCCGCCGCGGCCACCTTCTCGCCGACCGTATTCTCTGCCTCGGCAGCGCCGAGCGCGACGCGCTCGCAAGGCATCTCCGACGGAAGGAGATCTTCGCCTATCGAATCGCGCCCGCCGCCGAAGAGCAGCGCACGTTCGCGGCGATCCGCGGCGCGCGCACCCTCGGATCGCCCGCAGCCGTCCGCTTTCTCTGGATCGGCCGCTGGGCGGCCCATAAAGGCACCACCCGCTTGGCCGCGTTCCTAGATCGCCGGCTGCGCGAAAGCCCCGACGACTCCTGCACGATCGCCGGCTGCGGCCCGGAGGCCGAGCGCGCCCTGCCCAAGGATCTGCTCGAACGCGGGCGAATCCGCGTCGTGCCGTCGTTTTCGCGCGCCGGCTTGTTCGAGATGCTCGCCGACCACGACGCCGGGCTGTTCACCAGCGTGGCCGAGGGTTGGGGTGTGACCTTGAACGAGATGCTCGAATCCGGCATGCCGATCTACGCCACACGCGCGGGCGGCGTCGTCGATCTTCTCCCCTACTTCCCGCACGCCCTACGTCCTTTCCCGCCACCGCCGGGGCCGCTCGACCTCGACGCGCTCGACGACCCGCGGGCGACCGGCTACTACGACCGTTTCATTTGGGACCGCATCGCCGAGAGCTACGAGCGCGAGGTTCTCTACGAGCACGGCGAGAGGGCGGCACGATGACGCTCGGCAAGACGCAAGACGTGCGGGCCGCGTACGAGACTTGGCACCGCGCCCTGTCGGCGAGCGACCTCGATGTGCCCCCTTGGGTGCGGATGATCCGCTCGCGCCTGGAACCGGAGCGCGACCTTGCTGACCGGCGGGTGCTCGAAATCGGCTGCGGCCGCGGCGATTTCGCCCGCTGGCTCGCCGGGCTCGAAACCCGGCCCCGCCTTCTGGTCGCGGCCGATTTCGCGGTGAGCGCCGTAGCCGCGGGCCAGGGCGCCGCGCGCGAGCGGAATCTCGATCGAATCGCCTGGCAGGTCGCCGACCTCGGCGCGCTGGGTTTTCCCGACGCGACTTTCGATACCATCTTCTCGCTCGAAACGATCGAGCACTGCCCGTCGCCCGCGCACGCCGTAGCGGAGCTGGCCCGAGTGCTCAAGCCCGGCGGGCGGCTGTATCTGACGACGCCCAACTATCTGAACCTCTCCGGGCTCTATCGCGTCTACCTTGGCCTGCGCGGAAGGCGATTCAGCGAGGCGGGCCAGCCGATCAACCACCCGATGCTCCTGCCGCGAACCCGTGCCCTGGTCCGTCGCGCCGGTTTGCGTATCCTTGCGGTCGAAGCGGTCGGCCATACGCTGCCGCTGCCCGGCGGCGCAATCAATCTTTCGTTCCTCGAACGCTTAAGCCCGCTCACCCGCTGGTTCGGCATCCAGTCGATGGTGGTGGCGGAAAAGCCCCCGAAATGAGGATCGTCTTCGTCCTCCACGCGCCGCGCGATCCCCGGACCGCGGTCTATGCCTATGCGGCCGAGCGCGGGGCGTTTCTCGAAACTCGCGGTCATCAGGTGACGATCTGGACCCATGAGGACGAGCCTCGGCTCACACGGGTCAAACCGCGCTGGTGGCTGTTGTTGTTTCCTCTGCGGATCGCGGCCCGCCTCGCGGCCGACCCGCCCGATCTGGTCCTCTTCCATTCGTTCGCCGGCTGGGCGTTCCAGCTGCGCAGGGCGCTTTCGGCCAGGCTGCGAAAGACGCGAACGATCGTCCAATTCCATGGCATCGAGATGCTCTACTATCGAGCTCTCATAGGCGAGATGTCCCTTGCGGGCAAGCCGATTCCGTTCCGCCACCGGCTGATCCAGGAGTGGTTGATGCCGCTCTTGCTCCGCATTTCCTGCTGGAGAGCCGATCGCTTGTTCTGCCTGAACAGCGCCGAGCGGGAGTTTCTCGCCGCCCGCGACTGGGTAGGGCGGGAGCGGATCGAGGTCGTTCCAAACGCCGCTCCCGAGGCACTCCTGAAGAGCCCGCCCCGGAGCACGCGAGCGGCCCGGCGCCTCCTTTTCCTCGGTCAGTGGTTCGAAGGCAAAGGCATCCGCTATTTGATCCCCGCGTTTTTCACCCTCGCGCTGGAACGACCGGAGATCGAGCTTGCCTGTGTCGGCATCCGAGCTCCGGCGGAGACCGTTCGAGCAGCCTTTCCCGTGGAGGTTCGGGATCGGGTCACGGTGATCTCCGAAGCTGACCGCCACGAGATCGCCCTCGCGTTTCAAAGCGCCGATTTGTTCGTCTTTCCGAGCCTGTCGGAGGGATCGAGCCTCGCTCTCCTCGAAGCGATGGCCGCCGGACTGCCGATCGTCGCTACGCCCGTGGGCGCGGCGCCTGACCTACTGGTCGACGAGGAGAGCGCACTGCTCGTGCCGGTCGAAAGCTCGGAAGCGATCGTCGTAGCGGTTCGCCGGCTGCTCGACGACGAATTGCTCCGTGCCCGGATCGGCGCCGGAGCCCGCGAGGTCGCCGAGCGCCATGCCTGGTCTCGGCTCCGTGAGGGATACGGGCAGCTGATCGAAGAGATTGGAGGGTCGGCGTGAGAACGGGACCGTCAGCGAATTCCCAATCGCCAAGCACCGGAGCGACGCTTCTCGCCGCCGGGTGGGCGTTTTTCGCTGGGGCCGCAACTTGCCTGGTGTTCGCGATTCTTGCGATTCCTTCGGCCGTTCCAACGCATTGGGTCGAGTTCGGCGTCGACCTTGGCGGGCTGCAGCCCTGGCACGGCGGGTACTACGGAGTCGTCGAGAAACAGCTCCCGGACTTCCATCTGGCATGGGACGGCAGGCCGCCGCGGGCGGAGATCGTCGATCGCCGCACCGGCGAGGTCTTAGCGCCGGCGGTGTTGAGCCGCGGCTCGCTGGAAGCCAACCGCAATGCCGTGCTTTGGCTGAGCGCGGACGCCGAGCAGCTCAATCCCGAGCGTTGCGAGTATGTGATCGAGACGCGCCCGGTAAGAGAGCGCGGTCCGTTTCTCGCCCTCCGGTTCGAGGCTCCGCCCTCCGCCAAGGTCTTCCACCGAGGGGCGCTTTTGGCGGTGCTCCTGATCGGGATCGCGGCGGTGCTCATGGGAGTGGCCCACGTCGTCCGAGCGGCGCCGGCCGCGCGCCTGGGCGCCTTCGTGCGCTGCTGCCGGTCGGGGCTGTTTCTAGCGCTCGCCGCCACGTCGTTCGTCACTCACTATCCCGGGGTGCCATGGCTCAACCCCGAGACCGACGTGGCGAGCATCAACTCGTTCGCCGCCGCCCTCGATCATCCGGAAGCCTTCGACCGCGACGCGTTGCTCGATCAGCGTCGTGATTTCGATTGGTACATCCCGCTCTTCGTCGGCTTGGTTCGCGGCGTCGGACGGCTCGGATTACCCTACTCCATGGCTTATGCGGTGCTGGGCTTTCTTGGCATCTGGCTCAGTCTAGTCGGCTACGAGCGGCTGTTCTCGAAGCTCTCGCGGTCGGCGCTCTTCGGTTTCGTGGCGGCGCTCGCGCTGGTGCTCCTGGACGCTTCGTACCCTCCCAACGAACATTGGTCCTTCTCTACCGTGCTGCCCCGCTCCCTGTTCTCCGCGCTCTTGCCCTGGGTCGTGCTGCTCGCTCTGCGTTGGCTGGGTCCCCTCCCCGCGCCCTCGCCTGGCCGCTGGTGGATCGCAGCCGCAGCCGCGGCCGCCCTGTTCTACGTTCATCCGGTCAGCTCGCCGGCGCTCTCGGGGGCGTTGTTCATAGGTTTCCTCGTCGTGGACGGCGTTCGTCTTCGCGCGCGGCTCATGGGTGTGCTGGCCGCCGGGGCGGTGACCATCCTGGTCATGGTGCCCTACGCCGCGCGCTACGGAGCGGCCCGCCAAGCGGCCGAAGGAGGCGGCCAAGGGCTTCAGGTGCTGCACACGATCATCGGTCCGTTCGAGCCGCAACGGTTCTACACGGCCGCGTTGGCTTTGGTCGTGGGCACCCCACGCTACTGGGTGCTGCTGGCCGGGCTGGTGCTGTTGATCGCCGCCCGGAGGCCCGGCACACGGCTCTTCCTCGGAATGCTGGTCGGCTGGGGACTCGTCACGTTTGCCTTGCCGGCTTTCGATTGGGCGCTCGCCGAAAAGTTGGGCCGGCAGCCGTTCCAGTTCAATCTGGTGCGCAACCTGCGGTATCTCGACTTCTGGCTGTTGACCACCTTGGCTCTTCTGGCTCGGTTCTTCCGCCGTAAGCCCTTTCCTTCGCTCGCGCTCGGCGCTCGGATCACCGCCGGCCGCGCGGCGGTGGCCGCCCGCTCGCACCTTTCGGGAGCCGCGCTGATCGCCTCGGTCGTGGCGGTCCTCTGTTATGCTCCTTCGGTTGCCAGGACGATGAGCGGTGTGATGTCTCAAGTCGGGACTTCGCGCGCGATCTTGTTCGGTAGGTGGCGCGCGGTTCCGAGCGCTCGCCTGGAGGCGTTATGGGCCGTGGAAGCCTTTCGCAAGGATCGTGAAACCGTCTCCGGCGCCCGGGATCTCGATTTCTTCCGACAGTTCCGGATTCCGCTCGCATACACCTGGAAAGACCCCGAAACCCTGTCGTATGCGGCGGGCGGCGAGTTGGTTCGAGCGAGACGAGTAGTCGGCCGGGTCGAGGCATTGCTGGAACCTCCGGTCGATCCGGCGGATGCCCAAGCGATCCGTGCCGAAACCGGCGCGGAGCTTTTGGTGATCGAGCGCTGGCGCGCCAGCTTGGCGCTCCGCGAGAGCCGCTCTCGCCTATTCTTGAACGATCGCTATGTCGTATTGCGCCCCTCCCTGGATGTCGTAAAGGTTACCGACGAGTCGGAAGGCCGCCCTCAAAGCCCATGAGCCCGGAACAGCGCGCGCCGACGATCGCGGTCGTCATACCCTGCTACGCGGTGAGCCGGCACATCGCCGGCGTATTGAACAGCATAGGCCCCGAAGTTCAGCGGATCTACGTCATTGACGACGGGTGCCCGGAGGAATCAGGACGGCTGGTCAAGGAGTCGGTTTCCGATCCCCGGGTGCGCGTTCTGACGCATCCGCGCAACTTGGGTGTAGGGGCGGCGGTGGTGACCGGATATCGCCAAGCGCTGACCGATGGCGCGGACATTATCGTTAAGATCGACGGCGACGGGCAGATGGATCCGAAGCTGCTCTTGCGCCTGGTAAACCCTCTCGTTACGGGATTGGCCGATTACGCTAAAGGCAATCGTTTTTTCGGCTTGGAAAGCATGCGGGCGATGCCCACCTTGCGTAAGCTCGGCAACCTGGCTCTCTCCCTGTTCAGCAAGGGTTCCTCGGGATATTGGCAAATCTTCGATCCCACGAACGGCTACACAGCGATTCACGCCGCCGTGCTCAAGGCTCTGCCCTTGGACAAGCTGGAACCGCGATATTTCTTCGAGTCCGATCTGCTCTTCCGATTAAACCTTCTCGGCGCGGTGGTGGGCGACGTCCCAATGACGGCCCATTATGGAACCGAGAGCAGCGGCCTGCGGATCGGCCGCGCGGTTCCTGAATTCCTGTTCAAGCACCTGAGGAACATGACGAAGCGGCTGGTGTACGTCTATTTTCTGAACGATTTCTCGATCGCCTCGATCGAGCTCCTTCTGGGAGCCGTATGCCTGCTGTTCGGCACCGTTTTCGGCAGCTGGGCATGGCTGCGTAGTTTTCGGGCGGGCGTTACGGCTTCCGCGGGCACGGTCATGCTCGCCGCTTTGCCGGTACTGTTGGGAGTCCAGCTCCTGTTGGCATTCCTGGCTTTCGACGTGGGGCGCAAAGAGACGGTGCCCTTTCACCGGCGAGTCTCGTACTGGCCGGTCGACCGGATCGATCCGGCAGGGAACGGCTGACCGTGGCCGAGCTCTCGGACGCCCACGGGCTGCCGCCCAACCGGTGTCCGTTGTGCGGATCGCTCCCGCGGTTCCTTGTTCAGGCGGGGAGCGCCTTGGCGGTGTACCGGTGCCCGAGTTGCGGGCTCGATTCCTCGGTGCATGGATTTGCCGCCCATCCGGCCGCGGAGGCCGATCACTTCCGAGGCGTGGATCGAGCCGCCTACGACCGCTCGGTACGCGCCACCCGGGAGGCGTCCTACCCGCAACTGCTGGCGCGCGTGCGAGGCCTGACGCCCAGGGGCCGGTGGCTGGATGTCGGCTGCTCCTTCGGTTGGCTGTTGGAACGGGTGGAGTCGAGCGGCTATCGCGGATTCGGGCTCGATCCCTCCCTGGGAGCGGTCGCCGAGGCGCGGGCCGCCGGCCTGCGCGTCTGCGCCGGAATATTCCCCGAAGCCTTGAGCCGAGAGGCGCGGTTCGAAGTCGTCAGCTTGATGGACGTGCTGGAGCACTTGGCGGATCCGGTGGCGGCGATTCGGAACGCGGCTCGGTTGATCGCCGCCGACGGCGTCTTGGTCGTCCAGGTGCCGGATCGCGATTGCCTGTTGTACGGATGCGCGGTCGCGTTGGCTCGGCTGGCCGGTCAAAACCTCGGCTTCGCGCTACGTCGTTTATGGCTCTCGGGCTTCGATTTTCCTCATCTTTGGTATTTCACCGCGCCGAGCTTGAGTTCGCTTCTCGAGCTTGGCGGGATGGAGGTACTGGACCTGCGGCGCATCCCGATCGGATCGCCGCGCCAGGCGATCGATCGGGTCCGTTATGCCGGCTCGGGAAAAGCTCTGGTCGACGCGGCGCTCGCCGGCGGGGTTGCGTTGCTCAACGGGCTCGATGCGGCTTGGGGCCACGGGGGGCTGATCGAGGTATTGGCGCGGCCATCCCGACCCCGGGTGATGCGGACGTGAAGTTGGTGCAGATCGTGCCCCGCCTGCCCCCCCCAGAGGAGGGGGTGGGCGGCATCGCGCTCGCGCTCTCCTCCGCGCTTGCCGAGCGAGGACTTCTCTGCCGCTTCGTCGTGCCTGCGCCGCACGGCGCGGCGGCGAAGAAAACGGGGCTCGATGTGACCGAGATCGCGCTCGCGTCCGAAGCGCTCGCCGCGGCTTTGGGCGGCGCCGAACACGTGATCCTTCACTACGCCGGCTACGGCTACCATCCGCGCGGCGTGCCGTTCTGGCTCGCGGAAGGCCTCGCACGGACGGATGGAGCGCTCTGCACGCAGTTTCACGAGGTCTGGGCGACCGGGCCGCCCTGGCGCAGCTCGTTCTGGCTTGGACCGCGGCAGCGCCGGATCGCCCGGGCGATCGCCGAGCGTAGCGCGCGGATCACGACCAGCCTCGACCTCTACGCCCACCTGTTGAGGAGTTGCCTGGCCGATCCGGCGCGCGACATCGAAATCCGGCCGGTGATCTCGGGCATCGGCGAGGTGGCCGAGCCGCTCCCGTTCGGACGCCGGGCGCCACGCCTCGTGCTGTTCGGCGGGCCGGGCGTCCGCGACCGGGCCTACCGCCAAACCCCGGCCGCGATCGAAGCGGCGGCCCGCGCCCTCGGCCTCGGCGAGATTTGGGACATCGGACCGGGCGAGGCGGCACCGCCTGACCTCGGTGCGCTCCCGATCCGACGACTGGGAGCCCTACCGGCCGGAGAAGTGAGCACGATCCTCGCCGAGAGCGCCGCCGGATTCCTCGCGTACCCGCTCGGCTTCCTGGGAAAATCGAGCGTGTTCGCGGCCTACGCGGCGCATGGCGTGCTGCCGATTTGCGCCGGCCGGCCGGTCGAACAAGAGGCGGGGCCGACCGCGCCTCGGGCCGGAGCGCAGTTCTGGGAGGCGGGCGCCTCGGCTTTTTCACTCCCGTCCGATCCCGCGGGCATTGCCGCCGCCGCCCGGAGCTGGTACGAAGAGCATTCGCTCGCCGCCCAAGCGGCGGAGATCGCCGCCTGGGCGAGCGGCTCCAACGGCGACGCCCGATGAAGATCCTCCATTACTCCCCCGCTTTTCCGCCCAGCGTCGGCGGCCTTGAGACCACGGTGGTCGATCTGTCGACGGGACTCTCCGCGCTCGGCTGCGAGGTCACGGTGGTGACGGCCACCCGCTCGGCCGAGCCGGATCGGTTCCCGTTCTCCGTCGTCCGCCGCCCGAGCCGCCGCGCACTTCTGGCGCTGGTTCGCGGGCACGAGGTGTTTCTCCAGGCGAACGTCAGCCTGCGCGGGCTTTGGCCTTTGCTTTTCGTGCGCCGCCCCTGGGTCGTTTCTCACCACAGCTGGTACAGCAGGACTGACGGCCACATCGCCTGGCAAGATCGGCTGAAGCGTCGTCTGCTGCGTTATGCGGCGGCGTCGGTTGCGGTCAGTCGGGCGGTGGCGGACGACTTGCACCCCGTCCGATCGATCGTGATCGGCAATCCGTATCGAGAGGACGTCTTTCGCCTCTACCCGGAGATTGCACGCACCAGGGATCTCGTGGCGGTCGGCCGGCTCGTGTCGGACAAGGGGTTCGACGTTCTGCTCGAAGCGCTCGCAATCCTCGAACGGAAAGAAGGACTCAAGCCTCGGCTCACCCTGATCGGCGACGGACCGGAGCGCCCGCGGCTGGCAGCTCAAGCCGCATCTCTCGGGCTCTCCGAACGAATCGAGATGACCGGCGCACTTCCCCACCAGGAGATCGCGTTACGCCTCGCCGAGCACCGCTTTCTCGTTGCGCCGTCGCGCTATCAGGAGCCGTTCGGCCTGGTGGCGCTGGAGGGGATCGCCTGCGGCTGCGCGGTGATCGGCTCTTCGGGCGGAGGCCTGCCGGAGGCGATCGGTCCGTGCGGCCGGACTTTTGCGAACGGGGATGCGGCGGCTCTGGCCGGCGTTCTGGCCGAGCTGCTCGTCACGCCCGGCATTCGCGAGCAACTGCTGGAGCGCGCGGCGGAGCATCTTTCGCAACACACGAGAGACCGCGTAGCCCGGCGCTATCTCGCCGTGCTCACGGACGCGGTGAATTCGAGCAGGCGTCGATCCGGAGAGGTTGAACAATGAATTCCCGTTACCTCCTGGCGCTTGCGGCGGCCGCGGCGGCCGCTTGGGCCTTCAGGCGCTGGCGCCAGGCGATCCCCGTGGTGATGGTGCTTCTCGTGCTCGAAGGGGCGATCCGCAAGTGGGTGTTTCCCGGCGCTCAGGACATCGTCTATTTCGGCAAGGATCTGCTCCTGCTCGGCGCCTATGCCGGGTACTTCACGGATAACGTCGCGGGACGGCTGCGTGCCCCGAAGGTACCCGTGCTTACCATCTCGTTGGCGATTTGCGCGCTGTTCGGCCTGCTCCAGATCTTCAATCCGAGGAGTCCCAACCTGCTGGTCGGCATCTTCGGCTGGAAGGCCTATTTTTTCTATGTCCCGCTGTTCTTCGTAGTGCCCACGGCGCTGTCGAGCGACGTTCAGATCGTGCGCTTCCTGCGCCGCTACGTCCTGCTCGCGATCCCGGTCTGCCTGCTCGGCATGGCTCAGTTCGTCGCTCCCGGGTCGAGTTTTCTGAATACCTACGCCAGGCAACCGGAAGAGGGCCAGATCGCTTCGTTCGGATCTTCGGAGCACATTCGGATCACCGGAACGTTTGCCTATATCACCGGCTTCACTTCGTACCTGATGGCGACCCTGATCTTGCTGCTCGCACTGCTTGCCGCAAGCCGCTGGCGCTTCCGCGGAAATTTCTGGATCTTCTCGGCGTTCGGACTCGCTCTGGTCGGCGTCTTGATGAGTGGCTCGCGCGGACCGGTCCTGATCTTGGCTCTGCTGCTCCCGCTCTACTGGTGGCTCGCCGTGATCCGTGAAGGGGGAGCCGCAACGACCAGCCGCCTGGTGATTGCCGCAGCCCTGGTCGGTAGTCTCGTCGTCTACGCCGGTTCCAGCGCCACCGAGGCGTGGCTGGGGCGCGCCGCAGGGCACAGCGACGTGGCGGAACGGCTGACGCAGCCCTTGTTGAGCCCGGTGAGGGCGCTTGAAGCCGCGGGACTGTTCGGCTTCGGAATCGGCACGGCACACCAGACTGCGATGGCCTTGACCCCCGGAGTACGTCCGTACAGCTGGCTGCACGGTGCCATCGTCGAGGACGAGCCGGGCAAGATCATGATCGAGCTCGGCCCTATAGGCTTTGTGCTTTTCTACTTCATCCGCGTTTTTCTCGCGTTCTATGCATTTCGCCAGGTGCTTGAGCTGCGAATCCAGTTCCACCGCGCGATCGCTTGCGCCTGCCTGCTTTTCTTCCTGGCGGAGCTTCCCGGCGGCGTCGTTTTCGAGGTCACGGCCGGGCTCTACTTCTGGTTTTTCGCCGGCCTGCTCGCGGCGGTCGTGGCGCTCGATCGCAAGGCGGTCCAGGCAGCGCTCGCGGCCCAACCACGGCCGGTGACCCTCGCCTCCGCGGTTCGCGCCCGGACGCGCCGCCCGGGCGCACCCAAGCTGCCTCCTCCGGCCTCCACCGCACCGAGCGCGACAGGTTGAGGCGCCGGACGCGCGATGAAGATTCTCGTCACCCATCCCGGACGCCAGCATTCGCACCAGGCGGCCCTGGCGCTCGAAGCGGCGGGTTTGCTCGCCGGCTACTGGTCGGGCGTGCCATCGAGCCCGGAACAGGGGCGAGTCGTGCCGCGCCCGCTATGGCGCCGGCTGATCCGCTACGCCCCGGTGCCGCTGCCGGTCCACCTGACCCGTTGGGCGCCGACCGCACCGCTGTTGCGGCAGGCGGCCCACCGGCTGCCGCGCGCCGTGGCCCAAGAGATCGACTTCGCGGCCTGCCGGATCTTCGACCGCCAAGCGGCGCGCCGGCTAGCCCGGCTCGCGCCGTCCGAGCGACCCGGCGCCGTGCTCGCCTGCGAGATCTCGGCGCAGGAGACCTTTGGGGTGGCGCGACGGCTGGGCATTCGAACCTGGCTCGATGCCCCGTCGATCCATCACCACGCCCAGGACCGGCTCCACGGGACGACCGACTCCGCCCGACTCCACGCCCGCATCGCGAGGGTCAAGGACCGCGAGATCGAGCTTGCGGACGCGATCGTCACGGTCTCGGAGCTGGCGCGGGCGACATACGTCGAGGCGGGGATCGATCCCGGCCGGGTCCGCGCCGTGCCGCTCGGCGCGGATCTTGAGCTGTTCGCGCCGCCGGCCCAGGAACCCGCGCGCGGCCCGGGCACCGTTTTCCTGTTCGCGGGCGCGCCGATCGTGCGCAAGGGGTTCGATCTGCTGCTCGCGGCGTTCGCGCGGGTGGTCGCCGCCGAGCCTTCCGCCACTCTTCGGGTGGTCGGCCCGCGCGGCGGCGAGGCGGCGCGCGAGGGGATGACGTTCGTCGGCCCGGTCGGGCAGACGGAGCTCGCCGCCGAGATGAGCCGCGCCGACTGCCTGGTTCTGCCGTCGCGCAACGACTCCTACGGCATGGTGGTCGCCGAGGCGCTGGCGGCCGGGTTGCCGGTCGTGGTGTCGGACATGGTGGGAGCCGCCGAGCTGGTCGTGCCCGGCGAAAACGGTTGGGTGGTGCCGGCGGGCGACGGCGGGGCGCTCTCCGAGCGTCTTCTTTCGCTCGCTCACCCGCCGGGGGGGCCCGCTCTTTTGCGCTCGATGCGCCCACGCTGCGGTGCTTCCGCGGTCGGTGCGACCTGGGAGGCCTATCGCGATCGGTTCGTCCTGCTGGCCCGCGAGCTGCTCGCCCGGCCGGCCGGGAGCGTGCGTTGAGGCTTCTTCACGTCGTGCCGACCTACCTGCCGGCCTGGCGGCACGGCGGTCCGATCCGCGCGGTCCATGGGTTGGCGCGCTCGCTCGCCGCGCGCGGGCATGCCGTCGACGTGTTCACGACCGACCTTCATGGGTCGAGCCGCCTCGACGTACCGCTTGGAACGCCGGTCGACCTCGACGGCGTTTCGGTGTGCTATTTTCCCGTCCGCTCGCTCCGCCGCCTCGCGTATGCCCCCACGATGTCCCCGGCACTTGCCGATCTGTCGCGTTTCGACGCCATCCATCTCCACTCGGTGTTCCTATGGCCGACGCTCGCCGCAGCGCGCGCAGCAGAGAGGGCGAGTATCCCGTGGATCGTGGCGCCGCGCGGCATGTTGGTCCCCGAGCTGATCGCGGCGCGCGGGCGGCTTCGAAAGACCCTCTGGCTCCGCTTGTTCGAGCGGCGGACGATAGAGCGGGCGGCGGGCTTTCACGCCACGACGGACATCGAGGCGCGCGATGCGGAGAGGCTGGGTTTACGCCTGCCGCCGGTCTACGTCGTGCCGAACGGGGTTGCCGCCGAGCCCTGGTCGGGCGACCCCGCGACGCTTTCGCCGGAAGTCCGCGCACTGATCTCGGGCGCCGAGCCCTTCGTCCTGACGCTCGGCCGGGTGAGCTGGAAGAAGGGGCTCGACCGTCTGATCGAAGCCCTGCCCGCGGTGCCCGGCGCGCTCCTGGTGATCGCGGGCAACGACGAGGAGGGGCTCAGTCCCCGGCTCCTGCACATGGCGGCCGATCGAGGAGTCGCCGAACGGGTGCGTTTCCTCGGCCCGGTCGATGGCGCGGAGAAGGCGGCGCTGCTCGCCCGCTGCGCGCTCCTCGCGATGCCGTCGACGTCGGAAAACTTCGGCAATTCTCTGCTCGAGGCGATGGCCGCGGGGCGCCCGGTGCTCGCGACGCCCGGGGTCGGTCTCTCACCCCTGATCGCCGAAGTCGGCTGCGGACGGGTGAGCGAGGGCGATCCGGAGTCTCTCGGCACCGCGCTCCGCGAGTTGCTGGCCGACCGACCGGCGCTCGACGAGATGGGGCGGCGCGGACAGCTCGCCGCAGAAGAGCGTTATGGCTGGCCGAGCATCGCCGCGCGCATGGAGGTGGTCTATGACGAGATCCTGGCTTCTTCGAGGAGGGCGCGATGAACCCCACTCCGGATTACCGTGCGCTCTGTCCGAACCCCGGCTGCGGCAGCTCGGAGCTTGCGACCGCGCTCATCCGCAACGACCCCTATGAGCTCGACGGCGAGCGCCGGGTCTACTCGTTCCGTTTCGCCTACTGCCGCGCCTGCCAGCTCGGATTCGTCGATCCGCAACCGCCGCCTGAAGTACTCGCCGCGTTTTATCCTTCCGACTACACCAACTGGGGATCTCCGCCAACGACCTCTCTCGCCGAGCGGGCAAAGCAAAGGCTCGCGGCCTGGCGCCATCGCAGGCTCGTCGTTTCGGGCTTGGCGAGCACCTTCGCGGGCTTCCTCGGTCGGCTCGGCGAGCGGCTGGCGCGTCGCGACGCCTCGTTCTCGCTCGGGGTGCCGCTCGCCCTGCCACACACTACACCGCTGCTCGACTACGGTTTCGGCGCCGGGGGGTTCCTGCACGGCCTCGTCCGGAAAGGCTTCAGAAATCTCTGGGGCTACGACCTCCCGCAGAACCTGGCGAACCGCGATCGTTTGCGCGCCGCCGGAGTCCATGCCTACTCGGGCGACGAGCGCGACCAGTTGCCGCGTGATCATTTCCAGTGCATCCGCTTGGAGCATGTGTTGGAGCATCTACCGGAACCGATCGCGACGCTCCGCGGCCTACTTGACCTGCTGAGCCCCGGCGGTTTCCTGGTTCTCACGGTCCCGTCGATTCATGCTTGGGAGCCGATCGAGACGCTGGCCGCCTCGCCCTATACGGGCCATCTCACTCTTCCGATTCACCTTTGGGTTTACTCGGAACGTTCCCTCGCCGATTCCCTGGCGGCCGCGGGATTCGAAAAGGTCGTGGTGCGCCGTTTGCGCCAGTACGGCCATCTCTCCGCCGTCGCCCGCCGACCCCTGACGGACGACCCGAATTGAGGATCGTTTTCTTCGTCGAACGGCCAACGCAGTTCGAAGTGCCGTTCTATCGCTTCGCGGCGCGCGATCCCGACCATCACCTGCGGGTGGTCTACACCGGGGGCGACCCTTTGGTGCCGGCGTTCGACCCCGAGCTTTCGCGTCCGATCGATTGGGGCTTCGATCTGGTGGGAGGCTACGACTGGGCCGTCCTTCCCGTCCGAAGGCGCGGCCGGTGGCTCGCAGCGGAGCTTACCCCCGGAAGCTACGACCTCGCGATCGTGAACGGCTATACCCAAAGCGCCTACCTCCGCGCCGCGCGCCGCGCCCGCAGAAGCCGAATCCCGACCGCCCTGCGGCTCGACTCGGTCGCGGACGCGGGACGCGACGGGGCGCGTACGATGGCTAAGCGTGCCCTCTATCGCGCCGTTCTCCCGCGCCTTTTCGATCGTTTCTTAGGGGTCGGCACCGGAACGCTCGCATTCCTCGCGGCGCACGGCATTCCGGAAGAACGGCGGGGGCTTTTTCCCTACGCGATCGACGTCGAGGGTTTCCGCGAGCGCTCGCGCGTTCCGCCCGAGGAACGAGCGGTGCGGCGGGCAGTCTGGGGCGCCGCGATCGACGCCAGGGTCGTCCTTTCCCTGGCGAAATTCGGCCCGCGCGAGGCGCCGTGGGACCTTCTTCGCGCCTTTCCGCGGATTGCGGCAGCCGATTCGGCGGCGCGGCTGGTCCTGGCGGGCGACGGCCCGGAGCGCTCCGCCCTCGAAGCCGAAGCGCGCGCGCTGGGGCTCTCGGACCGGATCTTCTTTCCGGGGTACGTGCCCTACCCGGAGCTGCCCACGCTCTACGGCACGGCGGACCTGTTCGTCCATCCCGCGGCGGAGGAGCGCTGGGGCGTCTCGGTTCAGGAAGCCCTCGCCTGCGGCCTGCCCGTGATCGCTTCCGAGCAGGTCGGGGCGGGGCGCGACCTGATATTGCCGGGCCGGAACGGTTTCCAATACCCCGCGGGAAACGCGGAGGCGCTCGCTCAGGCGATCCTGGCCGCGCTCGCCCTCCCCCGCGCCGGAGTCGAGACCGCGAACCGCGAAATTCTCGCCCGATGGGATTACGCGGCGACCTGGCGCCACCTGCTCGCGGCGGCCTCCGCCTAGAGGTTTCAGGGTACGATCCTTCGATTTCCCCTATGAAAATACCCCTGACGGTCCTCGTGACCACGCGCGACGAAGAGGTGAACATCGAGCGAACGCTCGCCTCCGTGCATGGTTTCGCGGACCAGATTTTCGTGCTCGATTCCGAGAGCCGCGACCGGACCAAGGAGATCGCCCGCCGCTACGCCGACGACGTGATCGATCTCGCCTACGAGCACGGCCGGATCATCCCGTGGATCTTTCAATGGGGTTTGGATCATCTGCCGATCCGCAACGAGTGGGTCTTGATTCTCGAAGCCGACCAGGCGATCCCCGAGGCGTTGCGCCGGGAAATCGCGGACGTCCTTGCACGCCCCGAGACGCCCGAATCCGGCTTCTACATCCGGCGCCGTCAGATTTTTCGCGGCCATCCGATCGAGCATGGCGGGTACGGCAGCAAATATTTATTGAAGCTGTTCCGCCGCAGCCGCTCGGAGCTCGACCCGGTCGAACAGGACACGCGTGTTTACGTGCGCGGTACTACGGGAAAGCTCTCCGCGCCCTTGGAAGAGTGGAACAAGAAAGAGGACGCGATCCTCTTCTATCTCGAAAAGCACCTGCGCTACGCCGAGGCGTTCGCGCACGAGGAATTCGAACGGCGGACGAAGAAGCTGCCGTGGAAGGCGACGCCGCGGCTGTTCGGCACGCCGGATCAGCGGATCCTTTGGATGAAGAGCCTCTGGTATCGCATGCCGCTGTTCGTACGGCCGGTGCTCTACTTCGGCTACCGGTATTTCTTCCTGTTCGGTTTTCTCGACGGCGCGGTCGGCACGCTGTTTCATTTCCTCCAGGCGTTTTGGTTTCGCCTGGTGGTCGACGTCCGGCTCGCCGAGCTGCTGCGCGAGCACCGGGCGAACGAAACGATAGACTGACCTTCGACCATGCCTTCATTCCAACGAAATTTCCGAACACCTCTCTTTTGGAGCAAGGTCCGCCGCGTTCTTACCCGCAAGGCCGACGCCCTCGTCGGCCGGCTACGCCCGCTCGGGCCGACCCTCGAAGCGATGGCGGCGCGCCCCTACGAGCTCCATTTCGAGCTGACCAATCTGTGCAACGCGAACTGCGTGTTCTGTCCCTATCAGTACCAGGAACGCGACGTCGCCTACATGACCGACGAGGTATTCGACAAGGCGGTGGACGACTTCGTTCGCGCTGGCGGCGGCAGCGTCGGGCTGACTCCGATCGTCGGCGATGCCTTGATCCATCCGAAGTTCGTCGCACTGGTCCGGCGCCTCCGCGCCCGACCCGAAATCGATCGCATCTGGGTGACCACCAACGCCATCCTGCTCGACAAACACGGTATCGAAGAGATCCTCTCCTCGGGCCTCACCTCGATCACCATCAGCACCTCCGGTTTCGACGAGCCGTCGTATCGCCGGATCTATCGCTCGACCGCCTACGCCCGGTTCCGCAAGAACGTTCAGAACCTGGTCGCCGCCAACGCCCGGCGCGCCGAGCCGTTGACGATCGTGATCGGCCTGCGCACCGACCGCAAGCTGGAAGAGGTGATGCGCGATCCGGATTTTCAACCGATCCTCGCGCACCGGCCCGAGATCGATTTCACCTGGTCGTTCACCTCGGCTGGCGGCCGGATCAGCCGAGAGGAGCTGCCCGAGGGAATGAGCCTGCGCACGGTCTCCTCGCGCAAGGAAACCTGTGTCCAGCTCTACAACGGGCCGATCGTGCTGCCGGACGGCACGGTGATGGCCTGCAGTTGCGTCGCCGCGATGGACGCGGTCGGCGACCTCGGGATCGGCAACCTGCGCGACGCCGATCTGCTCGACCTCTGGCGCGGCGAGACAACGCGTAAGTTGCGCGCCAGTTTCGGGTCCGATTCGTTGAACCCGACCTGCGCCGGCTGCGACATGTACCGCGATCTGGAGCTCTATCGCACCTCGGAGGGGCGCGAGCGGGCGAGCATCAGCCACGCGCGCGGACAGGGCCAGTTGATCCACCGCGCCAAACCCACGACCGCGTTCGGCGGCGGCTGATCCTCTTCCGGTTCTCGAACGAGCTCGATGATTTCGATTCTTCGCCGCCTCGCCTATTGGGTGCGCACCCGCCCGGTGCTCAGCCGCCTCGCTTTACGCGCGATTCCTGACCTGCAATTCACCCGGAACATTCCGGGGATTGGACCTTTCCGGCTGCGCCTGCAACGCAACCGCGCTCTCTGGTTGCGCGAGGCCTTGGAATTCGAGGCGTTCCCCTTCGCCATGCTGCGCCAGCTGGTTCGCCCGGGAGACGTGGTCTATGACTGCGGCGCCAACCTCGGCCTCTACGCCCGCTATCTGATGCAAACGCTCGGCGCCGGTCGGGTGATCGCGTTCGAGCCGGACGAGGACAACCTGCGCCTGCTCGGGCAGAATCTCGCACTCGGCGCAATCACGGGCCCGGTTACGGTGATCCCTGCCGCCGTGAGCGACGAAGACGGCACCAGCTTGTTTCAAAAGGACGACATGAGCTCGGCCTCGGGAACCCTCGACCGCGTGACCGGAGGGGAGGCAAGCGTCGGGCGGAGCAACCTGGCTCTGCCGCCGCTCACGATCACGGTCCCGACGATTCGGCTCGACACCGTGATCGGCGAGCGCGGTCTGCCTCCCGCCGACGTGATCAAAGTCGATGTCGAAGGGGCGGCGGGGCTGCTCCTCCGCGGCGCGGCGCGGCTGCTCGAAGAGCATCGCCCGAGCCTGCTGGTTGAGCTGCACGGGGTCGAAGAAACGCTCGACGTGGTGACCCAACTGCTCGACCTCGGCTACGTCTGCGCCGGAAAAGTCGCTCCGCATCTTGATCCCACCGGATTCGGCCCGGTGACCGCGGCCTCGCTTCCTCTGATCGTTGGACTCTATGACGTCCATTTCCTGGTTGCGGTCAGCGACCCGGAGCGGCTGCCGAAATTGACCGCGGAGATGGCGTGAGCGGCGAGCGGCGAGCGATCCTCGGGCTCTCCGTGTTCCACGCCGACGCCTCAGCCGCCGCGGTCGAGGACGGGCGCTTCGTGGCGGGGGTCGAAGAAGAACGTTTCCGACGGATCAAGCATTGGGCGGGCTACCCCGAGCAGGCGCTTCGCTTTTGCCTGGACGAGTTGGGGGGAGACTTAGGAGCGGTCGCGGCGCTCGCGGTCGCTCGCAAGCCGCGCGCCTATTTGTGGCGGAAGGCGCTCCTTGCGCTCTCCCACCCGCGCAGCCTGGTACGCGCCGCGTCGCGGGTAAAGAATCTGGCCCAGATCTCAACTCTCGAAGAACGGGTGAGGAAGACTTTCGCAACCACCGCGGCACCGCCGCTCCACGAGGTCGAGCACCACCTGGCCCATGTCGCTTCGGCGTTCTATTGCTCGCCGTTCGAAGAGGCCGCGTGTCTCACCGTGGACGGCTTCGGCGACTTCGTCTCGACCCTGATGGCGGTCGGCCGCGGAAATCGGATCGAGGTGCTCGACCGGGTCCATTTCCCGCATTCGCTCGGGTTGTTCTATTCCGCGATTACCCAGTTCTGCGGTTTCCTCGGCTTCGGCGACGAGTACAAGGTGATGGGGCTTGCGGCCTACGGCGAGCCGCGGTTCGTGCGCGAGCTGCGCCAGGTCGTTCCGGCCCTGGATGACGGCACATTCCGGCTCGACCTGCGTTACTTCCGGCACCTCTCGGAAGGGGTCGAGATGACCTGGGACGACGGCCCGCCGCGCCTCGGCCTGATCTATACCCCGGCGCTGGAGGCGCTGCTCGGCCCCGCGCGGCGGCCGGACCAGGAGCTGACCCAGACCTACAAGGATCTCGCGGCCTCCCTTCAGGCGGTTTACGAGGAGCGCTTCTTCGCCCTGGTGAACGCACTGCTCAAGCGAACGGGCATGAAGCGTCTCACCCTTGCGGGTGGCTGCGCGATGAATTCGCTCGCGAACGGCAAGCTCTTCGACCGCACCGGGGTAACCGAGGTGTTCATCCAGGCTGCCGCGGGCGACGCCGGCACCTCGCTCGGCGCGGCGCTTTGGGTTGCCCATGCCGAAATGAACCAACCGCGCGGTTTCGTGATGGAGCACAGCGCTTGGGGGCCGCAATACGGATTGCAGGAGATCCGCACCGCGATCGCCGCGCGCATCCAGGAGTCGGGAGGGCGGGACGGCCGGTTCGGCGGCGAGCACGGCGATCTCACAATTGAGACGTACGCTGACGAAGAGCGCCTGTGCGCGGAGACCGCCGCCGCGATCGCGCGCGGCGAGGTGATCGGCTGGTACCAGGGGCGTTCGGAATGGGGACCGCGCGCGCTCGGGAACCGCTCGATCCTCGCCGATCCGCGGCGCGCCGACATGAAGGACATCCTGAACCTGAAGATCAAACGGCGCGAGTCGTTCCGGCCGTTTGCGCCGTCGATCCTCGCCGAGCGGACGGGCCACTGGTTCACCCTCGACTACCCCGATCCGTTCATGATCAAGGTCTATCCGATCCGCCCCGAGAAACGCGCCCTGATCCCCGCGGTGACCCACGTCGATGGTACCGGCCGCCTGCAGACCGTCTCGGAACGCGCCAACCCGCGCTACTGGCGGCTGATCGGGGCGTTTGAGAAGCAAACCGGGGTGCCGATCGTGGTCAACACCTCGTTCAACGAGAATGAGCCGATCGTCAACCGGCCCGAAGAAGCGCTCGACTGTTTCCTGCGCACGAAGATGGACCGTTTGGTGCTCGGCGACGTCGTGGTCGCTCGGACCGCAGCCGGTGAGGCCCCGAAATGAGCCTTGGCGAAGCGGCCAAGCGGCTCGCCCGTAAGGCTCTGCCGCCGAACGCCCTCGGCGCCGCGCGCCGCCTGCGCGACGCGCTGGCCGAAGCCTCGCCCCGCCGGGCTTGGCTGCGGTCACGATTCCGGAGTTGGAACCGCTCCACTTCGCCTGACGAGATGGTCCTCCGGCCAGGGCTGTCGATCCAGGTCGATCCGCGCTCGCGCGAGCCCTTCGAATGGTTCTGTTTCCGCTCGACGGAAATGACTCGCGAGCTCGACACCTTCCTGGCCGAAAGCGCGGGTGCGGCGCGATTTCTCGACGTCGGCGCCTGTCACGGGCTGTTCGCCCTTGCCTTCGCGCGAGCGGCCCCGGGGCGCTCGGCAGTGGCGGTCGAGCCTTCCCCTGCGGCGCTCGAAGTATTGCGCGCCAATTTCGCCCTGAACCCCTGGGCCGAGATTCGCACCGAGGCGGTGGCGCTCGGCGCCGTCGCGGGCTCGATCCGCATGGCCACCGAATGGCACCACTTGCGGGCGCTGGCGGATTCGGACGAAGGCGGCATCGAGATCTCGGCGCAGACCTTGGATGCCCTGTGCGCGGATCTCAGGTTCGTGCCCGACGTGATCAAAATCGACGTCGAAGGGTATGAGGCCGCGGTGCTCGAAGGGGCATGCGAGACGCTCGCACGAGCCCGACCGACGCTCCTGCTCGAAGTCCACCCCGGCTACCTCGCGGGTCTCGGCCGATCGTCGCTTGAGGTCTATCGCCTGCTCGAAGCGGCGGGATACCGCCCCTGGCGGCTATCCGGCCGGCCGCTCTCCGCGGCGCGCTTCTTGGCCTCCGAGAACGTTTTCCGTTGCGTCATCCGGCCGGTCGAAGGGGGCGGATCGGCTCGAAAGGCACGACCTTGAGCGGACGGCTCGGCACTTGGCTCCGTCGCGCACTCGCGGGTCGGGGCCTCCAAATTCGGCGCCTCCCCCGCGCACTGCTCGACCGCGGAGAAGCCGAGCTGCGCCTGACGCTCGATCACGTCGTGGCGCACCATCTGGCGCGCGCTCTGCCCGGCGAATTCTTCTTTCTCCAGGTGGGCGCGTTTGACGGCCGCCACAATGACCCGCTCCACGATCTCGTCGTCCGCCATCGATGGCGCGGTTTGTTGGTCGAGCCGCAGCGCGAGGCCTTCCACGACCTGGTGCAGACCTATGCCGACCAGCCGCAGCTCGTGCTGCAAAACATCGCGATCGCCGAGCGCTCCGGCTCGCGTGAGTTATTCAAGATCGCGAGGCACCGTGAGGGGCTCCCCTATTGGGCGACGCAGCTCGCGTCGTTTCAGCGCGAGACTTTGCTCGCCCACCGCGACGTGATCCCCGACATCGAGCAGCTGATCGAGATCGAGATCGTCGAGTGCGCCACCTTCGAGGACGTCCTGGCGCCGCTCGCGCCCGAGCGGATCGACCTCCTGCAGATCGACGCCGAGGGATTCGACGATGAGCTGGTCCGGCTGTTCCACGCTACGGGGAGAACCGCCGAGATCCTCTGCTTCGAGCACAAGCACCTGGGTCGACGGCGCCACGACGCCTGTTGCGCCGATCTGGTCGAGCGCGGTTACCGTCTCGCGCTCTCCGGTCCGGACACGATCGCCTACCGGGGTTGATCCCGCTGGTCGCGCCGGCGCCCCCATCGCCTCCCAATTTCGGTCGCCGCGAGGCCGAACGGCGACAGTCGGCGCGCGGGCGCGCTACGGATCTCGACCGGCTGGTCGCCCCGGCGCTTCAGGGCGGAGGGTACGGCCTCGGCGAGGCGGGAGCGGACGGGGCTCACGAAATGAAGCGCTACGGCCTCGGTCGGCAACGGATCCGCGGCCCGGGGAATCGCGATCTGGCTCGGCTCGTACAGCCAGCATCCGGCCCGTTGGGCCAGCAGCGCCCAGGCGGTTTGCTCGATCCAAGGCGGCGTCCGATGAAGCTCGGGCCGCGCGGCGAACCACTCCAACAGGTCCGGATCGAAGCCCCCGAGGGCGAAGCGGAACAGGCCGGAATTGACCCGCGCGGGCAGCGCGAGCCGCCGATGGCGGAGCAACTGCCACGAGCGGACCGAGTAAGCGTTCTGGATGTCGGCCATGAACGTCGCCCCCGCGCCCGGCGACGGGCGACGGAACAGGCCCGAAAACGGCCGCTGGAACAGCACGTCGGCGTCGCAGTAGGCGATCTCTTCGGCCCGGTCGACCTGTGCGAAAACAGCGAGGTCGACCAACTTGAGAAACAGCGGATGCCGGGCTCGGAGTGCCGCAAGCGCCGGGCGGGTCGACAGCAAGGGTGCGGTGAGCTCATCCGCCTCTGCGCGCGAGATCACGACCGGCTCTCCGAGCGCCACGGCTAGCTTCTCCCGGTCTTCGGCGCGGAGCGTCCCGTCGTCGTGGAGGCGCAGGCGGATCGGTTCGACGGAGAGCGCGCGCAGACTGCCCAGGCAGCCGAGCGCCATCTCGGTCTGCGCGGCCCCGAGAAGGCTCGAAACGAGGAGAGGAGCGGGAGCGGCAAGGGGCATCGGGCGTTTCCTCGGCGCTTCGCGGCCGGGCACGGCATCGACTAGACTAGCGGTTGGTTCCCACCCTCAGAGACTGGCAACCTGCTCGGCAAATCGGCGGCAGTATGGAGATCTCCCGAATGAATTGGAAGGACAAGCAGGTTCTGGTCACCGGCGGCGCCTCGTTCATCAGCTCGCATCTGATCGACCGGCTGGTCGAAAAGGGTGTCTCGCGCATCCGCGTGGTCGACGACCTGACGAGCGGCAAACTGGCGAACATTCAAAGCCATATCGATTCCGGCGTGGTCGAGTTCCTGCGCGAGGATCTGCTGCAGCCGGGTGTCGCGCAGGGATCGGTCGCCGGGATCGACGTCGTCTTCCACCTCGCGGCGATTCATGGCGGGCGGGGCTACGTCGATCTCCACCAGGGCGCGTGCTCACAAAACTTGGCGATGGACGGGATGCTGATCAAGGCGGCGTACGAGGCGGGGGTGGGCAAGTTCGTCTTCGCCTCCTCCGGCTGCGTCTACCCGAATTTCATCCAGCAAGACGTCACCAAGGAGCTGTACCTCACCGAGGAAATGGTCGGCCCCCCCTACGACGCTGACAACATGTACGGCTGGGCGAAGCTGATGACCGAGATGACGCTCCAGGCGTATCACAAGGACTTCGGTTTCAAGGCCGCCTCGTGTCGTTTCTTCACCGTCTACGGCGAGCGGGGGGTGGAAAATCATGCGGTGATCGCGATGATCGCGCGCGCGTTCATCCGCCAGAACCCGTTCGAGGTCTGGGGGGACGGCACCCAGATCCGCAATTGGACCTACGTCGGCGACATCGTCCGCGGCATGGTTCTCGCGGCGGAAAAAATCGACGACGGCACGGCGATCAACCTGGGCACGGAGGAGCGCACGCAGGTGATCGACGCGGTGCGCGAGGTGCTGCGCTACACCGGCCAGGAGGCCGAGATCAAATATCTGCCGCACATGCCGACCGGGCCGCTCAACCGGGTGGCGAGCAACCGGCTGGCACGAGAGCTGCTGGGATGGGAACCGGAGATGAAGTTCATGGACGGCCTGCGCCGGACCGTCGACTGGTATTTTGGCAGCCGCGAGCGGGAAGCGGTTTCCGGCTACCTCCAGGAGATGTTGACCGAGCGCTAGCCTGAGCCTTGAGAGGTTTTCCGGGTCTTGGGATCGATGTACAAACTGGTGGTTCTCTGCGACTGGTTGCCGCCCGACTTCGGGGCGGTCGGCCAGTACAGCCTGCTGTTCGCCCGCGAGCGCGCGGCGGCGGGCGAAGAGGTCGTGCTCGCCGGCCTGTCGACCGCGGCGGATTCGGTGGAAGAGGAGCGCCCGGGTGCGGGATCGCTCAAGATCGTCCGCCTCGCGGCGCCGAGCTATGACCGCGCCAATTTTCGTCACCGCGCGCTCTGGACCTTGCGGACCAACCTGCGTCTGCTCCGACGCCTTCGCCGGGAGCTGCGTGCCGCGGACGAGATTCTGTTCACCGGCAGCCCGCCGTTTCTGATCCACTTCCTGGTGCCGGCGAACCTGATCTGGGGCAAGAAGCTGACCTATCGGATCACCGATTTTCACCCCGAATGCCTGATGGCCGAACTGCCGCGACCACCCGCCTGGCTCCGCGCCTTCCACCGGCTGACCGTGGCGCTCCGACGGCGGGTCCATGGTTTCGAGGTGCTAGGGGAAGATCAACGCCGGCGCCTCCTCGATCTCGGGATTTCCGGCTCTAAGATTCGGATTCGCCGCGATCCGTCGCCGGTCGAGATCCCGCCGGATTGCCCACCGCTTTCACCTCCCGCCGGCCTGGCGGGCCACACTCTGCTGCTTTATTCGGGCAACTTCGGCGTCGCTCATGACGACGCGACGTTTATCGAAGGGTACCGGTTGCATCACCGGCAAGGCTCAGGGCGCGTGGCGCTCTGGCTGAACGCCACCGGCGCGCGCGCCGATCGGGTCGAGGCGGCGTTGCGAGAAGCGGAGCTGCCGCTCCATCGCGGCCGGCCGGTCCCGTTGCCTGAGCTCGCGCGGCTCCTGGTGACGCCGGCCGCTCATCTGATCACGCTGCGCGACGAGTTCGTCGGCTACGTCCTGCCGTCCAAGGTCCACGCCTGTATCGAGTCGGGGCGCCAAATTTTGTTCGTCGGCAGCGCGGAATCCGACGTCGATTTGCTCTGCCGCGAAAGTATGTCCGCCGCTTCATACCACCGGGTTCCGGTCGGCGACGCGGCCGGCGTGGCCCGCGCGCTCGAAGCGATCGCGGATTCGGTTTCAGTGTCCTTCGACCTCAAGTCGGGGAGCGTAAGATGACCTTCGCGCGATGAATAGAATCCTGCTCTATGCCGCGGGCGCCTTCGCCGTCGCGGGCTTGATCACCCACCTTCTGGTGCCGCCGATCACCCGGCTCGCGGTTGCCCTGCGCGCGCTCGATCACCCCGGAGGCCGGCGATTGCAGAACGCGCCGGTGCCGCGCCTGGGCGGGGTCGCGATCGGTTTGGGCCTCGCGCTCTCCGCGAGCGTGGTGGCGCTCCTGCAATGGCAGGATTGGCAGGCGAGCATCCTGCGCCAGGATCTGGTCGCTCTCGGCCTGGGGACCGCGCTGGTCTTCCTGGTCGGCCTGGTCGACGATCTGGTGGGGGTGTCGACGGCGAAGAAGTTTCTGGTCGAGCTGGGCGCGGCGTTCCTGCTGGTGCGGATCGGCTGGTCGTTTTCCGAGCTTCGCCTGCCGCTCCTGGGCCAGGTCGATCTCGGACTGTTCGGACCCGTGGTCTCGCTGCTCTGGATCGTCGGCGTGACCAACGCGATCAACCTGCTCGATGGGCTCGACGGCCTGGCCGGCGGGGTGGTCGCGATCATTTCGGGCACCCTTTTGTCGATCGCGCTGATCCAACAAAACCCGGGCACTGTCGTCCTAATGGCGGCGACCGCCGGCTCTTGCCTCGGTTTTCTGCGCCACAACTGGCAGCCGGCGAAGATCTTCATGGGCGACTCCGGCTCGCTCACCCTCGGTTTCCTGCTCGCCGCCGCGAGCGTCCATTCGTCGATCAAGGCGCCCGCAGCGGTCGCGATCCTGGTGCCGCTCCTCGCTTTGGGTCTGCCCGTGTTCGACACGCTGTTGGTCATGCTGGTGCGCTTCATCGATCGCCCGAAGAGTCGCTGGGCCGAGCGCTTCCTGCGTATGTTCCACGCCGACCGCAACCATATTCATCACCTGCTCGACCAGGCCACCCTCGGCCGCCCCAAGGCGGTCGGCACGCTCTACGGCGTCGCGCTCAGCTTCTGCGCCATGGCGCTGCTGGTGGCGGCCACGGGAGATTCCACCCTCGGCCTGCTGCTCCTCGCCCTGGAGCTGGGTGTGATCGTCCTGATCCGCCAACGCGGTCTCGCCTCCCGAGCCCGCCGCCACGCCGAGGCGCTCCACGAGCCGGCCGAGGAGGGGAGATCCCTGGAAGAAACTGTCGTTTGACCAGCCAACTCTGAACTACTAAGGCGTGTTGACAGGCTCAATTTCGAAGCTGTCTTTCTGGTTTTCGTAGCTGAACCGAACGCTCGACACTTCGCTCAATGGCAACACAATCGTAAAGGTCTCAGTTCGGATCTCTTTGCCGTACTTCTCGACCGGGTAACGTGTGTCGAATCGGAGTTGAAGCGTTTCGCTGTCGCGGCGGCCACTTTTGAGTGGCAGAATCTCGAGAGAAGTCCCCTTCGGTCTTAAGTCGGTCGTCATTCGCACCAAGCCAATGTAAGCTCTGCGATTTTTCATCGAGAGACAGACCGGGGCTTCCTCCGTAGCTGCACGATGCAGCAGCAAAAGCATTCGGTCGTCGGTTTCCAGAAGAGCGCGTTCGAGCGCCCACCGCCTAGCGTTCTCCCACAGATCGGCGATGGCTGGTTCATGATTTTCTTCCCGCCAGAGCCAAACCGCGAGGTAGGAGTTGTAGATCCAGGCGGCCATTGGAGCAACAATCAGAGTTCCAGCAAGACTTCCAGCCGAGCCTTCCGAATCGACTGTCAGCCAGCCTTCGAAAGCTGCAACAAAACTCCACCAACCTGCCAGAAAGTGTGCCGGAAGGAGAAACGCGACTCCCCAGATAGAGGCCTCGAATACTAGCCGATACCCCTCGAGAGTCTGAGCCCGATACCGTGTTCGATAGCAGAGATGGATGAAGACAAACCCGCTGAGCAGAGGCAGCAGAATCAACAGGTTGGACGGCATGGCGCCGCTCGCCTATTTGGCGGGATGGGCAAGCTTGGAAATATCGATCAGCCGCTGGCGAGTCTTCTCATCTTGAAACACCGCATCAAGATCGACAAAGACCTGACCTGATGGAGTTACCGTATAATTCTTCTTCATCCTCGCGGATTTCTTGAACATTTTCTTATGCAGCTCGCCAAGGGTCATGCTCATGCCTCCTCCAGAGACTGGCGCCTCAGGGCGGGATCATAACATGGGGGTTTGACCGCCAAGCCGCCGCACCGTATCCTCAAGTCTCAGGCGACCGCCGAACCGCTCGATCGCCTTCATGGCCCCTATGTTGAACCCTCCCGGCTCGCCACGAGCCGTTCCGCCGCCGAAAGAGCCCGACATGCCTCCGGATTCTCCCTTCGCTACGATCGAACAGGCTATTGAAGAGATCCGCCGCGGGCGGATGGTCATCGTGGTCGACGACGAGGACCGCGAGAACGAGGGCGATCTGACCATCGCCGCCGAGAAGGTCACCCCCGACGCGATCAACTTCATGGCCCGATTCGGCCGCGGTCTGATCTGCCTGGCGCTCACCGAAGAGCGCTGCATGCAGCTCGAGTTGCCACTGATGGTCGAGACCAACACCTCCCCCTATGGCACCGCGTTTACCGTATCGATCGAGGCGCGCGGCAAGATCTCGACCGGCATTTCCGCCGCCGACCGCTCGGCGACCGTCCTCACCGCGATCGATTCGCGAACCCGCCCGGACGATCTCTTGCGCCCCGGCCACATCTTCCCGCTCCGTGCCCGACGCGGTGGCGTGCTCAAGCGCGCCGGCCAGACCGAGGCGTCGGTCGATCTCGCGAAGCTCGCCGGGCTCAACCCCTCCGGCGTGATCTGCGAGGTGATGAACGACGACGGCTCGATGGCCCGGGTTCCCGATCTTGCCCTTTTTGCCGCCGAGCACGGCCTGCTGATCGTCACGGTCGCCGATCTGATCAGCTACCGGCTGCGCCACGAGACCCTGGTCAAGGAGGTCGCGGCGCCGCGCCTGCCGACGGAGTACGGCGAGTTCCAGATTCACGCCTATCGTTCGGACGTCACCGGCGACGAAAACGTCGCCCTGGTGATGGGCACGGTCGATCCGGAAGTGCCGATTCTGGTGCGCGTCCACAGCCAGTGTCTGACCGGAGACATCTTCGGCTCGGCGCGCTGTGATTGCGGCCCCCAGCTCCACCAGGCGCTTTCCCGAATCGGCGCCGAGGGGCGCGGCATCGTGCTCTACCTCCTCCAGGAGGGACGCGGCATCGGGCTGATCAACAAGCTGCGCGCCTACGAGCTCCAGGACCAGGGCAAAGACACCGTCGAGGCCAACGAGCACCTGGGCTTCCGCCCGGATCAGCGGGACTACGGAATCGGCGCCCAAATTCTGCGCAACCTCGGCGTGCGCAAGATGCGGCTGATGACCAACAACCCGAGCAAGTACATCGCCCTCGACGGTTACGGCCTGGAGATCGTCGAGCGCGTGCAGCTCGAAGTGCCGCCCACCGACATGAGCCGCGACTACCTGCGCACCAAGCGCGAGAAGCTCGGGCACCTGCTGAAGCTGGTGTAGGGCGGAGAGGTAAGTCTCTCGACCCGGACGGCGCCCTAAACGGTTCTCCCCGAGGATATGTCTTCTTCATTGCTGGACGTCTCCGGGCGGCTCAGGAAAGGCCACCTCGACGCACGTCGGCAGACGGAGGAGATTCCATGCCGCTCTCCGAACGCGAAGGGCATCGGGCACAGACGCCCAAGAGGGTTCTGGTCGTGGGCGACTGGCTCGTCGACGATCATTGGGTTGTGGCCGAGGCCCGCTCCCCGACGGCGAGCCGGATCGGCAAGACTCTCTTCCGCAGCCTCCAGGGGACCCTTGGCAGCGCCACCTCTCTGTGCGGTGCCGGGCGAACCGCCTCGATCCTCGTCGGGGCTGTCTGGACCAACCCGGATCAGCCGGCTGATAAGGCGGATCAGGACGTCAAACCGTTCGAGGTGGCGGGGATCGGCACCTGGCACCGGAGCGATACGGACTACATGCATACCCTGCTCGAGGCGTATCGAGTCGAGAACTGGGAATTTACCTCGGTCCACCAAAGGAGTGCCCATACAAACCTCGGCCCCGATGACCTTCGCCTGCTGAATCTTGCCGAGCTCCTGAAGAAGAGCGAACAACCGTCCCTCGTAGGCACGACTAGCATCGTCAGAGTCTACCAACGTGGCGAACGCGGAACTCACCTTCGAGAACGAATCGACTTCGAGCTGAGGGCTCCCGGTCGCCAGGCTTCTTGGCTGCCGGAGATCATCGGAGAGAGTACCAAGAAAGAATTGGGAGAATTCTGTAGAGGGCCCTTCGATGCAGTGGTCGTCAAGGATCTCGGCAAAGGAACGGTTTCCCCTGCGCTGATTCAGGAACTCGCCAACTCTGCCCCGAATGCCGACTGGTTTGTGTCTTCGAAGACTTGGAGTCCCAAATGGCTCAGAAATGTGCCGGAGGGGAGACTCCGACTCCTCATGATTCCCGAAATGGCGATTCTCAATGCAGTTCGCCAAGGAAAAGTTCTAGCCTGGACCACTCCCTGGGGCTCCTTGACGAGGGACGCACTCAGTCGGCTCGACCTGATGCTCTCAACTGGCACCGAAACCGTTCTTTCTTCATCCGATACCCAGGACGAGGAAAGCTCGGACACGCGCTGGAGCGGCAGGCTTTGGGCACAATCCGCCGCCATCATGGTGAGCTTCGACGACCTGCGCGTTCACTTGCTCGCCCGTGGAACTGAGAGCCAAATGGCGGACACCGATTCGGATCTCTTCAGCGCTCACTTCGATGAGTCGGCCAGGCGAGACCTTACGATCGGACTGCCGTTCTCCAGCGTTCTTCTGCCAGCTGTTGTGGCCACTCTCTTACACTCTTGCACGGAAGAGCCTGACTGGCAGGCGGTGCTGGAAAAATCGCTTCGCTTCACGTCGCTGTGGCGCAGGACCGAAGCGGCTCGAATTCATAATCCGGCCGACTGGGACAGCCGGGAGCACCGATATCCGGTGTTGGGGGACGAAGGCGCCGTGGAGGGAATCAGAATTGATCCTCCCCTTACCCGGAAGAAGGAGTTGGGTCGGTGGAACGACGCACTATCAGGCACCGGGGTGCTAACCATCGAGCATTCGGACGGACCGGAACCCGAATTGCAGCTCTGGCGTGCCACGTCGGATCTCGAGCACTACGTTTGCTGCTCGGATCGAAAGCGCGCGGTCATTCGCCGGATGCTCCGAGGCATTCGAGAGTTCATGAGTAGCGGCGGCAGGTTCCATCAAGGGTGCGTGCTCATCGCACCGCCCGGAAGCGGCAAGTCATTTCTGATCAAGTGCCTGGCGCGTCGCGCTGGAATCAGAATGCTCGAACCTTTTAACATGACACAGATCTCGAGCCACGCGGAGATCTACGGACACATCTTCGACAAGGTGCACGAAGAGCAGCAACGGGAGCCGGACGCCCAACTCCTGGTCTTCGTTGATGAGATCAATGCCGACCACGGCAAGCAACCAGCCTACGACGCATTCCTTGAACCGCTTCAGGACGGTACCTATGTCAGCAACGGAAGGCGGCTGAACCTGGCCCCGTGCTATTGGATCTTCGTCAGCACCAAGGTTCCCCAAGGCGAGGAGGCGCGCAAGTGGGATGATTTTAAGTCCCGCCTGCAACACGGAGTTCATTTCCTGGTCTCGGATGTCGCACAGCACGTCGAAGCCAAAGCCTCGACCCCCCCCGAGGCACGAGAGCTCGAAAACGAGCTGGCGGCCCTCAAGCTCGAGAACGTATACCTCGGGATTCGGGCGATCAAGAACTCAAATCCATGGGTCACTCATGTGACTCGTGGAGCGTTGAATGCCTTGCAACGCCTTCGCGTCGTCACCACGGGTTCGGCTGCAGAATCACGACCGGCGATCGACAATCGGACCCTGATCGCGCACCTGCGAGGCATTCCGGTGTCGGGGGTCGTCCTGCGCCGGGACCACCTAATTGAAGAGTGGCTCGTTAACTGGTCCGACCATGGCTCGGCCCAGGACAACGAAGAACAGGTGCGAATTCGATCCGTTCCCGGTCAGGTCCCGTAAGGGCAGCGAAACTCGTTGCTGTAGAGTTGCACGCGAAGACTCTTGTTTGCCGCAAAGGAAGATAATGCTTGATCGGTGGGGCAACGTCGGCCCAAGACGATCTCGACGCGGGAGATCTACCTGGACTACGATGGCGCCTCGAACCTCGATCCGGCCACGCACATCCATTCGGCACGAATCGAGTTCCGTTCCGATTGGATGGGTTGGGCCGGCGGCAAGGCGGTTTCGGACCCACGTCGCCAAGTTCCACCTGGTGCGTAAGAGGGGGTAGGGCGGGTCAGAGAAATTCGGTGAATTGGCTCCCGAATTCGATTTCGGGACTCCCGAATTCCATTTTTTGAGTCCCGAATTCCATTTCGGGGCTGCCGATTCGATTTCGGGATTCCCGAATTCCATTTTCTGGGTCCCGAATTCGATTTCGGGACTCCCGAATTCCACTTTCTAAGTCCCGAATTCCATTTCGGCACTCCCGAATTCCATTTTCTGGGCCGCGAATTCCATTTCGGCATCGCCGAATTCGAATTCGGGGCTTATTCCTATCGGGGGATGGCCGTGAAAATCCTGCTCGTCGTCTCCCGCCCACCCTTCCCGCCGCGCCGGGGGGACCAGATGCGCGCCGCCCAGACGCTCGAATTTCTCGGGGCGGCGCACGAGGTCACGTTGCTCGCTCCGAGGGGCGGCGACGCTCTATCCGCCCTCAGACCCTCGATTCGGCTCGAAACGTATGCGCCGCCGAACCGGTTCGCCAAGCTCCTGGGGGTTGCCCATGCATTCTTCTCGGGCCAACCTCTCCAGTCGGGGCTGTTCCGGAACGGCGATCTCGCGCGGAAACTCCGCGCCTTGGCGCCTCGGCACGATCTCGTCCTCCTGCAACTCGAACGGCTGATCGGCCACCTTCCCGATCTCGGCAGCACGCCGCTGGTCGTCGATCTGATCGACAGCCTGGCCTTGAACGTCTCTCGGCGGGCGGATTTCGACTCCCGGCTCTGGCGCCCCGCTCTTCGCTTCGAGGCCGCGCGCCTGCTCCAAGCGGAGCGCCGCTTGGCGGAACGGGCATCGAAGGTCTTAGTCGTCTCCGAACGCGATCGTCGCTACCTCGAAGAATGTCTCGGCCCGGAGCTGGCGGCGAAGGTGACGGTCGTGCCGCTCGCGATGTCGATTCCCGAGGAGCTACCTCCCACCTTGAAGCTGTGGAAGAAGCCAGGGGCCGCGGCAGCCGAAGAGATCGACGAGTCATCCTTTTCTGTGGCCGGCGATGGCGATCGCCCTCTCCTCGCGATTACGGGCAATCTCGGATACTTCCCGACGGTCGATGGGGCTCTCTGGTTTCTCCGCCATGTCTGGCCGGCCGTGCGGGCGGCACGCCCCGCGATCCGATTGCAATTCGCGGGAAGCCGGCCCGGGGCACGGCTGCGGTCCGCAATCGCCCGGGCGGGCGCCGAGCTGATCGAATCGCCGCCGGACCTGCGGTCGATCCTGGCCCAGGCGACGCTCGCCCTGGCGCCGATGCGGTCAGGCTCCGGCCTGCCGGTGAAGGTTCTCGAAGCCTGGGCGGCGGGGGTGCCTGTGCTCACGACGCCCTGGACCGCCGCCGGGGTCTCGGGCCGGGCCGGGGAGGCTCTCGCCGTGGTCGAGCCCGAGCCCGCCGCTTGGTGCCGAGAAATCGTCCGCCTGCTCGACGACCCGGCCGAACGGCGTCAGCTGGCCGAAAATGCTCGCAAGCGGCTCGTGACGGACTATGGCGCGGAGAGCGTGGCGGCTCGTTGGCGCGCGGCAATCGGCTGACTGGGGTTCCGCAACAAGAGGGAAGATCGGGGGCGCCGCCGATACTTTCTTCGCGTAGAGTCCGACGATGGAACGGATACGCCGCCCTCTCACCGCCGGGGAAGAGCTCGCCAACAGCGTCACCCACGGCATCGGCCTGATCCTCTCCCTGATCGGTTTTCCGCTCCTGCTCTTGGCCGCCTCGGGGCGCAAGGACCCGTGGCAGCTGGTGGGTTATGGAGTGTTTGCAACCAGCTTGATCTTCCTCTACGGGATCTCGACGCTCTACCACTCCGCCAAGCCGGGCCGGGCCAAACAGATTCTGCGGGTACTCGACCATTCCGCGATCTATCTGTTGATCGCGGGAACCTACACGCCGTTCACCCTCGGCGTGCTGCGCGGCGCGTGGGGCTGGACGCTGCTCGGGCTAATCTGGGGCCTCGCGGTGTTCGGCATTCTGTTCAAGAGCCTGATCGGCATCCGCCTGCCGCGCGCCTCGATCGTCCTCTATGTCCTCATGGGCTGGCTGGCGGTGATCGCGATTCGGCCCCTCGCGGCCCAACATGACGGCGCGGCGCTCCACTGGCTGCTCGCGGGCGGCATTCTCTACACGGCGGGAGTCGTCTTCTACACCTGGGAACGCCTGCGCTATCACCACATGTTGTGGCACCTGTTCGTGCTCGGCGGCAGCGTCTGTCACTTCCTCGCCGTGCTCTGGTACTCCGCCCCGGCGGTATAGCCGCTCCGAAGACTCTTTGGTCAAGGTTAGTCGCTCTCGTCGCTGCTGTTCGAGACCTTTTTCTTCTTCTTGGGTGGTGGTTTCGCCTTTTTGACCTTCTTCGGCTTGGTCTCCGAAAGCTCGGCGTCGCTCCCCTCGGAATCCTGGCCGCGGGCCTTTCTGTACTTCTTGGCGGCCTCCGGGTCGTAGGCGCGCGCGGGAATGTAGGCGAGCCGATCGCGGCCCTGCTTGAACGTTCGGGTCTTGCCGTCGGGCAGGGTGATCGTCCGCCGCTCTTCGGCGACCCGCTGGGCGCCGGAATGGCGCTTCTTGACCCGCCGAATCCGCTGTCGAATCCTCGGTTTGTCCCACTTCTTGTTGGTGACTTCTTTGGCGATGTCCGAAGCGTCGTCCGAGTCGATGTCTTCGTATTGGGTCTCGGTCTTGTAGCCGAACGTCTTGGCGGAGGTTTCGACCTGGGAGCGCCAAGGCTTCTCCTGTTTCTCGATCTGCGAGTTGTAGCGCGGCGAAGTCAGCGACGAATTGCCGAACTGCCCTCCCGCCTGAAAACCGCCCCAAGAGGGCGTGTTGTGGCTCACGACGTTCTGGTTGCGCGAGCTCTGTCCGGGGCTCAAGCCGTAATGGTTATGCACCCGGTAGCCGCTCTTGGGCCGGTGGGCCGGGTTGCGAAACTGGGGACCCTGGTATTTGAGACCGGTCGAGAGCGTGGTGCGGGTATTCTTCTTCGGGCCTTCCGACTCCTCGTGCAGGGCACCCGACTCGGTCTCGTATTTGAACCCGGTCTTGGTCTTCTTGTGGGAGCCGGCCTTGACGTTCGAGCCGGGATCCTTCTTCTTGCTCCCCTTGCGCGGCGTCGGCTCGACGTATTCATCGTCCTCGTCGTCGGCCTCGGCTCCCGAATCGTTCTCGGATTCGCTCTCGCTTTCGGATTCGCTCTCGGAGCTGGAGCTCTCGGATTCGCTCTCGCTGGAGAGTGGCCTTTTCCGCTTGGGCATCCGCTGAAGAGCGTCATTCCCGGTGCCCGGGGCCGGAAGGCGGGCGAAATCGTGACCGAAGCGCTCTGCCCGCGCGATTTGGGCCTCAAATGAGAGCGCGATCGCCGAGGGCGTGGCCTGGCTGGAAATGGACGGTTCCCCCACCGGGCCGTTCGGGCGGGAGGTCGCCACAAGGGGCATGCGGCCAACGTGCCGGGGCATCGGAACCTTGTCCTTCTCGGAGGTTCCTCCATCCTACTACGGCGATCCGTCGCGGGCCGACAAGGACGCGAGTAGCAACCGGTCCCACTCGGGCTCGACGTCACCGACCGCGGCGAGCAGAGCCAGGCCGACGCCGGCGGCGCCGTTGAGCAGACCGGGCGACGCTTTCCGAACGATGTTGCCGTCGTCGTCCGGCTCCCAGAAGAGAAATCCGCCGATCCCCGTCCCCGGTTCGCGAAGATCCAGAGCGCGATCGAACCAGGCGTGCGCCGCCTCGGCGAAGACCGTGTCGCCGGTCGCGTGGAACAGACAATGAAAGAGGTGGCCGTTGCCGGCCGCGCCGTGGCAAACACAGGCGTCGCCCGAGGTTTTTCCGGTCGAAGGGTCGGGAAGGGGAAGCGGGCGAAGGGCCGATTTTCGGCCGAGATCGAGCGCCTCGCGTTCCCAGTCGGCTCGGCCGATGGCGCGCGCCGCGACAAGCAGCGCGGCGGAGATCCCGAGGTCGCCATAACACCAGCCGAGGCCCGTGGGCTTCGGCTCGGCGCCCGGCCAGACGTTAAAGGGAAAGCGACAGACCGCCTCGTTCGCAAGACGCTGGGCAAGAAGCCAGCTCACCGCTCCTTCGATCAGCCCGAAAGCGGTCTCCCGCTCGACTCCGGCGGCATAGGCCACGGCCAAGGCGCCGATCGCGCCGGGCACGCCGTGCGCGACCCCGAGATTGAAGTTGCCCTCTGGAAACCGCTCTCGCTCGTGAGGCGAGAGATGCTCGGGACGCGTCCGCCAGGCGATTCCTTCGGGCCGCCGCTCCGCCGTTTCGGCGAAACGGGCGACGACCCGAGCCAGACAGTCCGCGCCGAGCCGCGACGGCATCCTCTCCCGAGCCCAGACGGCGAAGCCGGCCAGCCCCGCGATCAGGTCGTAGTCGTGGGTCCAGGGGGATTGGTCGAGATGTTCGACCATGCGGAGCGCGATCTCTTGGCCCGGATCGTCGGAGTCCGGATCGCCTTTCAAGAAATGCTCGATTGTCCAGGCCAGGCCGGTGAAGCCGCCGTGGAGAGCCGGAAGCGCGTGGACCGTCCGGAGATTTTCGATCGCGAGGTCGAGCACCGCGGGAACGGTGTCCGCCACCGGAAGGGCAAAGCCGGAGCGCTCGTAATAAGAGAAGAAGAGCGCGATGCCGGAGCAGCCGTCGAGGCCGAACCAAGAATGGCTCGACGGTTTCAAATCCGCCGTTTCGGCGAAACGGGCGAGGTCGCTCGCTAGAGCGCGAATCGCATTGCGCGCCAAATTGGCCGCAGGGCCGGTGAGCAAGGGAGCCCACTCCACGGGAGACGCCATAAGGGGTGAGGAAATGGGGCGAAAGCCACCGTGGCCTTCGCCCCGGGACCTGGTCTAGAAGCAACACTCCGTGCAGCGCTTGGTGGCGAGAGTCTGACAGACCGGCGTGCAGCTACCGCAGGTGCCACAAACCGACAACTCCGTCGCGGCGCCCTGGACCTCTCCCAAGCTGCGGTCGTCCAACCCTCGGACCGTCTCTCGGTTCAACTCGAGCTTCTTGATCTTGCGGTTCATACGAGCACTCCTTTTCGTAAGCCCCTCTCAAAAAGCTCCTCTCGGGCCAGACGGTACCTCCGCACCGAACCCTCTGACAAGATGAAATGGAGCGTTTGCCACGAATGGACCGCCGGAGGGGTCGAACGGCGCCCCCGGAGCGAAACGAAAGTCGCCTATGCCCCTCTTGACAGCACTTCAGCTCCCGCCTATCCTGTTAGCAGTCGTCACCGGAGAGTGCTAGCAGCCGTCGGCTGGCGCTACCGCTGCGAGGTTGGCAGTCCAATCCATATAAGACCTAGGAGGTATCGAGCCGTGAATATTCGTCCCCTTCACGATCGGGTAGTCGTCAAGCGTATTGAGCAAGGTGAGCAGGTCCGCGGTGGCATCATCATCCCGGACACCGCCAAAGAGAAGCCGCAGGAGGCCGAGGTCGTGGCCGTGGGTCCGGGCAAATTGAACGACGAGGGCAAGCGGATGCCGATCGACGTCAAGGCCGGCGACCGCGTGCTGATCGGCAAGTATTCGGGCAGCGAGATCAAGATCGACGGTGAAGAGCTCGTCATCCTCCGCGAGGACGAGATCTTGGCCGTGGTCGGATAACCAACTTCTACGACCTCAGGGAGGTTCTAAATAGCCATGGCCAAACAGATTACCTACTCCTCCGACGCGCGGGCCGCGATCCTTCGCGGCGTCAACAAGCTCGCCGACGCGGTCAAGGTCACCCTCGGCCCGAAGGGCCGTAACGTCGTCATCGAAAAGAAGTTCGGCTCGCCGACGATCACCAAGGACGGCGTCACCGTCGCCAAGGAGATCGAGCTTTCCGATCCGCTGGAGAACATGGGCGCCCAGATGGTGCGCGAGGTCGCTTCGAAGACCTCCGACGTGGCCGGCGACGGCACGACCACCGCGACCGTGCTCGCCCAGGCGATCTACCGCGAGGGCAGCAAGAACGTCACCGCGGGCGCCAACCCGATGGAGCTGAAGAAGGGCATCGAGATGGCGGTCAAGGCCGCGATCGAGGCGATCGACAAGCTCGCCAAGCCGGTCGAGGGCAAAGAGATCGCCCACGTCGGCACGATCTCGGCGAACAACGACGAGGAGATCGGCGGCATCATCTCCGAGGCGATGGAGAAGGTCGGCAAGGACGGCGTCATCACCGTCGAAGAGGCGCGCGGCCTCGACACCACCCTCGAAGTGGTCGAGGGCATGCAGTTCGACCGCGGCTACCTGTCGCCCTACTTCGTGACCGACGCCGAGCGCATGGAAACGGTGCTTGAGAACGCCAAGATCCTCCTCCACGAGAAGAAGATCAGCTCGATGAAGGATCTCCTGCCGATCCTGGAGCAGGTGGCCAAGCAGGGCCGTCCGCTGCTGATCATCGCCGAGGACGTCGAGGGCGAGGCGCTCGCGACCCTGGTGGTCAACAAGCTCCGCGGCACGCTCCACATCGCGGCGGCCAAGGCCCCCGGCTTCGGCGACCGCCGGAAGGCCATGCTCGAAGACATCGCGACGCTCACCGGCGGCCGGGTGATCACCGAGGATCTCGGCATCAAGCTCGAAAGCGTGCGCTGGGAAGACCTGGGCGACGCGAAGAAAGTGGTCCTCACCAAGGACGACACCACCATCGTCACCGACTCCGACGACACGAAGCGCCGCGAGGCGATCGCCGGCCGGGTCAAGCAGATCCGCAACCAGGTCGAAGAGACGACCTCCGATTACGACCGCGAGAAGCTCCAGGAGCGTCTCGCCAAGTTGGTCGGCGGCGTCGCGGTGATCAAGGTCGGCGCGGCCACCGAGACCGAGATGAAAGAGAAGAAGGCGCGGGTCGAGGACGCGATGCACGCGACCAAGGCCGCCGTCGAAGAGGGGATCGTCCCGGGCGGCGGCGTCACGCTGCTCCGCGCGATTCCGGCGATCGACGCGCTCAAGGCGGAGGGCGACGTGCAGGTGGGCATCAACATCGTCCGCCGCGCGCTGGAAGAGCCGACCCGTCAGATCGCGGCCAACGCGGGTGAAGAGGGCTCGGTGATCGTCAAGAGCCTGCTCGCCGAGACCGGCAACATCGGCTTCAACGCGGCGAACGGCAAGATGGAAGACCTGATCAAGTCGGGCGTCATCGATCCGGCCAAGGTGACCAAGACCGCGCTGATCAACGCCGCGTCGATCGCGAGCCTGATGCTCACGACCGAGGCGATGATCTCCGAGATCAAGGAGAAGGACGAGAACAAGGGCGGCGGTGGCGGCGGCGGAATGCCGGGCGGCATGGGCGGCATGTACTAGAAGATTCCTCGGGGGTCACTCCCCGGCAGAACGAAAGACGGCCGGCCCTTCGCGGGGCCGGCCGTCTTTTTTGTCCCCAGCTCTTGAAAATCTAGAAGTGGGCGCGCAAACCGAGATAGATCTTGGTTTGCAGGCTGTCCTGCGCGTCCTGGACCAGATCGAAGCGCCCGGTGCCGAAAGCGGAGAGGTGCTCGCCGAGGAACAGGTCGACTCCGAACTGCGCGTCGACGCCGACCTTGGTCTCGTTTCCCGTATCGCCCGGGTTGTCCTTGAGCAGTGCGGCGTCGATTTGATGGAGCGCCGCGCCCGCGCCGAAGAAGGTCTCGATGTTGCCGAACGGCACCACGCCGATCAGGTTCGCGCCGATCAGCAGGTCGCTCGCCTTCTCGCCGCCGCGCGCTTTCGAGGTCTCCCAGTAGCCGATCTCCGGCTCGATATAGCCGCGAATCCCGCGGTCGACCGAACCGTAGTCTTCCTCGTTCTTGTGGCCCGCCCGGATGCGCAACGAGGCGGTCAGGTACGGCTCGGTGAAGCTGCCGTTCGAGGGCTCGACCAGGCCGACGCCGACGGACAGAGCAAACCGCTTCTCCTCTTTATAGTCCGCGTAGGGATCCCGGTTCGGATCGCCATCGCGGCTCTGGGGATCTTGAGCCCGCGCCACCGCCGCGGGCAGCATCAGGGTCGCCCCCACGGCTACCACGGTGAGCCAACGTTTCATGCGCGATTCCCTCCTGTTGCGTTAGAGCCCACTGTCGGTGAGGACGAGAGCCACGGTGTTTCCAACCCATGAAAATGCAATTTTCCAGCCAATTCTAGCAAAAAGCACCCCGCGCCGCTTTTCCGCTCTCGTCGCGTGCCGTTCGGGCCAACGGCGCGAAGCGTTCGCCGACCGCGGACGATTCTCCGATCGGCGTTCCTCGGTGCTCGACCCAGGCGTGCGCGGCGAGCCGATCGCCTTCTTTGCGGACGCCGATTCGCAGCTCCGTTTCGACCCCCTCCTCGGCGAGGAAAGAGCGCAAGGCAAGGGCTCGGGGCACGCAGAGCATGGGATACAGGTGGTGCCGGGCGGCGACGTCGACCGCGCGGACCCAAAACGGGATCGAGCTTTCACCGAGCGCTCCGGCGACTTTGCGGCGGCGGTCGAGGGTGGCGGCCACCGCGGCAAAGCCCTTTAGACGCACCCGGAGGTCGATCGAAAGGAGGCGAAGCGCGGCGCGGATCAATCGCCGCCGCTCGATCGCGGGCAGGGCCCAGAACCGGCGCAGGCTAGCCAGCCGAGAGATCCGGGACGACATCGATCAGACCCTGAGCGGTAAGGTCGCGGACCAGGCTGAGGAGATCCGTTTCGAGCGTTTCGCGATCGACTTCAAGCTCGCCGAGCAGGCGCTCCTCGACCTCGCCGAGGGTCGCTCCTTCGGCGAGCAGCGACCAGATGCGCGTTCCCACTTCGTTCAGCCCGAAATAGGTACCTGCCTCGACGTCGAGAAGAACCATTTCGCCGCCGATCTCGCGCGCGAGAACTCCGTCCCGAGGGCGGGCGGTGCTGCGGGAGGAAAGCGCCGGAGTCGTGACGGGCATCGATCTTCGAGAAGCTATCATAGGGCCGAGAGGCGTTCGAGAATCGCGCCGCGCACCGCGGGCAGATGTTCGAGGCCGTTCGGATAGGTCAGGCGAAAGACCGGAACCCGCTCGGCGACCGCAACCAGCCGCTCGAAACGCCGGTCGACGCCGAGCGCCGCTTCGCCGAGCGCGCCGAGGAACGAATGGCGGACCAGCTCGATCGCGGCTTCGCGCGGCGTGAGGCGGGTCAGAACGATTTCTGTGCCCTTCCGGTCCGGGAGCATCAGCGCGCGCACCTCGGCCGCAGCCTCGTGGAAGGACCCGAGCCCGGCGCCACCGACCGGCACGCGCCGCTTGTCGAAATCGGGATGCACCGGTTCGAGCTGGTGGGCCTTCTCGACCAGCTCTTCGGCGGAGGCCGGCCAAAGGCGCAGCTGCGGGAAACCCGGCTGTGCAACGACCCGGCCTCTTTCGTCGAGCTCGAGCGCGAGCACGTCGTCGGTGAGCAGTGGAATGCCGGCGGCGAGAAAGCTCGCGGCGAGACTGCTCTTGCCGGCCCGGTTGAAGCCGAGAAAGCCGACGGCCTGGGAAGGGGTATTCACCGCGGAGGCGTGCAGGCAGAGCGAGCCCGAACGCTCGAGCCAGAGCGCCAGGACGATTCCCAAGAGATAGGTCTCGGCCACCCTAGGGTTACCCTCCCGGCCGAGAGAAAAACCGATCCTGCCCGGCTCGATCAGGAAGTCGACGGCGTCGGAAAAGCGCAGGACAAGTCGCTCGCCGTCGCGATAGGCCGCAAGCCAGATCTCTTCGCCGGACACCAAGGGCTCGCTACGAAAGAAGGGCTCGCTAGCTTTGAGAAAATGCCGCAGCTCCCCCTCCGGAAGACTCTCGACGCGCAGATCGACCGGGCCGGCCGGGCCGGCCGGGCCGGCCGGGACTGGGGTGACCAGCGGCGTCTCCACCGAGACGTTGCGGCCATAGAGGCGATAGGTGGGCACTCGTTCCTCGGCTCGTGCGGCAAGTCAGGTGAAATGCAATCTCAACCAAGCTTCGAGAGTCAGGCTCTGCCAGAACAGGTCGTCTTCCGTTTCGCCTGCCAGGTACCTTTCGTACGCGGCCCGTAGAGGCGCCTCGACGACGAATCCCATGCGCGCGGCGACCATGTTGGTGAGCAGTCCGCGAGCCTGTTCGTGCTCACGCTCGCGGAGCCCTCGATCGAAAATCGGGCTCGGATAGGTCTTGCCCAAACGCCCGACCACTTGATCCGGAAGCAGTCCCTGAAGCGCATTGCGGAGGACGAACTTGTGAGAGCCGCCGCGAAAGGTCTGGTCGGAGGGAAACGAAGCGGCGAGCTCGAACAGGCGATGATCGAGCCATGGATGGCGAAAATCGATTCCATGCTCCGCGGCTTGATCCGTAGCCAGCGCGGCGACGACGCGCAGTTGCGGCTCCCGCAAGTATTCCAAACGGCGGCGGCGGCCGGGCAAGAGACGACGGGGGACTTCGGGCGATGGCGCCGAGCCCAGCTCGCGAAGACGTGGTCCAAGCCAGGCGGGTGGTACGCCGCGAGCGCGCCGAGGGATCAGGAAGCGGGCGATCGGACCGAGCGTCTGGTAACGCAAGAGCCAATACCAGTCCGCCTCGAATCGGCGATGATGGCTCACCAGGCCGATCGCGAGGCGTAGCCAACGGCCCTGCCAGAACAGGTCCGGATACGAGACGACGTTGCCGCCGACCAGATTGTCGCCGCTCAAGCCCGACAAGAGAACGCGGACGCCTTTCGACCGGACGACCCGAAAGGTCTCGTCCCAAAGGGCGGAGTAGGAATTGACCAAAGGGCTCGACCGTGGGAGGCGTAGCGCACGGCGCAAGGGCCATTCCTGATCGGCCGCGATGGTGACTTGGGCTGCGCCGAGCGCGCGGCAGACCTCCGCCGCCAGTGCACTCTCGTCGGCTTCGGGAAGCTCCGGCGCGGCCCACGAGAACGCCAGAAGAGACCGGCCCGGATCTCGTCGACGGGTCGCCGCCGCGACCGCCGTCGAATCGAGGCCGCCGCTCAAGGTGACCCCCACCGGCTCGTCCGGCAGGTATTCGCCGACCACCGAGACCAGTCGCTCGCGGAGCATTACGGCGTAGTCCGCGTCCGACCGGAGCCTCAACGGAGAAGCCGCTTCCGGTCGCCAGTAGACCCGCGTTACCAGGCGATGGGAGTCGACGAGCAGGATCGTCCCGGCCTCGATGGCATGGACGTCGCGATAGAAGGTCTCGCCGGGATCCGGTATGCCGCCGCAAATCTGCCGAGCCACGGAAGTCTCGTTGAGCACCGCGGCCGATTCCGGCAGCAAATCTTCCACACGGCCCGAGAGGGTGATGAGATCGCCCTGCAGCGTGAAAAAAAGAGGGTGCGTCCCGAGTCGATCGCGTAATGCGTACAGACGACGATTCTCTTCATGCCAGAAGATCCATGAGCAAGGGCCGGCGATCAGGCTCGCCGCCGCGACCGGATCGCGCGAGCAGGCACGGACGAGAAGCGAGACATCGTCCTCTTCGGCCGCCGCTCCCAGGCAAGCGATCAGTTCTTTTCTATTCGCGATGAAACCGGCAAACCAAAGGCAGTGAGATGTACGTCCCCCCACCACTTCTTCGGGCGCCGACAGGCCGCGGTGCCATTGGATCACGCGGCTGGAGAAAACCGCCGGCACGAAAACCATTCAAAGTAAGGAAGCGGTGAGGTTGTCAACTACCTGGGAGTGTCATCACCCGGAGTGGGTCGGCTCGCAACTCGAGAGCCGAAGAGACCGTCAGGCTTGCCGAATTGTCCAGCGGCTTGCGTAAGCTCTAGTAGATTTCCGAAGACGACCAGCCGCGGGCACGAATAGGTCATACCGCCGGACGCTCGCGGGCGATTGGCGGTCTCATCCGAAACAGCAGGCTCTCGCATATTTGCATATGGATCGAGTCGCTGGTCGTCCATTATTTGACCCCTATCATGTGACCTCTGAGAATTCTGGCTCGCTCTTTGCCGTTCTTTGATGGCTTTGACTTCCTCAGGAGTATAGCAGAGGCCATCGTTGACGAAAGCAAAGTAGCTGCCAGGCGGGGACCAGGGGCCGTTGCGCACAAAGTAAAAAGGCCCGGGGGGACCCCGGGCCAAAACATCCATCGAGAAGGGGACGGCTCAGAGAGCCGACCCCTCGGACATGACTCAGTTACGGACTACGGTGCGCACGTTCCGTCGATTTTGACCCAGTCGACTTTGAACAGCTCGTCGCTGGAGCCATACCCATTGCTGACCCGGAAACGGACCCGGAAGTTGCTGGAAATGTACGCCGAGACGTTGTAGCTCCGCGAATCCGTCGCCGTGCCGGTGTAGCCGTCCAAGGCCTCCAAGGCGGTGTAGGTCGAGCCGCCGTTGTTCGACACTTCGACGGTCACCGCGTCGTCAGGATCGACGGCGGTCCGGACGTGGAAGTCGAAGCTCAGAGTGGCGGAGGTAAAGCCCGAGAGATTCGCCTGCCGAGCCGCGCTCGGCTGGGTCCCCGTGTCCGGATAGTCGCGAAGGATCAAATACCCGGCGATCGGGGTTCCGACCGTCACGTTGCCGGTGCTGACGCCCGTGCCCGCCGTGTCGGATTCCACCCACGCACCCGTCCAGCTCAACGAGCCGTCGTTGTTCGAGAAGCTCGCCGTGTCGAACAGATCCTTGTAGTAGCCCGCCGTGCAGGGGGGCGGCGGAGTCGTGCAGGAACCATCGATCCGGATCGTGTCCACCTTGAAGTACTCGTCGTCCACCCCGTAGGCGTTGGTCACCCGGAACCGAACCCGGGTGTTGCTCGCGATGTAGGACGAGATGTTGTAGCTCCGGTTGGCGGTGGTCGCCCCGACGATGCCGGTGATCGTCTCCAGAACTGTGTAGGACGAACCGCCGTTGTTGGACATCTCGACCACCACCGCGTCGTCGGTATCCACTCCGCTCGTGGTGTGGAAGGTGAACGACAGCGTCGCGGAGCTGAAGCCCGTCAGGTTGACCTGCCGCGCCGCGCTCGGCTGGGTTCCCGTGTCCGGGCTGTCGTGCAGGTGCAGGTACCCGCTGTACGGGGTCCCGACCGTCACATTGCCGGTGCTGACGCCGGTCCCAGCCGTGTCGCTCTCGATCCACGCGCCGGACCAGCTGAGGGTGCCGTCGTTGTTCGAGAAGCTCGCGGTGGTGAAGTTGTCCTTGACGTAGCCTGCCGTGCAGGGCACGGCCGGCTTGTAGCCAAAGTCGACGTCGGTACGGGCCTGGCCGGTCGTGAGCGTGACGGCCGCGATGTGCGCCGTCCCCGTGCCGTCCAGGTCGAAGGTGGGCGTGACTCCCGTCGGCAGCGTCGAGCTGACGACACGGACCGAGTAGCTGCCCGCCGCCAGACTGCCGAAGGTGTAGTTGCCGTTGGTGGCGGTGGTCGTCGTGGCCATCACCGTCCCCGAGCTGTTGAGGAGCTGGACGGTGACG
>DASYKS010000069.1:0-33208 GCA_035995205.1 Thermoanaerobaculia bacterium
GAATCAAAGTCAGCGATGCCGAAGTCGGAGAATTGAAGCTCAAACCAGCCCGATTCCACGGAGAATGGAATTACAGCTTAGCGCCCGTCCCAGACCTAGCTCGGACGTAAGACATGAGCCGGTTATTACCTGACGAGCCCTAAGGCCGCTCAGGAGAGGCGCGCGGAGCAAGCCCGAGACGGTGCGCCGGGCCGCGCCGACCTCTTCAGCGCGGGGACTCTGGCGACGGCGCCGGGAGGGCACGGCACCCAGTTCGGCGAGAAGATACCGACGCTTTCTAAGCCGGAAGAGGCCGACGCGTTCGTCGCCGCGCGATTCGCCGAGGGGTCGGACTACCTGAAAATCGTGGTCGAGGATGGCAAAGCCTGGGGGATGACGTTCAATTCCCTCGACGCCCCGACAGTGGCCGCTTTGGCCAAGGCGGCCCACGCGCGCGGCAAGCTCGCGGTGGCTCACATCGGCACGGAGGACGAGGCGATGCTGGCGCTCGAAAGCGGAGTCGACGGGCTCGTCCACCTGTTCGAGGATCGCGCGCCGGACCCGGCGTTCGCCGAGCTGGCAAAGCAGAAGAAAGCGTTCGTCGTGCCGACGCTCACCATCCTTGAAAGCGGCACGACGGTCGCGAGCGGCAAGGTGCTCAACGACGATCCGCGCTTCGCCGGATACCTGTCGGACGAAGAGCGCGGAAACCTCGGCCGGTCGTTCGTCGGGGGCGGCAAAGTCACCCTTTCGAACGCCTTCGCGGCGGTCCGGGACCTCGCGGCGGCGGGAGTGCCGATCCTCGCGGGGAGCGACGCTCCGAACCCGAGCGCCACCTATGGCGCGAGCGTCCACCGCGAGATGGAGCTGTTGGTCAAAGCGGGGCTCCCGCCGACCGCGGCGCTGGTCGCCGCGACCTCGGCGCCCGCCACGGCGTTCCGCTTGAAGGACCGCGGGCGGATCGCCCCGGGGCTCCGCGCGGATCTCGTGCTGGTCGAGGGCGACCCGACGACCGACATCACCGCCACCCGCGCGATCGTCGGAATCTGGAAGCTCGGCCACCGCTTCGAGCGCCCGCGGTTCACCAACTCCGCCGCGGCCCCGGCCCCGAAACCCGACCTGCCGCCTTCGGGCCGGATCGCGGACTTCGAAGGAGGCGCGCTCGCTTCGGCGATCGGCGCAGGTTGGTTCGAGTCGACCGATCAGGTGATGGGCGGCAAGTCGACGGTCAAGGTCGCGGTGGTCGATGGCGGTGCCGCGGGAAGCGCCAAGTCGATCGAGATCGGCGGCGAGATCCAACCCGGCACGGCCTACCCGTGGGCCGGCGCGGCGCTCTACGTCGGGCGCGAGCGTCTGGCCCCGGCCGACCTCTCGGGGGTCGCCTCGATCTCGTTCTTCGCCCGGGGCGACGGCGGCACCTACCAGCTGATGATGTTCTCGAAGAGCCTCGGCCGTATCCCCGCGATGCGCACCTTCGTTGCCGGCCCCGAGTGGCAGCGCTTCAGTTTCCCTCTCGCCGAGCTTACGGCCGAGACCCGCGACATCCAGATGTTCTTCTGGGGCGCGGGCCAGGCGGTCTCGGGGCCGTTCAAGTTGCAGATCGACGAGGTGGATCTGGCGGCGAAGGAATAGGCGTCAGGATGTAGCCGGGATGTAATTACCGGCGGATCGCCGGGGCGGCCGAGAGAACCGGCCGCCCCGCTTTCCTCCTGCTTTCCTCAACCGGGCGGTGCAAGCCGCCAGGCGGCGGCGAGTCATGTCAGTCGCCCAGCTCCAACGCGCGGACGAACGCCGGTTCCCCTTCCGCCAGGTCGAGCCGCGCTTCGTTCGGCGTACCGAACACGCTCGCGCGTCGATCGTCGAATTCCCCTTCCCAGCGCGCGACGACGCAGGTGGCGAGGCAGTTTCCGATGACGTTCACGCAGGTGCGCCCCATGTCCATCAGCTCGTCGACACCGAAGATCACGGCGACGCCGATCGGGCCGAGCCCCTCGGGCAGGAAGCTGCTCGCGGTCGCCAGGAGAATCACCAGCGAGGCGCGCGGCACGCCCGCGATTCCTTTGGACGTGATCATCAACGTCAGCATCATCACCAACTGGGTACTGAAATTCATGTGATGCCCCGTCGTGGCTTCCGCCGCCTGGGCGATGAAGACCGAGGCCATCGCGAGATAGAGCGTGGTGCCGTCGAGGTTGAAGCTGTAGCCGGTCGGCATGACGAAGCCGACGATCCGCGGCGGCACGCCCAGGCGCTCCATCACCTCCATCGCCTTCGGCAGGGCCGACTCGCTGCTGGTGGTGGCGAAAGCGATCGTCGCCGGCTCGCGCACCGCCTTCAAGAATTTCTTGATCGGAATGCGGAAGAGCAGGGCGACGGACCCCAGGATCAGCACGACGAACAGGATCAGCGCGAGATACAGCGATCCGATCAGCTTGCCGAGGTTCACCAGCACGCCCAGGCCTTGGGTCGCGATCGTGTGCGCCATGGCGGCGCCGACGCCGATCGGCGCGAACATCATTACGTAGCTGGTGAAGCGGAACATGATCTGCGACAGGCTGTCCATCGCCCGCAAGATCGGCTTGCCCTTCTCACCGATCGCGGAGAGCGCCATGGCGAACAGAACCGAGAAGGCGACGATCTGCAGGATGTCGTTCTTCACCATCGCATCGACGATGCTCGACGGGAAGATGTGGACGATCGTTTCGACCAGCGTCTTCGGATGGTTCTCGCCGATCTTCTGCACCGTCTCGTTGCCGGTCGCGACGAGCGCCACGCCGACGCCGGGCTTGGTCAGGTTGACGACGCCGAGGCCGATGAACAGCGCGATGGTGGTCACGACCTCGAAATAGATCAGCGCCTTGGCGCCCATCCGGCCGATCTTCTTCAGGTCGCCGCCCCCGGCGATGCCGACCACCAGGGTCGAGAAGACCAACGGCGCGATGATCGACTTGATCAGGTTCAAGAAGATGTCGCGCAGGAAGTAGACGTTGTTGCCCCAGTCGGGCCGAATCCATCCGAGGAATCCGCCCGCCACCAGACCGACCATGATCCAGGTGGTGAGCGACAGGCGATACCAGGGCTTGCTCGGGGGCAGGGGGGCGGTGCTCTCGTCGGCCATAGGGTCTCCGGGTTTTGGGGCTGGCGCGACATGGTATCAGCGCCCGGAGAGAGCACCCCGGTTTTCGTCGGTCGCGCCGGTCTGGCCCCGCCGACGACCCAGGCCAGCGGTCTGGCTCCAGACCGCTGGCGCTTCCTCTCAGCAGAGGCAGGTGTTGCCGGTGCACATGCCGCAGCTTTCCGTACAGTATTCCGTGCCGGTACACATGCGGCTCACGCCGCCGGCCACGCCCAGGACTTCTCGATCGGTCAGACGGCGGACGGTCTCGTGGCTCAAGCTCAGCTTCTTCTTGCCCTTGGTTTGCATGGGTACCCCTTCGCGCGCGTGGAGCGGCGAGATCGCCGATCCACTAGAAAAGGTGCGTTCTCAGAGGTTCGGCGAGCCGCTGCGGTCCAGTCGATCTTGGCCTTAGGGCAAGGGGGGCATCCGGTGGTAGTGGAAGCCGTCCAGATAGGCGCAGTCGAACGTGGTCACCGGGACCGAGGCCGGATTGAACGGATCGGCGCCCGGCGGGAAGATCTTGCCCTGGCAGCTGGCGGCGAAGGTCTTGAGGTTCGGCGCGAACTGGAACACGTAGTCCACGACCGCGACGCCGGAGTAGGTGGCGGCCGGGGTCGAGACGTCGAAGTTCAGATTCAGAAATCGTGCGACGAGCCGCCGCGGTCCGGTCTTCTTCCACGAGCCGAAGCTGTCGCTGAAGGTGAATCCTCCGGCGCCCGAGGTGACCTGGTCCGAGAGCGTGATCTCCGCCGTGCCGTCGGCGTGCAGGTTGAGGATCTCCGCCCGCTCGGGGAGCGTCGCCGTGAAGGTGCCCGAAAAGTCGGCGCCGGAATCGGCCCAAGCGGTCGAGGGAGCGCCGAGCGCGAAGGCGACCAGCAGGACGGCGGAGAAAGAGGAGAGGAAGGTCCAACGGCTGCTTCTCATGGCGGCTGTTCCTTTTCGGTTTCAGATGGGTCTCGGGTGCGAGGTTCCGACGCAGCCTACCGGCAAGCGACCCGGCTTGGGTATCGTCTCTAGGGAGGAGATTTGCTAGCTCGTCCTCCCGTGAAGCCCTGAAGCCGAAGGGGGGGATGGTGATAGCCTCGGCGGAAAAGCGGAGGGTGAAATGAGTCCATCGGAGAACACAAACTGGTGGGGACGGAATTGGAAATGGTTTGTTCCCACCGGCTGCCTGACTCTGATCTTGCTGGTGGGGGGCTGCGTCGGCTCGATCTTCATGGTGGCCACCACCGCGATGAAATCGTCGGACGTCTACAAGGACGCGCTGGTGAAAGCCCAAGCCAATCCGGAGGTGATCGCGGCGTTGGGCACTCCGATCACGACAGGCTTCTTCACCAACGGCAGCATCCACACCACCGGTCCCAGCGGAGAGGCTGCTTTCTCGATTCCGCTCTCCGGCCCCAAAGGAAAGGGCACGATCCAGCTGGAAGCCAAGAAGTCCGCCGGGGAGTGGACTTTCTCGACGCTGGTCGTTGATGTGGAGAACCCAAAGCAGCGAATCGATCTGCTGGCGGAGCCCGAGCCGGCCGAATAGGTCGCGGCCGCAACGGAACTGGCGCGGCGGCGCGGTCGTCACGGCCGCGGTCGCCCCGCTCTACGAAATGACGCAGAGCGACATCCCCGGCGGCCAGGATCCCTCCGCGCTCGGCCTCCTGGCGCGGAGTTTCGCTGCTCGGCGCCGATAGCGGCTCTACGTCCCAGGAAGCGGCTTGCCAGCCCAGATAGCGGCTATCTACCTCGGATAGCGGCTATACGGCTCGGATAGCCGCTATCCAGCGCCGATAGCCGCTTATACGGCCCCGATAGCGGCTATCCACCGCGGCATTGACTTTTGCCTCGGATTTTCAGCCCTTACGGGTTGGTCTAGGGCAAAGACCGCTGGTCTTCCGATAAGCGTTCGCCGTAGGATTGCGAGCACGGGTAAACTGAGAGAACCGGCCGAGTTGGTTTCCTGGAAGGAGTGTCCTGCCGTGAGCCATACCCTCGTGAAAGGCGGTAGCCGCCCCGTGGTCGCGAGCGATCGCCAGGGATTCGATCGCCGCTGGTTCGCGCCCAACTTGCAGGCGGTGTACGTCCCGAAGCATCCGGACCAGGTGGCGGAATGTTTGACCGCCGCCATCAAGGCCCACGGCCGGGGCGTGAAGGTCACCTCGGGCCGGCATTGCTATGAGAATTTCGTCTACGGCGGCGACACCCGGGCGATCCTCGACATGTCGGCTTTGAACCAGGTCGGGTTCGATTCCGCTCGCAATGCCTATTTCGTCGATGCCGGATGTGAAAATTGGACCGTGTATCGCACGCTGTTGAACGGCTTCAACAAAACCCTGCCCGCCGGGAGCTGCTATTCGGTCGGAGCGGGCGGTCACATCACCGGCGGCGGGTACGGGTTGTTGTCGCGGTTGCATGGTTTGACCGTGGATCACTTGAGCGCGGTAGACATCGTGACCTGGGACGCGAAGGCCGGACGGGCGGAGTTGCGTCACGTGTCGCCTGCGAATGCTTCGAGCGACGAGCGGGACCTGTTCTGGGCTTTGTGCGGCGCCGGGTGCGGAAACTTCGGCGTCATCGTCCGCTACTACTTTGCCGAGCTGCCCGACGCTCCGGATCACGCCACGATCTGGACCTTGGCCTGGAACTGGTCCAATCTCGACCGGAACCGCTTCGCCGGGCTGCTGGCCGCCTATGCCGAGCTCGTCGCGGAGATGCCCGAGGCAGACTTTGGCCTGCTGAAATTGACCCACGTCTCGGCCGGGCAGGTCGGTTTGATCGTGCAGATGGCGTCGCCCCCGGGCGTCGGACTTCGCGCCCACCGGGAGAGGGCCGAACAGAGCGTTCAGCAAGCCAAGGCGCGGTTCGGCGAGATCGTCCCGAGCGCGGTGCTTGAGAAGCCGCTCGGTGGGCACCCCGGCTACATGACGACCCTGCCGGCGAGCGACGCGGCGCAACACGTCACCTACCTGGAGGCGCTGCAGACGCTGAACGGCTCCGGGCCGAACCAGTTCGGCAAATACAAGTCGGCCTACATGAAGAAGCCTTTCCCCAAGGACCAGGTCGAGGCCATCTACAAATGGCTGAACACCACCCCTTCCGGTGTTGCTCCTGCCGACATGAGCCAATCCCTGCTACAGGTGGACAGCTACGGCGGCGCGATCAACCGTCGGAAACCGGAGTCGACGGCCGTGCCGCAGCGCAGCTCGATCCTGAAGCTCCAGTACCAGACCTACTGGTTGAACGCCTCCGAGCCGGGCCAAAGCCATCGCGAGCCCTATCGGTCCCAAGCCGAGGCGCACCTGCAATGGATCAACGACTTTTACCGTGAGGTGTATGCCGAATACGGCGGCACACCGGACCCGGCCAGGGATACGACCGGCACGGTCGACGGCGCCTACTACAACTATCCCGACACGGTGCTGGGCAGCCACGAGCGCGGCGACGTCGATCACGCGCTCTGGCTATATTTCCTGGACAACTTTCGACGAAATCCGCGCAACCTGGTCAAGGTCAAAGAGCGGTGGGATCCGGAAGACCATTTTCATCACGCGCAATCGATCCCGGTGCGATGAATCGGCCGACCCTCAAGCGCGTTTCACCGACCCTGCTGCCAGAACAATAAAGCCGCCATCGCGACGCCGATGCCGACCACCGCGACGCGCGCCCGCTCGCGGCCAATCGAGCGGGCCAAGCGGGCGCCGCCGTAGCCGCCGGCGATCGAGCACGGGATCATCAACAGGGCGACCGGCCAGGCGACGGCGCCGCGGGCGATGAACAGCGCCGCGGCGACCAGGTTGATGCACAGGGCGAAGAAGTTCTTCAGGCCGTTCATGGCGTGGATGTCGCCCAGCCCGAGAAATCCGAGCAGCGCGAGCATGAGAATGCCGATCCCGGCCCCGAAGTAGCCGCCATAGATCGAGATCGCCAACTGCGCCGCCATCGCCCCCCAGAACCGGCCCCCTTCAAGGCTGTTGTCCTGGAAGTCCTTGCCGTCTTTCATGTCCTTTTTAGCTTTTCCCCGAGCCATCGCCCCCTGCACCAGAAACAACGCGGTGGCAAACAAGATCAGCCAGGGCGCCAGCCGCGCGAACAGTTTCTCGGGGGTGGACAGCAGCAGCACCGACCCGGCCGCGCCTCCTATCAGACTGGGCAGAAACAGCGCGCGCAGCCAGGCGGTATGGCCTTGCACCTCGCGGCGATAGCCGGCCCTGCTGCTCGCGGAGGCGGGCAGCAGGGCCACCGTCGAGGTGGCGTTGGCGGTGATCGCCGGCAGGCCGAGGGCGACCAGGGCGGGAAAGGTGAGGATCGTGCCGCCTCCGGCGATCGCGTTCATCACGCCCGCGCCGAACGCGGCGCCGCCGAGCAGCATCGCCTCGGCGGGCGTCATGCCGGGTCAGCCTTGCGCCGGTGGGGTGGCCGGGCCGTCATAGAGCTGGCCATACACCCGCTCGATTTCTTGGGCGAAGCGTGCCGCCGCGGCCTCGACGCCGTAGAGTGCCTCCACCCGGGCGCGCCCCGCGGCGCCGCGCGCGGCGGCCTCGTCCGGATCTTCGAGCACCCGGAGCATCTGGTCCGCCGCGTGGTCGAGATCGGGCTCGGCCCAGACCGCCCCCGCGGGATAGGGAGTGTGGTCCCGCTCCAGCCGGACGAGGGTGTGGCCGACCGGAAACCCGGTCGTCTCGTCGAGAAAATCGGTCACCCCGCCGTAGCCGGTCGCGACGACGGGCTTGCCGAGATAGAGCGTCTCGATTGGCAGCAGGCCGAGCCCTTCGGAGCGGTGGAGCGACAGGTTCGCGTCGCACAGCGAGACCAGGGCATCCATCTCCTCGCGGGAGGCGGGCGTCGTGTGGATCTCCACCGGCAGGCCGCGCGCGGCTTCGCTGAGGCGGGCGAGCAGCGCGGCATCGTGGCGCGCGCGCGACACCTTGAGCAGCAGGGCGAACGGTCGCGAGGTCCGCCGGGCGAGCCGGCGCACCGCTTCGATCGCGGCGAACGGGTTCTTGCGCTCCGGCACCGAGAGGACGTCGAAGGCGAAGAAGAAGGTGAACCGGCCGGGCTCGATGCCGAACCGGGCTCGGTTCGCGGCGGTCGCCGGGGTTTCGCCGGGCGCCGGAACGCACGGGGGCACATAGCGGATCGGCACGGTCGCGACCGGCTCGTAGCTCTGTTGGCAAAAACGGCTCGGCGCCCAGACCTCGTCGAGCAGGCCGAAGCGGTCGGTGAGCGCGAGCGGGAAGTGTGACAGCTCCCAGAACCAGTAGCCGATCTTCACCCCGCCCGCGGTGCCCGCGATCGGCAGGGTCGACAACGCGCGCGGCGTCTCGTCCGCATTGGCGTGAAGGATCGTCACCGGGTGCGGCACGCCTTCTTCGTAACAGACGCGGCCGTCGTAGGTCCGGCTCGGCAGATCTTGGTCGAGCGGCACCGGTTGCGCGTCGATGCCCGCGCGGGCGAGAGCGAGGAGGCTGCCCCGCGCGACCTGACCGACTCCCGTGTCCATACCGAAGTAGCCGGCGAGGTTGACCGTCAGGGCGCGGCGCCCGCCGAGCGGCTCGGACGCTGCGGCTGTCTTCGGCGAAGCCCCCTCCGCGGCGACTGCCGGGGCGTCCGACGGCTCTCCCGGCGCCTCCTCGGGCGCGGCGGTCGACGCGGTCTTGATGCGCGCCGGGGGCCGCACGACCGTCGGGACCGCCTCGCGCCTCCAGGCGAGCGCCATACGGGTCTTGCGCGGCAATGTGCGCAGAACCGGGGCGACCAGATCGGGATGGAGATAGAACTCGCTCGCGGCGTGGCGACAGAACCAGTCGGCGAGCTGCGCCTGGTGCCCTTCGAGCGGATCGGGGAAGTTCTGCTGGACGTCGGCGCGGACCTTCCACAGCAGCAGCACCAGGCGGGTGACGACGGGGTTGCGCGCCGCCGTGCCGGGGATCGGCTCGTTCAGCCAGGCGGTCATCGCCCCCGGCCGGGTCAGGTCGAGGCGCGCGAGCAGCTCGGCGGCGCGCTCGACCGCGACCGTGGCGTAAGGGTGCAGCTGCGGCCCGAAGGTCGAGTGGCGGGGCTGCACCAGCGCCGGATCGTCGCGTGCGCCGACGGGCTCGAGAAAGATCGGATGCAGACCCGCGCGCACCCCCTCGCCGTGGAGCTTGAGCCAGTGGACGTAGCGTCGCAGATCGCGGCCGCAAACCTCGGGGAAGGCGCGCACCAAGTCGTCGCGCAGCTCCCACAGCGCCAGCACCGCCCGGTTGAGGGTACCGCCCGGGTAGGGGATCGGCTCGACCAACCAGGCGAAGAAACTGTCCTGGCTGTAGATGTCGTACGGGTTCGGCCAGCGCCGCCCCTTGGGGTCCATCCGCTGCAGCAGCCGGCGGGCGACCCACGGCACGGTAACCTCGGTTCCTGGAAAGGAGCGGAAGCCGTATGGGATGCCCACCAGCTGGGCGTGGCCGGCCTCGCGCACCAGCCGGCGGTAGCGCTCGAACAGTGGCCGCAGCTCGGGGCGGCGGGTGAGCGAGACCCGGTTCTGATGCTTGCTGATCGCTTCCAGGTTGTCGAAGTCGATGCCGCTGAAGTGAAAGAACCCGATCGGCCGCCCTTCCGCCGTGAGCTGCTCGCCGTCCCAGACGGTGCGGCGGTGCGGCAGGTTCCAGTAGGCGATGTTGTAGATGGGATCGCGGACGATCGCGACGTCGTCCAGAAATGCCGGGGCAAGGTCCATCCACGACTGGTCGACGAACACGCCGTTGTGGATGTCGTTGACGCAAAACCGGTAGAGGCGATCCTGCCACCAGGAGAGAAACTCCGCGGTCGTCTCGTCGAGGCGCAGGCCGAGGAAACCCAGGTTGTAGACGCCGGCCATCAGGATCATCCGCTCGGGCGGCAGCAAGCCGTCGTCGAGCCCGCGCGTGATGTGCGGAATCAGCACCGCCGGATGCTCGTCGAGCAGGCGTTCGAGCGGCGCCACGGAATCGAGCACCAGGATGTCGGGATCGAAATAGAAGATCCGGTCGAGCCCGTACGTCTTGCGCAGGTAGTCGAGCAGGAACGGCTTGACGGCGGTGTTCAGCTCCAGAATGTCGTAGCGGAACGCGAAGTTTTCGAACGCGGGAATGCCCAGCTCGGCGGCGAAGACCGGCACGAACGGCAGGCGGCCGTAATGCACCGAAGGGTCCGGCCGGTCGGCGATGCAGACATAGACCTCGGCGCCCGGATGGAGGCTTTTGTACGACGCGGCGAAGACCTGGGCGAGCGCCAGGTAGTTATTCGACACAATCGTGCAAGCGTTGACGCGAGTCATCGGGAGTCCTTGGGCTGAGCGCGAAATCGGCTTAACGTACCAAAGTTGTCGGTGTCGCTGCCACCCTCCCCGGTGCGCGGGCAGCGCGCGGGCCTAGAGCCCGCCGTTGCGGGCGAGACGCCCGGCAGCCCCCCGCGCGACCAGAACGCTGCTCCGCCGAGGCTTTCCCCTGGTAGACTAAGGATTCCCGAGCCCACCGCCATGGCCGCGATCGAACCGCACACCGACCTCGAAACCCTGCTCGAGCTGGCGCGCCGGCTGTCCGAGCGCGAGCTGTTCGAAGAGGCCGCCGAGCTGTTCCAGGTCGCCCTGCGCCTGGAGCCCGCGAACCTCGGCATCAAGCTCGGCCTCGCCGAGGTGCGCAAACGCCAGGCGGCCCGCCAGGGCAAGCCGCCGCGCGGCCTCTCCGAGCGGCTGCGCGAGCAGCACCGGAGAAACGCGATCGACGCCGCGCAGTTCATCGGTCTCGCCCATCTCTACGCCGAGAAGGGGGAGAGCGGGCGCGCCTTCGAGTGCCTGGAGATGGCGCGCGCCAAGGACGACGCCGGCCCGTCGCGCCACAAGCTGCTCGGCCGCCTGCAGTTCAGGAAGAAGGAGCACGAAGGGGCGGCCGAAGAGCTGCAACAGGCGCTGCGCTTCAATCCGTTCGATCGCGAGACGGCCGAGATGCTCGGCCGCGCCGAGCTGGAGCGCCAGCATCACGAGGACGCGCTACGCGCCACCATCCACGCCTTCCTGCTGCTCAACGAGGCCGACCACGATGGCGGAGACCGGTTGCGGCGGCGGATCCAGACGCTGAAACAGATCCTCGGCTGGGGCACCCGCGAGCTGGCTGAGATGTTCCACGAGCGGCAGGACGCGCTGCACGTGGCGTTCGACCGCCTGGAATGGCACCGCGAGCGCCAGCTGGAAGCCGACGGCCTGCTGCCGCGCGGCATCGCCGGGCCGGGCGCCCTGCCGCGGCGCATGCCGGGCGGGCAGATCGAGGTCGCCGCGCGCCTGCGCCGCATCCGGCTGCTCGCCCACCTGCCCGACGAGCTGATCTTCAAGCTCACCCGCGCGGTCGAGGACGAGACGTTCGAGATCGGCAGCCTGATCTTCGCCCATCACCACGTCGGGCGCGACCTCTACCTGATCGAGGACGGGGAGGTGACGATCCAGCGGCCGACCTCCTACGGCACGTTCGTGCTCGGCACCCACGGCGCGGGCGAGATGTTCGGCGAGGCGAGCTACGTCACCGGCAACGAGCGGACCGGCGACGCGATCGCCACCCAGACCACCCGCCTGCTGCGCATCGACGCGAGCGCGCTCGATTCGTTGATCGAAAACGGCCCGGAGCTCGGCAGCCAGCTCGCCTGGATCGTCTGGCATGCCCTGGCGAGGAAGCTGCGCGGCACCAACGAGCAGCTGAAAGGCTTTTTCAACTCCGAATCGCAGCCCGAGAACTTCCTGCGCCTGCGCCGCCCGCCGGCGAGCGCCGCGGTGATCGGCGCCATCGGCGCGGTAACGGTCGACAGCTCGGACAAGATCCGCCTGTTCCGCGAGCAGGGGTTGTCCCGGCGCGAGCTGATGACCTTGGCGACCTTCTCCAAAGAGGTGCGCTACGCGGCCGGCGCCTACGTTTTCCAGGAGGGCGACCAGGGCGCTGAGATGTACGTCATCCTGGAAGGCAAGGCGATGATCAGCAAGTTCATCCCCGGCGGCGGCGAAGAGGCGCTCGCGATCCTCGATCGCGGCGACTTCTTCGGCGAGATGTCCCTGATCGACGGCCAGCCCCGCTCGGCCGACGCGCGCGCCCACGGCGGCCCCTTGACCGCGCTCGCGCTCAACCAGGCCACCGTGCGCGAAGTGCTCGCGATGGACCCCCACGCCTCGCTCGAATTCCTCCAGCTGCTCTGCCGCCTGATCGCCAACCGCCTGCGCGAGATCGACGAAAAAGTCATCGGCTGGCGCATCATGTCCGGCGAGCGCACCGCCACCGGCTAGGAACCCCAGGAAAAGCCGAAACCACCGAGCGGGTGCCCGGCAGTCGCCCTACTTCTCGGCCACCTGGTGCCGACGCCCCGGCGAGGGACCTGGGATGACTTGAGTTGACCCGTTACGACTTCACCACCCAGTTTCCGGGTCCCCACATCCCCTCTACGATCGCCTGCTGCCATTGATGATCGTTCGGATTCGGGAACATGTAACCCGGCGAGTTCTGCGGCCCGTAGGTCCACTGCTGGATGTCCTGCGAGAACGTGTAGAGCATCATGCCGAGGATCGGCGGGACCGTCTTGCCGTCGCCTTCGGGCGCCACCACCCACTGGGCCAAGTCAGAGACTTCGCCGATCGGCGTCATCCATTGCCCATAGGGCGGAGGCGGACCCGCCTGGACGCCGGTGCAGAGCTGGTTCCAAGCCATGCCGGCTCTCTGATACGCCGCGACCAATTCTTCCTGCGCGAAGGTCGAGTAGCCGTACGCCATCGTGCTGCCGAAGTCGAGCAACGACGCCAGAGTCTGCCCGGGGTAGTAGGGCGATGAGCTGGAGACCGGGATCGTGAAGTAGTCGTAGGGGGAAAGGTCGGCCCACAGAGCCTTGGTGATCAGGCTGCCGGCCAGGGAGTTGCGCAAAGCGGCGACCGTATCCACGAAGCTCTGCGGGTCGGGAGTAAGGCCGCTCCACTCGTTGTCGATGTCGATGCCATCCAGGCCGTACTGCTCGATGACGTCCGTTTGCACCCAAGCGGCGAACGCCTCGTTCTGGTCGGCGGGTACGCCGTCCCACCCCATGCCGCTCGGTTGGCCCGAAGGGGTGTACCCCTGCACCGACAGCAGCACCTGGATTCCGGCGCTCTGCAGTTGCTCGACGGCGCTCTGGCTTTGACCGGGCTGGACGGTCAACTGCTCGAGGATCGACTTCGGAATCGAGAGATACGGCGGGGCGAAATCCGTCGGCGAGCCGGTGAACGCGGCAAAGCCGAGGAACACGACGTTCGTCTGCGGCTGCTGGTTGGCCAGCGTGTAGTTGAGCACGTCGGTGAGCGGCACGACCACCTCCTGGATCGGGTTGCCGATCCCGACCTCCGGAATCCAATACGACGCCAGCAACCGCTCCGTGGGTAGTGCGCTCACGGGACGCTCCCTTCTAGAGGATGAATGTATTTTTTGCCGCGCGGGCGAACGTTCGTGTGTGCCGGCCCCTTCGCACGGGATCCGGGATCTACCGCGGCCGGGGTTCGATCTTAAACGTCGTCCGCTTCCAGCGGAACGCTTCGCCCCCTGGGTGCGCGGGCGTCCGCCCGCACCTACCGCCGCCACCCCTTCAGGGACGTTGCCCTTTCCGCCCTGTCGCACCCCGGGTGTGCTCGTCCTGGGACCGCCGCTATCTCGGCGGCCCGGATGCCGAACGGCCCCACCCTTCGGCCGGTGAGCCGTTTCCGCTAACCTCTGGGAGACGCGCCGGGTCGGTGAACAGGGCGACGATGCGGTTCTGGGTCTTGTGCTCGGAGCGGAGCGGTTCGTTCACGGTAGAACTTCCCATCGACCACCTTTCTGCGGTCCGACGAATCGCAGTTTGCCCGCCTTGACCAGCTTGGCACTGGCCATCTCGATAGCGCGGACAGTGCGCCCCACTTCCGCGGCAACCTCGAGCAGAGTCATTTGCGGGTTCCGGCGCAACAGCTCCAGCAAGGTGTCGGCCGTTTTCACCGAAGTTTTCACCGAAGTTTTCCGGGCCGATTCGCCATCGCTCTTCGGGCTCACGGCCTGGAGATAGCCGGACGCAAAGGCGAAATCCAGCCAAAGGTCGTGCCCGGCCAGTCGAATCTTCGGCTTCGGCGTTCCGGCGTCGCGGCAAGCCTGGAAAATGCCTTGGATGCCGCGTCCCCAGGCCTCAATTTCCCCGGCGCGAAAGAAGGCGTTGGCGACATTCGGGTTGTACGGGAGCGAAGCGTGCTCGTGCAGGAACTCGTTCAGGCTCCAGCCCTCGGGCAGTACGGCGGGATTCCAGATGCTCAGCCGATCCTCATAGACGCGGATCTGCACCGGAGCGGCCACCGCGTAGTCGCGGTGAATCAATGCGTTGAGCAAGGCCTCGCGCAACGCGGCATCGGGCACCGGGAAGGATTCGATGCGCTGAATGCCCTCGTAGCGGATGGCGGCCTTGAGATACTTGGTGCGCAACACTTCGATGGTGCTCGCGACTTGGGTGAACAGGTCTCCATGCATCTCGTCGTGGTACGCCAGATCGGATTCGGTGCGGAAGAAGCCGATTTTCACGAAGGCGCCGCTCACGAATCTCTCCGGATCCTCGTGGAACAGTAACAGGGCCGCACGTTTGAGGTGGGCTCCTTCTCGAAGCCTGAGCTTGTCGATGAGGTCCATCACGGAGCCGCGATGAGAACCGGATTCGACCCGGCCGCTGCTCCGCTCCAGGGCTTGTTCGGCAGCTCCTCCAGCAGTCTCGTGGCATCAGGGACCCCGACCACCCGCCCCTTGTCATCGCGGCCGATAACCAGCACACCGCCTTCGGCATTGGCAAAGCCGCACACCCAGCGCAGGTGATCGTCGCGCCACGATTCCTTCCATTCGGTGCGCTGGGATTCCTTCATACCGGGCCCAGGCTCCCCCGCGAGAGTCAGGGCGCTCCCTGGAGCAGCGGGATGTACCTCGGGCTCTCTTGGATCGTGTTGTGGCCCGTGCCTGCGACCTCTCGGAGCGTTGCGACCCCGGCGTTGAAGCGGGCATAGAGCGCTTCCGTGCTCTGGCGGGGGACGATCTGGTCGTTTTCGGCCGCCACCAGGAGCGTCGGCGCGGTCACCTTCGGCGCGTAGCGCCACGACTGGAACTTGTCCATCATCAGCCAGCGGATGGGAAAGATCGCGTACTGGCGGGCGGCCAGCTCTTCCAGGCTATTGTAGGGCGTGACCAGGATCAGCCTCGACACCGGGCGTGAGGTGGCCACTTGAATCGCGACGCCGCTGCCTAGGCTGCGGCCGATCACGACGACGTTCGGATGCTCGGTGTGAACCCGGTCGAACAGGGCGAGCCCGTCGGCGACCAGCGCACGTTCCGACGGCTTGCCCGTGCTGCCGCCGTAGCCCCGGTAATGCATCAGATACAGAGCGTGCTGGGGAAACGCGGACTCCAGATCCGGCAGGCTGTGGTTGACGTCCTCCGCGTTGCCGCCGAAGTAGACCACGGCCCCCGGCCCCGGCTTGGGGCTTGCCGTCACCCGCACCTCCGCCCCTTCGGCAGGGAGCGTGATCGTCGAGGTGCCCTGGGCGGACGAGGGCGGGTGCGGGTAGTAAATCAGGGAGCGCTGGCAGGAAAACAGCAGCACGCAGCACGCGAGGTACAGCAGAGCCACGATGGAGGCGATCGTCAGCAAGGGGCGGAGCATGGGCTGGTAGGGCCGAGGTGGTGGCAGAAGCGTAACACGGCGGCCGGAGAGCGCTTTCCCCCGGGACGGCCGAGCACCAGCTCGGCACCGAATCGGCTGAGGTCGCCCAAGCGGCCGAGCTGGAGCTCGGCGCTCCCAGGGAAAAGCAAAAGAGCCTGAGCCCGAGGGGGTTCAGCGACCGGGCGGCTTGGCCTTTTCAGGATTCCCTGGCGTTGCGGCGGTCGCCGCGGGCGGCGTCGCGGCTGGAGTCTTCGCCGCCGCCGGTTTCTTCTCCTCCGGCGGCTTCACGTCGAAGGCGTCCCCGACGTGCTCGAAAAAGCTTTTCTTTTCGCCCAGTCGGAGGACTGGCGCTCCCGCCGGGCGCCAGAGGACGGGGCGGAGCAGGGTGGTCACCTGGAACCGTGGCGGAGGAGAGGAAGTACCCCGGGTTCGGGCATCGTCGAGTCGCGGTCGTACGGAAACGGATCGACAGATATACGGCGCAGCGCGCCCCCGCGTTGTCCTGGGTGCGCGGGCGTCCCGCCCGCACTCTCCCCAAGGCCTCATCCGAAACGCTCATGTCCACGTAGGAATGTTTGCAGGCGCAAAAAGAAGCCTGCATGAGCTCTCCTAAGATCGAATGCCAACTGAGAGGAAATCCCCACATGCGTCCCAAGAATCTGAAAATCTGGATGGGTTTGGCCGCTGCGCTGGTCGCTTCGACGGTCATCGCGGCTCCGAACCATGAGATGGGCACGAAGATGGTCGGCGGTGCCGAGATGTACCCGACCAAGGACATCATCGACAACGCCGTCAACTCGAAGGACCATACGACCCTGGTCGCCGCGGTCAAGGCCGCCGGCCTGGTCGAGACGCTGAAAGGCCCGGGGCCGTTCACCGTTTTTGCGCCCACCAACGCCGCTTTCTCCGCCCTGCCGGCCGGTACGGTCGAAAACCTGCTCAAGCCGGAGAACAAGGCGACCCTGGTAAAGATCCTCACCTACCACGTCGTCTCCGGGAAGTGGGACGCGGCCTCGCTGATGGCGAAGATCAAGGCGGGCGGCGGCAAGGCGACGCTCGATACCGTGAGCGGCGGCAAGCTGACCGCGAAGATGGACGGCAAAGCGGTCAAGGTCTGGGACGAGAAGGGCAACTCCGCGACCGTCACGATCGCCGACGTCATCCAGTCGAATGGCGTAATTCACGTTGTCAACGCGGTGCTGATGCCGAACTGACCTGCTGTCGGCGCAGTACCTCCACGGAGCCCGGTCGATCGGCGTCCTGTCCGGATGCCCGTCGGCCGGGCGTTTTCTCGTTTTCGCCTGCCATTCGCGCTCCGCCCAAGAGCCGGATAAACTTGCGTAGAATCGGTCAAACGAGGAGGACGCGATGAATCTGGCTCTGGTGAACGTCAAGGGCGGAGTGGGCAAGACCACGACGGCGGTCAACCTGGCGGCTGCATTCGCACGCGGCGGGCTGAAAACCCTGGTCGTCGACCTCGATCCTCAAGGGTCGGCGAGCTACTCGCTCGGGGTGGGCCGCGCCGAGGCCGATCCTTCGACCGCCGATTTGCTACTCGGCAAAGTGGAGGCGGCCGACGCGATCCGCGAATCGAGCATCGAGGGGGTGCAGTTGATTCCCGGCGCGCTCGCTCTAGCCGGCATGGATCTCGCGGTCGCGCGCAAGCAGGAGCCGGAGAAGCTGCTCAAGAAAGCGCTCCAGCCCGTGCGCCGCCGGTTCGACATGGTCGTCATCGACTGCCCGCCGGGGCTGTCGATCCTGACCGTCAACGGCCTCGCCGCCGCCGACGCCTACCTCGTGCCGCTCGCGCCGCACCACCTGGACGCCGACGCGCTCGGCGGTTTCTTCGAGCTGTTGGAAATGAACCGCGAGCGGGTGGGCAAGGGGCAGCTGCTCGGCATTCTGCTCACCATGGTCGACCACCGGACCAAGCTGACCGAAGAGCTGGTGGCCGACCTGCGCAAGAAGTACGGCAGCAAGGTGCTCAAGACCGAGATTCCGATCAACGTCCGCCTCGCCGAGGCGCCCGGCCACGGCCGCAGCATCTTCGACTACGAGTCCTGGTCGACCGGCGCCGCCGCCTACGGCAAGCTGGGCGGCGAGATCCTGCGCCGCGCGAGGAAGGCCGAGCTGCTCTAGAGTCGCGCGAAACCCACGATCCGGCCGGTGGAGGGGCGACCGCCTCAGCCGAACCGGTGCCCCTCGATTCGCTCCGCGATCTCGCCGACCAGCTTGGTCAGCTCGGCGAGGTCGGACGCGGGGAGGAACGGCGCCAGCTCTTCGAGCAGCGCCTCTTTCGCTAACGGAAAAGCGACCAGCAAGGCGAGTAGGTCGGCCTCGTAAAGCGCCGCGCGCGGCAGCCGCCCCTGGCGGTAGAGGGAGGGGAGGGCATAGAGCTTGAGCAGGAAGAGCCCTTCCGGAGTGGCGCAGGGGATCTCGCGCTCCGCGAATGGGCGGACCGTCGCGTGGCGGTGGCGGACGTGATCGAAGAAGAGGTTCGAGGTGAGCAGGAGATCGACTTCGAGCCCGCCGAAGTTCGCCGAGGCGAAATCGGCGCGGCGGCCGGTCACCTCCAATTCGGGTAGGCGGGCGAGCGTTTCGGGCGCGAGCAGGAGCTCGATGTCCTCGGTGTTGCGCCCCTCGACGTAGGAGAGGAGCGCGATGCCGCCGACCAACAGGTAGTCGGCGTGCCATTCGGCGAGCAGGGCGAATAGCCGCTCGACTTGGCCGCGGATCGCGTCCTCATTCATCCGTGCCTCCCTCTTGACGGCGAACACGAGAGCGTGGTGGACCAACTCGTCGATCCGCAGCGCCCGTGCCTCCGGTGTCGCCATGAGGGCTCCTATTGATTCGGCCATTAACCTGGATCGATCGCTTTCGCCGAACGGGTTCCTCCAACTTTTCCTACTTCGAGTGGCGCAGTCTACCGCCCCAACCCCCGCCCGGTCGCAAGGTAGGTGGCGAAGCTGCCGAGCCAGTGGCCCCCTTCGTAATGCTCTCCGGTGACCGCCGCGAGCCCCGCCGTGCGATGGCGGAGCGCGGTGGTGCGGAGGGCGGGCAGGCGCGGGTCGGCGGCGGGAAGGCCGGCGGCGATCCCTTCGAGCATCCAGGCGCGAGAGAGGTTCAAGCCGTCCAGATGCGCGAGCTTGGGATCGGTCGGATCGGTGACCACCGTGGGTTCGAGCCAGGAGGGCGCGCCGGGGGCCTCGGCGGCGCGCGGGATCTGCGGCAGGAAGTCGCCGAGCCAGGCGGCGAAGCGCGCGGGCGGCAGCAGGCGCCGCATCAGGTCGGCCTCCGCGATGCAGGGGGAGAGGAAGTCCTGCCCCGACGGCTCGTAAGAGAGCGGGCAGGCGCGGTCGGCGGCGTAGAACGCCTCACTGCGCGAAACGATCAGCGCTTCGAGGTCCGCGTCTTTGGCGGTGCGCGCCCAATCGAGGATCAACCCGAAGGCGAACGCGGTCTGGTCGTGCTCGCCGATCCGGATCGGCCGCGACAGTTTCGGCAGCCAGTCGGAGATCCGCTTCGCCGCCGCCCGTTCGAGCGGTTCGAGCGCGGCGGACATGGGCTTCGCTTGCGGGTCGTCCCAGCCGCGCAGCTCGGCGCCCAGCTGAAGCAGCCAGGCGAGGCCGTACGGCCGTTCGAACGACACCCGCCCGGGGCCGTCGAGATAGGCGACCTCGGCGGCGATCTTTTCCGGCGTGAGGCTCACGGCGAGCGCCGCCTTGGCCGGCGCCGCGAACGGCGCCTGCGGATAGGTCCGGGCGAGCCGCGCGAGCAGCCAATGGCCATGGACGGCGGAGTGCCAGTCGTAGCAGCCGAAGAACGCCGGGGTGAGCTGGCGCGGCGGTTTCGCGTCGCCGTCGCCGGTCATTACGTGGGCGATCTTGTTCGGGTACTCCTTGGCGACACAGGCGAGCGCGAGATCGGCGAAGCGCGCTGCCGCCGGCGCGTCGAACGCCGGAGCGTCGGCGCGGGCGGCCCGGGAGGCGAACGGGGAAATCAAGAGCAGAGCGAGGAGCGGCGGTAGGCGGCGCATGGTCCGGGGAATCGTAAACGAAACCGGGCAAACCTTCTCCTCGCCTCTGCGTAGCTCCTTGTAGACCATCGAGAGGACTCATGTCTTCCGGGAGGAACACCGATGAAGCGTTTGTTGACCCCCTGCCTCACCCTTCTCGCGCTCGTCGCTCTTGCGGCGCGGCCCGCCTCGGCGCACGAATTGACCCTGCCGCCGAGCGGCGACAACCAGCATTCCGAAGTGTCGCAGAGTATCGGTCTGGTCAAGGTCGAGATCACCTACAACAGCCCGAACGTCCACGCGCCGGACGGCACCGACCGCAAAGGCAAGATCTGGGGCGAGCTGGTCCCTTACGGCATGGCGAACTTGGGTTTCGGCACCTGCGGCGACCAGTGCCCGTGGCGCGGCGGCTCGAACGAGAACACGACGTTCGCGGTCGATCACGACGTCGTCGTGCAGGGAAAGCCGCTGCCGGCCGGCACCTACGGCCTGCATTTCATTCCGGGCAAGGAGGAGTGGACGATCGTCTTCTCCCACAACTCGACCGCCTGGGGCAGCTTCTTTTACGACGCGAAGGAAGATGCGCTGCGGGTGACCGCCAAGCCGATCGAGAGCGCCTACCGCGAGTTTCTGACCTACGAGTTCGTCGACCGCGAGCCGGCTTCGGCGACGGTCGAGCTGGAATGGGAAAACCTCGCGCTGCCATGGAAGATCGAAGTGCCGAACGTCAACGACCTCTACGTCGAAAGGATTCGCCAGGAGCTGCAGAACTTCCCGGGCTTTTCCTGGCAGAACTGGGAGCGGGCGGCGAACTTCTGCCTTACGAACAAGGTCAACCTGGCGGAGGGTCTGGTCTGGGCGCAGGCCGCGGTGAACGGGCCGTTCGGCGGTCAGGAGAACTTCACCACGCTGTCCACCCTCGCCGCGCTTCAGGATGCCAACGGCAAGACCGCGGAATCGGCCAAGACCTTCGAGCTGGCGGTCAACCATCCGGCCGCGGGCGCCTTCGACATCCACAACGCTGGCCGGCAGTTGCTGGCGGCGAAGAAGACCGCCCTCGGCATCAAGGTGCTGGAGGTCAACGGCAAGCGCTTCCCCGGCGTCTGGCCGACCGAGGTGAGCCTCGGCCGCGCAAGCGCCGCCGCAGGCAAGAAGGAAGACGCGCTACGCCACTTCAAGGCCGCGATGGCCCAGGCGCCCGACGCGGCGGCGAAGAAGAACCTGGAAGGCTTGATCGCCAAGGTCGAGAAGGGCGAAGCGATCGATTAGGCGGATGCCCGATTCGGGGGCAGACACATAGGTCTGCCCCTACAACGGGCACGTGTTCATGTAGGGGCAGACCTACGTGTCTGCCCCATGTCTGCCCGGTAGGGGCGGCCCCCCGTGGCCGCCCTCGTCGTCCGACCTCTACCGGTAAAGGATCAAGCCCCCAACGCCGTGAGCCGCGCGACGATCTTCTTCGCCGTGTGCGCCCAGGTCCAGCGCTCGGCCATCTCGCGCGCCGCCGCGGCGCCTTTGGCCCGCGCTTCGGCCTGGTTTTCGAACACCTGGCGCATCAGGTGACGAAGGTGCTCGGGGTCCGGGTCGGCCCAGCGGAAGCCCGCGTAGTAGGGGCACTTGGCGATCGCGGGGATGGTGCCGCGGACGCGCAACGGATAGGCGTTTCCCTCGTGGACGAACTCGCGATGGGCGCCCCAGTCGGTCGCGATCGCGGGCAGGCCGCACGCCATCGCCTCCATCAGCGGCATGTTCCACCCCTCGCCGCGCGACACCGAGACGAAACAGTCCATCGAGCGGTAGAGCGAGCCGAGCTGGTAGTGGGGAAACTCCTGGTTGAACAGGAACGAAATGCGCCCCCCCTGGTCGCGCAGGCGCAGGGCGCGGATCTCCTCTTTCAGCTTCAGGCCCGGATCGCGATTGATCACCTTGCAGACCAGGCGCACCGGCTCGTCGCAGCCGAACTCGTCGTTGAAGATCTTGAGCAGCAGGCCGGGCTCCTTGCGCTCGCCCCACTCGAAAGCGGAGAAGAAGACGAACTCCCCCAGCGGATTGGGGAAGGCGGAAAGCCCGGGATGGAAATAGTTGGTGTCGACGCCGAGCGGGATGATCTCGATCGGCCGTTTGAGCCCGGATTCGAGAAACCCACGGCGGTTGAACTCGCTCGGCACCCAGACCTCGTCCATCTTTTGCGCCGCGCGCACCCAATCGGGCGGGAAGCCGTCGACTTCGAGCATCGTGTAGCCGACCTTGATTCGGCCGCGGTTGCTGCCGAAGACGTCGGCCTGGCCGTAGACGACCGCGGCTTTCGGCCGCCACGAAACCTTCCGTGAGCGCAGCACGTTCAGCCGGTAGTCCTCGCTGTTCTCCGGCTCGACCGGAGCGAAAACGGTGCGCGGTCCGTAGACGTAGCGGTAGGCGACCTCCACCCCTTGGACGTCGAGCGCGCGCAGGATTTCGCGGCAGCTCATCGCGTAGCCGGTGGGGAAGTTCATGATCGACTGCCAGAGCAGTTTGTGCTCGTAGCGGCCGGCGAGTTCCGCTCCCCATTTCGCCCGGAAGGTCGCGCGGCTGGTCTGGAACAGGTCGCCGAGCGCGTCCGGATCGTTCTGGGTCGAGCCGTGCTCGTCGTGGATCAGCGTGACGCCGCCGCAGACGACGGTTTTCCAACCCGCGGCCTGCGCGCGCAGGCAGTAGTCGGTGTCCTCGAAATACGATTCGAAATCGAGCGCCAGGCCGCCGATCTGGCCCAGCAGCTCGCGTTTGATCAACGCGCAGGCGAAGACGATCCCCTCGACCTCGCGGACCTCCGCCGTGAACTGGCCGAGATCCTGTTCGAGAGAGCCGATCTGCTGGCCCCACATGGTGTCGGGCAGGATGTAGGTCCCGGCGTGGAGCAGCCGGCCGTCGGGCAGGCACAACCGGCAGCCGACGACGCCGATCTTGGGGTCGGACGCCGCGGCGGCGCGCAACCGCGCGAGCCAATCGTGCTGGGTGAAGATCAGGTCATTGTTCAGAAGGACGAGGTCGGATTCCGGGTCGGCGGCGGCGATTCCGGCGTTGTTGCCGCGCACGAAGCCGAGGTTCTTCTCCAGCCGCAGCACGCGGATTCCCGGCATCGCCGCGAGCCGCACCGGCGTCTCGTCGGTCGAACCGTTGTCGACCACCAGAACCTCGGTGTCCGGCAGGTCGGTCGCGAGCAGGGTGGCGAGGCATTTCTCGGTGAGATCCCAACGATTCCAGGCGAGAACCAGCAGCGTGGCCTTCCGCGGTGTCGAGCGGGCAGGCGGGGTCGAAGCGATTTCGGTCATCGGGAGGCGGCCGGCGTATGGGCCAGGCTCTGCCAAAGATCGAGGAGGGTCTCTTCGACGTTCGCGGTCGAAAGCGCGGTCGTCTCGCGCCAGACGTCCAGGTCGTAGCGCCCGCGCGGGACCGGCGGCAGGCCTCCGGACAGGCGCCAGAGAGTCAACAGCTCCCGGCTCGGCAGCAGCCGCTGCAGCTCCCGCAGCTCGGTCGACCGGCGCACGAGCGCCGCTTCGAGCGAGGCCACCCGCGCTTCCAGGCGGGCGATCCGCAAGGAGGCTTCGAGCGCGATCCGGTCGTCGCCCGGCATCGATTCGGCCCGCCCGTTGCCTACCACGCGCGCCCGAGCGGTCGTTTCAGCGCCTGGAGCAGGCGCCAGGAGCGGGAGTGGAGAAGCGCGCGGTGGAAGTCGGAGAGCCGGTCGATCTCGCGCCGCAGGCGGAGCACTTCCGTGCCGGTCAACGGCGCGGCGTCCTCTTGCAGCAGGACGCCGAACCCGCCGTCGACGAGCGCCGTTCGGCTGAGCAGGTTCTCGCGCTCCCGGCGCTCGATCTCCCGCAAACCGGCATCGAACGCCTCGGCCTCCAGGCGACCATACCGCTCTGCGTCGGCGACAGCGCTCTCTAAACCGGCCGCCGGAGGAGGCAAGGGCGGGGCTTCTACGATCTCTGCGGAAGGCATCAAAAAACCTCGAAAAGGGATTGGCAGTATAACCGGAGATCGCGAGGCTTGCGCGAGTCCTGGGACGGAACGGCCAAGCGCTGTTCCTGGGACCGCCGGCGTCTCGCCGGCGTTTTCGTCGTCCGAAACGGGGGCGTGTTATTCTCGACGGTCATGAAAACGCTCACCTTGCGCGCTCATTTCGATGGCGAGAGCCTACGTTTGGACGAGCCTTGTGCCCTGGACCGCGACACTCCCGTAACGGTCACCATTCGGCCACGCAGCGAAGAAGAGGAAGATCGGGCGTCGTGGGGCCTTTGGGCCGCCACTTCCCTCGCCGGTGCCTACGCGGAGGACGAGCCGGACTATTCTCTGGCTTTAATCAAGGAGCCGAATCCCGACTATGAGGGAAGGTGACGTCGCGCTTGCGGTCCTTCCTCAGCTCGACGGCGAGAAGAAAAACCGCCCCATCTTGGTGCTGCGGGAGATGCCTCGCCATCACGACTTTCTCGTCTGCGGGATCAGCTCTCGGCTTCAAAGACGCATTCCCGGCTTCGACGAAATGATCCTGCCTGCCGATGCGGACTTCGGTTCGAGCGGCCTTCTCGCCGCTTCGCTCATCCGGCTGAATTTTCTCCATGTCCTTCCTCGCACGAGGGTCGTTGGTTCGATCGGCTCCGTCTCTCCTGAGCGCCACCGGCGGATCTTGAACGTCCTGAGCAGCTATCTGCTTGGCAACCTCTCGATTCCGTAGACTTCGGACTGTCCGGGCGGGCTGAGGACGAGCCAAGCTGGATTCCTATCGCCGAGCCCCCTAAACTCCGCTGCCGTGGAATCCCCTGGTAGCGCGCGCCGTTCGCGGAAGATCTGCGTCGTCATGCCCGCGTACAACGCGGAGACGACGCTGGTGCGGACGTTCCATGATCTGCCGGCAAGTTGGGTGGACGACGTCGTGCTGGTCGACGACGCGAGCCGGGACCGGACGGTTGCGATCGCCCGCGAGCTGGGGATTCATACGATCGTCCATCCGAAGAACCGGGGGTACGGCGGCAACCAGAAGACCTGCTATCGCGAGGCGCTGGCGCGGGGGGCGGACATCGTGGTGATGGTCCATCCCGATCATCAATACGATCCGAAGGCGATCCCGCAGCTGGTCGAGCCGCTGCTTTCCGGGGCGTGCGACGCCGTGTTCGGCAGCCGGATGCTCGGCGGCCGGCCGCTCGAAGGGGGGATGCCGAAGTGGAAGTACCTGGCGAACCTCGGGCTCACCGCGCTCGCCAACGCCACGCTCTACGTCTTCCTGTCGGAATACCACTCCGGCCTGCGCGCCTACAGCCGCCGCTATCTCGAAGGGGTCGATCTCGAAGCCAACTCGGACAACTTCGTGTTCGACACCGAGATCATCGCCCAAGGGGTCTGGCGCGGCTTGCGGATTCGTGAGATCCCGATCGCCACGCGCTATTTCGACGAGGCGTCGCAGATCGGTTTCTGGAAGAGCGTCCAGTACGGGTTTTCGATCCTCGGCGTGCTGGTCCGCTACAAGCTGCACAAGAAGAGAATCCTGCGCTATCCGCTGCTGGTGGCGGCCGAGGCGATCGAGCTGGCGCCGGTCGGCGGCCCGGCGGTGACCGCCGGGGGTGCGGCAAGCGAGGCGGGGCCGTCGGGACGATGACGCCGCGCGCGGGGATCTACCCCCTCAAGGATTTTCGGGGCTCCAGCCACCGGCAGCTCGCGGCCTGGGTGCGCGAGCTTCCTGCGGGGACGCGGCTGCTGGAGCTGGGACCGGGCACCGGCCAGGTGGCGCGGTTGGCCGCGCGCGACGATCTCCAGTGGGTCGGGCTCGAAGGGTGTGTGGACGGATTGGGAGCGCTCGCCGAGCGCTTCGCCGGGGGGGCGATCGTCGATCTGGAGACGCTCGCGGGGATGCCCCGGGGCTTCGGCGCCGCGCTCGCGGCCGACGTGCTCGAACATCTGGTCGATCCGGACCGGACGCTTGCCCAGCTCGCGGTGGCCCTGCCTGTGGGGGCGCCTCTCCTCGTTTCGGTGCCGAACGTCGCGAACCTGACCGTCCGGCTGGCGCTCCTGTTCGGTCGCTTCGAGTACGCGGAACGGGGAATTCTCGACCGGACGCACCGGGTGTTCCTGACCCGAAAGACGCTCGAACGCCGGCTGGTCGCGGCGGGTTTCCGGGTCGAGCGGCGGGCGGTGTCGACGCTGCCGCTCCGCCTCGCGCTCCCGGGCTGGCCGGGCTGGCTGCTCGCGCCGGCCGAGGCGTTGCTCGCCGGGCTCACGCGCCTGATGCCGACGCTGTTCGGCTACCAGCTGCTCGCGTTCGCCCGGCGCGCAAACCCCGGAGGTGTCTGATAAACTTGGGGCTTATGACGAATCGACGGGTGCGGGTCCTGATCGCGAAGCCGGGTTTGGACGGCCACGATCGGGGGGCGAAGGTGGTGGCGCGGGCGTTGCGCGACGCCGGCTACGAGGTGATCTACACCGGCTTGCGCCAGACGCCGGAGCAGATCGCCGCCGCCGCCGTGCAGGAGGACGTCGACGCCGTCGGTCTGTCGATCCTGTCCGGCGCGCACAACAGCTTGCTGCCCGAGGTAACGCGCCTGCTGCGCGACCAGGGGGCCGCGGACGTGCTGGTCTTCGCCGGGGGGATCATCCCGGCGGCCGACATCCCGAGCCTCAAGCTGGCGGGCGTCGACGCGATCTTTTTGCCGGGCACGGCGACCCGCGACATCGTGGACTATCTGAAGCAGCGCTTGGAAGCGGCCTGAGTCCGGACGCTTTTTCTGGAGATTTGAAACATGAGCCGACGCATCCTGCTGGCCGACGACAGCGTGACGATCCAGAAGGTGATCGAGCTGACCTTCATGGACGGTGACTACGAAGTGCGGGCCGTCGGCAACGGCGACGAGGCGATCGCGCAGCTCGATTCGTTCGATCCGGAGGTGGTGATCGCCGACGTCCACATGCCGGGGGCCAACGGCTACCAGGTCGCCCGCCGCGCCAAGGCGTTGCGCGAGAGCCGGCCGGTGCTTCTGCTGGTCGGCACGTTCGAGCCGTTCGACGAGGCGGAATCGCGCGCCAGCGGCGCGGACCGGTTCTTGAAGAAGCCGTTCGATTCCCAGGAGCTGCTGCAGATCGTCGACGATCTGCTCGCCTCCGGCTCCGCTCCCGCGCTCTTGGCGCCCGCGCCTCCCTCCCTGGCGGAAGATCCGTTCCCGGGCCTCTCGGCGGGCGGTCCGCTGGTGGCGAGCTCTGCGCCGCCCGCCGCTCCGGCGCCTTTTGCGACCCCTGCGGCCCCTGCGCTCCCTGCGAGCACCGATCCGTTCGGGGCCTTCGCCTTCCCTCCCGCGACGCCCGCGGCCGATGCGCCGTTCACCTTCGCCGAAGATCCGCCGCCGGGGGTCGAGCCCGCGTACCTGCCGCCCGCCGAGCCGGTCTGGTCGACGTTCGAGGTCGAGGAGGAGGGAACGGAGCTGCCGCCGCTGCCCGAATCGGATCTCGGCCTGCGGGCCGAGCCCGAGCCGCTGTTCGATCTCGCCGCCGAGCCGGTGTTCGAACCGGCGCCCTGGACGCCGCCGATCTTTCCCGCGGCTCCGCCTCCGCCCTCGGCACCCTTGGCATCACCGGCTCCGGTCGCCGCCGAAGCGCCGTCGGCCCCCGCCGCCCCCGAGCCGGTCGCGGCACCCGCCCCGTCCGCTCCGGCGACCCCGGCGAGCGATTACTCCTTGACCGACGCCGACGTCGAGCGGATCGCCCGGCGGGTGATCGAGCTGATCGGGGATCGTCCGGTCCGGGACGTCGCGTGGGAAGTGATCCCGGATCTCGCCGAAGTCGTGATCCGCGACCGGATCCGCGAGCTCGAAGCCGCGGTCGACGCCTGAACCTAAAGAAACCTCGGCCCGACGGTGTAGGGGCGGGGTTCCCCCGCCCCTACTGAAACGCCTATGGCAGCGATGAAACCTAAGATCATGAGCCCGACCGACCCGACCGCCCCAACTCCCGATTCCGTGCCCGAAGCGTTGCAGTCGCCAGCTCTCCAATCGGAAATGGACAAGCGTTTCGAGCCTTCGATCTACGAGCAGGCCTGGCAGCGCCGCTGGGCGGAGGCCGGGATCTTCACCGTCGTGCCCGTACCCGACCGGCCGAGCTTCTGCATCATGATCCCGCCGCCGAACGTGACCGGCAAGCTGCACATCGGGCACGCTCTCCAATCGACGCTCCAGGATCTCCTGGTCCGCTGGCACCGGATGCGCGGCGAGAACGCGCTCTGGCTCCCCGGCACCGATCACGCCGGGATCGCGACCCAGCTGATGGTCGAGCGCCAACTGGAAAAAGAAGGGACGTCGAGGAAGGCGATCGGCCGCGCCGCGTTTCTCGAACGAACCTGGGCCTGGAAAGAGGAGTACCACGGCAACATCCGCCAGCAGCTCGATCTGCTCGGCGCCTCCTGCGATTGGAGCCGCGAACGGTTCACGCTCGACGAAGGTCTCTCCCGGGCGGTGCGCGAGGCGTTCGTCCGGCTTCACGGCGAAGGGCTGATCACCCGCGGCGAATACATGGTCAACTGGTCGCCGGTGCTCGAAACCGCGGTGTCGGATCTGGAAGTCGAGACCAAGACCGTGCAGGGCAAGCTCTACCACATCTCGTACCGGATCGAAGGCGAGCCGGAGGACCCGGAGGACGCCGGAGAGCGGATCGTCGTCGCCACCACCCGGCCCGAGACGATGCTCGGCGACACGGCGGTCGCCTATCACCCGGACGACGAGCGCTACGCGCATCTCAAGGGCAAGGCCGCGATCCTGCCTTTGCTCGGCCGGCGCCTGCCGTTCGTAGCCGACGAGATGGTCGATCGCGAATTCGGCACCGGTCTGGTAAAGCTCACCCCGTTTCACGACCCGAACGACTTCGAGGTCGCCAGGCGCCACGGCCTGCCGGGGATCTCGGTGATCGACAAGACCGGCCGGATGACGGCAGAAGCGGGGCCGGATTTCGCCGGTCTCACGCGCGAACAGGCGCGCGCCAAGGTGGTCGAACGGCTGCAAGCCGAGGGATACCTGGTGAAGGTGGAGGATCACACCCACAACGTCGGCCACAGCCAGCGCAGCGGCGAGGCGATCGAGCCGCTGGTCTCGACCCAATGGTTCTGCGACGTCTCCGGCATGGCGGGCCAGGCGCTCGCCGTGGTCCAGGACGGCCGGCTCCGCCTGGTGCCCGACAGCTGGGACAAGACCTGGGAGCATTGGCTGGCCAACATCCGTCCCTGGTGCATCTCGCGCCAGCTCTGGTGGGGCCACCAGATCCCCGCCTGGTACACGGCCGACGGCAGGACGATCGTGGCGCACGACGAAGAGGAAGCCGTGAAGCTCGCCGGGGTCGCGAGCGCCGCCGAGCTGACCCGCGACCCGGACGTGCTCGACACCTGGTTCTCCTCCGCGCTCTGGCCGTTTTCCACCCTCGGCTGGCCGGAGCAAACGGCGGATCTCGCGACGTTTTATCCCACGTCGGTCCTGATCACCGGCCACGACATCCTGTTCTTCTGGGTCGCGCGGATGGTGATGGCCGGGCTGCATTTCATGGGGCGGGAGCCGTTTGCCGCCGTCCATCTGACCGGCCTGGTGCGCGACGCCGAAGGCGTGAAGATGTCGAAGACCAAGGGGAACGTGCTCGATCCGACGGATCTGGTCGCGGAGTACGGCGCGGACGCCGTGCGCTTCACCCTGGCCTCGCTCGACAGCCCCGGCCGCGACATCCCGCTCAATCCGGAGCAGATCGCCGGCTACCGGGCGTTCGGCAACAAGATCTGGAACGCCACCCGCTTCGCGCTCGCCCGCATCCCCGAAGGATCGCGCGTCCGGGCGCGGCGCGAGGATTTACCCGTAGCCGACCTCGCCGCGCCGGAACGATGGATCCTTTCCCGCCTGTCGGCGACCGCCGCGGAGGTCCACGTCAAGTTCGAGACCTTCCGCTTCGACGAGGCGTGCAACCGGCTCTACCACTTCTTCTGGGGCGAGCTGTGCGACTGGTACATCGAGCTGGCCAAGCCGGCGCTGCTCGGCTCGGATGCCGACCGCAAGCTCCGGCCGCGGATCGGCGACGTGCTGTTGACCGTGCTCGACCAGGCGCTCCGGATGCTCCATCCGGTGATGCCGTTCCTGACCGAGGAGGTCTGGCAGCGCCTGCCCGGGCGCGAGGAGATCCACCCAACGACGATCTGCCTTGCCCCCTATCCGCAGGCCGAGCCCGCCTGGCGTGACGAGGCGGTCGAGGCGCAGATGGATGCGCTGATCGAGGCGGTGACCCGCGTCCGCGCCCTGCTTGCCGAGACCGGCCGCGAGCGGAAGGTCGGGCTGTGGACGGCATCCCCCGTGCTCGAAGCGTTCCTCGCCGAGCAGCAGGGGCTGTTCGCCACCCTCTGCCGGCTCGAATCCCTGGAGGTCAGCTCGCGCGCCTGGTCGACCTCCGACGGCGGTCCCGAAGATCTGGTGGCGGGGATCGGGATCAAGATCCTCGGCGCGAAGAAAGGCGGCGACGAAGCGGCCGAGCGGGGCAAGCTGGAGAAGGAGATCGAGAAGCTCGACATTGAGATCGAGCGCACGATCGCCCAGCTCGCCGACGAGAGTTTCCTCGTCAAAGCCCCGGCGCCGGTAGTCGAGAAGCGGCGCGCCGCGCTCGCTCAGATGGAAGACCGGCGGTCGAGCCTCCGTTCGAGCTTGGCGGGCTGAAGGCGGACGCGGTTTCCGGGAGATCACGCGTGGATTTTTCGACCTTCGCCGCCGAGCTGTCGCGCTGGCACCCTAGAGGCGACGAGAACGTCATCGCGGTCGCCGAGATCGACTCGACGAACTTGCTGGCGCGGCGGATCGCGGTCGAATACGAGGACGAGCGCCAGAACCTGCCGCGCGCCTATCTGTTCGCCTGGGAGCAGTCGGCCGGCCGCGGGCGGGAGAAACGGCAGTGGGCGAGCCCGGCGGGCAAAGGGGTCTACGCGACGCTGCTCACCTGGATCGCCGATCCGACTCATCTCGCCGCCCTGCCGCTGCTCGCCGGAGTTGCGCTCTGCCGCGGGCTCGCCCCGCTGCTGCCCCAAGGAGAAGGGGTGGTGGATTCGTTTGGCCCGCAGCGACGGGCTGCTGCCGAAGGCGCCCGAAGGAGCGAGGAGGCAAACGAATCCACTGCCGAAAGGGGACCGCGGCTCAAGTGGCCGAACGACGTATTGGTCGGCGGAAAGAAGATCGGCGGCCTGCTGATCGAGGCGGCGCTGCGCACGGACGAAGGGGCGATCGTGATGCTCGGCTTCGGGGTCAATCATTCCCACCGGCCGGAAGATCTGCCGATCCAAGCGGCGACCTCGCTCGAAATCGAAGGGGGGAGCGCCTCGCTCTCCGAGTTGGCGGCGCACCTCGCCGCCGCGCTCGAACAGGAGCTGGAGCATCTGGGTGACGCGGCCTACGCGGTCGCCGCCTATCGCGAGCTGTCGGCGCACAAAGTAGGCGATCGGCTGGTCTGCCGGATGGGCGAGCGGACGATCGCCGGCACGTTCCTCGGTTTCGACGACGCGGGGGGGCTGCGCCTGGCCACCGGAGCGGTCCCGCTCGACGCCCTTCCCGGTGCGCCGCCGCAGGAAGAAATCACGATCTCGGCCGGAGAGGTGATCGCATGACCCGTACCGGAAAAGCCGCACAGCGCATGACCGAAGGCCTGCTGGTCCTGGTCGACGTCGGCAACACCAATACCGTCTTCGGCGTCTACCGGGGCGACGAGCTGATCGAGAGCTTCCGCCTGTCGACCGACGCCGAGCGCACCGCCGACGAATACGGCGCCCTTCTGCTGCCGCTGTTCGACCGGGCGGGCATCGATCCGACGGCCTCGGAGGCGGTGGTGATCTCCTCGGTCGTGCCGCCGCTCCATTTCACCCTCGACCAGCTCGCCGAGCGCTATTTCGGCAAGCGCCCGCTGTTCATCGAGCCGGGGGTGAAGACTGGCATGCCGATCCGCTACGACAACCCGGCCGAGGTCGGAGCCGACCGAATCGTCAACTCGGTCGCCGCCCGAGAGCTTTACGGCGCCCCGGTCGTGGTGGTCGATTTCGGCACCGCCACCACGTTCGACGTGGTGAACCCGAAAGGCGAATACGTCGGCGGCATCATCTGCCCCGGCATCACCATCTCGGCCGAAGCCCTGTTCGCCCACGCCTCCCGCCTCTACCGGGTAGACGTCAAGAAACCCGACCAGTTGGTCGGCAGGAACACCGTCAACGCCATGCAAGCCGGCATCTACTACGGCTACGTCGGCCTGGTCGACGGCATCCTAGAGCGCCTGATCGCCGAAATCCCCGGCCTCAAGAACGTAGTCGCCACCGGAGGCCAAGCCGAAATGATCGCCTCCGGCTCGCGCTACATCCAGAAGGTCGACCCTCTGCTCACGCTGGTGGGGTTGAAGCTGATCTACGAGAAGAACCGGGGGTAGGCGGGCGAGGAATCGCGAGGAGTTGGAACCCTTCGCTACGTATCGACGTCCCTACAGGACGTAAATCGCCACCGTCCCGGAAGCGTCGCCTCCTCGGGTGTGCTCGTCCTGGGACCGCCGCCGTCTCGGCGGCTTTGTGCAGCGCTCGAACGCTTCCCGCCCGGACGAGCTCCGTAACGAACGAAGGCCTCCACCCGAAGCACCGGCCGATCTACGGAGCTCCCGAAGAAGTCTCCGGACTCTCCGAAGAGCGTTCCGGACGGCGCGAAGGCAACTCCCGGCCGTCCGAAGAGAGCTCCGGAACGTCCGGAAGGGTCCCGGGCGAACGGTAGCGCTCTTCCGGCCGTCCGGAGTTGTCTTCGGTGATCCCGTGAGCCTCTTCGGAAGACCGGGAGATCTCTTCGGTCGGTGCGGAACTCTCTTCGGATCTCCCGAAGCGCTCTCCGCACGATCGCGGAGCAGCCGGGCACGTCCGGTGAACGTTCCGGACAGCCCGTGGAGATCTTCCGACGATCTGGGAAGTCTCTTCGGATGGCCCGTGAGTCTCTTCGGACGGCCGGGAGCTGTCTTCGATCGGCCGGGAAAGGTAGATTACCGATCGCCATGACCCACGCCCAATCGATTCTCGCAGAAGCCTTGAAGCTGCCGGCCAAAGAGCGGGCCGCCGTTGCGGCCGAACTGTTGTCGAGTCTCGACGAATCCGAATCCGACGATCCTGCCGAAGTTGAGCGACTCTGGGCAGAAGAGGCCGAACGCCGCGCCCGGCGCGTGCTCGCGGAAAGGGCCGAAGGCCCGACCGATGAAAGCCTGGGGCAACGCCCCAGGTAGGAGATTCCCCCCAGTTTGCCAATCGGGTAGACCCGGCCAGTTACCCAGCCGGGCCCCCCACGGATCCGGACGTGCGGATTTCCCGCATCCGGCTCTTCGGGACACGGTTTCGCTGCGCGGCTCAGACGGCATGGACGATCCGGGGTGGTGGAAGCGGGTAG
>DASYKS010000070.1:0-191262 GCA_035995205.1 Thermoanaerobaculia bacterium
TGGAAGAAGTCGACGACGGAGTCTGGGCCGTCTACTTTTGCACGACGCTTCTGGCCCGCTTTCGCGAAACGGACCGCAAGCTGTACGGATAGCCCCCGATCCGAGCGCGCGGCGGCTCCTTCGGTCGCCCTTCGGGCTCCCTGTGGAGCCGCCGCCTCCGTCCGGACCGGGATAGACCTTTAAACGCTCCCACTTCGACTGTCACCCATGTACCCGGTCTAATCTGTAACCTATGTCCCCGGCCGAACCGGGTTGGAGTCGGGGGAAGGACAGGATGGGGTCGCCCCGTAGGGCAATCCTGCGGCCCAAACTCAGACTTGGGCCTCCTCTCCCCGCGGCGTGGAGCGGGCGGTGCCCCGGCGGCCTTTGCCCTTCGGTTCCTCCAGCGTCGTCTTGAGCGTCTCCAGAAAGGCGCTCGCGCAGGCCATGAACACCTCCTGGCGGCGCGCGGAGTTGATCGTGGCGAGCAGGCGTTCCGCGCTTTCGGAGGCGGTTTCGAGAAGGTGCTCCATGGCATCCTGTTCTTCGGAGTTTGGCAGGGTCCGCAGGCGCTCGAACAGGGGGAGCCCTTGGGCGAGGACCGCCCGCAACTTCTCGAACGCCTCGTCCCGCCCCTTCTGCCGCAGCTCGGCGAAGGTCTCGGTGCTCCGCGGCCGGGGTCCCACGAAGGTCGAGGCGACGCGCTCGGCGATCGGCGAGCCTTGCTTGCGGTCGTCGCGCACGGCGGCTTTCAGCTCGCCAACCGGTACGTCGTACAGAGCGGCCACGTGGGCTTGAGTTCGGCAGTGGCTCTCCAACGCCTGGCGGTTCGCGAGGGTCGGCTCGATGCCTTCGCAGCAGGCTTGGCGCTCGCTCGCCGAGGGGTACCAGAGCCCGTCCTGCCAATCTCCTTCCGGGTGTCCGCGCCGGGTGCTCCGGGCGTAGAAATCCTCGATCGCCAAGCGCAGGCGCTCGGATCTTGGCCGGCCGGCGGCGGAGCTCGCGGCGGTTGCGGACATCGTCTCGGATGGTCCCTTGAGCTTCCCAGATCCACAATTCCAGGTCGAAACGAAGGATTGCGGAGGGAAACGGGTGTCGGAATGATACGACGAAGTGTCGGAAACGGAAACTTCTTGCCATTTCCCGACAATCTCGGGCCGATGCGAGATCGAGCGACTCTGCGTGCTATCAGCCGGATCAAACCGGCATCGTGGCCAACAGGTCGATCACCGCGGCGGCGTTCCGGGGGCGATCCTCGGCTCTTTTTTCCAGCAGCTTCTCGACCAGGTTGATCCACGGGCGCGGCAGGGCGGGGCGGATGCGGTGGAGGTCGGGGACCGGGCTCTGGAGGTGCCCCATGGCGATGGTCGTGAAGGTTTCGCCGTGGAACGGCTCGTAGCCGGCGAGCAGGGCGAAGGCCAGGATTCCCACCGCGTAGAGGTCCGAACGGCCGTCGATCGGTAACCCCTGGAGCTGCTCCGGGCTCATGTAGAGGGGCGAGCCGACCGCGAAGCCGGTTTGGGTGAGCCGGACGTCGTCGCCGATCTTCGCGACGCCGAAATCGAGAATTTTGAGCCGTTTGTCGTTCAGGATCACGTTGGTCGGCTTCAAGTCGCGATGGATGATCTGGAGCGCGTGCGCCGCGCCCAGCCCGGAGGCGACCTCGGAGAGGATGCGCCGGACCTGTTCGAGCGGCGGCGGGTCGATCTCGCGCATCAGCACGTCGAGACCCTGGCCCTCGATCAGCTCCATGGTCAGGAACAATCCGCCGGGGAAGCGGCCGAAATCGAACACCCGCACGACGTTGGGATGGTCGATCTTGCGGCAGATCTGGATCTCGCGCAGCAGCCGCTCTTCGTGCTCGTTCGAGCTTTCGCCCTGGCCGCGCATCACGGTCTTGATCGCCACCACTTCGCCGAGCGCCGTGTCGCGCGCCCGGTAGACGCAGCCCATACCCCCTTTGCCGAGCGTGCCGAGGATCTCGTAACGATTCGCCAGCCGGTGGCCGGCCGGCCATTCGCCCGGCGTAAAGGTGACGGGAGGGCGGGCCGGCGCCTTTTCGGCCAGCGTGCGCACCCGCAGCGCGGCTTCCGCATGGTCGGGTTTCAGGGCCACGGCCAGGCGGTAGCGGGCGAGCGCCTCGCTGTCCGAGCCGAGCGCTTCGAGCACCCGGCCCTGCCAGTAGAACGTCTCGGCGCTCGAATGCCCCGGAGGGCCGCTCGCCGCCGGGGTTTGCAGTCGGGCGAGCGCCTCGTCGAACGCCCGCTGCTTGAGCAGGATCGGCGCGAGCAGGTGGGTGGCCGCGAGATATTCGGGCTCTTCGGGCATCACCGAGCGCAGCACGCGGGCGGCGCGCGAAAGATCGTTCGCCTTCTGGTAGATGTTGGCGGCATCGAGGCGCCGGCCGGCCTGTTCGAGCGCGGCGCCCGCGCCGAGCAGATCGCCGCCGCGCAGATAGAGCCGCGCCGCGGCTTCGGGCTTTGCCGCGGCGAGATAACAGCGGCCGGCGTCGGAGAAGCGCTCCGCCCGCTCGAACGCCTCGGCCGCGCGCAGGGGATCGCGGGCGGTTTCCCAGGCGGTCGCCGCCCGCGCCCAATCTCGCCCCTGCTCGAACAGGTCGGCGGCCTCGCGCATCGACCCCAGGCTCACATACAGCTGGGCCGCCTCGACCAGCCGGCCGAGCCGGCGGAACGCTTCCGCCTTGAACCGGCGGTCCAGGCCGCGCCGGCCTTCGAGCAGGCGCAGCGCCTGGTCCTTGTTGCCGGAGGCGAGGAACGCCTCGATCGCCGCCCGGACGTCGCCGTCGCTCTCCAACTGGCGGGGCGAGCCCGGGGAGGGCGAGCCGGCGTCGCGCGGGGGATCGCCCCCCTTACCGTCCGTCCGGCCGGCGCGCGTGAGCAACTCGGCCCGCTGGCGCTCGACTTTCTCCAGCACCGCTTGAGCCGCCGGATCGGGGCCGCGGCGCAAAATTTCACGCAGGCGGACGGCTTCCAGCTCGTACACCCGCAGGGCGTCGGTCGGCTGGCCGGCGCGTTGGTAAAAGAGGGCTGCCTGATCGTAAGACTTGCCGCGCTCGAAATAGAGCGCCGCGCGGCTGGGCTGTTGGAGTTTGAGCGCCACCTCCGCCGCCTGCGGCCAAGCCTCGGCCAGATCGAACAGCGTGAGCGCGTCCTTCAGTTTGCCCGACTTGGCCAGGAGCTCGGCGGCTTGGGCGGCGTCCAGCCCTTCGTACCCTTCGGGAATGCGGCCGAAGAGCGTGCGTAGCGTGTGCTCGACCGCCGCGGGGACGTTCCTCAGGTCGACCGCGAGCTTCGCGGCCTGCCGGTGGTCTCCGCCCTTGGCGTAGAGCCGCAGGGCCTCGGCCTTCCGCCCTTCTTTCTCGGCCGTCTCGGCGCGAGATCGGGGATCGCCGAATAGATTGGAGAACAAGGTCTTGGTCATGAGAGCCGTGGTCTAATCGCAGGCACTGTATGCGGAAATCGTGCCCATTTCCAAGGGTTTGGGTGGGATCTCGGCGGCTCAGCCCTCACCCCCGGCCCCTCTCCCAAAGGGAGAGGGGAGCAAAGCGAGGACCGTTTTTGCTGTTCCCCCCTCTCCCTTTGGGTCCCTTTGGGAGAGGGGCCGGGGGTGAGGGCTGAGCCGCCGACAAGCCCGTTGGGCCGCCCTTGGTTCGGCCGCCCGGCTCCTTACACCGGCAGCGCCCGGATCGCGGCGAGCGCCGCGGAGGCGTCGGCCGGGCGCTCTTCGGCGGTTTTGGCGAGCAGTTTTTCGACCAGTTTCACCCATTCCAGTGGGAGATCCGGGCGTTTTCTCCGCGGATCGGGGATCGGGCTCTGCAAGTGGCTCATCGCGATCAGGGTCATCGTGCCGCCGGTGAACGGCTCGTAGCCGGTGAGCAGGGTGTAGGCCACAACGCCGAGCGCGTAGAGGTCGGAACGGCCGTCGAGCGGCAGCCCCTGGAGCTGCTCCGGGCTCATGTAGAGGGGGGAGCCGACGGCGAATCCGGTCTGGGTGAGCCTGGCGTCGCCGGCCATTCGGGCGACCCCGAAATCGAGGATCTTCAAGTGCCGTTCGGCCAGAATGACATTGCTCGGCTTCAAATCGCGGTGGATGACGTGGAGCGCGTGGGCCTCTTCCAGGCCGGTCGCGATCTCCGTGAGGACCCAGCGGATCTTGTCGAGTTGGAGCGTCGCGTCGCGGCGGATCAGCGAATCGAGCCGCGCCCCTTCCAGGTACTCCATGGTGATGAAGATCCCGCCCGGGAAACGGCCGAGGTCGTAGACCCGGACCACGTTGGGATGGGTGATCTTGCGGCAGATCTGGATCTCGCGTAGCAGGCGCTCCTCGTGCTCTGCCCCGACGCTGCCGTCTCCCGAGCGCAGGACGGTTTTGATCGCCACCAGGTCGTCGAGCTCGTGGTCGCGCGCCTTGTATACCCGCCCCATGCCTCCCTTGCCCAGCTCGCCGAGGATCTCGTAGCGGCCGGCGAGCCGGAACCCCGTCGGCCACTCGCCGCTCGGCGGCGCCTGGGCCATCCGCAGGGCTTGCGTCGGCCCGTCCTCGGACGGGGAACCCTTGGCGGGCGAGGGGAATCGCTGCGTCGCCTGCAGGCCGGCGGAAAGGGCGAGCGCCCGCTGGGCCGCGTCGGCCTGGTCGGGTTTGAGCGCGAGCGCCTGGCGAAAGCGGGTCACCGCCTCGGGCGCGGAGCCGAGCGCCTCGAGCACCCGGCCCTGCCAGTAGTAGATCTCGGCGCCGGCCGCACCCGACCCGGCCGCCGAGTCGGCCCTCGGGGTGAGCGGCTGCAGCCGGGCGAGCGCCTCGTCGTACGCCTTTTCGTCGATCAGGATCGGCACCAGGGCGAGCACCGCGGCGACGTAGCCCGGATCGTCCTTCGGCACCGCGCGCAGCACGCGGGCGGCCTGGGCGCGGTCGCCCGCCTGAAGGAGAGCCTGCGCCGCTTCGCGCGGTTTGCCGGCTTTCTCATACGCGGAGGCCGCGCCGCGCGGATCGCCCGCACGGGAAAACGCCCGGGCGGCGACCTCCGGCTGGTTCGCGGAAAGAAAACTGCGCCCCGCCTCGCTCCACCGCTCGCCGCGAAGGTAAGCCTGCGCCGCGCGCAAGGGCTCTTTGGCGGCCTCCCAGGCGTTTCCCGCGCGGGCAAAATCGGTCGCCTGCTCGAAGCATTCGGCCGCTTCGCGCATCGCCCCCGCGGAGACGAACAGCTGGCCGGCCTCGACCGGCTTGCCCGCCTTTCGGTATGACTCGGCCTGGAAGCGCCGGTCGAGCGTTGGATTCTGGGCCAGCAGGCGGAGCGCTTCGGCCGGCTCGCCGATGGTCAAAAACGCCTCGATCGCCTCGCGCACGTTGCCCGACTGTTCGAGCAGCCGCGCCGAGCGGGGCGTGGCGGCGGCGGTTCCCCCTTTGAGCAGGTCTCCCGCCTCGGAGGATTTGCCCTGGCGGGAGAGGATCGTCGCCCGTTCCAGCTCGACCTTGCGCAGGGCCTCTTCGGCTACCGGGTCGGGCCGCGTGCGGAGCGCCTGTTTCAAACGGTTCGATTCGATCTCCAGCACGCGGGCGGCGTCGGCGACCTGCCCCGCCCTCTGGTAGTAGAGGGCGGCCTCCCGGTACGACTTGGCCCGCTCGAAGTAGCGCGCCGCGCGCCCCGGCTGCTGCAGCTTCAAAGCGGTGTCGGCCGCCTGCGGCCAAGCCTGCGCGAGATCGAACAACGCGAGCGCCTCTTCCCGGTGGCCGGCCTTGGCGAGCAACTCGCCGGCCTGGCGCGCGTCGAGATCCTCGTACCCTGCGGGAATCTTGCCGAACAGGGCGGAGAGCGTGTGGTTGACCGCCTCCTGCGACCGGCCGAGCCCGGCGGCGAGGATCGCCGCCTTGCGAAAATCTCCCCCCTTGGCATAAAGGCGCAACGCCTCCTTCCGCCGTCCGTCCTTCTCGGCGACCGCCGCCTGTTCCAAGGGGTCGCCGAACAGCTGGGAGAAAAAGCCGCCTTTGGCCATCCGAAACGCCGCACCTTTCCGCGAACGAGATTGGGGAAGTATAGCGCCGAGGTCGGGATCGGGGAGGGGACGTAGGTGTCCGGCGCCGGTTTCATGGACCTGGAGCGCATACATCGGTGCACCCTATGAACGTCCGAGGTCGTTCGCTCGCTCTGCCTTGAGCATTTTGATGGCGGCGCGGACGTCCGGCTCCCATGGGAATGGCTCATCCTTGGAAGGGTCGTAGTGTGGGAGGGTGGGTATTTCGACCTTCATTTGCTCGAGCAGTTCGGTGGTTTTGGCGAGCTCGTAACGGCGCACGTAGGGCTCTCCATCAGCCCAAGCCCATTCGTAGGCGGCGAGGGCATGGCGCTTGGCTTTTTCAGGTTCGCTGAGGGACAGCCAGAGTTGGGCGAGGAGCCGATTTGCTGGTCTTCGAAGTTCGGCCAACCGCTCGGTTTCCTGTATCGGGTCGACGAGCTGGCCAATTTTATGCTTGGCTAGGGCGAGCCCAGTCTCGGAGACCGAATCCTGAAGGCCTCGCTCGCGAGCAAGGTGCACAGCAGCCTGAAAGCTCGTCACCGCAGCCCCCCAGTCACCCCGCTCCAACTGCCAAGCGCCACGTAGGCCGTGGAGAGTACGAAGTTGGCTTCGATTTTGACCATCGATCATTAAGTGCTCGGCCCCATCGAGATGCTCCTTCCGCAATGTGCGCTGCCAAAATCGCAACCTGGCGAATACGTATTCAGCCGTTCCAGGCCGATAGGTAGCGCGCGACCAAGGTCGGCTCATGGGCTCAAGAGTGCGCCACGTGGCGGCGGCGTCTTCCCATTGGCCTAATTGCGATTGGTCGGAGAGTAGCCGGAGCCATCCCATAAAAATGTCTCCGTTCTCGCTACTCTCTGTGGCGAGCTCTAATGCGAGAACATTTATACGGAGCGATGAGGCGAGCCGGCCCTGTTTTGCCAGGCTTCGGGAAATATTTAGGAGGGGTGCTGCTACTCCGCTCCAGTCTTTTTTCGACAGGCCGGCCCGAAGGATGGCCCCGTAGGCGGCGAGAACAGAGTCGGGTATTTCACAACGATCCAAAGCGATTGCCGCGTCATTTAACAGGTACGTGCTGATCCCAGGTGATACTCCCTTGGGCAACTCGCTCCACGTCGTGGGAAAAAAAGGGCGAAGCAGGGACAGAATATCTGCGTAGGCTTCGAGATTGAAAAAGAGTGCGTCCGCCAAATCGCCTCTGTAGGCAATGGCCGCCTGGGAGAAGTGGCCGAGCTTTAGGAGGGTGCGTGCGATGTGGAGGCCACTTTTCACCTCCTCCATTGTCTTAGCCTCCTTATAGGGGCGATGTGGCTGCGAGGAAAAGAAGTCCACCACCTGCCGGCCCTGGCGATCCCGATCGGCGTCCCCCATGCCACTTATGACCACGTTGCGGACTACAGGATGGAGGTTATATTTTCGCCCGCGAACATCCCATTGAAGAAGGCCACGCTGTTCGAGGTCGGTAACTGTGGCTTTTAGCTTCTCCGGCTCGGGCGGCAGGTGGGGATTAAACGCCTCGAGAGTCTCGTAGTCCACGGCTTCGGGGAGCAGCGCGATGATTGAGAGGAGCTGACGGCTTTTGGCCGATAGGGCGTTGCGCGCGGCGCGAAGGATGTGGTTGCGCCGCTGGATTAGATCGAGTTTTCCAAGGTCGAGCGCGGCGCCACCTTGCGGGTCGGTCACCCACTTGTCGAAGTCGCCCCGGCTGGGGCCCGGTTTGTTGATGAGGCCGCCAAGGACGCCGATGACGAGCGGGTGGTTGTCGCAGTTAGCCGTGAGGTAGGTCTGGATGACGGCGCCGTCCCCTTCGATGCCGCACGAGCGCAAGAGCTTCTCGGCATCCGGCGGGCGCAGACCGGAGAGGGTGATCAGTCGTGTGCTAGGAATGGGCTGCCCGGAGGAATTGAGCAGCATGCGCGGGGTAAGCCGGGAGCTCACGAGGACCTTCGAGGGCTTTGCCGCGGCGAGGGCTCGTAGCAAGTCGTCGTCCTCGTCGCGGATCGCGTCACGCGGGTCTCGATTGGCAATCTGATCCTTCGGTGCGTTCGCCTCTTCGTCGGGAGCTTCCGCGGCATCAAATCGGTGGTAGGCGACGAGCACGCGTTCGAGTCCATCAAGGATGAGCAGCCAAGGCCGGTCGTGAAGCTGGGCCAGAAGATCCTTCGCCAATTCGGGCGTCTTCTTCTTCGCGAAGTCCGCGAGCGGCCTCTCGGTCATGTAGGCGAGCGCGCGCCTGCAGAAGTCGGCCATGACCGCGCCCTTCTCATAGAACGAATACCAGAAGCGCCCGGCCCAATCGGAGCGGGCGGCGGTGGCGTGCCGGGTCGTCCACTCCCAGGTCAGCATGCTCTTGCCGTTACCTCCAATCGCCTCGAAGAGAAGGAGGTTTATCGGGTCGGCCTTGGCGGCCCAGTCGTTCAGCGCCTGAAGCTCCGCTTCGCGGCCGACGAAATTGTGGGAGCCGATGTAGTCCGGCTCGGCGTAGAAGGCGGGGGGAGTTGGGATGGTGGGTTTTTCCGCCGAATGGGCTGGGGGGGTGGCAGACGGGTCCGGTTCGAGCCTGCGTTTCAAGTCGGCGAGCGAGTGGATGACTTGACCGTGTAGCTGGGCTTTCGATTCAAACTGGAGCATGACCCGTCCGGCGGATGCCATCTGCTTGAACGCTTTGAGCTTTTTCTGCGCTTCGTCTCCATCCTCCTTGTCCTTCGCCCGGATGGGGTGGTCGTCGTGCATCACGAAGACCAGGATCTCTTTGAGCTCGCCACGCTCCTTCCGCTCGATAGCGTGGTTGAGTTCCATCTCGGTAATCGAAATCTTTCCGGGATTGTCGAAGTCCGGAACCCAGCCGTAACGCCAAGCGTAAACGCCGATATAGATGTCCGCTTGGTCCACCATTTCGAGCGAAACACGAATGCCTGAAGCATCCCGAGACGGTAGGTGTTCCATTCCGATCGGGAAAACGCCTTCGCGAAGACAAGCCTCAATGACCTCGTCTCGATGTTCCGGCAGATCCAAAGCGGTGCTGCTGATCATCGCGGTGAGTTGTCCGGGTTTTTTCATCGAATAGAGGTCCCGTGTGAGGAGTGCTCATTCGCCAAACAATGCCTAACTGTTGTTGATCAGGAAGTATCGCTCAGATACTACCAAAGGAGGCCCGCTGAGGCTTTTTCCTGGGACCGCCAGGCTCCAGCCTGGCGTCTTTGCCTTCGGCAAACGACTTCTCTTCCGGAGCCAAAAACGCCACGCTGGAGCGTGGCGCTCCCAGGAGAGGCAGCCAAGCTGCCGCCGGTTATTCGGCCTCTCCATCGAGGAGCGATTCGAGCTCCGCGATCGCTTGGAGGTCTTTGGGTCGGCCGGCGTCGCGCTTCGCTCGGATCAAACGCTGCAGAGTCAGGCAACGACAAGGAATGCCGAAGATCTCGATCGCGACCGACTCCGGGAGGAGCGACGGGTAAGTGCGCAACCCGGCCGAAGCAGCCGCTCGAAATCCGTCATCCCCTTTCCCGCAGCCTCCGTCCCGCCCGGCGCAGCTCCTCCGCCACCTGTTGCAGTTCCATCAGCTTCCGCAGCCGCTCCTCGGGAGTGCGCTTGAGGCTTTCGCGCAGGAGCGTGCGGTCGATCCCGGCCTTGAAGGCCTCGATCACCGGGTCGGGAGGGAACGGGCTCGGCATGGGTCCAGTGTACCCCGATCCCCCCTGGGATACACTCCGCCGCCGACCATGCCGAAGCGTACCGACCTTCAATCCATCCTCGTCGTGGGCTCCGGGCCGATCGTGATCGGCCAGGCCTGCGAGTTCGACTATTCCGGCACCCAGGCCTGCCGCGCGCTGCGCGGCGAGGGGTACCGCGTCATCCTGGTCAATTCGAACCCGGCGACGATCATGACCGACCCGGAGTTCTCGGACGCGACCTACGTCGAGCCGCTGATCCCCGAGGTGGTCGAAAAGATCATCGAGCGCGAACGGCCGGACGCGCTGTTGCCGACCGTCGGCGGGCAGACTGGGATCAACCTGGCGATCGCTCTGCATGAACGCGGCACGCTGGAAAAGTACAACGTCGAGCTGCTCGGCGCGAGCATCGCGGCGCTCCAGCTCGGCGAGGACCGCCTGCTGTTCAAACAGGCGATGGAAGAAGTGGGGCTCTCGGTGCCGCGCTCCGGCTATGCCAGCTCGCTCGAAGAGGCGCGGACGATCGCCTCCGAGATCGGCTATCCGTTGATCCTACGGCCGAGCTTCACCCTTGGCGGCGAAGGGGGCGGCACGGCCTACAACCGCGACGAGCTGGAAGAGGTGGCGGCGAGCGCGCTCCAGGCGAGCCCGAACCACAGCGTGTTGATCGAGCAGTCGGTGATCGGCTGGAAGGAGTTCGAGCTGGAGGTGATGCGCGATCTGGCCGACAATGCGATCGTGGTCTGCTCGGTCGAAAATGTCGACGCGATGGGGGTCCATACGGGAGACTCGATCACCTGCGCGCCGCAGCAGACGCTCTCCGATCGCGAGTACCAGGCGATGCGGGACGACGCGTTCAAAGTGATCCGCCGCGTGGGGGTGGCGACGGGCGGATCGAACATCCAGTTCGGCGTCGATCCGCGCTCCGGGCGCCGGGTGGTGATTGAGATGAACCCGCGCGTCTCGCGTAGCTCAGCGCTCGCCTCCAAGGCGACCGGCTTTCCGATCGCGAAGATCGCCGCGCTCTTGGCCGTCGGCTACACGCTCGACGAGATCCCGAACGACATCACGGGCAAGACCTTCGCGGCGTTCGAGCCGACCCTCGACTATACGGTGGTGAAGATCCCGCGCTGGGCGTTCGAGAAGTTTCCCCAGACTCCGCCGACGCTCGGCACCTCGATGAAATCGGTGGGCGAGGTGATGGCGATGGGGGCGACCTTTGCCGAGGCCCTGATGAAGGCGCTCTCTGCCCTGGAGCTTGATGGCACGTTGGCCGAGCGGGAAAAGAAGATGTCGGACCCGGTGCGCCTGCGGCGGCGGCTCGCCGAGCCGAACTGGGAGCGGCTGTTCGCGGTATTTGCGGCTCTGCGCCAAGGGTGGTCGGTCGCCGAGGTCTCCGAGGTCTCGCACATCGACCCCTGGTTCCTGCGCGAGATCCGCGAGATCGTGGCGCTCGAAACCGAGATCGGCTACTGGACGATCGGCTCGGCCTCGCCGCAGCTGCTGCGGCGAGCCAAGAGTACGGGCCTGTCCGACGCCCGGATCGCGAGCCTCCTCCAATGCGACGAGACCGAGGTGCGCGGCACGCTCGAAATCCTCGGCATCGAGCGGGTGTATAAGCGGGTCGACACCTGCGCCGCGGAATTTCCGGCGACCACGCCCTACCTCTATTCGACGTACGGCCAGGAGGACGAGGCGGAGCCGACGTCGAACAAGAAGGTGATGATCCTCGGCTCCGGGCCGAACCGGATCGGCCAGGGGATCGAGTTCGACTACTGCTGCGTCCACGCGGCGTTCGCTCTGTCCGAGATTGGCATCGAGTCGATCATGGTCAATTGCAACCCCGAGACGGTCTCGACCGACTACGACACCTCGGACCGGCTCTATTTCGAGCCGCTGACGTTGGAGCACGTGCTGTCGGTCATCCGGCGCGAGAAGCCGGACGGCGTGATCCTCCAGCTCGGCGGCCAGACGCCGCTCAAGCTTGCGACCGGTCTCGCCGAGGCGGGGGTGCCGATCTGGGGCACCTCGCCGGACGCGATCGACCTCGCGGAGGACCGTCGCCGGTTCGGCGCTCTGCTCGCCCAGGAGGGGATTCGCCAGCCGGAGCACGGGACGGCGACTTCGCTTTCCGAAGCGGTCGAGGTCGGGCGCCGGCTCGGCTTTCCGATCCTGGTCCGCCCGAGCTACGTCCTGGGCGGCCGGGCGATGGCGATCTGCTACGACGAGGGGTCGCTCGACGAATTCATGCGGAACGCCGCCGCCGTCTCCCCCGGGCATCCGGTGCTGCTCGATCGGTTCCTCGAAGACGCCTTCGAGCTCGATCTGGATCTGATCTCGGACGGCAAGGACGCGGTGATCGCCGGCATCCTCCAGCACATCGAAGAGGCGGGCATCCACTCCGGCGACTCGGCCGCGGTGCTGCCACCCTACAAAGTGAGCGCAAAGGACCAGGACGAGATGCGCGACATCGCCCGCAGGCTCGCTTTGCGGCTCGGCGTGGTCGGCCTGATGAACGTCCAGTTCGCGATCCACGACGGCAAGATCTACGTCATCGAGGTCAATCCGCGCGCCTCGCGCACCGTGCCGTTCATCGCCAAGGCGGTGGGTGTGCCGTTGGTCAAGATCGCCGTGCGCGCGATGGCCGGGATCTCGCTCGCCGAGCAGGGATTCACCGCGGAGCCGGAGGTGCGCGGCGTGTTCGTCAAGGTGCCGGTCTTCCCGTTCCGCCGCTTCCCCGGGGTCGATCCGGTGCTCGGTCCCGAGATGAAATCGACCGGCGAAGTGATGGGCTCGGCGCCCGGGTTCGGCGCCGCGTTCGCCAAGGCCTGGCTCGGGGCGGGACACAAGCTGCCGCGCTCGGGATCGGCCTTCCTGACCGTTCACGACCGCGACAAAGAAGGGCTGCTGCCCGTCGCGCGACGGCTCGCCGATCTCGGCTTCGACCTGGTCGCGACGTCGGGAACCGCGGCGTTTCTCCAATCGCGAGGCCTGGGGGTCCAACCGATCCTCAAAGTCCACGAAGGGCGGCCGAACGTGGTCGACCGGCTGATCAACGGCGAGATCGCCCTGGTGGTGAACACCCCACTAGGCCGCGAGTCGCACGAGGACGACACCCTGATCCGGCGCACCGCGCTCAAGTACGACATCCCCTGCATTACCACTCTCTCCGGGGCCATGGCCTGCGCCGAAGGGATAGCGGCGCTCGCCCTCGATGCGATCGAGGTCCGGTCGTTGCAGAGCATCAACCGGTAGGGAGTTTCAAGAGTTGGCGGCCCGCGCGGCCGAACTGCAAGGTCCAAAGCTGTGTTTTACGTCTTTGAGGCGGCAGGAGGTACGTGCCGCTATGACCAGCCACGACCAGTTATGGAAGGATCTGTTTCGCATCTTTTTCCCCGATCTGCTGTTTCTTCTCGACTCCGACCTCGCGAACCACCTGGTCGGGAAGCTCGGTCCGGGAGGGTTCACCTTCCTGGACAAAGAGGTGTTTCACGATCTGCCCGAGGGCGAACGCCGGGAGGTCGATCTGCTCGCCGAGATCCCCGATCGCGCGGGAGGGCGGAAGTTTCGGATTCACGTGGAGATCGAGGGCAGCTTCAGCGGCAAGATCGCCCGCCGGGTTGCGCGCTATTCGCATCATCTCTACCTGCGCCAAGCGGGGCCGGTGGTCTCGATCGTCGTCTTCTTGCACGGCGGCCCTCCGGGTGCCCGATGGACCGATTACGTCGAGCGGGCCTTCGGGCGGGAGATCCACCGCTTCAACTACCTGTCGTTCGGCCTGTCGAAGCTTCCGGCGCAGACCCTGCTCGACCGGCCGGAGCCGCTCGCCTGGGCTCTCGCCTCTCTCACCCGGCCGGGAAAGATGGGTCGAGCTTTACTGAAGCTGGAGCTGCTGCGGAAAATCGCCACCGCTCCGGTCGGCGAGGTCGAGAGATTTCTGTTGGTCAACAGTGTGGAAACTTACCTACAATTGGCAGGGCGCGAGGCGGAGAAGTACGCCGCGCTGCGCCTCGTCGAAGAGAACCCGGAGGTCGAAGCGATGGAAACGACATGGGCCGAGCGGCAGGCCGCTGAATATCAGAAGAAGTTTTTCGAAGAGGGGATCGAGAAAGGGATCGAGAAGGGCCGCGAGGAAGGTCGAGGTCAGGGCGTGGAACGCCTCCGAAGCACCCTGCTCCGCCAGCTCGGGCAGCGCTTCGGCCCGGTTTCGCCCGTGATCCGGGGTCGGGTCGAGGCGATCGATTCGCTCGATGAGCTGGGTGGATTGGTCGACCGGATCTTGGAGGTGACGTCGATCGAGGAGTTGGGTCTCGCAAGCTAGGGCGGCGTCGGGAAACGGCGCCCTCGGGGCGCTTTTCTCGGCGGTCAACTCATCGCCGCCAGGCCCGGGCGCAAAGCGGAGAAGTACGCCGCTTTGCGCCTTGCCGAAGAGAACCCGGAGATCGGAGCGATGGAAACGACATGGGCCGAGCGGCAGACTGCTGAATACCAGAAGAAGTTTTTCGAAGAGGGGATCCGTAGCGTTCTGCTCCGCCAAATCGAGCAGCGTTTCGGAGAGATCCCGCTCGCGGTTCGGGCGCGCATCGAAACGATCGACTCGCGCGATGAGCTGGACGGCCTCATCGACCGGATCTTGATTGGGGCCTCGGGAACTAAATGGGCGCCTGGCAACGGCGCCGCTCCCGAGTGACTGATCAATCCCGGCCTCACTACGCCGGTTTCGCAGGTCAGAGTGATGTTTATTTCAGCGCCGCCGCCATATCCCGGCCGGCGATTCTGGTGCGCCACGACGGTGACCCGTATTCCGCCGGGTATCCGCCGATATAATAAGAAGTAGGGAAACCTCGCCACCAGGATGCGGCGTAGCTCTCCCCGGTGCCGTGGCGCGGCTTCGGGGTGCCGGGAGACGAGAGCGACCACCTGGAGAACCTCTTCGAAGAAGCGCCTCCCAATCCCTGCTGCTCCTGCTCGTAATGCCGAATCGCTTCGTTGAATTCGCGGCTCGCGGTGGGATGGAAGACGGCCCGACTCAACGGAGCAGCGCCCGCGCCTGCCGGATCACCTCTTCGAGAGGGATTCCTTCCAGCTCTCCTCGCTCCATTTCAAGGTCGCGACGCTCCGCTTCGTCGGCCCAAGCTTCGGCGATCTCCGGCAGGATTGGATTCTCGGAGTCGTGATCTCGAAGGAGGTGGCTGATGAGCACGCTGCGCTCGTCGGAAGAGAGTTGGCGGGCTTCGGCTTCGATCTCGGCCAAGGATAGGCTCATGGGGACGATCTCCGGGTCGAATTCTACCCTTGGCCCCGCGGGCTGGTTACCCTACTCCCCAAGATCGAACAGCGACCTGGGCTCGGGCGTTTTCGCTTCGGTCGGCTCGCTCGGCTTGATTTCGGCGAGGCGTGGCCCAAGGATCGCGCCTAGGCTTGCGAGGGTGGTCGGGGTCTCGCGCCGGGAGCTGGGAGGAGGCCCATTTCGCTTGGGCTCGTGAGCGGCCGGAGCGGGTGGGCTTGACGGGATCGGAGCGGGGATCTCCGGAGCGGCGTTCGGTTCGGGCGGCGGCCCGGGCAGGTACATGTGGCGGCCGAGCCCGCGGAGGAAGGGCAGGCCGGGCTGGTTCTCTCGCGCGTTTCTCAGCTGATTGAGTTTCGAGTCGAGATCGTCGATGAAGTGGAGCGCCACGGCTTCGACCGTCATCGGCTCGACCGGCGAGGCGTATTCTTTCTTCCCCTGGTGCGACAGGACGAGATGCTCCAATTGGAGCTGGAGATCAGAGGGGAATTCGGGGATCGCGGCGCAGCGGTCGCGCAACAGGTCGCGGCCGATTACGACGTGACCGACCAGGCGGCCGACCAGGGTGTAGTCGTTGGCCGGCATCGCCCCCAGCTCGTAGAGCTTGCCCAGGTCGTGGAACAGGACGCCGACCAGGAGCAGATCGCGGTCGAGCTCCTTGAAGTGTCCGGCGACCGCAACCGCGAATTCGGCCATCGAGACGACGTGTTCCAGCAAACCGCCGCGGTAGGCGTGGTGCATCGTCTTGGCCGCCGGGTGCTCGCGGAGCGCGGCGCCGTAGATCTCCATCGTCTCGGCCGCGAGCCGGCGGAGGACCGGGCGCTCGACCTGCTCGGTCATCAGTCCGGTGAGACGCCGCCAGAGGTCACCGATGTCCTCGCGGGTGGACGGAATCAGGAGCGACTCGTCGAACCCGTGCTTGTGATCCTCGTCCGTCGTCTCGCGGCATTCGTCGATCGAGAGCTGGAGCTGATCCTTATAGAGTTTGACCAAGCCGCGGAACGCGATGAACCGATGGACCTCGAACTGGCTCTGCATCGCGGGGCTGTCGGCCCAGATCTTCGCCGCCATCGAGCCCGTGGCGTCCGACACCTCGAGGTCGAGAAACGACTTGCCGTTCTTGTCCTGGCGCAACTCTTTCTTGGTCAGCAGGGCGAACCCTTGGACGGTGTCGCCCGACTGCCAGGAGCGCACGGGAAGATTCTTCTTGGCTGCCACGGGCCGAGAACATACCATCCCGCGTGCCGAATCGGCCTGGCATCGAGGGTGCATTCCGAAAGAGCAATGCGTCTCCTAGCGCGTTGGGCGTTTTTCGGGTTCGCCGCCGGTCTCTCCCTTCCGGCGGCGGCCCAACCCCCTTTCGATCCCCTGACCCTTCCGGAAGACCAGCGCGCGTTCCTGCAAGACGGTCCGGCGCTGCTGATGCCGCGTGCCGACCGCGACCGGTTCGCCGATCTCGATCCGGCCGCGCGCGCCGATCTGATCCGCGATTTTCTCGCCGATCCCGATCCCGCGACGCCCGTCAACGAGCTGACCGACGCGATCGAGCGGCGCCAGCGCCTCGCCCTGGCGGATTTTCCGACGCCGCTCGATGTGCGCGCGCAGCTTCTGTTCTTGAACGGCAAGCCCGAGAGACGGATCGTCATCGATTGCGCCTTCGCCTTCCGGCCGATCGAGATCTGGGTCTACGGCTCCGGCCTCCTCGGCGCGGCGGCCGCAACGGACGTGAAGGCGAAAACGCCGGCCCCGGATGCTGCGGAGACCGACGACGCCGAATCGGACATCAAGCTGAAAAAAGACGAGCTCAAGGGGCGCATCCTCGTCTATCAACCGGGGGTCGGCCAGCCTTGGCGCGGCTGGCGTCCGATCGACGGCAAGCGGGTGCTCTATACCGAGGATATGGAATTCTGGCTCGGCGAGTGGGAGGCGTTCGGCGGACGCGCCTCGGTGAAGCGGTTCGATCTCCAAGCGTGTAAACAGGCGCCGCTGGTCGATCGCGCGACGGGGATCTCCGGGCTCACCGGGAGCGGCAAGGCCAAAGGCAAGGAGAAGAATCCGAACGGCTTGGACCTCCCCTTCTACCGTGCCTACTCGCAGCGCCCTGCGCCCTGGGGGCGCGCCACGAAACCGGAAGGTTTCCTCGATCCGCCGACCGATCGGTTGGCCTGGAGTCTCGCGGTCAGGGCGACCGAAGCGGCGCCCCCGCTGGCCAAGCTCGCGATCACGTCGGCCGACGTCGATTTTCCGCGCACCGTGAGCCAGCGGATGGTCACCCGCGCCGTGATCCGCCTCCCCGCCGGAGCGCCGCTCGTGCCGATCGAAGACGGCAACCGGTCGGTCTACAAGATGCTCGCGTCCGGCGTGGTCGAGCTGGAGGGGAAGGTCTTCTCGGAATTCCGCGTTCGCTTCCGCGTGCCGGCCGGCAAGCCGGACGACCTCTCTCTCGCGGTCGAGACACCGCTGCGCTCGTCGCAGAGCTACCTGCTGCGCCTGCGCCTGGTGGATGAAGGCAGCGGCGCCGAGCACCAGTTTGCGCGGGTGATCAAAGTGCCGAGCGAGCCGGTCGACCGGCTCGGGGCGCTCGTGCCCGCTTCGGGAGAGGCGGTCGGGGTGCCCCTGTTCGCCAAGGACGCGATCCTGCTCGTGCCGCCGGCCGATGAAGTGGCCCTCGGACTCTGGCGCGCCGAGGCGATGGTCGCGGGTGAGCGCATCGTGAAGGTGGTATTCAAGGTCGACGGCGAGCAGCAGCTGGTGCGCACGCGCCCGCCCTATGAGGCCGAGGTGCGGCTCTCTTCGACCCCCAAGGAACAGATGATCCGGGCCGAAGGGTTCGACGCCCAAGGGGCGCTGGTAGCGGCCGACCAGTTCGTGATCAACCGGGCGCGCGCGGCCTTCGTGATCTCGATTCTCGAACCCGCCGAAAACGCCAAAGTGCGCCCCGGACCGTTCGCGGCCTCGGCCGAGGTGGTGCCTCCCGAGGGGCGCAAGATCGAATCGGTCGAATTCCGCCTCGACGACCAGTCGGTGGCGACGCTCGCGAAACCCCCTTGGCAGGCCAATGTCGTGCTGCCCGAGGGGGGCGAGCTCGCCTACCTGACAATCGTCGCGACGCTCGACGATGGTACCCACTCCGAAGCGGTGCGGCTGTTGAACGCGCCGGAGAACTTTACCGAGGTCAACGTCGACTTGATCGAGGTGTTCGCCGCGGTCACCGACTCCAGCAACCAGATCGTCGAAGGTCTCACGCAGGAAGACTTCGCGTTGAGCGAAAACGGTCGGCCGCAGACGATCCAAAACTTCGAGCCGGTAGGCAATTTACCGCTCATCCTGGGGCTCACGCTCGACGTTTCGGGCTCGATGGAAAGCTCGCTGTCGGAAGCCGAAAGCGCCGCCGCCGGATTCCTCGATCGCCTGGTCAAGCCGAAAGACCGGGTGTTCGCGGTCGCGTTCTCCGACCGGCCCGGCCTGCTGATTTCGCCCACCGACGACCTCGGTGCGGTCCGGTCGGCACTCGAAGGACAACGCGCCCTCGGCGGCACGGCGCTCCACGACGCTCTCGTCTCTTCGCTGTTCTATTTCCGCGGCCAGCGCGGCCAAAAGGCGCTGGTTCTCTTGAGCGACGGCGACGATACGAACTCCAAGCTCTCGTGGAAAGACACTCTGGAGTACGCCAAGCGCAGCGGAGTCGCGGTCTACGCGATCGGTCTGAACGTCGGCCGGCTCGACATTCCGATCCGGTCCAAGCTCAACGACCTTGCCGAGGTGACCGGCGGCCGGACGTTCTACATCGACAAAGCCTCCGAGCTGGTCAACGCCTACGGCGAGATCGAAAAAGAGCTGCGCAGCCGCTATCTCCTCGCCTACCCCTCGGACCAGGAAGTCGGCAAAGAGGGCTTCCGCAAGATCGAGGTCGAAGTGAAGAAGCGCGGCCTGAAGGCGCGGGTGGCTCGGGGGTATTACCCGTAAGGACAAAATCCGCGGGCGCGTCGAATCGAGAGCTGGAAGAGCGGTTGCGTTGGGGAATCCAAAAGCGGCGCCGCCCGGATGCGACTTTCGTTCAGCTCAAAAGCAGTTGCAATCCGTTTCTCTGGCGGAGGGCGGTTCACATCCCCAGCAGATCGTCTGGCAGGAGACGGTTTCCTCAGGGAGACGCAGGACCCGAAGTAGGTCCAGCCGCCCGCAGCTCTCATGAGGCGCGCCCGGTCGAGCTGAACGAGGGTTTCCCGATGTAGGGTGAGCTTGTTCTTTCGTTTCATTGCGGTTCTCCCGATTTCCTCGGCGTTGGGTCGAAGTCGTAGCGCATCCCTGCGTGCGACGCGGAGGAAGGCGTGGGCGACAAGCCTCCCGAAGATCTCAGTGAGCATGGCCGGCGTAACGGGACAGATCAGCGCTGAGCCTTAGAGCCACCCTCGGCCTCAGCAGAAGATAGCTACCTACTGAGCTTTCCCCAGCCAAACAGAAGGCCATGGACTATAATCTCATCTCATCTGAGTCGCGCAGATGAGAAAGGAACGTCGAGAAAGAGCTGAACCGCCGCTTCCCAGCCTTGGGACCGAGGCTCCTCGTTCCGCGCAAAATCTTGACGCGCTTTGGAGCCGGGCGGGCGCCCGCACGGTCGCTGGGGTTACCTATCAAGTCGCCGTCAGCGTCCATCTTCTGATTCTGGGTAGGGCAAAGGTTTTTCCGATTTCGGTTGTGACACCCGAAGGGTTCGAGGATATTGATTGTGTCCTTACGAATGGTTCTCGCCTTCTGGTACAGGCCAAGGATCGAGCGGCAGGTGAGGGACAGCTGGCTATCTCAGAGATCCTATCTATCGTTCGTAGAAATCGGGAGATGCTCGGTCGCGAACAGGAAACGAAGCTCCTCATCGCGACGGACGCCCAGCTGCCGAATGGGCTAAGTGAGACCGGCTGGGACGATCCCATCGGTACGGACACGGCAAGCCAGCTCAATATGGAGGCTGGGCTTGTCGATCTTTTCTCTCGGACTCATATCGTTAGATTCGCCTGGGACATTGGGCAGAAATCGGTGACCGAGCTGGGGGCGGTCTTTGACTTGCCCCTTGCCGTGGCAGGATTAATCCATGCGGTCTTACTTAAAGATCTGTCCAGTGTAACCTCGAACCAGCGCTTCCGATCTCATCGTGATGCGCGGAGCCGTAGGGTTTCGGATCTGGACGCCGTTGTGCAGGAAGTTCTAAGGACGGTCGATGTAGACAGGCTCGACGAGGCGGTGCGCTTGGGGATCGGTGAATACCTCGGCTTTGTAATGCCTGAGGAATTGACGCCAGAGCGCTTCCTTGCAGGTGTCAAGGTCCGGCCCGGGCATATTGCAGCGGACCTCGACCTTCCTCGGCCAGAGGCGCTACTCCAAATCTCGCAGGGTCTTCGAGAGGACCGCTATGTCCTGATCGCTGGCCCTTCGGGCTCAGGAAAATCCGCTCTCCTCTGGCGTGCAGCTCATGATCTCGCAGGGTTCGTTCGGCCCGTGCGGATTGTGCGTTTGGGTGCCGATGATGTCAAGATGCTACGCAGGTGGATCCAAATCCAGACTCCCTCTCTCGAATCTCCCGTGCTTGTCTGCGCTGACGATCTGGGGCGTCCCCATATGGCAGGATGGACATTTGCGGTACCTCGCCTGTTGGAGATGCCAGGGGTCATGCTCCTTGGGGCCGCTCGGCAGGAGGACTTCCTGCCGGAGCTTGTGCAAGGGAGTGCAAGCATCGTTGTACCCAAGCTCAGTCACGAGTTGGCCCAAGCGATAGCCTTAACATTAACGGCTCGAGGGATCGAGACGAGGCTTGACCCATCGGAAGCATACGCTGAATCGCATGAGCTTCTAATGGAGTTCCTAGCCCTGCTCATCTCCGGTCGCAGACTCGAGCAGCTGGTATCCGAGCAGGTCGATGAGCACATCGCGGCTAGCCACGACACAGAAATCGAGGTGCTTCGATTTGTATGCGCGTCGAATGTCGTTGGTCTGGTTCTGCCCGCAGGGACCGTTCAAAGAATCACCGGAGGCCCTCCCGACCTGATCCGGGCTCTGGCTCGCCTAAAAGATGAGCACTTAATCACAACCGACCGACGCGATGCCTGGACTGGCTTGCACGAGCTACGGTCTGAAGTGATTAACCGCAGGATTCACGAATTTCCGCCCCCAACCGAGGCCGAGACATTTGGACGTCTTCTTCCTCATCTGGCTTCGTCGGAACGGCCGCACCTGATAGCAAAACTTGGGCTGAGATCGGGGTTAGGTCTTGGACCGATAATTGACTCGATTGTTTCGATGATAGAAGGGGAAGAGATCGGAGTTGCCGAGGTTGCAGATCTTCTTGAGGCTTTGGCCCAAGCTGACAGCGGCCGATATGCTCGGGAATGCCTTACTCTCTTGAAGGAACCTTTCGCATTCGACCCCTACGATCTCATTCAACTTGCATATGCGATCCGCTTGGGTATCTTGAAGCCGCCAGGACCCATGCCTGCGCAAGAGATGCTTGCCCAAGCACTTCCAGAAAGGCCGCCTTCTCTCCGCGAGCGCCTCCTCGGACATCTCTCTCCCGACAGGATAGAAACTCTGTTGAGGCAATCTTCAAGCATCTCGGACCTGACCAGATTCTTCGAGTCGGTGGAAGGATTCCTGTTTATCGCCAAGAAACAGGTTGAGGACTTGGTAGCACGATTTCCCTCAGCGCCTGCTATGGAGCGTGCGCGCCTTTACTCTTCCCTGGCGAAACTTGCAAACCTATCCGATAGTGATTGGTCTGAAGCGTTCGGCTCGCTTGAAACTCGCTTACGGGCGCTCGTTGAGGAGCATCCCAATGGGCTTAGCTTTCATATCGAATGGGGAGCCGAGATTGTCGCGACGGCAGAACTCATGATGCCGAACGATGCAGGAGATGCCCACCAACAGGCGGTGGATCTTGCTCAAAGTGTATTGGATCTCTGTGGTGAAGTGAAATTTGCGGAGATCATTACGCTAGCCCCAGACGGTGGACGATACGTGGCGATCAACCACGAGCCTGCCTATAAAAGGATTCCTCGCGAGAATCTCCCCCGACGAGCAGAGACGAGGGTACATTCAAATTTTCTCGATGCTTTGCGGCGGCTTCTTGCCAGTAGATACTGGACCGAGAGGCTGCGCGCTCAGGTGGAGATTGCCTCGGAGCTAGGCGATATCCTAGCCGAAGTGCCATTGCGTGTGCTGAATATGCATGACAACTCCGGCCGTCGGCGAGTTTGGATGGACCGAATATTGAATCTCGAACGACGCATCAATACGTTGGCACCACCTCCCACACCTGGAATTGACCGGAATACTCCAGACCCTGCCAAGGAAGGCCTTGCATTTCTTACATTTGCCATGAAGCAGCTGGGCGAGCAACTGGAGAAGCCAGAGTCCCACAGATTCTATGGCATCGGGAGCCAGATACAAATGGCTCTGCAGAAGCTGGAAGACGCCAGAGCCATCAGCCAGCCCAAGCTTAGTGGGGCGGGAGATCCGTTGCCAGTCAGCCTTAGCACTTCGGCGCGCTCGTGCGGTGATCTGTTGTTCGCTTTGGCTGACGGTAAGTTGATCGGCCGGCTGGTTTCTCGTGCAAGCGGTCAGGCTTGGGAGGATCTGGCATTGCAGATGGTTAAAGGTGTCCGCGAAAAGATACTTACCGAGGAGCGCAACGCCCTTGTCGAAGCCTTTTCTAGTCTCGGTGACGATGTTGAGTTCAGTCAACATGGTCAGACTGACTTCAAAACCCTTCGGCTAGTAAAGGACCGCTGGCTAGTCTTACTTCCATTAAATTTACTCCATGAAGCGGAGCGGTTATTGAACTTACCTGAGAATCTGCGCACTAACCTGTTCCATCGAGTGTATGTGGTTGCGACCCTCGCGGGGAAGGGTATCCCTAGTTTAGGGCAGTTTCTCGGGATAGATCGCCTCTTCCCGGCAAACCTAGATGAAGTAAAGTCACTGTTGGCGACAAATGACGGTGAATTGCTCGGGTCGCCGACGGTAGAGGCCGTGAAAGAGGTTGTGGATCTTCTCATTGAGGCTTCGCGCTGTGCGGCTCTCGTACGGCTCCGTTCGACGAACCTCGGAGGGCCATTGCCGATCGAGGGGTCCAAACAGGCTCTCGAACTGGCGAAAGAGAAATCAGAGCGATTTGAGGATAGCGAGTTCCGAGATCGCTTCTTCCAGCTGGTCTCGTTGGTCGAGCAGGAGACCCTTGGAGGTTCTGGCTGGCTCGCAGGTGAGTGCATTGCTTCGCTGCGAGGAGAAAAGCCAACGATGGGTACTAGTCTGATGGGGGAGTTAGCGATACTTGCCGCATTGACAGATTCTCAACCCGAGGCAAGCGCTTAACGGTCTCCGGCGATCGAGCCGCGCGGGGCTCGAAAGAATCGGCTGAAAATGTCCTTCGAGGTCCCTGCTCACTGGGGATCAAGGCCAGATCGATCTAAGTCATCTCGATAATTCTCCGCCCGAGTGGGACTGTTCTAGGACTTCCGGGCGGGGCCGGGTCGCTTTTCGCCCTTCGGCTGGTAGAATAGGCTCCTCAGGGCAGTTCTCGCCCTGCCCCCTTTCAGCCGCTACGACACGGCCGGAGGCCTCCGACAGGAGGCTTACCCATCCGATCCGGCCCGAGGAACCCCTGAACATGGCACGACGGATCAACAACCGGTTGTTCTACTTCACCATCGAGGACGAGGGCATTCTGGCCGAGGCCTTCGCCCAGTTCGAGCACGAAATCTACGCGATCACCTACAAGGTGATGGGCAGCGAGGACGTTTTTGTCGCGACCAGCGAGACGCGGGACGCGATGGATCGCCACGACATCCCCTACAACCTGCTCGCCGAGGAAGATGGCGCAAAGCTCGGAGTCTTCCACTCGCCGCTGTCGCGCGAGGAGCTGTCGGACTACGAGGACGCGCTGCGGGCCTTGACGCTCGCCACGCGCTCGATCGGAATGGCCTGCGTCGGGATCAACGGCGAGTCGAACCTCGGGATGGACCTCACGCCGGACGGCGCGAAGAGCTACACCTATTTCACCGCGCCGGCCGGGCACACCTTCATCTGGCGGACCTTCAAGGAGCGCCAGGAGGCGATCGATTTCCTCTCTCAGCTGACGATCGGCGAGAAGAAGGCGGTCGAGTGGGCGGAGTCGCTGCCGCTGGCTTCGGTCAAAGAGCTCAAGTCCTACCATTGAGGCTCCGGGTAGTGGCTCAGGTAAGCCTCCTCGCTCCTTCGGGCGCCTTCGGCAGCAGCCAGTCGCTGCGGGACTTGCCTGAGCCACTACCGAGTATCGCCATTCCCTGCCAGACTCGATGAACCTCTCCCTGTTCGACAGCCCCGAGCCGACCTATAGCGTCTCGCTGCTCTGCGGCGAGATCCGCGACATCCTGAACGAGGCGTTCGGGGCGGTCTGGGTCGCGGGCGAGGCGCAACGGGTGAAGCTCTCGACCCGCGGCCATCTCTATTTCGAGCTGATCGAAAAGGGGCAGCGCGACGACATCGTCGGCCGACTGGAGGCGGTGATCTGGAAGACCGACCTCCTCCGCCTGCGCCGGGTGCTCGGCGCGAGCGGCCAGGAGATCGCCGACGGCGTCATGCTCCGCTGTCGCGCGGCGATCGACTTCTATGCCCCGGGCGGGCGGCTTCAGCTGAACGTCAAGGACGTCGATCCGGTCTTCACGCTCGGTCATCTCGAACGGCGGCGGCGCGAGACGCTCGCGGCGCTCGACGCCGCGGGGCTGCTCGAACGGAACCGCGCGCTGCCGCTCGGCGATCTGCCGCTCCGCGTGGCTCTGATCACATCGGACGGGAGCGCCGCGTATCATGACTTCCTATCCGGGCTCACCGAGAGCGGCTACGGTTTTCGGGTGCTCTTCCTCCACGCCGCGGTCCAGGGCAAAGAGGCAGAGCGCGAGATCGTCTCCGCTCTCTCGGCGCTGGCCGGGCTCGATTTGGACGCCGTGGTGCTGATCCGCGGCGGCGGCTCTCGCTCGGATCTCGCGGTGTTCGACGGCCGGGCGGTGGCCGAAGCCGTGGCGCGTTCGGGATTTCCGGTGCTCTCCGGCCTGGGCCACGAAATCGACCAGTCGATCACCGACTTGGTCGCCCACACGGCGCTCAAGACCCCGACCAAGGTCGCAGAGTTCCTGATCGAGCGGATCGCGCGCCAGGAGCAACGCCTGATCGACGCGGAAAAGAGACTGGTCCGCGAGGCGGAAGAGCCGCTCCGCCGCGCTCGCGAAAGTATCGGCCGGGCCGAGCGGGGGATCGCGCTCGGCAAGATGCGCCTCGCCGCCGCGACCCAGCGGTTGGATGAAATCGCCCGGACGCTCGCCGGTTTTGCCCGCGGCGTGCTGCGAGTGGCCGGCCGCCGCCGCCGCGCCGCCGAGACCGCGCTGGTCCAGGTTGCGCCGATCCGCCTGGCGCGGGCCGAAGCGCGCCGCGCGGCGATCGCGGAGCGTACCGTGTCAGGCGCTAAAGGCCGCCTGCGTGAGGTGACCGCACGGCTCCAAGGCCTCGAACGCTTGTGTGCGAGCCTCGGCCCCGAACGGACGCTGGAACGCGGATTCGGCATCACCCGGGACGCCGCGGGCCACCTGGTACGCGACCCCGCGCAAGTGACCCCCGGAACCATCCTTTCTACCCGACTCGCCCGCGGTACGCTGGTCAGCCGCGCGGAGGAACCATGAGCCAGCCTAAAGAAGAAACCCCCACGATCCCATTCCAGGAGGCGGGCGAACCTCTAAGTTTCCGCGCCGCAATGGAAGAGCTGGAAGCGATCCTCGAAAGGATCGAAGGAGAAGAGATCGACGTCGACGAGCTGGCCGCCGAGCTACGCCGCGCGACCCAGCTCCTGGAGCTTTGCCGCGGCAAGATCCGCAAGGCGGAAGTCGAGGTCACTCAGATCGTGCAGAGTTTGGAAACCCCCCTCGATTGACACACTGCGGCATCGATCCTACGATCTGTTTCGGTTTATGCCGCGAAGCGGCATTTCGAGACTTCCGGAGGATCGCCCGTGTCCAGCCCCGTTGGTTCCATCGAAGCCCCTGAGCCATCCGCCCCGCCGGGTCGATTGATCATCGAGGACGGCCTCGCCTGGCTGGTGTTGGACGAGCCGGGCAAGAAGGTAAACGTGCTGTCGTCGCGCGCTCTCGGCTGGCTGGGAGAGCAGATCGACCGGCTGCGCGACGCGTCCCCCACGGGGTTGGTGATCCTTTCGGGCAAGGCGGATTCGTTCGTCGCTGGGGCCGATCTTGAAGAGTTGGCCACGCTGGAAGACTCGGAATCCGTGATCGATCTGCTGCAACGCGGCCACGAGCTGAATGGCCGTCTCGTCGACTTGCCATTTCCGACCGTGGCCGCGATTCATGGTGCCTGCCTGGGCGGCGGGTTGGAGCTTACGCTTGCCTGCCGGTTCCGGGTCGCGACGCTACATGCGAAAACCAAGCTCGGCCTGCCCGAGGTGCAGCTCGGGCTGATCCCCGGGCTCGGCGGCACCCAGCGCTTGCCGCGGCTGATCGGCGTGCCCGCCGCACTCGACCTGATCCTCACCGGCCGCCAGATCGACGCGAAGCGGGCGCAGAAGCTCGGCTTGGTCGACGAGATCTGCCACCCGGCCGACTTGCGCGCGGCGACCGTGAAGCTCGCGCGCGCCTCGGGGCTGTTGCGGCTCGGCATCGAGAAGCGCCGGGGCAAAAGCCAAGGCTTCGGCGCGCGCGCCGCAATGCTGCTGGCGAAAATTCCGGGAGTCTCCGATTCGCTGGTCTACGGCAAGGCGCGCGCCGGGGTGCTCAAGAAGACCGGCGGACACTATCCGGCGCCGCTCGTGGCGATCGACATCGTGCACGAGGGAATGCGGCGGCCGCTGCCGCGGGCGCTCGACCTCGAAGCGGGGGCGTTCGCCGAGCTGGTGGTCTCGGAGGTCGCCAAAAGCCTCATCGGCCTGTTCTTCTTGAAGACCCGCGGCGAGGCGCGTGCGGCGGGGATCGCGCGCGGCGCGCTGCCGGTTGAAATGATCGGGGTCTTGGGCGCGGGATTCATGGGTTCGGGAGTCGCCCAACTCGCGGCGGAAAAGGGCTACCGCGTCGTGCTCAAGGACCAGAACCCGGCGGCGGTCGGCCGGGGCTTGGGCTTCTGTCGCGAGCGTTTCCGCGAACGCGTCGCGCGGCGGCGGATGACCGAGGCCGAGATGCGACAGGCGATGGGGCGGATTCAGGGGACGGTCGACGATCGGCCGTTCGCGCGGGTCGATCTGGTGATCGAAGCGGTGTTCGAGGATCTCGAAGTGAAGCGGAAGGTCGTCCAGGCGGTCGAAGCGGTGGCGCCGGAGAGTTTGATCTTCGCCTCGAACACGTCGACCCTGCCGATCGCCCAGATCGCCGCCACCAGCGCACGCCCGGAACGGGTGGTCGGCATGCACTTCTTCAGTCCGGTCCACAAGATGCCGCTGCTCGAAGTGATCCGCCATCCGGGTACGTCGGACGCGGCGCTCGCGACGGCGGTCGCCGTCGGCCGCCGGTTGGGCAAGACCTTGATCGTGGTCGCCGACGGTCCGGGGTTCTACACCAGCCGCATCCTCGCGACGTTCTTGAACGAGGCGGCCTGGCTGTTGGTCGAAGGGGCGACGATCGAGCAGATCGACGCGGCGCTCACCGATTGGGGTTTCCCCGTCGGGCCCTTCACCCTGCTCGACGAGGTGGGTCTGGACGTCGCGGCGCACGCGGGGCGGACGATGGCCGAGGCGTTCTCCGATCGGATCGAGACGCCGGAGGTGTTCGCCAAGATGCTCGCCGACGGCCGGCTGGGAAGGAAGGCGGGCAAAGGGTTCCACACCTACGGCAAGGGGCCGAAGAAAGTCGATCCCGCCGTTTACGAACTGCTCGGCTGGCGTCCGAAGGAGATTCCGACGGCGGAGATCACCGAGCGGTGCGTGCTTCAGATGCTCAACGAAGCGGTCCGCTGCCTGGAGGAGGAAATTCTCGCGAGCCCGGAGGATGGAGACATCGGCGCGATCTTCGGCCTCGGCTTTCCGCCGTTTCGGGGCGGGCTGTTCCGCACCGCCGATCGGTGGGGCGCGGGCACGACGGTTGGCCTGCTCGAACGGCTCGCCGCGCATCACGGCCGCCGCTTCGCCCCGGCCGCGCGTCTGGTCGAGATGGCCGAGCGGGGGGAGCGCTTCTACCCGGCCGGATAACGATTGGACGGCGATGTAGACTTGGCGCCGGCTCATGTGGCTGCCCACGATCCTCTTCGTCGTCTTCACCCTGCTCTCCGTCGTGGGCGCGTACCTGATCGGTCGCCCGAAAAGCTCGAAGCTCGCTCTCCTCCTCGCGGCGCTCACCCTCCTCTTCTTCCTTGGGCTCGGAGCCGGGCTGCTCGCCTTGCTCCGCACGGCGCCTCATGTCTGAACCGGAATCGAGCCCGGATTGGGAGGTGGTACGCCTCCAGACCATCGAAACGTTCGCCAATCCGTGGGAAGCCGAGCTGGCGCGCGCCCGCTTGGAGGGGGAGGGAATCGCCGCGGTGATCGCCGACAAGCATCTGATCGGGATGGATTGGATGCTTTCGAGCGCGATCGGCGGCGTCAAGCTCAAAGTCCCGGTCGAGGACGTCGAGCGGGCCAAGGAGCTACTCGCGGCCGAGGCGCCGTTGACGGCGCTCCACCTGGTCAAGGAAGAGGACGAAACCCAGCCGCGCTGCCCGGGCTGCCGGAGCGAGGATCTCTACCGTCGGAGCTGGTCGCGCGAGGGGTTTTTCCTCGGCGCGATATTCCTCGGATTTCCGTTTCCCGTCCTGCGCCGCCGCTGGCTCTGCCGCAACTGCGGCGCGGTGTGGAAACGCGCTCAGCTCAGCCCCGCGCTCCGAGAGGCTTCGACCGCCGACGAGGACGCCGAAGCCGACCGCCAGGCGGCGCTCGGGCAAGGGGGCGTGAAACCGGGTTGAGGAGTTATCCGGGCACGCGGTGCTCGCGCCGCGCGCCGGAGAACAACCGATTTCCCGCCAGGCGCAGCAGCGTGCGCGAAGCGAGCCAGATCTCTTTGCGGCTCATCTTGCTCTTCTCGTGGACCCGGTTGTCGAAACGGATTGGCACCTCGGCGAGGCGATAGCCCAGCCGTTGGGCGTTGTACGACATCTCCAGCAGATAGGAGTAGCCGTTCGAGCGAATATCGCGCCGGTCGAGATCGGCGAGCAGCTCGCGCCGATAGCAGCGGAAACCGGCGGTCGCGTCGCGTAGCGTGAGGCCGAGCAGCAGACGGGCGCCGGCGTTGGCGGTCCGCGAAAGCGCGCGGCGCGCGGCCGAGCAGTGCTGGGTGCCGCCCCCCGCCACGTACCGGCTGCCGACCACCAGGTCGGCCTCTTCGCTCGCCGCGAGCAGCGCGGGGATCGATTCGGGCGCGTGGGACAGGTCGGCGTCCATCGACAGCAGGCGGTCGTACCCTTCCGCGAGCAGCTGGTGAAACGCGGTGCGGTAGGCGGTGCCGAGCCCGAGCTTGCCGGACCGATGCAGAACGCGTAGGTTCCCGATCTCAGGCCGCATCGATTCGAGCAGTTGCCCGGTACCGTCCGGAGAGTTGTCGTCGACGAAGAACAGGTCGAGCGGCATTGGGAGCCCGGGGAGCCCGCCCGGCGCCCCGGGACCCACGAGCGCGGTCAGCCGCCGAATCAACGGAGCGATGTTGTCTCGCTCGTTGAAAGTCGGAATGACGACGACGGCACGCATGGCGAAGGGCGAGGGATGGGCTCGGACGGTTGTTTCGCGGAAGTTGTTCGGAGGATGGCTCGGGAAACGTTTTCGAGCCGTAAGATCATACCATCAAGGAGAAAACGCTTGAACGAGTCACCCGGGAGCGACACTGCCATGGAGGGGGATGCCGAGGAAGGGCGGGTAGTGGTTTCGTTTGCCCCGCAGCGACTGGCTGCTGCCGAAGGCGCCCGAAGGAGCGAGGAGGCAAACGAAACCGCTGCCCGCGGGGGGCCGGGTTGGCGCACGCTGCTCGCCGCCGCGGTGCTCTACCTCGGGACCTTGGGTGCGATCGGGTTCCGGGTGTTCGCCCGGTTCGGCAGCGTCCTGCCCGCGACCCTGGCCGATCCGCTCCAGCACCTGTGGATCCTGCGCTGGTACGAGAGCTGCCTGAAATCCGGGCACTCGCCGTTTCTCGCGCCCGACGTGATGATCCCGGTCGGCGCGCCGCTCGGCCTGTTCTCGCCGCTCCACCTCCAAGCGCTAGTGTGGAATCTCGTGGGGTGGGCGCTGGGCTCCGACTTCGCGCGCTACAACCTGCTCTGGGCTCTCGGTTTCCTGGTCACGGCGGCGGGCGGCTTTTACCTGTCGTGGCGACTGCTCCGCGACCGGACCGCGGCGGTCTTCGCCGGCCTGCTCTGCCTGCTCGCCACACCCGTGACGCTTCACGCCTTCGCCCACTTGGAGCTGATCTACGTCGGCGTGCTCGGATTTTTCCTTCTCGGCTGGACCGAATTCGTCGATCGGCCGCGCGGGCGCTCGCTGGCCGTGGCTCTCGGCACCTACGTCCTGGTCGCGGCGAGCGCGGCGTATTTCGCGGTCATGGCCATCATCCCCGCCGTCCTGTTCGTGATCTGGAGCGGCGCGCGCGCCGTGCGCAGCGGATTTTGGACCTGGCTCCGCACCCGCGTCGCTTGGCTGCTCGCCTTCGCCGGGGTGGCGGCCGTGGCGCTCGCGATCCTCTTTTCGAGCCAGCTCTGGGCGAAGAGCCATGGCTTCCAGACCCAGCGCGGGAGGATCGAATTCGCCCGCTATTGGGCTCCCCTGTGGGGCTATTTCATGCCCACCCCCCAGCAGCGGGCGGAGCCGCTGATTCCTTGGCATCCGTATCGGAAGGCAGAGTTCGGCCAGACCGGGATGGAGCGCTCGTCCTATCTCGGGATCGTGCCGTTGCTCTTGATCGGCTACGCCGCGGCGCGCCGGGTCCGCTTCGCCAACGCGGGTTTTTATTGGGCGGCGTTCGCCGTGGCCGTCGTGCTCTCGCTCGGGGCGTTCCGGCCGTACCATTTAGAGCCGATCTCGCTGCCCGCGGACTGGCTCTGGCGGATCTTTCCGCCGATGCGCGACCTGCGCGTTCCGGCGCGCTTCAACCTGTTCGCCGCGGTGCTCGCTTCGCTGCTCGCCGCGAGCGGCCTGTCGCGTCTGCTCCGGCGGATCGAGCAGCCGAGGCTGCGGCAGCTCACCATCGTCGGCCTGTTCGCCGTGACGATCCTCGATCTCGCGCCGCCGGCCTATCCGGGCATCGAGCCGCCGCCGATGCCCGACCTTTATCGCCGCATCGTGGCGCGCGATCCCCAGGCGACGTTTCATGAAGCGCCGTTCTTCGGCACCCGCGGACTCTTCCTTCCTGCCGCGACCGCCTATTGGCAGCTCGCCCACCACGGCCGGACCAGCGGCGGCTATAGCGGAATGATCAACATGGTGCTCGAAGACAAGGTAGGTTTCCCCTCGCCGTTTTTCGCCCGCAACCTCTCGTTCGAGAATTATCTCGCGAAGCCGTCGAACCAGATCTTCGACGTGGTGCGGGCCGACGCGCACGATTACCTCTGGGCGTTTCTCCATCAGAACGGTTTCCGCTACGCGGTCGTCTTTACCGATCCGGCTTATTTCTCCGACCTGCGCGGCAGCATCGACCCCCTCCTGCCGTTGCTTGCGCCGGCCGAGATCGACCGGGACTCCGCCGCGATCGCCTACGCGGCGGATCGACTGCCTCCCCCCCGCCGGGCGGTCCTGGTGCCCGCGGATGGCCTGCGCAACCGCCAGCCCTGGCGGGAGCGGTGGGCCGCGCGGATGGGCCGGCACGCGACCTTCGCCCTCTACAATCCGACGCCGGAGCATCCGATCGTCTTCCGGCTGGGCGCGACGAGCTTTCTGACCTCGCATTCGGCGCGGGTGACCCTCGCGGCGCCCGGCGGCGGAAAAAGCGCAGCCGGCAGCGAGCAGCTTCTGATCGAGCTGCACGCAAACCCGGTGTTCTATCGTTGGTTCACGAGCGATCCGTTCCTTGCCCCGGCCGGCTGGAGCGAGATCCGGATCGACGCCGCGAGCGAGAGCCCGCAAGATCCGGATCAAGCGCAGTGGGGGACCGACCGCCTGCCGATCAGCCTGTGGGTCGCGGCGGTCGAGGTCTACCGGGCCGACGAGGCGCCGGGACCGGGGTGGCCGCGAGAGCTTCTCGTGGCGCCGGGAGAATCGATCGGACGCTGACCCCTTGTAAGGGAGCAGTGTTCCCACCGGGGCCCTGGGGCCTGGCCCGCAATTCGCAATCGGACTCTTGCAGGCTGAGCCTTGGTAAGGCGAGCCGGGAGCGATCAGATGTCCGATAATCCAATACGTCCTTTCCATCCGGATCGACCTTTCGGCGCGGCGCCCAGAGTGGTCATGGTGCAAAGCGACGACTCGCGGCGTTGGGTCGTAGTTCTATTCTCGGTGGCTTTGATCCTCGGTGCGGGCATCGGGATTCTTGGGTTTCTCGCCGGGCGGCGAGCGGAGCTCGGAAAGATTCACCCGCCGGACCTCGCGGCAATTCCATCGGTCCAGGCGGCAAAACCTCCGCCTCCGCCTCTGCAGATTGTGCCGCTGCCGGAGGGATCGCTCGTCCGAGAAGAGCCTCCCGTCACGCCGGGTTCGCCGGTGGTGATCGGGTTCGACGGAGGGCAACCCATTTCGATCGTGGGAAACGGCGCAACTTTAGAAGAAAAACCCGCGATCCAAATTCGACGTCACGAGCCGAGCCGTTATGGGAATCCATCGGCGAAAATTCCTCTCGCGCCTCCGGTTGCGCCTGTTCCGGCCGCCGCGCCGGATCTGGCGGCTGCACCGATTCCGGTTGTTGCTGCGCCGGAGACGCCTACCGTTCCGGTCTCCGGACCCGCCGCGGTCGATTCCGATTCTCCGCCAGATCTCGAACCCGATCCCGCGCTCGAATCTTCGCCCGCGCCTCCTCCTTGACAGGAAACTAAATACCCGTACACTTATTTACCATCATGGGGCGTCCGGCCAAGGTCACGCGCGAACAGGTTCTGGCCGCCGCCCGTGAGGCTTTCGCCGAGCGCGGTTTCGACGGGACCACTTTGGCGGACATCGGCGCTCGGGTGGGGGTCAGCCCGGCGGCCCTGCTGCGTCACGCGCCGAGCAAAGAGGCGCTGTTTTCCGCCGCCATGGCGACTGCGCCGGGCGCGGGCTTCCGCCTACCCATTGAATTCTTGTCCGACCTCACCGGCAAGGAAGACCCGCGGCGAGTGATCCGCCGGGTGGCTGAGGCGATGGTGCCGTTTCTCAACGAGCGGATCGACCAGACCGTGGCGCTCTGGATGCGCGGCAAATCGATCGAAGGGGCGACCGGGCCGCTGCTGCCGTTCGATCCGTCGCTCCGCCCCACCCCGCCGCAGCGCGCCGTCGAGCTGATCGAAGGATATTTGAAGCGCGCACGCCGCGCCGGGCGCGTTCGCCTGCGCGATCCGCGGGCGGCGGCGATCGCTCTCCTCGGCTCGTGCCATTCCTATGTCTTTCTCCATCGGGTGGTGGTGATCCAAGACCCGCCCTATCCGCTCGATCGCTACATCGACGCGCTGGTCGATCTCTGGACCCGCGGCGCGATCGTCCCCTCCTCGGGCGCCGCGGCGCGAAAGGAAACTTCATGATGCGCAAGGTGATCGTTCTGCTGCTCGTGGCCGGTGCGGCCACCGCCGGCTGGTTCTATTGGCACCGGCGGCCCGCACCGCACGAGCTGGTGCTCGCCGGATCGCTCGAAGCGCGGACGGTCGAGGTCGGCTCGCTGGTCGGCGGCCGGGTGGCCCGCGTGCTGGTGGACGAAGGCGACCGGGTCCGGGCCGGACAGGTGCTGATCGAGCTGGAGGGCGACCTTCTGGCTCTCCAGATCGGCGAGCAGCGGGCGGCGATTTCCGAGGCGCAGGCGAACCTCGCGAAGGCCACCAAGGGGCCGCGCAACGAAGAGGTCCGGCGCGCCGAGATCGACTGGCAGGCCGCCAAGACCGACCGCGAGCGCTTCGAATCGCTGTGGAAGTCGGGTGTGATTGGCAAGCGCGATTTCGATGCCACGGCGGTGCGCGAGGCGAGCACGCTGGAAACCCTCCGCCAGGCACAGCGCGGCGGCCGAAGCGAAGACCGCGCGGCCGGAAGCGCGGTAGTCGAGCGTTTGAACCAGCAACTGGGCTATCTCGAACGGCAAAAGCAAGAGCTCGCCATCGTCGCGCCCGCGGCGGGGGAGATCGAAGCGCTCGATTTGCGCCCCGGCGATCTGATCAACCCGAACCAGGCGGCGTTGACGCTGCTCGAGGACGGCCAGCTCTGGGTGCGGGTCTACGTACCCGAGCCCGATTTGGGCCTGGTACGCGTCGGCCAGGAATTGCGAATCTCGATAGACAGCTTTCCCGATCGGACGTTTCGCGGCCGGGTGGTCGAAATCCGCGATCAGGGCGAATACACGCCGCGCAATCTGCAGACTCTCGACCAAAGGAGCGATCTGGTATTCGGCACCAAGATCGAGGTAGAACCCGCCCCCGAGCTGAAAGCCGGGATGACCGCGATCGCGAAACTGCCTCTTCCCCCGGCCGCCGCCAAGACCAAGCGATGACCCCGGCGACTCCAACCCCCTTGAAGGCCGCGGCGAGCACGGACGCTCCGGTCTCTGAATTCGGCATTGAGGCCGATCACGTGACACGCGATTTCGGTGCGGTGCGCGCGCTGGACGACGTTTCACTGCGCGTCAAGCGCGGCGAGATCTACGGCCTGCTCGGCCCCAACGGCTCGGGCAAATCGACGCTGATCCGCATCCTCTGCGGCCTGCTCGCCCCGTCTCAAGGCAAAGCCGCGGTCGACGGCCTCGACGTCGTTTCGCACGGCGAGGAGATCCGCCGCCGGATCGGCTACGTGCCTCAGAAATTTTCGCTTTACACCGACCTTTCGGTGGCCGAGAACCTAGACTTCTTCGGCTCGGTCTACGGTCTCGAAGGAGCCGAGAAGCGCGAGCGGCGCGACTGGGCGGTGGGGCTGACCGGCATCGGTCCTTATCTCGACCGGCTCGCCGGCGACCTCTCGGGCGGCTGGAAGCAGCGTCTGTCGCTCGCCGCCGCGGTCATGCACGGACCGCAAGTCCTGTTTCTCGACGAGCCGACCGCCGGTATCGATCCGGTCGCCCGGCGCGAGCTGTGGAATCTGCTGTTCGATCTCGCCGCCTCGGACGTCACGCTGCTGGTCACCACGCACTACATGGACGAGGCCGAACGGTGCGGCACGGTCGGCTATCTCTACCTCTCGCACATGCTGGTCGAGGGCAAGCCCGACGAGCTGACCGATCTACCCGAGGTGACCCCGCCGGGGATGCGCCGGGTCGAGGCGGAATGCGAAGAGGGGGCCGCCGCGGTCATGGGCCTCGCGCGTCAACGGCCGTACGTGGAAGAGGTCACGATCTTCGGTAACGCGCTCCATCTGCTGGTGACGGCCGAGGCGAGCGACGAGGAGATCGCCGCCGACCTTTCGAAACGCGCGGGAACCGGAGTGAGCATCCGGCCGATCGCGGCGTCGCTCGAAGACGTTTTCGTCCGTCTCACGCGGCTGCAAGCGGAGAAAAACCAAGGGGAGAAGGACCAGGCGGAAAAAGATCGCCCCGGCAAGCGGAGGGCAGGGCGTTGAGAGGGTTCGGCGCGATCTTGAAGAAGGAGTTCCTGCAGATGGTGCGCGACACGGGCACCCTCCGTTTCGCGATCATGGTGCCGGTCTTCCAGCTCGTCCTGTTCGGCTTGATCGACTCCAACGTCCGCCGCGTGCCGACCGTGGTCTACGACCAGAGCCGCACCCAAGAGAGCCGCGTTCTGCTCGACGAGTTCACCAACACCAGCTATTTCCTGGTCACCCGTTTCGTCGATTCGCGCGCCGCCCTGCGCGAGGAGATCGTCGCGGCGCACGCCCAGGTGGGGATCGAGATTCCGCCCGACTACGCCCGCAGCCGTCTGGCCCAGAAATCCGCGGTGGTGCTGGTCCTGATCGACGGGTCGGATTCGAGCATCTCGGCCCAAGCGCTCGGCGCGGCGAACGGCGTAGCCCTCTCCCAGTCGCTCCAAGAGATCCGCAAACGCGCGGGAGTGACCGGCCCGCCGGTCGAAGTGCGGCCGACGCTGCTGTTCAATCCGGATTCGCGCAGCGCGAACCTGCTGATCCCCGGCCTGGTCGCGATCCTCTTGACCTTTTCGGGCACTCTGCTCTCATCGTTCGCGATCGTCCGGGAGCGCGAGCGCGGCACGCTCGAACAGTTGATGGTGACTCCCGCCACCCCGGTCGCCGTGGTGCTCGGCAAGCTCCTGCCCTACCTGTTGCTCGCGTTCGTCCAGCTACTCTTGATCCTGGTGCTGATGACCACGGTATTCCGAGTGCCGATCCACGGCAGCATCCCGCTCCTCTTGGGGCTGGCCACGATCTACCTGTTCGCCCTCCTTTCGCTCGGCCTGCTCGTCTCGTCGCGCGCCAAAACCCAGATGGAGGCGGTCCAGCTCGCCCAGATGCTGCTGCTCCCCTCGATCATGCTGTCGGGCTACATCTTCCCTCTCTCGTCGCTTCCGACAGTCCTGCGCTACGTCGCCCAGATCCTCCCCGCCACCCATTTCATCGCCATCTCGCGCGGCATCATTATCCGCGGCGCCTCGTTCTCCGACCTCTGGGAGCACGTCGCCGCCCTGATCGCGATCGCGGTGGTCCTGGTCGCCGCGAGCGCCCGGGCGTTCCGGAAGACGGTGGAGTAACAGGGTGCAGCCCTTCCTGGGTGCGCGGGCCTCCGGCCCGCCGTTGCGGGCGAGACGCTCGCGCACCCAGGGGGGCCGGGGGTGAGGGCTGAAGCGATATGCTCCGGGCTTCGGGTGAAGCTGACCCGGCACCCCAATCACCAACCAAGGAGTCTCTCGAATGGCGTATGGACAGTCGAACGCGGCGCGGTGGCCCCGCCGGATCTTGTTGCTTTTGGTGGTGGCGCTCGTTCTGTTCGGCGGGGTGGCGCTCTGGCCGGGCCGCTCGCCCAAGGTGGATCTGGTGCCGAAGCTGAAAGGGATCGGCAAACGCACGCCGATCGAGGTGAAGATCGACGACGTCTCCCGGATCGAACGGGTGCGGGTCGAGGTGATCCAGGGGGCGGACAAGACCGCTGTTTCCGAGAAGGAATTCGCGCCCGCTCCCCCGTGGGCCTTCTGGCGCGGCCGGCAGCCGGCGGCGTTCACGGTCGAAATCGGCCGCGATACGGTGAAGGGCTTGCGGGCGGGCGACGCGATCATCCGCGCGACGGCGGAGCGGGCGGGCAGCATGATCCGCACTCCGGACCCCACGATCGCCGAGGTGACCTTGCCGGTGCGGCTCTCGCCCCCCAGCCTGTCCCTCTTGTCGACCCAGCATTACACCTCCCAGGGGGGATGCGAGGTGGTGGTCTACCAGGTGGGGGAGAGCGCGGTGCGCGACGGTGTCAGCGTCGGCTCCTGGTGGTTCCCCGGGTATCCCTTGCCGGGAGCGACCGGCGCCCGGACCCGCTTCGCCCTGTTCGCGGTGCCCTACGATCATACGACGGCCGAGGACGTCCGGCTGGTGGCGACCGACGAGGTGGGCAATGAATCCACCCAGCCGTTCGTCGACCAGTTCAAGCCGCGGCCAATCCACACCGATACGATCCAGCTCGACGACGCGTTCCTCTCCCGCGTTGTGCCGGCGATCCTTTCGCAGTCGCCCGAAGTGACGGACCAGGGCGATCTCTTGAAGAGCTACCTAGAGATCAACCGCAACCTGCGCAAGAAGAACGCGGCCACCTTGAAGGAACTGGCGAGCAAGAGCGAGCCGAAATTTCTCTGGAGCGAGGCGTTCGCCCCAATGCTGAACGCCGCGATCACCGCCGCTTTCGCCGACCGGCGAACCTACATGTACCAGGGCAAACCGGTCGACCAGCAGGACCACCTCGGCTTCGACATGGCCTCGGTCGAACGCGACGCGATCCGCGCCTCCAACCGGGGCAAAGTCGTGCTCGCCCGCTATTTCGGGATCTACGGCAACGCGGTGGTGATCGACCACGGTTACGGCCTGATGAGCCTCTACGGCCACCTCTCCTCGATCGGAGTGCAAGATGGCCAAACGGTAGAGCGAAACCAAGAGATCGGCCGCTCCGGAAAGACCGGCCTCGCCGGAGGCGACCACCTTCACTTCACCCTCCTGCTCCAAGGCCTACCCGTCAACCCGGTCGAGTGGTGGGACCCTCACTGGATTCGCGACCGGATCGTCCGCAAACTGGGGGCGGCGTTGCCCTTTACGGGGTAAGCGGGGGCGTCCGATAAATTCGAATTCCAGTCCGATTTGACCGATTTCGAGTCCGAAGAATTCGAATTCGAAGTGCTGGAAATCGAATTCCAGCGGCTCGAGGACGTTCTTGAGCTCCTGGAAAACGAATTTGAACCGCTCGAAAACGTTCTGGAGTTTCTCGAAAACGAACTGGAACGGTTCGAGAACGAACTTGTGCGGCTGGAATTCGAACTTGAGGAGAGTCTCCGCAAGTGGCAGAGGGACGGGTGCAGTAGACTTCTAGGACCATGGCGACGGCGAAGCAAGAAGTCCGAAAAGTTCTCGAGACCCTTCCAGAAGAAGCGTCCCTTGAGGACATCCAGTACCATCTCTACGTTCTCCAGCGCATCGAACGGGGACGTCGCGACGTCGAGGCAGGACGCGTGATTCCCCAGGACGAGGTCGAGCGCCGGATGTCCCGATGGCTCGAACCGTAAGCTGGTCGGAAACCGCCTGGCGCGATCTCGAAACCACCGCCGACCACATCGCAGAGGACTCTCCGGGCTACGCGGCGGCATTCGTCGAGGGGATCCGCGAACAAGCCCGCTCCCTCGATCAACTGGCGTTTCGGGGCGGATGGTTCCCGAGCTTGGGGAACTCGCCGTTCGCGAGCTACTGGTCGGAAACTACCGCCTCATCTATGAAATCCACGAAACCGCGGTCTACATCCTGGGCGTGGTCCATGGGGCCCGAGATCTGGCGGCGCTCTGGGACCGCGAGGGCCGGTCCCTGTAACTTCAGGATTCGACGGTTTCTCCTAACGGCAAAGGCGAGCCCTCTTGAGCGTCGCTGACCCGATCTGCCGGTCTTCGGGATCCTACGATGAGAATGAAAAACCGGGGTCTCAGGGCCCTCCCGGTCTATATTTTCTCAGCCAATTGTCTAGAGCCAGAGGAAGCGTTTCTTCAGGTCTCTGTACGTCAAAGTTCTCGTAGATCTTTCCCGCGAGGTCGCTCGAGAGGCTATGCAGGGTTAAATCCTTCAAGAGGCAGACTGGCTTTCTCAATGCCATCATGTAACCGACCTCGAGAGATACGTTGGGGTTGAACTGATCTTGCGTAAGTCGTTCAAAAACGGCGATTCCAAACCCGCAAAGCATATAGGTGCGAATATTCGGCAAAAGCTCGTCGGAATAACTATGATCGTCTGCGCGGAGCGCCTTTAAATCGTGTTTCTCTAAGGTATTCTTGATAATCTGGGCGATCTTGCCCTCTAGAGTACATCCGCAGGACTAGCGAGAGCCCCAGGTCTGTTGCCTGATGGTATCCTCTGGGCATGAAACTCGCCGTGACGCTTGAACGAGACGAAACTGGAATGTTGGTCCCCGAGTGCCCGGCTATTCCCGGGTGCGTCAGTCAAGGCCGAACCGAGGCGGAGGCCTTGGCCAACATTCATGAAGCGATTCTTGGTTGCCTCGAAGTTCGCGCCGAACAAGGCCTGCCGCTGACAGTACGGACCGTCGAGGTTGAGGTCGCAGTTGCCTGAGCTACCAGTCGTTTCGGCTGGGAGGCGCGACGAGTTTTTGAGAAGCGGGGCTGGATTTTCCAGCGGCAGGTCGGAAGTCACATGATTCTCACCCGAAAGGGGAGCATCGTGTCGCTCTCGGTCCCCGATCATCGCGAACTAGCGCCTGGCACCCTACGAAAGTTGATTAGGCAGGCGGTCCTTACTGTCGAAGAGTTCAAAGAGTCGCTCAGGTAGTAGCTGGGAATAAGTGGCGAGGATTCGGTTGCTCAGCCATTGGCCGCCAATTGAGTTTCGAGCAGAGTGTCTCAGGAACGGCCTTGCTGCCGTAGCCAATACTCCCGAAACGACCGCAGCCGCGGGAGTGACTCGAAGTCCTTCGCGCGACCGGTCGCCTGCTTGCTGGCGATGATGTCGTCGGGGTGGCAAACGAAGAAACCTTCAACCTCGACGCGCCGACGCCAAGCGTCCGCGAAGTGCTCAATGCCATCCGGAGCGAAGACTAGGTCGAGGTCGAAAGGCCCGTTCTTGAACTGCACGAAATCCTTACCCCGTTCGACTTGTGCTGCCTGCTCCTCGTCGAATTCGAAACCGAGCTCACGCAAAGCGGCGACGATGGCTCGCCCGTTGTCGGGACTTTTTTCTACGAAGAGGTCGGCGTCCTGAGTGGTGTCGGGGAAGCCGAGGAGGATTGCACCGGATTTGCCAATGAAGAGGTAACGCACGCCGTGGCGGGCGAACGCATCACGTATCTCTTCGGCCTGTCGGTACTCAAAGACGCCCATAGCCCAGCCAGTCCGGCAAGTTCTCTTCGCACCACTTGCGGTAGTCGGCGGTCGTGTCGAAGGCTCGGAACGGCTCGTCGTCAAGCACCGGCTTGTAGGTGTGGATGAAGGCGTAGCGAAAGCGGGTGCGCAACGGCCGGCGGGAAGCGGCCTCGAATTCGGCCAGCCACTCCGCCGGAATGTCCTCGGCTCTTGGCGCGGCGGGCTCAGCTGCGCTCACGAACAACCTCCTCGCCATGTGGTATTTCGCCTTCGAACACCTTGAGATAGATCTCATCCACCGCGATCTCGCAGCCCAAGGCCGGCAAGACCAGCCGTTCGCCCGGCCCCAGGGTTCGGAGCAGCCAGGCTCCGTCCGCTTGGCGGTGGAAGTGCTCTACGGCCACAGTCTTCTGCGAAACCAGAACGTACTCTTCGAGCGACGCGATCGAACGGTAGGCCGCGAACTTCTCGCCGCGGTCGTAGGCTTCGGTCGAATCCGAGAGCACCTCGAAAAGCGCAATGGGGTTGAGCAGCGTGTCGCGGTGCCGGTCGTCGAAAACGGGGCTGCCGCAGACCACCGTCACGTCCGCATAGGTGTAGCGATTAGAGGCCTTCACCCGAAGGTCGGGCGAGCAGACAGTGCAGGGTCGCTTTCGAAGGGCCGCTCGCAGCTCGGCTCCGAGGTTCAGGCTGATCACGCTATCGGCGAACGTTCCCCCCGACATGTCCACGATCTCGCCGTTGATGAGCTCGTGGCGCTGCTCGGCCTCGCGTTCGAAGGCCAGATAGTCGGGGACGGAGACCCGCGGTTTGGCAAGGACTTCGGCCATGAGGACATTCTACGCCTGCGAGACCCGGGCCTGGGTCTGCCAACCCCAGAAGCCGGCCCCAGGGGAGTCGAGCAACCCCCGGGGCCGGAGAGCCTCAATCCGTGCAGTGGAGCGTTTCGGTGCAGGTGGGAGCCATGGTCAGGCAGTGACAGCAGGTCGCCGTGCAGTTCACCGTGAGAGAGCAGTTCACCGCCGTTTGGGAGGAATAGCCCCCCGCGATGGAGCGCAGTTCCAGCGGGGACAGGGTCTCTCGGGAAAGCTTCAGTCTCTTGGACTTCTTCACGAGTTCTCTCCTTTGTTGTTGGAGCCCGAACCGAGGTCGACCCGGGCACAAATCTTCAGGGCAATGCGGGCGATCGGACGCCCTTGCGAAACTCTGGGTCGTCGAACCCTACCGCGCGTTGCGCCGGGGGCTGCGCGCCATTAAGAAATCCGGCAGTTTCTCGGCGATCCAGCGCTCGGCGCGGCGGTGTTCGGGGAACAGGAGCTCGCGGCGGCGGAACTCGGGGGAGTGGATGCAGCGCCGGCCCCCATCGGCGACCGGGGGCATCGCCGCGTGCAGCAGCTCGTGGTAGATGACCGATTCGACCACGTAGCGGGGGACTTCCGGGTCGTCGAGCAGGGGGTGGATGCGGATGACATGATCCTCGAAGTTATAGCTGCCGAGCTGGATCGTCGAGGTCCGCCGCCGGGTCGGCCGGCGCCAGCGCCCTTGGCGCCCCCAGGTGATCGGTACTTCGGGCCGGCCGGCGAGATCCCGGGCGGAGAAATGCAGCTCGACCACGTGGTCGCGGAGCTTTTCGAGGTCGTACGCCTCGCCGAAGGGGCGCAGCACGATCCGCCGTTTGCGCTCCGCTCCACCGCGGTTCTGGGCGAAATGCTCGCGGATGCGCAGCAGCGCCTCTTGGGCGCGCGGGCTCTTCTTGCGGCTCTGGACGAAGATCGAGACCGCTTTCAGAACCTCCTCCGGCGCCCACAGGAACGACCGGTGAAGGCGGATTTGAAACCGGGCCGGCGCGGGGCCTTCCGGCCGGAACGACAGGATCGTCCGCTGGTTGTCGGTCAGCTTGAGGGTCGAAAGGCGGCGATCGAGCAGGCGGGAGAGGTGGCGAAACAGGTCGCGCTCGCGCAGGTCGGTGAGCTGGCTTGGAGCGGCGCTATCGGTAGGAGCCGGGCTTTCGGTACGGCTCCCGGAGCGAGGTTTATTCCTCGACGGAAGGCTCGGCGTCAATGCATCAAACAGCGGCATTTGCCGCGGATCGCGACCCTTCCGGAGCATGGCGGACGGGAGTTTAGCGCGGGTCCGGCCGGGCGTGTAAAGGGGCCGTCGAAAAGGACTCCAAGGACCGCAAGGACTCCAAGGACTGCTGGGACAGCCGCCGCGAAGCGGAATGTCCTTGCAGTCCCTGCCGTCCTTTGGGTCCTTTCTTGGGGGGACTTGGGGGGGAGGGGGCCTACCCGACCGCGGGCACGCCCTGCTCCACGGTCTGGACCAGGTCGCGGAAGCGGACCATCGTCCGCTGCTCTTCGTCCCACAGCTTGAGCCCGGCGCAACGCAGGCTCTGGCGCAGGGTGATCCGGGTCACGTTCTGGAGCGACGGGTTTTCCCGGAAGCACTCGGCGAGCCGGTAGTTGGGGATCTGGCTCGACAGGTGGTGGATGTGGTGGAACCCGATGTTGCCGGTCAGCCAGTGGAGCACGGGGTGCAGGTCGTAAAACGAGCTCCCCTCGGCGCTTGCGCGGTAGAAGTCCCAGGAGTCGGCCGGCTGCCAGTAGGTCTCCTCGAACTGGTGCTGGACGTAGAACAGCCAGACCCCCATCGCCCCGGCAACCATGACGACCGGCATCCAGACCAGGGCGACCGTTCCCCAGCCGAGCACCGAGGCGAGACCGTACAACGTCGCGCCGATCGCAATGTTGGTGGTGATCACGCTCTTCCACTCGCGTTTCCACGACCAGGGGATGTCGATCGGCAGCCGGTGCTTGAGCACGAACTGGTAGGTCGGGCCGACGCCGAACAGGACGAACGGATGGCGATACAGGCGGTAGAGAAAGCGGCCGAATGGCGTGCGCGCCTGGTACTCGCGGACGGTGAGCGTGCGGACGTCGCCGAATTCTCGCTGGTCCAGGTTGCCGGTGGTCGCGTGGTGGATGGAGTGGGTGCGCCGCCAGTAGCCGTAGGGGAACATCGTGATCACCCCGAGCACCGAGCCGAGCGCGTTGTTGGCGGCGCGCGAGGGGAAAAACGCGCCATGCCCGCAGTCGTGCTGGAGGATGAACAGGCGGATGAAGAAGAAAGCGGTCGGGATCACCAGCAGCAACACCAGGTACTGGGAGCGCGCGACGCCGATCGCCATGGCGGCCCAGAGCAGAACGAACGGGATCAGCGTGTTCGCCAGTTGAAACAGAGCGCGGCCCCAGCTCGCCTTCTTGTAGGGAGCGAGGAGACGGCGCCAATCTTTTTCGTCGGTGGGTGCAAGAGCCGCGGGATTCGTCATGGGCGGAGTATGCCGGGTGGGGACGCTGGGTGCGGTCAGCTCTCTGTCACGGAAGTGTCAGGGCGGGGGGCGGGGTGGAGACGTTGCAACACCGTCATTCCGAGCGTGAGCGAGGAATCTGGCGGGTGGGTGGCTCAGATCCCATTGCAGCTAAGGGATTTAAGGCCGCCCGACCCCCAGATTCCTCGCTCACGCTCGGAATGACGGAAGGAGACGGTCTCTACACGAGTCGGGGAGAATGAGCCCTACCGGCGGACGGGTACCTGGCGATAGCATGGCCGTCGTGCCCTCTCGCCGCTCGACCCAGTTGGTGACCATGTTCGTCCTGTCCCTGGTGGCGACGATTACGCTGCTGGTCGGCTGGGTGGTCTATGTCGTCCGCTCCGGGACGCGGCTCGCACCGAGCGATCCGGCGCGCGGGGTCCACTGGCTGCTGCTGGTGATCGGCTGTGTGCTCCTGTTCTTCCTGATCGTCGGCCTCACCTACCAGCTCGCCCAGGCGCTCGCCGCCCGGCGCTACGCGCAAAAGCAGGACGAGTTCGTCGCCAACATCACCCACGAGATGAAGTCGCCGCTCGCCGCGATCAAGCTGCACGCGCAGACCCTGGAGCGCGAGGCGGACCTGTCGCCCGAGCTGCGGCGCCGTTTCCTCGCGATCATCGAGCAGCAGACCGATCGGATGGCCTCACTGGTCGACGCGGTTCTCGAAAGCGGCCGGTTGCTCGCGGGCAAGGCCAATCTCGAATTGAAGCCGGTCGAGATCGCGGCGTTTTTCGGCGCCTACTTCGCCTCGGCGCGTCCGCACGCGGAGAGCCGCGGCGTCCATCTGCAGACCGACGTGAAGTCGCAGGCGTGGGTTCTCGGCTCGGAAGAGGCGCTGCGGCGGGTGATGGACAACCTGATCGACAACGCCGTCCGCTTCTCCCAACCCGGGGGCGAGGTCCGCTGCCGGGTGGCGACCGACGGGCCGCAAGTGCGGATCGAGGTCGAGGACGACGGCGTCGGCATCCCGAAGAAGGAGCTGCCGAAGATCTTCGAGCGTTTCCACCAAGCCGAGCGCCAGGGGGGGCCGCACGGCAGCGGAACCGGTCTCGGCCTGTCGATCGTCTCCGGCCTGGTGCGCGAGATGCGCGGTGCCGTGCGCGCCTACTCCCAGGAAGATCGGCCGGGCACCCGGCTGGTGGTCGAGTTGCCGGTTGCGGAGGCGGTCTGAGGATGACCGCAGCGAACCCGAGCCCCGCGCCGCGAGTGCTGGTGGTGGAAGACGACGAGGCGATCGCCTCCGGCCTGGCGTTCAACCTGGAGCGCAAGGGGTACGAGGTCGAAGTGGCAACCGACGGCGCCGAGGCGCTCGATCGGGCGACGGCCGGCCGTTTCGATCTGGTGATCCTGGACGTCCGCCTGCCCGGAATCGACGGCTTCGAAGTCTGCCAACGGCTTCGCCGAGGCGGCATCTTCACGCCGATCCTGATGCTCACCGCCCGCGGCCAACCCGACGACGTGATCTTCGGGCTCAAAATGGGCGCCGACGACTACGTGATCAAGCCGTTCGACCTCGCCGAGCTGCTCGCCCGGGTCGAGGGTCTCCTGCGCCGCCAGGAATGGGCGCGCCAAGGGGGCGGCGGCGCCCCGGCCGAGGGAGAAGGAGGGCGGCAAGCCTTCGGCGAGTATTGGATCGATTTCGATCGTTTCGAGGCGCAGACCGCCCACGGTCTGGTCCAGCTGTCGCAGAAGGAGATCTCGGTGATGCGGGTGTTCCTCGCCCGGCCGAACCAGGTGGTCACCCGCCGCGAGCTGCTCGCCGAGGTCTGGCTCCTGCCGCACCATCCGAACGAGCGCGTGGTCGACAATGTGATCGTCGCCCTGCGCCAACATTTCGAGACGGATTCCTCGAAGCCCCGCCACATCCGGAGCGTCCGCGGGGTGGGGTATCGGTTCGTGCCTTAGGGCAACATCCACCGCTCGCCGATCGCGAGGGTCCGAACCCGAGGGTCGCCGCCGAGGCGGGCGAGGTGCTCGGCGAGGACGTGCGGTGCCAAGCCGACCGGCTCGTCGGTCAAATCGAACACCCCCCAATGCATCGGCACCATGTGTTTCGCGCCGAGGTCGAGGAACGCCTGGTAGGCCTCCGCCGGGTCCATGTGCTGGTACGACATGAACCAGCGCGGCTCGTAGGCCCCGATCGGTACCATCGCCACGTCGATCGGCGCGAGGCGCCGGCCGATTTCGGCAAAGCCGCCGAACGCGCCGGAATCGCCCGCGAAGAAATAGCGGCGGCGCCCCGAATCGAGCAGCCAGCCGGCCCAGAGCGTCCGGTTCGCTTGAAATCTGCGCCGTGACCAATGCTGGACCGGAACGCAGGTCAGGCGCCAGCGGCCGATCGTGGCGCTCTGCCACCAGTCAAGCTCGGTCGCCTGTTTTCCGCGCTTCGCGAACCAACTTCCTAGCCCTAAAGGAACGAGCCAGGGGAGCGAATCGGGGAGCCGGCGAACGGTCTGATCGTCCAGATGGTCGTAATGGTCGTGCGAGAGGATCGCGAACTTTGCTTGGCTTACCGCTTCGAAGGGAATTCCGGGAGCGCTCTGGCGTTTCGGCACGAGCGCCCGCAGGCTCCAGTGGGGATCGGTCAAGACGACGTCGCCGCCGTCTTGGATCGCGAACGTCGAGTGGCCCACCCAGGTGAGCGAATCGGGCTCATCCGGGCGCTTGAGATACACGCCGTCATTGGTCACCCGGGGGATCGGCGGTTTGGGCAGGTCTCGGTACTTGTTCGGCCCGAGCTTCCAGCGCAACAGATCGGCGAAGCGAACCGTGATCCGCCCCCAGGGATTGAAAAACGTTCCGTCGGGATCGCGGTGCGGGGCGTCCAGGGTGGCCGGGTCGAACCCGTTCACGGGCATCGGCTAGGGGCCGAGCTCTGCGAACGCGAGGCGGATCGCCTCCATCCGGTTGCGGTTGACGTCGAAATCGCGGCGGCCGTAGCGGGCGGCGGAGCGGAAGTGGATCGCGTGCCCCTCCCGGTCCAGGACGAAATCCGCAAAGTCGGGAAATCGGAACACCCGGGAGCGGAAGCACGCCCGCGCCCGATCCGCCCCGGCTTCCAGCAGTTGGGTGCGCGGCCAGCCGCGCAGGAGGTCGAGCAGCAGATCCCAGGCGCGATCGGGATCGCCCGCGAAGCGGAGCGGCTCGATCCGGTAGGGGTCGCGGGTCTCCTGGCTGGAGACGCAGTTGCGGAGGCGGCAGGGACGGAGCGAGGAGGTTTCGGTCACGACGGCGGTTTCAACGCGGGCCGGCGCGCCTATTATTTCGCCCGGGAGGAACGCGGTGAGTGAAGGATTCGAAGCGGGGCTCGATCTCGACCCGGAGAAACGGCGGCGGCTCTGGCGGCGCCTGACCACCACGATCGAGGAGTATCGCGAGAGCGTGGGGGAGCTCCGGGTGACGCCCGATCTCGACCCCGTGGCCTTGCGCGCGCGGATCGCGGCGTTCGATTTCACGCTGCCGCTCGACCCGGAGGCGGCCCTCGCGGTCTTGGCAGACGGGTTGACGCGCGACCAGGTCCACACCGCGCACCCGCGCTATTTCGGGCTGTTCAATCCGGCGCCGACCGACATGGGCGTCGCGGCCGACGCGCTGGTCGCGGCGTTCAACCCGCAGCTCGCGGCGTGGAGCCACAGCCCGTTCGCGGCGGAGGTCGAGCAGCACCTGATCCGCTCGTTCGGCGGCAAGTTCGGCTGGCGGCCGGCCGAAACCGAAGGGACTTTCACCTCGGGCGGCGCCGAGGCGAACCACACCGGCCTGCTGCTCGCGCTGTTCCGGGCGTTCCCGGAAATTGGCCGGCAGGGCCTCGCCGCGCTCTTCCGCCGGCCGACGCTCTACGTCTCGGCCGAGGCCCACGATTCGCTGGCCAAGGCCGCCCGGCTCTCGGGACTGGGGCTCGACGCGGTGCGCGAGATCGGCGTCGATGCCGAGCTGCGGATGCTGCCGGACGAGCTGGCCCGCTCGATCGAAGCCGATCGCGCGGCGGGCTTCGCGCCGTTCCTGATCGCCGCCACGGCGGGCACGACGGCAGGCGGCGCGATCGATCCGCTGCCCGAGATCGCAACGCTCGCCGAGGCCGAGGGGCTCTGGCTGCACGTCGACGCGGCCTGGGGCGGTGCCGCAGTACTCGTGCCTGAGTTGGCCGCGAGCCTCCGCGGCATCGAGCGGGCCGACTCGATCACCTTCGACGCCCACAAATGGCTGTCCGTACCGATGGCGGCCGGGCTTTTCCTCACCCGCCACGCGGGGCTTCTGGAGCGGACGTTCCGCGTCGCGGCGGGGTACATGCCGAGCGACGCGGGCCGGTTTGCAGGCGCCTCGGCGGTCGCCGATCCGTTCGCCCATTCGCTCCAGTGGTCGCGCCGCTTCATCGGGGCGAAGGTCTTCCTCTCCCTGCTGGTCGCGGGCTGGGAAGGGTACGCCGCCGCGTTGGGCCGCCAGGCCGGGATGGGCGACCTGCTGCGCGAGAGGCTGGTCGAGGAGGGGTGGCGCCTCACCCACCGGACTCCCTTGCCGGTGGTCTGCTTCGTCGATCCCGTGCGCAGCGATCGGGCGAGTCTCGATCGGATTGCGGAGCGGGTCGTCGGCTCCGGGGCGGCCTGGATCAACGTCGTCGAGCTTTCGGGTCTCGGGCCGGCGCTGCGTGCCTGCGTCACCAACTACCGGACCGGGCCCGAGGACGTCGAAGCGCTGGTCCGGGCGCTCGGCGCGGCCCGGTCGTGACGCCGTGACTCAAGGGAAGCCTCCTCGCCGCCTGTTCGGCCCTCCACGGAGGAGCGGGGCTTGGGATAAGCTTCGTTGCCTGTCACGCCCTGGCGGATCTCGACACTCTAAGTAGGGTGCCCGGGTTTGCCCCTCGTAGCGGGTGAGAGGCCGGCGCCGAGAAACGTACGTCGAGGAGAGCTCAGATGAGTTGGGAAGAACGCGAAGACACCACGATCTACAAAGTCGTCATGAACCATGAAGAGCAGTACTCGATCTGGCCGGCCCACCGCGAGCTGCCGCTCGGCTGGACGGCGGTCGGCCCCGAGGGCTTGAAGCAGGTGTGCCTGGATTACATCAAGGAAGTCTGGACCGACATGCGGCCGCTCTCTCTGCGCAAGAAGATGGAAGAGATGGAGCGGGAACGCCAGTCCAACTGAGAACCCGACGTTGAGCGTCTCGTCTCCCGTGTCCGCCTCCGCGCCGGAGCGCTGGCTCGCGTACCGCGAGCCGAGCCCGCGCGCCCGTTTTCGCCTGTTCTGTTTTCCCTACGCCGGGGGCGGCGCCTCCGCCTATCGCGGCTGGGCAGGAGCGCTGCCGGCGGACGTCGAGGTCTGTCCGGTGCAGTTGCCGGGGCGTGAAGGGCGGCTGCGCGATCGTCCGTTCGACCGCCTCGAGCCGATGATCCAGGCGCTCGCCGACGTGCTCGTGCCCTACTTCGACCTGCCGTTCGCGTTCTTCGGCCACAGCATGGGCGGGCTGATCTCGTTCGAGCTGGCCCGCGAGCTGCGCCGCCGTGGCGGCCCCGAGCCGCTCCACCTGTTCGTCTCCGCCCGTCGCGGACCCCAGGTGCCGAGCCGCGAGGAGGCGATTCACGATCTGCCCGAGCCGGAGTTCTCCAACAAGCTGCGCGAGCTGAACGGCACGCCCGAAGAGGTGCTCCAGCACGCCGAGCTGATGAAGCTGCTGACTCCCATCCTGCGCGCCGACTTCGCGGTCAACGAGACCTACGTCTACACCCCGGGCGAGCCGCTCGCGTGCGGCGTCTCGGCGTTCGGCGGCCTGGGCGACGTCGAGGTGACGAAAGAGGATCTCGCCGCCTGGAACGATCTCACCCGCGGCCGGTTCCGGCTGCGCATGCTGCCCGGCGATCACTTCTTCGTCCATAGCGGCAAAGAGCTGATCCTCGACTCGCTGGCGCGCGATCTGGCCGAGCTCGCCGTCGCCGCGCGCTGACGCGGTGTCCTCCGACCCGTATCCTTAGATGATGATGTAGGGGGGGCAGCTTGCCTGCCCCCGGGCGGAGACAAGCTCCACCCCTACAAGAGGCGAGGAGCAATACGCGTGGAGCGCCCGCTTTCCCCTGTAGATTTCCCGCCTTGCACGGAGCGCGATCTGCCCGCGCTCGAAGCCGGCGAGCTGCGCCTCTGGGCGATCGCGCTCGATCCGCCGCCCGAAGCCGTCGCCGCGCTTTCCAAGCTCCTCGCCCCGGACGAGCAGGAGCGGGCGGCCCGCTTTCGCTTCGACATCCACCGGCGCCGGTACGCGGTCGGCCGCGGCGCGCTGCGGCGGCTGCTCGGGCGGGAGCTGGGGCTTGTCCCCGAGGCGGTGGCGTTCGAGTACGGCCCGCGCGGCAAGCCGTTTCTCGCCGCGCGCCACGCCGGCGCCAATCTGCAGTTCAACCTGTCGAACTCCGAAGATCTGGCGTTGGTCGGCTTCCTCCACGGCCGGGAGGTCGGCGTCGACGTCGAGTTCTTGAAGCCGATGCCCGACGCCGAAGAGATCGGCGAGCGCTTCTTCTCGATTCCGGAGCGGGAGGTTCTGAAACGGGTGGCCAAGGCGGAAAAAGAGATCGCGTTCTTCAACGCCTGGACGCGCAAAGAGGCCTACCTGAAAGCGGTGGGCGAGGGGCTCGCGGTCGCCCTCGATTCCTTCGACGTGACGCTCGCGCCGGGGGAGCCCGCGCGGATGCTCGCCTTGAACGGCGACCCCGCCGCAGCGGAGCGCTGGTTCTACCTCCATCTCGATCCGCAGCCGCGCTACGTCGGGGCCGTGGCGATCGAGGTGGCAGAGCGGGCCGAGATTCGGCGGATCACCTCCTACCGCCTCGCGCTCTGAGTCTCCTACCTTCGTTTGGGCGCCACGACGGCCAAGCCCGCGCCGACCTCGCGCTCGACACCGCGCACCGGTTTCCCGCTCGGCACCACCACGGATTTCACCGCCGCCACCACTACGTCTGGTCTCGCCTCACCCTCACAGGCTCCGAACACTTCTCCGCCCGGCCGGCGAAGCGGTTCGCGGGTGCCGAGCATCGCTCCTCCAAGCCAAAGGAAGGTTCCGCGGGTACAGGGGATGACTCCTCTGAGCCAGCGGAATGTTCCTCTGGACCTCAGGAATACTCCGCCGGCATAGAGGAATGTTCCTCTAAAGCTCAGGAACATTCCTGGGATCTCCCGAAATGTTCCGTTAGAGGCCAGGAACACTCCTCTAATTTAGCGGAGTCTTCCGCTTGTTCTCAGGACGATTCCTCTAAGACTCAGGAGTCGTCCTCTAGCCTCCAGGAATGTTCCTCTGGATCTGCGGAATCTTCCTCTGGACCTCAGGAACATTCCTACCAATCAGCGGAGTGGTCCGCGAGGGTCGAGGAACATTCCTCTGGACCCGCGGAGTGGTGTTCGGCGCCGTGAAACCGCTCTCCCGGGCCGGCGAACCGGTGTCCGGGCGCGCCGCACGACTTTTTGCGGCCCGCGAAGCGGTGTGCGGAAGCCGGGAAGGGGTGGCGGCGCCCGTCGCACCGCTTTTCGGGACCCTACGCTCGGCGAAAAGCGATCAACAAGCGCTCGCCTCGACCGCGACCGGAATTCCTCGCCACCACGAGGCGAGCTGCCGGATCTGCTCGGGGGTGGCGGCCGGATCGACTTCGAGCGAGCCGCGGAATTTCTGACGCTCGCCGAACACCAGCGGCAGTCGTCGTAGCCGATCGCGTCGAGAGACCAGAAGCGACACCTCTTCGCCCGAGAAATGACCGCGGAGCCGCTCGCTTAGGGCATGCGGCGGCACCCGGTCGTCGTCGATGGCGAGAATCTCGTCTCCCGCCGCGACCCCCGCCCGTGCGGCCGGTCCGTCGCGCACGACGTGGGCGACGTACAGCCTGCCGGAAGACGAGTCGGCCTCGATGCCCAGCACGGCGGCCGGCCGGTTGCGCTCGGGCTCCGCCGGACTCGGGCGGGGCGGCGCGAACCGGAGGCCGAGCCAAGCGAGCGCCGGAGCGAAATCGAGATCGCCGGGCGCGAGCGCGCGGTCGAGCCAAGGCCCAAGCGGCCGGCCGGCGATCTCGGAAAAGATCGCGACCAGATCCTCGGGGCGAAAGCCCTGGGCGCCGGAATGGCGGGCGTAGGCGAGGTGGATCGCATCGTCGAGCGAGCGGGCTCCGGCCGTCGCGCGGCGGATCTCGACGTCGAGCAGGAACGCCACGAGCAGCCCCCGGGTGTAGTAGCTGACGCCGCTGTTGGCGAAATTCTCGTCCTTCCGGTAGTACTTGATCCAGGCGTCGAACGAGGCGGCGTCGAGCCCCTGGACCAGCCGGCCGGCGCCGCTCTCGACGGTGTCGATCGTCTTGGTCAGGTTGGCCAACAGTCCGGCCAGATCGGAAAAACCCGCGCGCGCCACCATCAGCTCCTCGTAATAGCTGGTGACCCCTTCGATCGCCCACAGGCTCGGCGTGTAGACCTCGGCTTCGTAGTCGAATCGGTCGAACTCGACGGGGCGGAGGCGCTTCACGTGCCAAGCGTGGAACAGCTCGTGGGCGACCAGGCCGAGCCAGTCGCGGTATCCCTCGGCCCGGCGCACGCCCAGCCGGTTGGTCATCAGGACGCTCGAATCGGCGTGCTCCAGACCGCCGGTCGCCTCGGCGAGGATATTGATCACGACATACCGCTCGTACGGCAGGCCGCCCCAGAACGCGGCCTCGGTCTCGACCAGCCGGGCGACGTCCTGGGCGGCGCGTGCGCCGTCCCACCGCTCGTCCGCGCCCTCGGTGAGCAGGGTGTGCTCGCGCCCCGCCACTTCGAACCGGTGGATTTCAGCGTTGCCCGCGTAGAGGGGGGAGTCGACCAGCTGGTCATAGTCGCGGGCGAGGAACCCTGTACCGTCCGCCGTCCGGGGAAGCGGGCAGACGGCGGCGCGCCAACCGCCGGGCAGCTCGATGCGCACCTCGGCGGGGAGATGGTGGCCGTCGATCGGGACCAGGAACGTCCCGGCGCCGGAGAGCAAGGCGAAGTCGGCTTCGACGAAGTTCGTGCGCACGGTAAGGTCGTGGGCGTAGAGCCGGTAGCGGACGATCACCCGCTCGGAGCTCGCCGTGGCGACCCGCCAGCGGTTCTTGCGCGTCTTGGCGATCGGCAGCGGCCGGCCGCCCTCCCCCTCGGCGGAGATCGCCTCGACGTGGCGCGAATACTCGCGGATCAGGTAGGAGCCGGGCGTCCATACCGCCATCGAAAGCTCCAGGCCCGCCGCCGGGTCGGCCGGCGCGGGGAAGCTCGATTCGACCTCCAGATAGTGGCTCTCCGGCGCGGCGAACCGGAGCGTGTGGCGGATCGGTGCGGTCATGACCGGCGGGACCTTAACCCGAACCGAACGGGCTCCGCCAGGGTCTTATACTTCCCTGATGCTGGAAACCCGGATCGCCGCGTTGCTCGAAGGTCTCCCCGCTGCCGATCTTGTGGCTCTTTCGGCGGCGTCTCCGATCGGCGGCCTGGCCGAAGTCCGTGATCGTTGGGGCGAGCACCAACGGCGGGGAATCTCGGAAAATCTGCCGTCGAGCCGGCCGTTTGCGGTCTCCGGCCTTTCGCACGGCCTCGCGCTGGTCGCCGATCTGTACGCCGAGGAGGGCACTCCGGTCGTGGTGCCCGAGCCCTATTGGGGCAACTACCGCCAGGCGTTTTCGATCCGGCGCGGCGCGCGGATCGTCCTCGCGCCGAGCTACGTGGAGGGTCGGTTCGACCCGGAAGGAATCGCCAGAGCGATCGACACCCTGCCGCGCGACCGGACCGCGATTGCGATCCTCAATTTCCCCTCGAACCCGGGCGGCTATTCGCCCACGAAGGAGGAACGCGAGCGCCTCCTCGACGCGCTGGTCGGCGCCGCCGCTTCCGCTCCGGAGCGGCCCTTGGTGGTGGTCTGCGACGACGCGTACGCCGGCCTCGTATTCGAGCCGGAGATTTCGCGCGGTTCGCTGTTCTGGGATCTGGTCGCGCGCCGGGAGGAGGCACCGAACCTGCTGCCGATCAAGATCGACGGTGCCACGAAGGAGTTCAGCTTCTTCGGCGGCCGGGTCGGCTTCCTGACCTTTCCAGCCGAGGGACACGAAGAGAAGCTCGCGCGCCACGCCCGCGCGGGCGCCGGACCTCCGAGCGCGCTGAGTCAGATGGTGCTGCTTCAGGCGCTGCGCGATGGGAACGTCGGATCGAAGATCGAAGCGATCCGCGCGGTGCTCGAAGGGCGCTACCGGGCACTGCGTGACGAGCTCGCGGAGGTCGATCCGGATCTCGTCCAAACCTTTCCGTTCAATTCCGGCTGCTTCGCGCTGGTCGAGATCCCCGAGGCGCTCGGCCTGACTTCGGATCAGGTCCGCCGCCATCTGATCGAGGCCGAGAGCGTCGCCCTGATCTCGCTGGAGCCGCGCCTGCTCCGGATCGCCCACTGCTCGGTCGCGGCCGAGGCGATTCCGGAGCTGGCGCGGCGATTGGAACGAGGGATTGCGGTCTTGGCGGGGAGGTAGGCGCCGCAGCGATCCGGGCGGACACGTAGGTCCGCCCCTACGCAGGATCGGCAGGTCGTAAGGGCGGACCTGCGTGTCCGCCCTTGCGGGATCACTCAGGTCTTACCTTCCAGCCGCCGCTCGCAGTAGAACCGCAGGACGTGCATGAAATCCTGGGCGTTGGTCACCACGCCGTAGGCCTGGTGGGTGCCGCGGTCCTTCAGCTTGTTGACCACGAACTCGGTCTGATCGACGCAGATCGTCATCAGGTCGGTCGGCACGCCGTCGTAATGGGTGTGGTAGGCGGGGAGCATGTTGCCCACCGCGATCGCATGCAGCGCGGTGGCGACGAAGATCGCGCCGGTCGCCTTCGCGGTCTGCTCGCGCATCGCGTCCTGGGCGGCGAGCGAATCGCTGAGCACCCCCGGCAGCGGCCCGTCGTCGCGGATCGAGCCGGCAAGCACGTACGGCACGCCATGGCTGACCAGCGAGTGAATGATGCCGCCCTTGATCTTCCCCTCCGCGATCGCCGCCTCGATCGAGCCGGAGGCGCGGACCGCGTTGATCGCCCGCATGTGCAGGCCGTGGCCGCCGATCGCGGGGTTGCCCAGATTGTCCATGCCGAGCGTGGTGCCGAACATCGCGGCTTCGATGTCGTGGACCGCGACCGCATTGCCGGCCAGGAAACAGCTGACGTAGCCGTTCTGGATGAACCATTCGAAATCGCCGCGCGCGCGAGAATGGACGAACGCCGGGCCGGCGACCCAGACGAGATAGCCGCCCTTCCGCCGCTCGTCGTCCAGCCGTTCGGCCAGCTCTTCGTAGTTGACCGGCCGCTCGCGGCTCACCTCGGTCGACATGAAACGGAACTCGTTGGCGCCATGGGCACCCGCCAGGAACCCTTCGGTGTGAACGAAGATCCCGGCGCTGCCGTCCTCGGCGAGCCCCATGGCGATCTGCGCGCCCTGCTTCAGGCGGCGCGGCTCGATCACCTCGATCTCGTCGCCGCGGCGGACGATCACGCAATCCATCCGCGGCCGGTTCGGCAGCTTCCACGCGCCGCCGACCTTCACGTAGGTCGGCAGGTTCGAGGTCGAGAAGAACCCGTCAGGCAAAATGCCGTCGGCCGGAATCGGCGCGAACTCGGCTTCGGGGGCGGTGGAAAACGGGGCTTGGGAGAAGTCGGGGAATCGATATGCGGTCGCCATGGCAGGGCGGGAGTCTAGCAGCCTCTACCCTGGCAGCGGCGGGATCTCCAGGTACGAAACGATCCGATCCGTCGCGCTCGCCTCGGCCAGGACGGCGAAGGCGTGCTCGAAGGCGCGGCGGGTGAGCGCGAACGCCTCGTCGTCGTGCGCCAAGCTCGGCAGAAAGAGGTTCTGCGTGGTCAGCACGCCCTGCCGCAGCAGCTCCTGATGGAAAAGCGTCCGCAGGAGCGTCCTCTTCCGCGGGTCCTCTTCGTGAAAGACGAGCATCCGGCGGAAGGGCGGTCCGATCATCTCGGCCGCGATTCCGCAGGCCGCGCTCACCTCGCCCGCCATCGCTCCGAGCCGCTCGCCGTAGCTTGCGATGCGTGCCGGGACGTCCTCTTCCCGGTAGACCGCCAAGGCCTCGCGGGCCGCGGCGAAGGAGTACATTTCGCCTTTGAACGTCGGCTCGTAAAAGATCTTGCCGATCGCGGCGTCGAAGATTTCCTTCCTTCCGATCAAGGCGGAAAGCGGCATGCCGGCGGCGAGCGCCTTGCCCAAACAGGTGAGGTCGGGGACGACTCCTGTCGCGTGCTGCACGCTGCCGCCCAGGTGACGAAACCCGGTGAGGATCTCGTCGAAAATGATCAGGGCGCCTTCCCTGTGGGCGAGGGCGGCGAGATCGCGCAGGAACGCGGGGTCCGCGTCGCGGATCGGTCCGCTGCTCCCTTCGATCACCCCCGCCGGTTCGAGCATCACGGCCGCGACTTGGGTCCCATGCGCCTCGAACAGCTGCGCCACCTGCTCCCGGTCGTTCGGCCGGAACGGCACCACGATCGGTTCTCCGCGCACGGGGACGCCGGTCGCGGCGAACCCATACTTTTCGACGTTCCAATCCTGCCATCCGTGGTACCCGCAGGTGAGGACGACCGGCCGGCCGGTAAACGCGCGTGCCAGGCGCACGGCCGCCGTGCAGATGTCCGAGCCGTTTTTGCCGAACGTGGCGGCCCCGGCGTCCGGAAACATCGCGCACAAGGTTTCGGCGACCTCGGGCATCAGATGGTGGGTGAGCGTCGTGATCGCCCCGGAGGAGAGGGAGGCCGCGATCGCGTCCTGAATGCGCGGATGCGCGTAGCCCAACAGCGCGGCGCCCCAGCCCATCAGGTAGTCGACGTACTCGCGCCCTTCGAGATCGACGGTCCGGCAGCCACGCGCCGAGCGCGCGAACTGCGGGTAGCCGCGGCCGCTACGGCTCCACGAGACGCCGTCGCAGACCAGCCAGCCGCGGGCATGGTTGTCGAGCACCCGATCGCGCAAGGAGCCGGACTCCGTCACGCCTCTCTCCACGATCTCGACCGGCACCCAGAGCGGAGGAATGGTCTGCGGCTCGATGCTCACGCCCTCCGCGCCCTCAGAGAGCAGAGCGATCTCGAATTCATGGGGGCCGGTCTCGCCAGGGCTGCGAAACACCCAATGAAGGTAGACGCGCTCGCCGGGTCCTACCGGATTGGGAAGATCCAGAACGGCGAGCCGCGTGCCGTCGTAGAGAATCTCGATTCTAGCGGCGCCCGGTTCCCACGGTTGCTTGCCGCGGTTCGTCAGGGCGAGCCAGAGCGCGCAGACCTCGCCGCCCGGCAGCTCGGACGGCAGGTTGTGCTCGATCCAGAAGTCCTCGGTGGCGGCCATGCCCGGTCTACTTCGACCGCTGCCAGGGGCCGAAGGCGACGCCCCCCGAGACCTCGATCGTCGTGCCGTTGATCGCCTCGTTTTCGATCACGAGCTTGATCGTCGCGGCGATCTCCTCCGGCTCGACCAGCCGGCCCAGCGGCACGTCTTTGAGCACGGCTTCGAGCGAAGTGGGTTCCATCGCCTTGAGCGCCTCGGTTCCCGTATAGCCGGGAGCGATGCCGACCACTCGAATGCCGTGAATTCCCGCCCAATGAAGCTCCGCCGCGAGAATCTTCGGCCAGAGCGCCACGGCCGCCTTGGTCGAAGCGTAGTTGATCTGCCCCGGTTGCCCCGCCTTGTTGATCGACGAGATCACGATCAGGACCCCCGGCCCGCCCTGGTCCGCCATTCGTCGGGCGCCTTCGGCGAGCGTGATGAAAGCGCCGGTCAGATTGACTTCGACGACCGCGCGAAAGTCGTCGGTGGAGAGATTCCGCCGGACCGTGCCGGTCGCCGGGTCGCGCGAGAGCATCAACCCGTCGCGCGCAACTCCGGCGTTCGCGATCACCACGTGGAGCGCGCCGAATGCCTCGATCGCGGCATCCATCAGCCGCTCGACGTCCGCCTCCCGGGTGACGTCGGCCACCACGGCCAGCGCCTCGCCTCCGGTCGCCCGAATCTCCTCGGCCGCCCCTTCGACCTCCGGTTGGAGCACGTCGCCGAGAACCACCCGGGCGCCTTCGGCCGCCAACGACCGCGCGACCCCCAAGCCGATTCCCCGCGCGCCCCCGGTGACCACTATGACGCTGCCTGCGATGTTCATGTTATTCCGCCCAGATCCTACGCACCGCGACGCCGAGCTGGCGGGTGTCGGCGCTCAAACCGAGAGCGGCGGGCGACCAGGGCTCGTCGGTACCGATCGTCCCGTGCGTCGCTTCTCCTCCCGGCAAATCCGGCAGGTCGAACGCAAGCTCGTGCCAGCCGCTGCCGTCGACTTGGAAACCGCCCAGGCGCCGGCCCTCGATTTCGACCCAGCCTTCGACCGGCTCTTTGCCCCATGACAAGGCCTCGACGACCAGCCGGGTCCGCCCTTTCGTTCGGAGCAGGAAGTCGGACTTGGCCGAGGTCCAGCGGATTGGTTCCGCCACGTGCTCCAACGGGTACCAGCCCGCGAGCAGATGCTCCAGGTCGTTCGTGCCGACGACGATCCAATCCTCGATCTTGCGCTCGACGCGAGAATCCTCGGCGGCCATCACGAGCGGGCAACCCGCGCTATGGTCGCGGCAGAATTTCGGGATCTCTCCCGCGGCCAGCGAACGCCGTAGATCCTGCGCGGTCTCGCCATTCCAGATTTCCGGCAGCTCCGCCGTCGCGAGATCGCCGAACGGAATGCGGTGATACGGGCAGCCGAAAACCTTCTTCGAGTGCTCCTGGAGGAACAGGTACCGCCAAGGGATCAGGCAGGGCGTCGCGACACCCGGCTCGGAAAAGCCGCGAATCGCGCTGTCGCGTTCGGCGTCCCATTGCAGGATGCAGGAGATTCCCAGCTCGGTCGAAAGTGCGGTCGCCGCCTGTCCGATTTCTTTCAGCTCGCCATAGGGGAGCATCTCGTCGGTATAGACGAAGTCGTAGCCGAAATGGCCGAGCGGCACGCTCGGCCGGTCGTGAAGCGGCGCGAGCAGGGCGCGCGCGCCGAGTTCGCGCACCAGGTGGAGGAAATCCGCCACTTCGTGGCGATTGATCTTCATCACGATGAACGTGAGAATCAGGTCGGGTGGGGCGCCCTGGTTGAGACGGCGGTAGGTCTCGGCGTAGTAGCGGACGTTTTCAACCACGCGGGTGAAATCTTTTCCCGTGAGCTGGTAGAAAGTCTTTTCGGTCGCGGCGTTGAACGAGACGTGAATCCCCAAACGCGGGCCGCACGCGGCGAGCCGGTCGGCTTTGGCGGGCGAAAGGAGCAGCCCGTTGGTGACGAAGGAAAACACTTGGCCGTTGCCGGTGAATCGCTCCGCCACTTCGATCAGCCCCGAATGGCCGAGCGGCTCGCCAAAGCTGTCTTCGTTCACGTGCTCGCAGCGGTCGAGCAGGGAGGAGTACTTGTCGAGATGAGAGACGTCGAGCGGCCGATAGTTATGGCCAAAATTCTTGCCCGAGCAGAACAGGCAGGGCGGATCGATGTTGCAGATGCCGGTGAGCTCGACATTCACCTGGAGCGGCGAGGACTGCAAACGGACCGCGCCGGCCCGCACCTCGGCATTGTTCAAAGCCCGATTCTCGGTGATCGTGCTCATGCGATCGCCCCCGTGCTCCGGAGAATTTCCTTCGATTGCGTTGCGCTTGAATGTAGCATGAGCGCGTCTTACCGCGAGTCCGAGGCGATGAACCGATGAAGACGGAGAACGACCGAAAGCCGGGTTTGCCCTTTCGACCGCTGGGACGAACGGGCGTTCGACTCCCCATACTCGGTCTGGGCACCGCCCCCGCCGGCCATCGCCCGGAGCGCGAAGCCGTCGCCTTCTTTCACCGCTGCCTCGATCTCGGGGTGACCCACCTGGACACCGGCCCGGCCTTGGGCGGCTTCGGCCAGGCACAGAAGTACTTGGGCCAGGTTCTCGCCGGGCGGCGGGATGAGGTCTTCATCGCCACCCGCTGCTGCGTGCCGGACGGCGATGCGGCGCTCGCCCAGCTGCGGGACAATCTCGCCGACCTGCGGATCGAGCAGGCGGATCTGGTCTACGTCCAGAGCCTGGGCAACGACGAGATGACGCCCGAGCGGATCTACGCCGCAACCGGCGTCTGCCGCGCTCTGGAACGCGCGAAGGCGGACGGGCTCACGCGATTCCTCGGCGTCTCCGGCCACCACCGCCCCGGTCGGTTCCTCGAAGCGCTTCAGAACTGGGATTTCGACGTCATGCTCACCGCGGCGAACCTGGTGACGCGCCATAGCTACGAGTTCGAGCGGACGGTCTGGCCGGAAGCCGCCCGTCGCGGAGTCGCTCTGCTCGCGATGAAGGTCTATTGCGGCGTCAAGGACGGCAAGACGAGCGCCAAGGGGGCCGCCCTGCCCGAAGCCCTTCAACCCGCGGGGCTGCGCTACGCCCTCGGCCTTCCCGGAGCGACCGGGGTGGTGCTCGGCATGGTCGACGAAGACGAGCTGCAACAGAACTTGGAGCGGGCGCGGGGGTTTTCGCCGCTGACCGGCGAGGAGCTGGCGGCGCTGGAAGCGCCGACCGAAAAACTCGCGGAGGAGTGGGGGGAGATCTACGGCCCGCGGGTTTGAGGGGCTACAGCCCCCGCACATACCCCCCATCCACCGCCAACGCCTGCCCGGTGACGTAGGAGGCGGCCGGCGAGCAGAAGAACGCGATCGCGGCGGCGATCTCTTTCGGTTCGGCCATCCGGCCGGCGGGGGTGTTCGCGACCCAGCCTGCCACCACCTCTTCGATGCTTTTACCGGTGCGGGCGGAGGTGGCGCGCGACAGCTCGTCCTGCCGTTCGGTAAGGGTGTAGCCGGGGAGCACGGCGTTGACCGTCACGCCGTCCGCGGCGACCTCCTGGGAGAGCGTTTTCAGGTAGCCCAGGACCGCCGGGCGGAGCGCGTTGGACAGCGCGAGCCCGGGGATCGGCTGGCGGGCCGAGACCGAATTGATCGCCACGATCCGGCCCCATTTCCGTTCGCGCATGCCCGGCAGCACCCGATTGCACAGGCGCGGTACGAACAGCAGGGTGAGCGGAATCGCCAGCTCCCAATCTTCGTCGGTCAAATCGACCGCCAGCTTGGACGGCGGGCCGCCGCCGTTGGCGACCAGGATGTCGATCGCTCCGAGGCGGGACTGCACCTCGGTGACCAGATTGTCGAGCGACTCGCGCTCGCGCACGTCGACCGGAACGGCGATCGCCTCCGACCCGGCCGAGGTGAGAGTTTCGAGCGCCCGCTCCAATTTGTCGCCCCCGCGGCTCGCGATCGCGATTCGGGCGCCCATCGCGGCCAGCGCCTGCGCCGCGGCGAAGCCGAGCCCGGCCGAGGCACCGGTGACCAGGGCGATTTTTCCGGAGAGCGGGCCGGAGAGTGAATCGCTCATCGCCTACTCCTTTTTCTTGCCATCCGCGTCGTACTCGTAGACGCCGCGGCCGGATTTCCTGCCCAGCCGGCCGGCGCGGACGTGCTGGACCAGCAGGTTGTTCGGACGGAAGCGCTCGCCCAGCGACTGGTGGAGGAATTCGAGGATCGAGAGCCGCACGTCGAGCCCGACCAGGTCGCCCAGCTCGAACGGCCCCATCGGGTGGTTCAACCCGAGCTTCAAGGCCCGGTCGATGTCCGGCGCGCTCGCCACTCCCTCTTCGAGCATCCGGAACGCCTCGTTGCCGATCATCGCGTTGATCCGGGTGGTGACGAATCCGGGTGCCTCGCGGACGACCACGACCTCTTTGCCCATCCGTTCGCCCACCGCGCGCATCGCGGCGAGCGTCTCGTCGGAGGTCTGGAGGCCGCGGACCAGCTCCAACAGTTTCATCACGTGGACCGGATTGAAGAAGTGCATACCGGCAAAATGCTCCGGCCGGCCGGAAGCGGCGGCCAACTCGGTGATCGAGAGCGCGGAGGTGTTGGAGGCGAACAGCGCATGGGCCGGAGCGGCCTTCGCAACCGCCGCGAAGGTCTCGATTTTCAGCCGCATGTCTTCCGGGATCGCCTCGATCACCAGATCGGCGTCTACCACCGCCTCGGCGAGGTCGGTGTGGAGCGAGAGCCCGGTTTTCGCCCGCGAGGCGGCTTCGGCGTCCACCTTGCCGAGGGTCACCCCTTTGTCCAGGTTCTTGTGGATCGTCCCGCGCGCCTGGTCGAGCATCGGCTGCGAGATGTCGAACAGGCGGGTGGCGTAGCCCGCCAGGGCTGAGACGTGGGCGATGCCGCGGCCCATCGTGCCGGAGCCCAGCACGGCGAGGGTCTTGATCTCGGTCATGGCGTTAGGACACCGGCCCTAGGAAACCGGAATGTTGTGGACGCCGGTGGTCTTGGCGGCCAGGTTCGACAGCTCGTCGGCGATCGCGAGCGTGTTGCGCACGGCGGCCGAGGTCAGTTCCTGAATCTCGTGCGTAGTAGCGTGCTGCTCCAGGTACTTGCGGCCGAGCTCGTGGTGGTGCGCCTCTTCGGGCTGGATCGTCCGGTCGTACAGATCGGCGGTCCCCTCGTCGCCGACGCTACGGCAGAAGTTGACGAATTGGGCGTTGCGTACCTTGGCGATCGCCTCGGAGGCGAACGGTCCGGCGGCGATCCGCTCGACCGTCGTGCGCAGGCCGCGCAGGTATTGATAGAGGGGGCTGTGCCCCTCGGCGAGAGGATCGAACTGCGAGGCGTCCTCGCCGATCTCGGCGAGCCGGTCGACGATCATGCCGTAGTGCTTCATCTCGTCGCCGCATTGGAGGGCGAGGATCATCTTGGCCTCGACCTCGGGGGTCGTGGTCATCCAGAAGCCGGCGAGCTCGCTCGCTTCGAGCTCGCTCTTCAAGGCCAGTTTGAGCAGGGTCACGACGTCCACTTTTCCGCCGGCTTCGGCTTCGAGCGTCTCGGTCTCGCCGAGGCGGGAAAAGAGGTCGTCCATTTCGGTGAGCAGTTGGGTCACGAAGGTCTTGGCGTCCACGATGAGGCTCCTTCACGGGCAGCGCCCTTTGTGCTGGCGCTCTAGCGGGCACGGTTCTTGGAATACCGCGGTTCCGGCGGCGCGCCAAGCCTACTCCATCGCGGGATAGACTCCGCGTTCTGGCGCGGGAAAGGAGTGCCCATGAATCACGACATCGACCTTCTGGAGCCGATCGCGGGGGTGAGCGAGGCGGATCAGCAGAAGGTCGCGACCGTCGCCCATCACGTCCGGGGCATTCTGTCCGCCCTCGGGCTCGATCTTTCCGATCCGAACCTTGCGGAAACCGATCGCCGGGTGGCCAAGATGTACATCGAAATGTTCCACGGTCTCTCCGAAGGGGCCGAGCCGGCGATCACCACGTTTCCCAACGAAGAGAACTACAGCCATATGGTGATGGAGAAGCACATTCCGTTCTATTCGATGTGCGCGCATCACCTGGTGCCGTTTTACGGCCATGCCCACATCGCCTACATCCCGAACGACCGGATCATCGGCCTGTCGAAGTTCTCCCGCATCCTGGAGTTCTACGCCAAACGGCCGCAGTTGCAGGAGCGGCTGACCGAGCAGGTGGTCTCCTACCTGGACGACAAGCTCAAACCGCAGGGGGCGATGGTGGTGATCGAGGCGCGGCACCTGTGCGTCGAGATGCGCGGGGTGAAGAAACCGGGTTCCGAGACGGTCACCTCGGCGCTGCGCGGGATCTTCCACCAGAAGCCGGTGCGCGAAGAGTTCCTCGACCTGCTGAGGAGGCGCTGAGACCATGCCGCGCCGCCTCCGCTCTGCTCTGCTCTTGATCTGTCTGGCCGGCGCGCTCTTGGGCCTTGCCGCGATGCCGAGCGAGGCGGCGGCGCGCTCGCAACGCTACGAGGACTTGACCAACCCGCTGCTCGGGCCGGATTACGCGGCCTATCTGCTCGGCGCGGTGTCGCGCATGGCGACCGTCGCCGAGGTCGAAGAGTTCCTCGCCCTGCGGAGCGACGAGGCCGCCGCGGCCTGGGTGGAGCGTTTCTGGCAGCGGCGCGACCTGACGCCCAAGAGCGAAGGGAACCTCGCCCGCGAGGTGTTCGACGTCCGCTCGGACGAGGCCGACCGTCTCTATTCGGAGTCCGCAATCCTCGGCCGCCACACCGCGCGCGGCGCGATCTTCGTGCTCTACGGAACGCCCGCCAAGGTCGAGTTCGACATCACGTCGCTCCGCGGCAACCAGGCGATCGAGGTCTGGCGCTACGACGACAAGGCCCCGTTCGGCCTCGACGGCAAGAAGCCGGTCTCGATCTTCCGCTTCATCAAGGAAGGTGGCCTGACCGTGCCCTTCATGTCCGGCCGCAGCTCCCGCCGGCCGCCACGCCGCCCGCCGGGCTGAGGCTGCTAGGATCGCATCCCAAGAGATGCTTTCGAGGAGCCGATGATGCCCGAGAACCGCGCCGTCCTCGCCGGAACCGGTGTGGCGATCCCTCCGCACGAGGTCACGAACGACATGCTCGCTCGGATCATCGAGACGAGCGACTCCTGGGTGCGCGAGCGGAGCGGCATCTCCACCCGCTATTACGTCGATCCAGGAGTTGGCTCCTCCGACCTGGGCGCGGAGGCCGCGCGGGCGGCGATCGCGGATGCCGGCATCGATTCGGGGGAGATCGACTACGTGGTCTGCGCCACGATGACCCCCGATCACTACTTCCCGGGGTCCGGCACCCTGATCCAGCAGAAGTTGGGGCTCAAGGCGCTGCCGGCGCTCGACATCCGCCAACAGTGCGCCGGATTCGCCTACGGGCTCCAGATGGTCGACGCCCTGATCCGAAGCGGGATCGCGAAGACCGTTCTGCTGGTCGGCACGGACGTCCATACATCGCTTATGCCGTTTTCGGCGCGCACGTTCGAGGTGCTCCACGGTCGGGATCCGGGACCGTTGGGGGAAGAGGACTTTGCCTGGAACTCGAACTTCCGCCACCTGCTCGTCCTGTTCGGTGACGGTGCGGGCGCCATGGTGTTCCGCGCGGAAGAGCGGGTCGAGGGAAAGCCCGAGCGCGGCATCCTCGGCTCCGCGCTGTACGGCGACGGCAACCATAAGGAGATCCTCTACGTGCCGGGGGGAGGATCGGCGAACCGGCCGTTCGTTTCGGCCGAGATGATCGCCGCGGCCAAGACCGTGCCGGTGATGGACGGCAAGGCGGTGTTCAAACTGGCGGTCACCCGCATGCCGGAGGTGACGCGCGAAGTCCTGACGAAGAACGGCTATACCCTCGAAGATCTAGACCTCCTGGTGATGCACCAGGCGAACCTGCGGATCAACGAGGCGTCGCAGAAAGCGCTCGGCCTGCCGGACGCGAAGGTCTTCAACAACATCCAGAAGTTCGGCAACACGACCTCCGCCACCCTGCCGCTCGCGTTTCACGAAGCGCGCCAGGCGGGCAAGGCGCCGGAAGGCGCGCTCGTCGCCTTCACCGCGCTCGGCGCGGGTCTCCATTGGGGGTCGGTGTTGATGCGGGTCTGAGGCTATGATTTCGATCGAGGTCGGAAGATAGATCCGAGAGGAGAGACGATGGCCGGCAAACGGGTTTACGCCTTCGGCGCGGGATCGACCGAGAGTGAGGGGCTGGGCAAGAACCTGTTGGGAGGCAAGGGTTTCGGCCTGGCGGAAATGAGCCGGCTGGGGATTCCGGTGCCGCCCGGCTTCACCATCACGACGGAAGTCTGCAATGCCTACAACGAGAACGGCGGCCAGTATCCCGAAGGGCTGGACGCCGAAGTCGCCGCCCATGTGACCCAGCTCGAAGGCACCCTTGGCCAGAACTTTGGCGACCCGGGAAATCCCCTGCTCGTTTCGGTCCGCTCCGGCGCGCCGCTCTCGATGCCCGGAATGATGGACACGATCCTCAACCTGGGCCTTTCCGACGCGATCGTCGAGGCGCAATCGAAAATCCCGGACTTCGACGTCCGCTCCCTGCTCGACGCCTACCGCCGGCTGATCGCGATGTACTCGAACATCGTGATGGATCTTCCGCGCCATCCGTTCGAGGCGGCGCTCACGGCGGCCCGCGGCAAGCAGGGGGTCTCGACCGATGCCGAACTGTCGCGCGAGAGCCTGGCCGAAGTTTGCTGCAAGTTCATGGGGATCGTTTCCGAGGCCGGCAAGACCTTCCCGCAAGATCCGAAGGAGCAACTCTGGGGGGCGATCACCGCCGTGTTCGAAAGCTGGAACGGCGACCGTGCAAAGGCCTACCGGAAGATCAACGGGATCTCGGACAAGCTGGGCACGGCGGTCAACGTCCAGGCGATGGTGTTCGGCAACCGGGGCGGCGATTGCGCCACGGGCGTCGCCTTCACCCGAAACCCCGCGACCGGGGAAGGGCGGATCTACGGCGAGTTCCTGACCAACGCGCAGGGGGAGGACGTAGTGGCCGGCATCCGGACGCCGCAGACGATCGAGGCGACGGAAAGCTCGCCCGGCCTGGCCGCCGATTTTCCCGACGCGGCGCGCGATCTCGAAGCGGTCGCGAAGCGCCTGGAGGCGCACTTCCGCGACATGCAGGATCTGGAGTTCACGATCCAACACGGCAAGCTGTTCATGCTCCAGACTCGCACCGGCAAACGGACCGGGCCGGCCGCGGTACGCATTGCGGCCGAGATGGTCGGCGAAGGGGTGATCGACTCGGCCGAGGCCTTGAAGCGGGTCGAGCCGCAGCACCTGGTTCAGATGCTGGCGCCGGTGTTCGATCTCGAACAGAAAAAGCAGGCCGTCGCCGATCATCGCCTGCTCGCCAAGGGGTTGCCCGCCGGGCCGGGCGCCGCCGCCGGGCGGATCGCGCTTACCGCGGAGAAAGCCGCCGCGATGGCCGCGGCGGGGCCGGTGATTTTGGTCCGCGCCGAGACCTCGCCCGAAGACATCGTCGGCATGCACGTGGCGGCGGGAATTCTCACTTCGCGCGGCGGCATGACGTCGCATGCCGCGGTGGTCGCGCGCGGCATGGGCAAGCCCTGCGTGGTGGGCGCGGGCGAGCTTTCAGTCGACGAGCACGACGGAATCCGCGTAGGAGACCGGCAGCTCGCCGAAGGGGACGAGATCTCGATCGACGGGACCACGGGCGAGGTGATCGCCGGCCGGCTCGAATCGGTCCCCTCCGCCGTGCTCGACGGCCTGCGCTCCGGCCGTTCGGACGAGCCCGGGGCGAAGGCGTTCGTGGAAATCCTCGGCTGGGCGGACCAGGTGCGCCGGCTGAAAGTGCGGGCGAACGCCGACACGCCGACCGACGCGGAGGCCGCGCGCCTGTTCGGCGCGCAGGGGATTGGACTTTGCCGCACCGAGCACATGTTTTTCGACGAGGAGCGCATCCCTTGGGTGCGCCGGATGATCCTCGCGAACGACGAAGCGGAGCGGAAGGAATCGCTCGCCCGCCTGTTGCCGATGCAGCAGAGCGATTTCGAGGGGATCTTCGCGGCCCTTCCGGGGTTGCCGATCACCATCCGCCTGCTCGACCCGCCGCTCCACGAGTTTCTGCCTCATGGGGAGAAGGCGATCCGGGCGCTCGCCGAGCAGATGGGTGTCGAACCCGAGGTGGTCGAAACGAAAGCCGCGCAGCTTCACGAGGCAAACCCGATGCTCGGCCATCGCGGCTGCCGGTTGGGGCTCACCGCGCCCGACATCTACGACATGCAGGTCGAAGCCATCGTGCGCGCCGCCTGCGTGCGTGCCAAGACGGGCGAAAAGGTGCGGCCGGAGATCATGGTGCCGCTGGTCGGCTCGGTCTCCGAGATGGTCGCTCTGCGTGAGCGGATCCTCGCGGTGCGCGACCGCATCCTCGCGGCGGAAGGCCAAGAGATCGAAATCCTGATCGGCACCATGATCGAGGTGCCGCGCGCCGCGTTGGTGGCCGGCAAGATCGCCGAGCACGCGGACTTCTTCTCCTTCGGCACGAACGATCTCACCCAGATGACATTCGGCTTCTCGCGCGACGACGTCGGCAGCTTCCTGCCCCAGTACCTGGAAAGCGGCATTCTGGACGTCGATCCGTTCGCCTCGGTCGACGAGGCCGGGGTGGGCCAGCTGGTCCGCATGGCCTGCGAGCAGGGCCGCGCCACCAACCCCCATCTCCATCTCGGCGTCTGCGGTGAGCACGGCGGCGACCCGCGCTCGGTCCATTTCTTCGACAAGGTCGGCCTCGACTACGTCTCCTGCTCGCCCTACCGAGTGCCGATCGCCCGTCTCGCCGCCGCCCGAGCCCGCCTGGGCGTCGGAGCGGGGGGAAAGGACACCAGCTAGCGGAGCGCCCGATGGAGGTTCTCGATCTCGTCGCCCGACTGATCGACGCCCGCCCGCTGTCGCAATGGGGCGTCGAACGACTCACGGGCGTACGTTTGCGCGAGGATCTCTCCACAACGAACCCGTACTTTACGATCCTACGTTCGGTAGTCCCTAGGGCGCCGGTCCGGAGCGTCGAGCTCCGCCTTCCGCTCCCCGAGGCCTCGCGCCGCGACGGCCTGGTGATCGTCGATTTCGATCCCGCCGCGGTGAGCCTCCGCCAGCCCGACCTCACCGCCCGCTTCGGAGCGCGCTTCAAGGTCGAATTCCCGAACGCTCACCAACCGCCGAACTCTCCGCGCTACCAGATCTATACCTACCCCTGGGGCGATTTAAGGCTCGGGTTGGGGCAGGCTTCCGGCCGGTTGGAGTGCGTGGTGGTGGATGCGGAGCGGTGAGGGGCAAACGGTTCCGCCCCTTCGATGGTAGGTTCCCCCTCGAACCGCACCTACTTTCGAGGACCCGTCCGCCGATGAGACGCTTTTCGCTTTTGCCGCTCTTCTTCTCGCTCGTTCCGGCATTTGCGCTCGCCTCGGGTCTTGGGGCGCAATCCGCCCAAACGACGCCCGCGGGAGATTCTCCGGCGGCGGTCCACCTCGCGCGGTTGACCCACGACCTGCCGTTCGACATCGAGGGGGAGAGCGGGCGCAGCTTCGTGGCGGAAAAAGGGGAGATGGTCGCGGTGCGCGCCCCTTGGCTCTACCTGGTCGACGGCATGCACCGGGCGGCGCACTCGGGGTTTTCGGACTCCGACGTCGAGTTCCTCTCGCAGGACGAGGTCGAGAAACGGATGTCGAAGGTTGTCCGCCGGCTCGACGTACTCTCGGTGCTGCACCTCGCGCGCGATCCGGACGCTCCCGCCGATTACGTGGCGACCGTGTGGAACGGGCGCCAGTTGCAAGACCAGTCGGCCGATCCGATCTATTCGTTTCTCGGCGAATGGCTGTTGCGCCCCGGGCGCATGGTCTTCCTCTACAACGAGGGGCGCCAGGTGGGGAGCGCCAAAATCGCCTCGTGGGAGCCGTCGGCGACCGGCCTCGGGCTCGGCACGTTTCGACTGGCTCCGGAAGATCTCGAATTCCACCAGGGGCAGCGCCTGCTCGTCTCGTTCCGCAAGCTCGACACGCTGCCGATCGCGGACACGCCGAAAGTCACCGAGCTGATGAAGGACACGAACCTGCTCGGTACAACCGGCGAAGGGTTTTTCGATTCCGAGTTCTTCGCCTCCGCCGATCTTGACAACGACGGCGGATACGAATTGCTCGTCCGCCGCTTTGCCACGAGCTCGATCCGTTTCTCGATCTTCGAGCGCGGAGCCAAAGGCTGGGCCGAGATCTACCGCGGCGGCGGGCGCTGAAGCTACATCTCAGCGCTGGGCCAGACAGAGCCCCGCCTCTCCCTGGCAGATCCTCCCCTCGGTGCGCGGCGCGATGCCCTCGGGCTCGGCCGCTTTCAGCGCTTCGATCACCACGTCTTTGATGTCCTTGCCGCTTGCGGTGCAGCCGGGTACCTCTTCGGTCGGTAGGAAGGTGTAGCCGTCCTGGTCGCCGATTCCGGGGTTCACCAGGTAGTCGCCGGTCACCGCGAGAATCTCTTCGTCCGGCTTGACCGGGTGGGCACCGGAGGGAGCTAGGAGCGTCAAACCGGTCGCGGCATGGTTCGCCGCGTCGTGGACGAAAGCCCAGCCCGCGATCTGGAGCCAGGTGCCGCTCCCCGGCCAGCCGCGGACCGATTGCTCCGCGGTTTGTTGGAGCAGGTTGCCGTTCATCCGGATCAGGTGCAGGGGAGTGGGGAAGCCGAACAGCTCCTCCACCTGACGGCGGGTGAGCGTGCTGCCCGCGGCAAGATCCTGGTTGAGCCGGAGGGTGCCGGCGTTTAGAAACGCGACCTGGGCGCCGCACGAGGCGAACGTTTCCAGCATGCGGTCGGTGATCCAGTTGCCGAGGGAGGTCTCATGGCCGCGGATTTTGTTCTCTTCCGCTTCGAGCACCGTGCGGGTGCGGCCGTACACCTCCTCCAGGCAATTGGCGGGCGCGTTCTTACCGGCGCAGAACTCTTTTTCGTGGCGCGCCTGCCACTGATCGACCAACGCCTGGACTTGCCGGTCCGGTTCCGGCGAGCCGGGTTGGCCATCCCCAAGCGTCCGGTGCTCGTAGGAGACCTCGACCGGGCCGCGATCGAGCCGAAGCGTGATCACCGAGGCCGTCCGCGCATCCGCATCGGCTTTGATCACCCAACGACCGCCGACTTGGGACGCCATCCTTTCGTGATCATGGCCTCCGACGATCAGGTCGGGACCGTCGGCGCCCAAAGTTTCCAGCAGACCGCGATCTTCCTCTGCCGTCAGGTGGGTCAACGCGACGACTACTTCGGCGCCCTTCTTGCGCAGCTCCGCCGAAAGCTCCCGGGCCGTCTCGTTGGGGCGGGCGAAATCGGCGTACTGAACGTCGGCGGTCGGAATCGTCAGACCGAACAGCCCGATGCGGATTCCGCCGCTCTCGATGATCACCGAACGTTCCACCTTGCCCGGCGCGGCGAGCGGCTGGCCGTTGTCGCCCGGGGCGAGCGTGACGTTGCCGCCCAGCCAGGTGAACTGCGACTCGGCGATCCGCGCGGCGAGCAGCCCCGAGTCTTTCTTCTTGCGCTTCTCGAACTCGTGGTTGCCGAACGTGATGAACATCCGCTTGTCCATCTCGGGCGAGCCGTCGAGCTGATCGAGCACCGAGACCATCTGCTCGCCGTTGTACATCCGGCTGGCGAACGAGGGGTAGAGCAGGTCGCCGGCATGCAGGACCAAGAGGTCGGGATGCTCTTTTTCAAGCTCGCGGCGGAGGGCCCGCACTCTGGCGAGACCACCCTGTTTGCCCCCTTCGACTCCCTCGATCCGATAGACGTCGTTGATCGCGAGCAGGACCGCAGTGCGTGCCGGGCGCTCCGAAGCTTGAGGGGTCGTAGGAGCGGTCGACGTGCAGCCGACGAGGACGGCGACCCCGAGCACGAGGAGGGCGCGGGCGGCGGGGAGGAAAGCGCTCCCTTCTCTGTCATCCCGAGCGTGAGCGAGGGGTCTGGGTGGGCGGGAGGCCTTGAATCCCTTCGCTGCGAGGGGATCTGCGCCACCCTGCCCCCAGATTCCTCGCTCTCGCTCGGAATGACGGGCGGGGAGGGATTCTCTGAACGGGACGTTTCGTTCTGGAGACCTGCGATCGAGAACCATGAGCCGACACCTCCGGGAAGAGCGGCTATCGTAGCAGCCGGCTGGTAGGATTCGCGCCCAATGTCCTCCCCTGCCCAGGCTCCCGAAACAAAGCGCCGCCTCGACGCGTTCTGGAACGCCAGCCGCGATTACTACGAGCAGGCGCAGGCCGCGAACGCCGAGGCTTCGCCGGAGCGCCAACTGTTGCTCTCCTACCTCGCGCCGGGCCAGGTCGTGCTCGACCTCGGCTGCGGCTCGTGTGAAAACGCGCTCTGGATGCCGGAAGGGGTGCGCACGATCGGCTTCGACGTCTCGACCGCGGCGCTGGTGATGGCGGGGGAGCAGGGCCGCCCCGTGGCGCTCCGCCTGCGCGGCGACGGAGAGGTTTTACCCGTGGCGACCGGGAGCGTCGATGCCGTCTTGTCGACCTACGCGCTCGAACATTTCGCCGAGCCCGGCCGGACGCTGCTCGAAGCGGCGCGGATCGTCAAACCCGGCGGGCTGTTGCTGCTGGTCGGCTCGGCCTGGGATCTCCCCTACGAGATGCCGCCGAGCCTCGATCCGAAACGACGCCTGGAAGTGGCGCTCCGCCGCCTGGGCCGCCAAGCGCTCTCGACGGTCGACGGGCGGCACCGGTTCGACACCGTGGCCCAGCCTCGCGTGTTGACCGAAGGGTACGTCCCTGACGCCGACGCGGTGCACGTCGCGCAGTCGTTCCAGATGGTCCGGTTTCTGCGCGCCGCGGGGATGGAGATCTTGGAGCATCGGGCATTGCCGCATCGGCCCGACCCGGCCGGCCCGCGCGGCTGGTTGCGCAAGGCGCTCCGCGCCCTTCCCCTCTGGCGCCGCGGTTGGGGCAACACCCTCATCGTTGCCCGGCGGGGTACGACGTTGATGGAACCGGCGTACCGCCTGCTGCCGCTGTAATCGGTTCCTGGGTGCGCGGGCGTCCCGCCCGCAAAGGCGGGCCGGAGGCCCGCGTGCCCAGGAGGGAGTGTTACCTCTACCCCTTGTCGAAAATCTTCTGCGTCTTGGTCACCACGAACCCTTCCCGCTCGTAGAAGCGGTGGGTGCGTTCGCGGACCACGTTGCAGCGGACGCGGACTTTCGGCAGGCCCTGGGCCGCCCCCCAGGCTTCCGCGGCGCGCAGCAGGAGGGGACCCGTTCCCTGGCCGCGCTCGGTGTCCGCGACGATCAGGCCGTAGATTTCGGCGAATGGATCGCTTTCGACCATCTCGATTTTCGCCACGTGCAGCCACCCGACCAGGCGTCCGTCCCGTTCGGCCGCGAACAGCTGCTGATCCTTCCGCGGCAGCAGGAGGGCGAGCCGTTCGCGCATCCGCTCCGGCGGGGTGGGGTAGCCGAGCTGGTCGGAGAGACGGGCGATGCTCTCGGTATCGTCGAGGGTCGCGGGGCGGATCGTCGGTGCGCTCATCGATCGTGAGGATTCTGGTCTTTCAATCGAGCGGTATCGGCCGGGAGTGCTTCTGGAGCAGGGTGACGAGCGGCGCCACCTCGGGCGGCAGGTCGAGATCGTCCAGCTCATGACGCGCGGTGCCGTCGCTCGATTCGATCTCGATCTCGTAATTGGTCAGATCGCGCGCGGGTGAGGCGGGCTTCGGCGCGGCGGCCTTGTCCCCTTTGGCGGTAAGGCCGCTCCGTTCGACCAGCCGTTCGAGCTGCGCGCGCTCCTTGCTGTCGAGCGTCTCGGGCTTCAGCTCGACTCCGCGCACGAGGCCCGCGAAGCCCCCCGTCTGGCGAAACCGGATCTTTCGTATCGTCATCGGAGGGGCTTCCTTTCTCGGCAGCCCGAAGCAGGCGCTCCGGAGGTCTAGGGGAAGCCTACATCCTTCCAGGCCTTGGCGACCGCTTTCTCCTCCGTGCTGCCGTATAGCTCGGCCGCGGCCTGCGTGGTCTTCGCGACCATGTCCAGGAAGTTGCTCGTCGGGCTGAGCGCCTTCAAGGCGTTGTACCAGATCTTTCCGGGCTTGTCCCAGGCGTTGCCGCCGAGCGCGCGTGCCAGCAGGTAGAACGCGTGATTCGGAATCCCGGAGTTGATGTGGACGCCGCCCGAGTCCGAGGTGCCCTTGTACTTGTCCTTCAAGTGCTTGGGCTGCGGGTCGGTGCCGAGGTAGTGATCGTTCACGTAGGCCTTCTCGTCTTTGAACGTGCGCAGCGATTTGGCGGTCGTCGCCGGTCCCATGATGTCGGGGCCGATCAACCAGTCGGCCTTGGCTGCCGTTTGCTTTTTGTTCCATTGCTTTACCAGCGAGCCGAACACGTCGGCGAAGTGTTCGTTGAGCGCACCCGACTCGTTCAGGTATTCAAGGTTGCAGGTATGGGTGACGACGCCGTGGGTCAGCTCGTGGCCGACCACGTCGAGCGATTTGGTGAAACGGATGAAGATCGCCCCATCGCCGTCGCCATAGGCCATTTGGCGACCGTTCCAGAACGCGTTGTTGTAACCACTCCCGACGTGGACGGAGGAGACCAGCGTCATTCCGCGATCGTCGAGAGAGTTGCGGTTGTGCACCTTCTTGTAAAAGTCGTGCGTGGTACCGGAGTGATCATAAGCCTCGTTCACCGCCGGGTCCTTCGACTTCGGATCGCCCTCGCGGCGCACCAGCTTGCCGGGCAGGAAGCTCGATCCGAGGTTCTTGCTGTCGTAAATCAGCCGGGTTTTGCGCGGGTCCGGCGCTGCGATTCCGGCGATCGTGGCGACCGGTCCGAGGGCGGTACGGGTGGCGCGCAGAGTGGCCGATCGGGCGATCGCGTCGACCGCGAGATCGCGCACCTTTTTGTCTTCGTCGCCCAATTGGGACATGTGGTCCAACACGTAAGGCGGCAGGATGCAATGGATCGGGTTCGGGCAGCAGGACATGGGCGTTCTCCTCTCTATGCGCGGGCCGACAGGGCTCGTGCGCCGCGCGTGGGGACGCGCTGCGGATATCTGACCTAGACGGCCGCGATGGCCGAATTTCGGGCGCCCGTTCCGGATCGCCGGACCTGCCCGCTCAAACGAATCGGCGTTCGAGCGCCGCGATCCGTTACAGAAGAGGCGCAACTTACGTGAGATTGGAGACGACCGAGGCGAGCGTCGGGGCTCACGGCTCCTGAGGCTTCTTTTCTTCCTTGGCGCGCGCGAGCTGCTCGATCAGGTCGACCTGGATCTGCTGCACTTCGAGCAGTTTCTTCCACTGGTGGTGGAGCAGATGGTCGATCCGGCTCGCGAGCAGGCGGATCTCCAGCTCCGCTTTCAAGTTCACCTGGTAGTCGTTTTCGGCGCGCGCTCGGTCCTTTTGCTCCTGCCGGTTCTGGCTCATCATGATCACCGGCGCCTGGAGCGCGGCGATGCAGGAGAGGATCAAGTTGAGCAGGATGAACGGATAGGGATCGAACGGCTTTCGCAGCAGCACGACCGCGTTGGCCACGATCCAGACGATCAGGAAGAACCCGAAGCTGAGGATGAACTTCCAGCTGCCGCCGAACTTCGCGACCTTGTCGGCCACCCGTTCGCCGAACGTGAGGCCGCGGTCGAATTCGGCGTGGACGTTTGCCGACATCACGCTCTGCTTCTCGATCACGTCGAGCACTTCGCGTTCGAGGTCCGACAGCTCGCCGATCTCGGTTTCGAGCAGCTTTTCCGCCTGGCGCGCCTGGTAGCGGGCAAGATCCTGAACGCAGATGCTGCTCGTCGGGCCCCAGTCGGGATGCTCGGCGGCGATCAGCTCGGCGAGCGCCGGCCGGATCAGTTCGGCGCCGATCACCTCGCGATCGGTCTTGCCGCAGACGATGCAGTTGGAGGTCATCGGTGTCCCTTACGGTGGTGGTGTGGCCGATTCTTTGCTCTGTCCGGCGCGGAAACCTCGGTGCTCTCGAAAGGGCGTACGACGGGTTCCGACGCGCTTGGCGTCGGCGGCTGCAACGTGCGGCCGCCACTGAGCGCGCCGAGCGCCTCGTCGAGCTCTTTTTGTGTCGAATAGGCGTGCAGGCGCCGGTCCTTCTGGTACTTCTCGGCATGGGCGACCAGGCGGTTCATGGTGCGGATGTGGCGCAGCTCGAACACCCAGCGCTTGAGCTCCGGATAGATGAAGCCGATCCCCGCGAGGATCGGCGCGAGCAACTTTTCCTGAATCGGAATGAACGGCGCCCACCAGATCAGACCGCCCACTACCAAGCCGGCGAGCGCGTACACGGCACGCGAGGCGGGCTCGCCGCGCCGCCAGAGGTCGTAGTTGGACTGTTCGAGCCGGGTCTGCTCGATCGCGTGCGCAACGTATTGCGGCAGCGAGGCGACCATGACCTCCCGTTCGAGAAGTTGCCAGTAGCTCGGCAGGCCGCCGGCCTCCTCGTAGCTGGCGCGGATCTCGGCGAGCTTCTTGGCCGCGATCTCCTTGAGCTTGCCCTCCGCCTCGGCGGGAAGGAACGCGCGCCGCTGGTGCTCGCACTCCTGTAGCACGGCGAACAGGACGTTGCCGAAATCGAACGAAGAGCCGGCGAGATTGATCATCCGGTGCGCCCTATTGCGGCGGTTCTGCGGCCTCGGCCGCTTCTTGGCTGCGCTGGTTGTAGCGGATCACCCCGAGCTGTTCGAGCAGGCGGTTGCCGTCGATAATCGTGTTGCCGCCGGGCAGCTTCGGAATCTGGCGCAGCTCTTTCTTTTGCAGTGCTTCGATCAGCTGCAGGCTCACGTAGGCGTCGCCCGCGCTGCCGTTCAACGCGTCGCGCTCGCGCCGGATCCCTTCGGCGGTCGCCTTCTTTTCGGCGAGCGTCGCCGTCGCCGCCTGCTCGCGCTGCACGAGATAGGCGTCGGACGCCTTCTGCGCCTGTTGGAATTCGCCGTCGGCGCGGGTCAGTTTTTCGGTCAGCTCGGCGATCTTGTTCTGCAGATTCGCCTGGTTCAACTGTGCCGTCGCCTTGATCTCGGCTTCGAGCTTCTCGGCCTGCTTTTCGGCTTCCTTCCGTTTGTTGATCAGCGCCTGGTATTCCGCCTTGAACTGGAAGTCACCAAGCAATACCTGCTCGACCACCACGCCGTACGGCTGCAAGTGGCGCGACAGCAGGAGCGTCGCGTCGGCCGCGGCGGCGAAGCGCTTGGTCGGGTTGTAGAACTCTTCGGAGTCGAGCCGGTTCAGAACGTCGCGCACGTAGGTTCTGGCCTGAGGCCGGACCAGCCGCTCCTCGACGTCGTCGGTCGAGCTGGCGACGAACTTCCAGATGTAGGCGGCTTTGGTCGGATCGACCCGCCACCGCACCGTGACGTCGGTTTCGATGTCGTTGCCGTCGCGGGTTTTGAAGCGCAGATCGTCCTTGCCCGCGCGATCGCCGGACGGTACGTCGGCGGTCATCGCGAGGTTGCGCAGCGAGATGTCGAACACCTGCCAATCGCCGACCACGGGAACGAAGAAGTAGGTCGCCCCGGGCGGATATTCGGAGTACGAGCCGGTCAATTTATTGAACCGGACGCCGACTTCGGTGGCCCCGGTATGGGAGGGGAGGCAGCCCCCGAGCGCGAGCGGCAAAAGCAGCGCCGCGAGCGCGAGCCGGCGGGAAATTCTTATGGCGGTCGGATTCATGAGCCGGCTCATTTCGGGTTCCCGCCGACGAACTTGTCGAGGTTGGTCGGATCTTCGGTGATGTAGATCGGACCCTGGATGGCGTTCAGAAGGGCGAGGCCGCGGCGCAGGCGCAGCAGCTTCGCCGAGCCCGCCCCTTCGAGCGCGCGGTTGATCGCCTCGGTGCCGCTCGCCTCCGCGGTTTTGACCAGCAGGTCGGCTTCGGCCTTCTTCTGCCGCTGATAGAGATCCTTCTTGGCGTTGATCTCGGTGATCTGCGCTTCGAATTCCGAGGTCTTCACGTTCACCAGGTTCTGGCCCTCTGCGATCACCTGGTTGAGCCGCGTCTGCACCTCGGCCTGCTTGGTGATCTCGCGGTTGGTGAGCACCGATTGGTCCTGGAGCTTCCGCTGTTCGGTGAGGGTCTGGAAAGTCTCCGGGTAGTCGTACTGGCGCACCAGCATGTCCACGAGGTGCAGGCCGGTCACCTTCAACTTTGCGGAAAGAGCCGCCTTGAGCGCGCGCACCTGGATCAGCCGCTTGGGCTTGTAGAACTCCTCGGCGAGCAACTCGCCGAGATACTGCTTGGCGAGCGGGTCGGTCAGCCGGACGACCGCGGCGTCCTCGTAGTTCTTGCCAAAGCCGAACTTCGAGACGACCAGATACGGATCGTCGATCCGGAACTGGACGGTGACGTCGATATCGACCGGATAGCCGTCCACGGTCGGGACCTTGATCGCCGCGATCTGGCGTTGCCCCGCCGACTTCTCCTGCGAGTTATTGGTGAATTCGACCACCTGGATGTCGCGCGGGAAGGTTTCGATCCGCTCGTAGCCGGAGACCTCGCGCCGCCAGCCCGGGTAGACCGCCTCTTTTTGCAGCCCTTTGCTCAGACCGAACGAGATCTGGCGAATACCGATCTGGTCCGGCGGCACGTAGGTGACGAAGCAGGCCCGCAGCAGCAAGATCGGCACGAACAGCAGGAGGACGCGCTTGGCCAGCGTGCCGAACCGGCCGCGGACCTGTTGAAGAAACTGGGATTGGACCCGAAAACGGGGGGAGTCAGCCATGTTCGCTCACACCTCGAAAGATCGGAGCGATCGGGAGAGAGGTTGTTCTCGATCGATGAAAACGAGTCTAGCGCAAGCGAGGCTTCCCACTCGCTCCTTCAGACACCGTGGCCGTGCACGCCGTTTGCAGACCGTAACCGCAGAGCCTTCGCCGCGCCGCTTTGGCCGCTTTGGACCGCTTGGAGGGAACCTTGAAACGAACCTACGCCCTGCTCGCCGCCTGCTCGCTCGCCTTCCTGGCCTTCGCCGCGTCCGCGGTGCCGACCCGGACTTCGGGAGGAACGCCCCATCCCGCACCGCCGCTCCAGTTCCGCACGCTCGACGGCAAGGAGATCGGGCCGAAAGACTTCGCGGGCAAGGTCGTGCTGGTCGACTTTTGGGCCACCTGGTGCGGCTATTGCGCCAGAGCCCGGCCGGAGGTCGAAGCGATCACCCGGAGCCACTCCTCCGAACCGTTCGCCCGAATCTCGATCAGCGCCGATTCGAACGAGCAGGTGCTCCGCAGTTTTCTCGCCGAGCACCCGCCGATGTCGCATCAGGTGTGGGACGGCGGGGGTCAGTTGAGCGCGCTGTTCAACGTCCAAAGCCTCCCCACCCACGTCTTGATCGACCCCTCGGGTCAAGTGGTCCACACCCTCTATGGCTGGAGCGACGGCTACGGGGCGGACCTCGCCCGAGCCATCGACACGGAGCTCGGCAAGCTGAGTGTGCCTCCCCGGAGGAAAGCGTGAAGCGAAACCGCGCCGCGCTCGTCGCCTGCTCTCTCGCGTTTTTCGCCGTCTCGGCTTTCGCGGCGCCCTCCGACGGGAGGCCGGCTATGCCGTTTCCGGCGCCGACGCTCGAATTTGCGAACCTCGACGGTCACTTGATCCACGCCAAGGATCTCGCGGGCAAAGTCGTCCTGCTCGATTTCTGGGCCACCTGGTGCGCCCCCTGCCGCGCGGCCCTGCCGGAGCTGGAGGCGATCGCCAAGCGCTACGACCCGGCAAAATTCGCCATGATCTCGGTGAGCGCGGATTCCACCCAGCCAACGCTCCGCCTATTCCTCGAAACCCACCCGAGCCCCGCCACACAGGTTTGGGACGGCGACGGCCATCTACGTAAGCTATACGGAATACAAGGGTTCCCGACCTACCTGGTAATCGACGCCAAGGGCCAAGTGGTCCACCAGCAGCTCGATTGGACGCCCACCTCGGCCGCGACGCTGTCGAAGGCGATCGAGTCGCAGCTCCAGAAGCTCGGACCCGCCGGGCCGGGCACTTCGACAGCGAAGAAGTAGGCTGCGTGGTACATGGCGTTTCGGCCTTATCGGTCGAGCCCCAGCTCTTCGATCGATTTGACCTCCAAGATTCGGTCGACCAATCCGCCCAGCTCCTCGATCGAGCTGATCGCCTCGACCCGCTCCCGAACGGCGGGGGAGACCTCCCCGAATCGTTTGCCGAGCAGGCGGAGTAGGGATTGGCGAAGGCGTACCACGCCTTTTTCCAGCCCCTTCTCGATTCCCCTCTGTTCGTACTCAATCTCCATCCGATCGGCCCATGTCAATCTCATCGCTTCGATCTCCGGATTCGTTTGGGCGGCGTAGAGGGCGGCATATTGCTCCGCCACGCGCCCGGTCAATTGTAGGTACGTTTCGACACAGTTGGTCAAGAGGTATCGCTGCAGCTCGTTGACCGAGGCTGTGGCGATCTTCCGCAGTAGATTCAGCTTCAGTCTCGCGCGGCCCATCTTGCCCGGGCGGCGGGCAAGAGCCGCGAGCGCCCAGGCGAGCGGCTCCGATCGTTCGAGGAGCGTCTCGGCCTGGATTCCGGAGAGGCCGAGCGACAAGTAGGTGAAGCGATGGATCGTCCGGCCGGTCACCTGCTCGATATGGTCTATCCATTGGGTGCCCGGCGGGCCGCCGCGCAAGAAGACGACGATCGTCACCACCGGCACGCCGTAGCGCAGATCGAGCTGGTTCGAATAGCGCCAGAGCCTGCGGCCGATCGTACGGCGATGCTGGTGCTCGATCTCCACGTCGATCAGGAGCTTGCGCTTCCCGCGACGGCCGGAAACCTCCGCGACCAGGTCGGCTTCGCGACGTCGACCTTCGGGCCAGTCGAGAAACACCTCTTTGTCCAGAAAGGCAAAGCCTCGGGAACCCGCGGTCAAGCGCGCCGCAAGGTCCGCATCGGCAAGGTGCAGCAACTCGGGGAAGAACTCTCGAAACAGGTCTTTGAACAGCTGGTCGTGGCCGGTCATGGCGATAGGTCCACCTCCTATCGCCCTAAAAGACGTAAAGCACTCCCATCGACCTTGCAGTTCGTCGATGTTTCGTTCGGTAGCCTCTCCGGACCCTCTCCGCGCCCGGATCTCCTCCCCGAATCAGCTCAGAAACATCGGCAGTCCGAGCACGCCGGTGATCTTCGGCCGGTAGGCGTCGCGGTCGTAGAAGCGCTCGACGTCGACTCGTTTGGCGCTTTCTCCCATCTCTTCGAGCGGCACCGCGGCGTAGCGACCTCCGACGACCGCGGTCAGGAATCCTGCCTTGCCGCCGAGGATCAGATCGGCGGCCAGGTTGGCGAAATTGCTCGCGACCAGCCGGTCGAGTGCGTCGGGGACTCCGGCGCGCATCAGGTAGCCGAGCCGCTGGTAGATGACCCGTTCTCCGGTGCTCTCCTGGGGTGGCCGACGGCGTCGGCCTCTCCGGTCTCGAATGGGCGACCGCCTTCCGGATAGGCGCCCTCCGAGATCGCGAGCACGGCGTAGTCGCTGGGGTTGGCGCGCTTGTCTTCCGCCAGCAGGCGGACGATCCTCTCGGTGTCGAACGGCACCTCGGCGAGCAGGGCGCGATCGGCTCCGGAAAGGTACGACGCGAGCAGGCAGGTCTCGCCCGAATTGCGGCCGAACAGCTCGACGATCAGGAACCGCTCGTGCGAGCCGGCGATCGTGCGCAGATCCTGGATGCAGTTGACCGACCGGGTGACGGCGGTCGAGAAGCCGATGCAATACTCGGTGCCCGCGACGTCGTTGTCCATGGTCTTGGGGACCGCGAGGATCGGCAGTCCCTCACGGTGCAGCCGGCGAGCGAAAGAGAGCGTACCGTCGCCGCCGATCGCCACCAGCGCGTCGAGGCGAAGGTACTCGAACGCCTCGATCGCCGCCACGGTGAGATCGATCAGGCCATCCGGCCGCGCCACGCCCCGGCCGCGCAGATGCTCCGGCATCCCCTTCGGTTGGAGCATCGAGGGGTTGATCCGCGAGGTGTGGAGGATCGTGCCGCCGCTCCGGTCGATCGTTCGCGTGTTCGCCCGGGTGAGGGGAGACGCCCAGCCCGCGTTCTCCTGGTCGTGGAACGCTCGAAGGTTGAGCAGCGCGCCCCAGCCGCGACGCAGGCCGATCACCTCGGTCCCCGCCTCTTCCATGCGCGCCACGAACGCCTTGATCGCGACGTTTAGACCCGGCACGTCGCCGCCGCCGGTCAAAATCCCGACGCGTTTGGCCATCGCGCGCGTCTACCCTCCCACCGCGACCAGACGGTCGATCAGGTCGACCACCCGGTTCGAGTAGCCCCATTCGTTGTCGTACCATGCGACGACCTTCGCGAAGCCGTCGCCTTTCGCCTGGGTGGAGAGGGCGTCGAAGATCGACGAGTGCGGGTTGCCGATGATGTCGGAGGAGACGAGCGGCACTTCGCTGTACTCGACCAGTCGGAGGAAAGGCCCCTCGGCCGCCGTGCGAACCGCGGCGTTCACCTCTTCGACCGTCGGCTTGCCGGTCAGGCGGCAGACGAAATCGATCGTCGAGCCGTCGGGGACCGGTACCCGCATGGCAAGGCCGTCCAGCTTGCCTTTCAGTTGCGGCAGCACCTGGCCTACCGCGCGCGCCGCGCCGGTGGTCGTCGGGATGATGTTCTGTGCCGCCGCGCGGCTGCGGCGGAAATCCTTGTGCGGCACGTCGGCCAAGCGCTGGTCGTTGGTATAGGCGTGGACCGTGGTGAGGAAACCTTCGACGAGGCCGAACGAATCGTCGAGGATCTTCGCGATCGGCGCCAGACAGTTGGTGGTACACGAGGCGTTCGAGACGATCTTGTGCGCCGGAACGAGCGTATCGTCGTTCACCCCGACGACGATCGTCGCATCGATTTCATCCTTCGCCGGCACCGTGAGAATCACTTTCTTCGCGCCGGCCGCGAGGTGTTTTTCGAGCTTCTCGCGCGACGTGAACACGCCCGAGGCTTCGATCACCAGATCGGCGCCCAGAGCCCCCCAAGGGATCAGCGTCGGGTCCTTCTCCGCGGTCATCGCGATCTTCCGATCGTCGACGTAAAGGAAATCCGCGTCGGTGCGCACGGCGCGCGGAAAGGTCCGCATCAGCGAGTCGTATTTCAACAGATAGGCAAGCTGCTCGTTCTCGAACAGGTCGTTGATCGCGACCACTTCGATGTCCTCGCGCTCGGCGAGAATGCGAAACACGCTCCGTCCGATGCGGCCGAAGCCGTTGATGCCGATCCGGATCTTAGGAGTGGCGGTGTGTGCGTTCATAACTCAGGCCTCCCCGCCGTCGAGCGCTCGGAACTTCCGCAACAGGTCGACCACGCGGTGCGCGTATCCCCAGCCGTTGTCGAACCAGGAGATGGTCTTCGAAACCTTTTCGCCCAGCACCATGGTGAGCAGCGAGTCGTAGGTGGAGGAGTAGGTGCTATGGATGATGTCGGACGAGACGATCGGATCGTCCTCATAGGCCAGGATGCCGCGCCAGCGCGCGCTGCCCGCCGCCGTGCGCATCACCTCGTTGATCGAGGCGACGGTGACCGGCTGCTCGTGCCAGCAGACCAGGTCGACCACAGATCCGTTCGCGACCGGAACGTTCATCGCGAGGCCCGAGACCTTGCCCTCCAGCTCCGGCAGCAGCCCCATCAGAACCTCGGCCGAGTTGCTGCTCTGGGGGATGATGTTTTCCGCCGCCGCCCGGCCGCGCCGCGGATCGTCGGAGGGAACGTCGGCCAGGCGTTGCCGGTTGGTATAGGCATGCACGGTCGAGAGGAACGCCCGCTCGATGCCGAACGCGGCCCCCAGAATCTGGAGCAGCGGCGCGGCCGAGTGGGCGGTACAAGAGGCGTTCGAGACGATCCGGTGCTCGCGGCGAAGATCGCCGTCGTTGACCCCGATCACCACGGTCAAGTCGGGCGGATCGGACGGTGGCGAGCAGAGGATGACCCGCTTCGCTCCTCGCTCCAGATGCTTTTCCACCTCGGCGCGCGAGCGGTACTTCGAGGTCGCCTCGATCACCGTGTCGACGCCGAGGTCGCCCCACGGCACGTCGCCCGGCTTCTCGCCCGAGAGCATCGGGATGCGCCGGCCCGCGACGTACAGATGGCCGTCGTCCTGGACCGAAAGCTCGTCGGGGAAGACCCCGAGAATCGTATCGAAGCGCAGCAGATAGGCGAGCGCCGCGTGGTCTGCGATGTCGCTGATCGCGGCGATCGGAAATTCGTCGCTCGAATAGAGGATGCGGAACAGGTTCCGTCCGATCCTCCCGAGCCCCATGAGTCCAATGCGGTGGGGCGTCATGCGTTCTGTCCTCCTCAACCAACCCGATGCGGTCTTCGTGCCGGGCCAACGAGCGCCCGAATCGTCGCCCCCATGGTAGCCCGTCGAGCGACTTCGAGGAGCCGTCCGGGCAAACCGGCGGGTTTGACGACAAGGATCGGAGTGCGGCGAGGTGGCAATCCGGGCGATCCTGCGCCAGGATCTAAGGAGAAACCGACATGTTGACCGCAACCGTCATGACCCAGAGCCCCATGACCCCGAGATCAACCCCGCAACCGCTCCTCAAGAGCCTGCCGAGCTCCCCGCGCGCCAAGGCCCTCGACGAGGAAGCCGCCTGGGCGGCGGTCATCGCCCGCGACCGGGGCCAGGACGGCCGCTTCGTCTTTGCGGTCGCCTCGACCGGCATTTATTGCCGCCCCTCCTGCCCGGCCCGCCGGCCCCTACGCGAGCGCGTGTCGTTCTTCGCCGAGCCCGCGGAAGCGATCACGGCGGGATTCCGTGCCTGCCGCCGCTGTCGTCCCGGAGAGGTCGCGAGCGACGCGGCGCTCGCCGGAAAGGTCCGCGCATTGCTCGATGAGGCGGCGGAGGACCCCGAAGGGGGATCGCCCACGCTCGCCCGGCTCGCCCATGAGGTCGGCGCCAGCCCCTCGCACCTTCAACGGATCTTCACCCGCGTCCTCGGCATCTCGCCGCGCGAATACCTCGCCGCCCGCCGGGCCGAGCGCTTGAAAGGCCATTTGCGCTCGGGAGGCTCGGTGACCGACGCCCTCTACGACGCGGGTTACAGCGGATCGAGCCGCCTCTACGAACAGGCCGACGGCCGCCTCGGCATGCCCCCGGGCGCCTATCGCCGGGGGGGAGAGGGGATCAAGCTCCGCTTCACGATCGCGGAATCGACCCTCGGCCGCGTCCTGCTCGCCGCCACCGACCGGGGAATCGCAGCGGTCGCTCTCGGCGATTCGGACGAGGCCCTGGAAGGCGACCTGCGCCGCGAGTACCCGAACGCCGAGATCACCGGCCACGCCGCCCCGGCGAAGACCGATCCGGAGCTGGCAGCCTGGGCCGCCCCCGTCCTCGCCGCCTTGGAAGGAGCGAGCGCCGATCTGGCCGACCTGCCGCTCGACCTCGTCACCCTCCGAGCCAGCGCCTTCGCCTTCCGCGTCTGGCGCGAGCTACGCAAGATCCCCCGCGGCGAAACCCGAACCTACGGAGAGATCGCCGCCGCAGTCGGAAGCCCCGGAGCGGCCCGAGCGGTAGGAACCGCCTGTGCCGCAAACCCCGCCGCGCTGGTCATTCCCTGTCACAGGGTCGTCCGAGGCGACGGAGCGAGCGGAGGGTACCGTTGGGGCCAGGAGAGGAAAGCCCGGCTGCTGGAGCAGGAGGGAGTTAGGAGCTGAACGATGGAAGGTCAGCACTGCTGAGCGAAGGGTTCCTTCCCCCGGGGAGGGGGCAGGTTGAGATCGGGGGAAGGACAGGATGGGGGCTCTCGTTCGTCCGAGCTGTTGGAACGCCCGAACGATTCGTTGGGAGAGATCAGACGGCCGTTGGGGAGATCCGGACTTCGTTTGGGAGAGATCGAACGGCCGCGAGCGCGTTTCGGACGTCGTTTGGAGGAGATGGAACATCCGTTGGAGCGATTCGAACTTCTTTTGGGCGAGATCGAAAGGCCGTTGGAAGGTCCGAAACGCTGTTTGGGGGAGATATCTCGGCGGATGGGTCCCATTCGTCTGTCTATGGCGCCCAAATAAATTTCTATGGCTCCCAATGGGCGATCTATGGCTTCCAGATTTTGTCCCATGGCTCCCAATGGAAGTTCTATGGCTTCCAAATTTTCAGCCATGGCTCCCAAGGAGCGGTCTATGGCCTCCAAACGGAGGCGTATCTCGCCCAATGGGAGTTTTTCTCGCCCGAAACAGCCCTCCGGCCGAGTTTGCCGCTTCGTCGAAGCAGGTCGTTTCGCTAGCGGTTGTTGCGCTACAGATTTGTAGTGCAACAGTTCTGTTGTAGAGGTGAGAATCCCGCAAGACTTTCCCCCCGCTGATTTGCGAAGCTTGAGGTTTCGGCGGAGTTGTGCCTACCATCTCTTCCCGGAGGTTATGCAATGGCCCTGAACCTTCTCCCTGAGCTCGAGATTCTTGCCGAAGAGGTAGGGCAGCTCGCAGGCGAGAGCCCGAACGAGGCGATTCGCCACGCGCTCGAAGAGCGCAAAGAACGACTCGCCCTCCGCGTAGTCCGGGGAGGTGACCGCAAGGCTCAGATCCGGCACTGGCTCGAGACGGAGGTCTGGCCCCAGATCCCCGCCGAAGCGCTTGGGCGTCGTCTCAGCCGAGCCGAAGAAGACGAGATCTTGGGTTACGGGCCGGCCGGAGCATGATCCCCGACTCGTCGGCGATCATCGCGATTCTTGGTCGCGAGCCTGAATGCGACCTGCTGGTCGATCAACTCCTCGCCGCAAAGTCGAAAGCGGTCTCGGCGGCGACACTGCTTGAAACGGACATAGTTCTCGTCGCACGATTCCGAAAACCTAGCCAGCCGCTTCTCGACAAATTTCTTGAGGAATTCGACGTGATGGTCGCACCGTTCACCGAGGACCACTGGAAGGCTGCCAATCAGGCATTCCTGCGGTTCGGCAAGGGACGACATCCGGCGGCCCTCAACTTTGGCGACTGCATCAGCTACGCGACTGCCCGCTTGGCTGAAGAGCCCCTCCTCTTTATTGGCCAGGATTTTACGAAGACCGATCTCAGTCGCGCAGAGGGAGGGAGCCGGTGATCGCTACCGAGCAATGCGCTGGTCCGGTTTCCGGCTCTCGGACCTGAACGGGATCACAATCCCGTCACATTCCCGCCGCGAGCCGCCGTCCATAAGCACTCGCTCCCGCGGCGACCGATAATCCAATCGCGAGAGCGATGGGGAGCCAGAGGCGTGCTTCCTTTTATACCAACTCCCGCAACACCACCCCCACCGCCCGCTCCTTCCCGTCCTTACCGCGCACCGCCAGCTCGACCTTCGTCCCCTCCGGATCGTTCGCCAGCCGGATGCGCAGGTCGGGGAGAGACACCTCGGCCGCCTTCTTGCCGTCGACGGTGAGGATCAGGTCTTCCACCTTCAAACCCGCTTTCGCGGCGGGACCTCCCGCGGTCACGTCCTTCACTCGCAGGCCTTCCGGGTCGGTCAGCAGCCACATTCCGGCGCGGTCATAGGCGTCGCGATTCCTCTCGTTGCCGTTGGGTTTAAGGTACATCACCTGCTTGCGGTAGTCGAAGGTGACGTCGAAGCGCTTGAGCAGGCCGCCTCCGATGTTTCCGGCGAGGCTGGATTTGGCCATCGCGCCTTTTTTCTGGAGCGAGAAGCCGGTGACGAGGTTTTCGATCGCGACCGAGCCGGTTCCCGCCGGGCCGGTGCCCAGCTCCAGCTTGTTCAGGCGGGTGACGCGGCTCTTGGCGGCTCCTCCGACTCCCCAGCCGGTCGTCGCTTCGATCGCTTTCGGGTGCTTGGCGAGCAGGCCGTGCTCGGCCACGAACGGGGCGTTCAGGTCGAGGGTCGAACGGCTACCGGTGTCGATCGTGAACAGGCCGGGTAGGCCGTCGATCTTTCCTTCGATCTGCGGCGTCTCGCTCTCGAACGTGAACGGGATCGCAATCGCGTCTTTCGGCGGAACGAAATCGGCCGGGGCGGTGAAGTTGATCATTCCGCCGTCGTAATCGACCTCGGCGACCAACCGCTTGAGCAGCTCGTAGCCGACCATGCCGGAAATCGGCAGCCCCTCCACCTTCGACATCTCGGCGAGCGGGAAGACGTAGAACAATTGGTCGCGGAACTGCACGCCGCCGAGCTTGACCGAGGCGATCCGGACGACCGCGATGTCTTCGGACTTCTCTCCGACGCCGCTTCCTTGAAGAGCTCCCTCGGTCGAAAGGCCGAGCGCCTGGGCGGCTTCCGGCGTGATCGCGTTCAAGCCGCCGGTGTCGAAAAACAGGTTGAACTTTCCCTGGCCGTTGATCTCCACCTGGACGAAGATGTGATTGTTCGCGAGGCGGAACGGCACGCTCGCCGTCGTGCGTCCGTCGGAAAGCTCGAGGTCCCCGGTCTTTTCGGCCGGCGGCGCGAAGCGCGCGGCCTCGACTTCTTGGTTGATCACGATGCTCTCGGCCGTGATCCGCGTGTCGTACTTCTCCTCGCCGTTCGTGATCCGCACGACGAACGGCACCTTCAGCCCCTGCACCTCGCGGTAGTCGGAATAGATCGTGAGCTGCGTCTCCGCGTCGACCCGGTCGATCGTGTGGTCGAGCAGATGCGTCTCTCCATCGAACCAGAGCTCCATGGGGCGGCCCCCTTCCGCGGTGGCCTTGATTCCCGCGAACGAGCGCCCGTTTTCGGTGCGCATACCCAGAGATTCGACGGAGCCTTTCCGCCGCTCCGGGTACCAGTAGGCGAGCGCCGTCAAATACGCCCGCTGCATCGCGCTCTGATGGCTCTCACCTTTCTCGCTCCGGATCACTTGACCGGAAGCCTCGACCGTCCACCCGACCGCCCCATCGAAGCCATCGCCGCCCTGCACCGGGCCGATCTGCCACTCGCTGGCGTAGCGACCGGTCGTCACTTCGTCCCATGACGTCACAACGCCGGATAGGCCGCCGGTCTCGATTTTCGCGGTCGTGGTGATCGTGCGGACTGCATCCCACGCCGCGCCGCCGGAGGCCTCCTTGGCGCGGGCGAGAAGGTCGGCCGGCACTTCAGCGCGAGCCGCGGGAACGGTGAGCAGGGCGAAGACAAGCAGGGCGAACGAAAGGAAAGCGGTGCGGGTCATGAGCCAGATCCTCCCGGCGTTTCAGTACGTCGGCGATGGGCGAATCTTACGCCGGGGAGGCGTCCGGCTGGACGGGGCGAGGAAGTATCGCCGAGCCGCCGGTCGGATACGATGCCGCCGTAGCCTCCACGATGGGAATCCTCTCGATTCGACCGACGACGCGCGCGGCCCTCGGCATCGGGATCTGCTCGATCCTCGGCGTGGGCGCGCTGGCCTGGAGCCGGTCGGAGGATCGCCGCGAAGGGCCGGCCTCCGGATCTCCTCGGCCGCGGCCGTTTCTCGCCCGGCTGTCGGGAGAATTTCGCTATGCACCCTGCGAGCAGGCGCGGGGCGAGGAGGGAGGGGAGCGGTGGGCGAGGCTCGTCTGCCGCCAGCCTCCTTTGACGGAGGCTGAGCGCCGGCGGTTTCGGGAGCTGGATCTCACAGCGGCGAGCGCCGCTCGGCGGGCTTCGGATACGGATCGCTATCGCGAGGCGCCATGGGCGCTCTCTGCCCGCCCTTTCGGCGGATCGGTCGATGCCGCGATCGTCCGCCTCGAAGCTCTCGCGAAGCGCCAGCCCGGCAACGGTCGGGTCCACTCGGATCTCTCCGCGGCCTATCTGGCGCGGGCTTCGCGCGATCGCGATCCCCGCGATCTGATCCGGGCGCTCGAAGCCGCGGAGCGCGGGGTGCAGGCCGAACCGGATCTACCGGAGGCGCGATGGAATCGGGCCGTGGCCCTTTCGGCGCTGGTGCGGCGCCCGGGGCTTCTCGCGTGGCGCCGGGTGGTGACCTCCGAAAGGTCCGAGGCGTGGCGCGCCGAAGCGGCCGCGGCGATCGACCGTCTGAGTGGGCCGACCCGCGCGGAGCGATGGCGCGCCGCGGTTCCACATCTCGAAAGCGCGTTGGATCGAGGGGATCGGGACACGGCGCAAGCGCTCGTCGCGGCCCACGTGCCGGAAGTTCCGGACTGGATCGAGGACCGGCTGTTGGTCGAAGCGCTTCCCCTGCTGGAAAACGGGGGAGCCGGCGCCTACCGTTCCCTTGAAAAGCTCGCGGCGGTCGCCCACCTGCTCGCCCGGCAAACGGGCGAGACGCTGCTCGACGAAGGGCTCCGGTCGCTCGTCGAGATCGAGTCCGCGGGGGCTCCCCGGAGAGCGCTCGCCGTCCGGGGACTTGAAACTTGGCGCGCGGCTCGCGCGGACTTCGAGGCGGCGGACTACGGGACGGCTCGTCTGCGGTTTCACCAGGCGCGGCGGAACCTGGATCGCGCCGGCTGCCCCTTGGCGGTCGGGCTGCTCTACTGGGAGGCGCGGTGCGCGAACCGCCTGGGCGAGTATCCAGAGGGTGCCGCCCGGGCGGCCGAGAGCCTCGCTCTGCCGGCGCTCGCGAAATCGGCGCGCCTGGCCGGGCGGCTCGGTTGGTTGCTCGGTAGCGCGCAAACCGCGCTCGGCCAGGATACGGCGGCCCTCGCCTCGTTCCGTGCCGCGCGAGCGCGGTTCGAGACGGCGGGCGACGTCTCGGGGCTGGCGAGCGTCGTTACCCGTCTGGCCCGGGTCGAGACCAAAGTCGGAGACACCTTGGCGGCCTGGCGAAGCCGGTTCGATGCCCTGTCGCTCTTCTTCGATCGGGAAGACGATCCGGAGTTTCTGGTGGCGTTGGCCGAGGTGATCTACGAAGCAAAGGACCTCGACGCCCCGCTCGCGGCTCTCGCGTTGCAGGACGAAGAGCTGCGGGGCGCGCGGGAGACCGGCAGTCCGCTCCGGCTCTCGCTCGCCTTGCGCCATCGGGCCGACCTGCTGGGGGCGCTCGATCCCGGGGTGATGGCGCGTTCGCTCGGAGAAGCCCGCGACGAGGCGAGCTTGTTCGCGAGCCGGGAGGCGAGAGAGCGCACGCTACGCAATATCGATTTCATCGAAGCCGGCCTTTTGCTCAGGAAAGATCCCCGACGCGCGCTCGACCTTGCGCAGAAAGCGGTGGCCTTCTTCGACGATTCGGTCCCTTCGATGCTCCCTTCGGGGCTGCTCGTTCAGGCGGAGGCCCGTCGTGCGCTCGGGGACCTCGAAGGGGCGGCGGCGGACCTCGCCCTCGCGATGGAGCGGATCGAGGGGTTCCGCGGCCTCCGCGAAGGCGCCCCCGAGCGGGCCGCCCTGGTCTCGGCCTCCTCGGCGATCTACGACCAGGCGGTCGCGCTCGCGCTGGAGCGGGGCCGGGGCGGCGAGGCGCTCGACATCGCGGAAATGGCGCGCTCCCGGGCGCTCGTCGATTGGCTCGGCTCTCCGTCCGGCGACTTGTCGGACCTCTCCGTCCTTTCGATCCGGACGAAGGCGTGGGCCGAGCTGCGGCGCGGCCTCCCCGCCGATCGAGCTTTCGTCGAGTACTTCGCGGGGAGCGAGGCGCTGGTCGCCTGGCTGATTCAAAGCGGCCGAGTCCGTTGGGTGCGCATCCCGATCCCCAGGGCGGCGCTCCGAGAGCGGATCGCCGTGCTGGACCGCGCCGCTCCGGATCGGCTTGAGGAGGAGCTGGCAGGGCTCTACGACCTGCTGATCCGGCCGCTCGCGCCCTACCTTGCCCCGGACGAGCCGGTGCAGATCGTCGCCGCCGACGCGCTCCTGTCGGTCGGTTTCGCCGCACTCAAGGACCGCCGCACCGGACGCTTTCTGATCGAGGACCATCGCCTGACGTTCGCGCCGAGCTTGAACGCTCTGGTCGAAGGGGTGGCGCGGACCGAGCGACCGGAGGAGGCTCCGCGGTCCGCCCTCGTCGTCGTCGATCCGGAGATCAGCAAGGAGTACTTCCCGACGCTTGGGCGCCTGCCGGAATCGCGACGAGAGGGATCGGCGATCGGATCGCTTTGGCCTTCCACGGTTCTGTGGGGGCGGGCGGCAACCCCGGATGCGGTCCTCCGGGCCTTGCCGGGGCACGATCTCCTTCACTTCGGCAACCACGCCGAGGTCTTCGCCGAACGGCCGCTCCGCTCGCGCCTGATCCTCTCTCCAGACCCCGCGCGGAACGACCCCGGCGTGCTCACGGCCGAGGCGCTTCTGCGTTCCGATCTGAGCGCCGCCCGGCTCGTCGTGCTCGCGGCATGCGCGAGCGCCGGGGGGCGGTCGGCGGAAGGAGCCGCCGGGCTTGCCTGGCCGCTCCTCGCCCGGGGAGTGCCGCAGGTCTTGGCCACCGTGCGGCCGGTCGAGGACAAGGCCTCGGCCATCCTGTTGGCGGAATTCTACCGCGCCTTGAACGGCGGTTCCACCGCCGCCGAGGCGCTGCGCCAAGCGCAGATCCGCCGCATCCAGGCGACCCACCGCGCCCCCGCGGAGGCATTTGAGGGGGCCGCGTTTCAACTGACAACCGTCGCCGGCTCGCGGCGACTTCAACCGGGAGGTTTGAGATGACGACTCTCACTTTGATCTTTTACGGCCTGGTGGCGTTGGTACCCAGCCTCAACCGCGAAGGCGCGATGGTCGTGCTTCCGAGCGCCCAGGGCGTCATCGATTCCCTGGGCTGCGAGATTCCGACTCATCACCCGCGGATCTTTCAGAAGAAGAAGGATCCCAAATCCGGCTCGCCGTACCTCGACGAGTTGCCGTTCGACGCCCAAAAGGGGCTCCCGTCCTACATCGAGCCTTTGGACACGCCTACCGTCGGGCTGAACACGGTCCAAGGACTGCGAGCCGCCAACAATGGCGGAGAGTTGGTTTTTCCTTCCAACGAGAACGAAGCCGGAGACCTCTCTTGGATTCCCGAGATCGCCCGGCTCAGCTTCGGCAGCCAAGACATCCGCTCCGAGTGTCTGGTACATCCCCGCGAATGCAAGGTATCGCTCCTGGTGAGGACGTGGCAGGGCGACGTTCGCGCTTGCCACCTGGCGCACCCGAACCTGCGAAATGAAGGAGGCCAAGAGAAAGGGCGGAACGGCTGTGGCATCCTGGGGCCGCTCGTCGCGTTTCGCATCAAGGACGTCGTTGCGCCGCCCACCACCATCGACCCGTTCCAGGCCGTCGCCGATGCTTTCAGCATCAAGCTGACGCTCTCCCAGACGACCCAGGCGAAGCTGTATTTGATCTATCCGGACGGATCGACCGGGAATCTGGCGCTCGACTTCGACGAAGACGCCAACGTCACCTTGCTGATCGCTAACCTCCCGGAATACGAGGCCGCCAATACGAAGGACCACTCGGCCCGGTGCCATCAAGAGGGCATCGACCATCATTTCTTCGCCTATTACGACCTCGGCACGACCGATCCACGGTTCCTGACCTCCTTGCCGCTGCCTCAGGCGACGCTCGAAAAGTCGCCCGGCCTCGTCGACATGGAGTGTGAGGAGGAGGTTTCGTTGCTCGAGGACCTTTTACTCACCGCCCTTCGAACAACCTTTCGCGACTCGAAAGCCTGCTTCGTAGTGCCTCCCCATTCGGAGGAGGCCTGCTCGATGGCGCAGTTTGCTCCGCAAGTCTTGCCGTCGCTTCGCTCCGAGCCGCCCTTGGGTACCGGATCTCAACCGTCTACGCGGGGGGCGAATGGCCCGGCCGCGGGAGCCGGTCCTCCCATCCGGCCGGTCCGGCCTGCGCCCTCGACCGGCACGGCTGAAACCACCGCGAGGGCAGCGCGCGAAACAGCCGCGGCCGCCGCGCCGAAGCCCACGGTTCAGAGTCCCTCGGTTTCGCCTCCACGTTGACCGGCTCGGCCCGGTTTATTCCGCGAGCGCCGCCCGTACGTCCTCCAAGCACGCCTCCATCCGGTCCCGGTGGGTACGGAACGACAGGACGCAGATCCGAATCGCGAACGAGCCCCGGAGGTTGGTGCCGGAGAGGTAGACCCGGCCGCGGGCGTTGATCCGGTCGAGCAGATTACGGTTCCACTCGTTGAGCGCGTCGAGGGGCGCGCCTTCGAGGCCCGGTGGGCGATGCCGGAACGCGACGGTCGAGAGCTGGGGCTCGGCGAGGATCTCGATTTCGGGGATGGCGCGCAGCTCGTCCGCGGCGAATTGGGTGAGCGCGAGCTTTTCTTCCAGCGCGTCGCGGAACGCCTGGACGCCGTGGAGCTGGAGCGCGAGCCAGAGCCGCAAGCCCCGGAACGGTTTCGACAGCTCGGGGCTGATCTCGCAGAAGTCGACCAGGTCGGGGTCGCTTTGGAGATACGGCATGTAGTCCGCGCCCACCGCGTGAGCCCGGCGGAGCGCTTCGCCGTCGCGGACCAGGAGCGCGCCGATGCCGTAGGGGAGGAACAGGCCTTTGTGCGGGTCGATCACCAGGGAGTCCGCCCGCTCGATGCCGCGGAAGGCTTTCCGCCCCGCTTCGGTCAGCAGAAAGCAGGCGCCGTAGGCGCCGTCGACGTGGAGCCAGAGTTTCTCGCGCTCGGCGAGATCCGCGATCTCCTCCAGCGGATCGACCGCTCCGGTGTTCGTGGTGCCTGCGCTCGCGACGATCAGGAACGGCGTCAAGCCGGCCGCTCGGTCCGCTGCGATCCGCTTGGCGACCAGCTCGGGACGCATGCGATAGAGGTCGTCGGTCGGGATCTCGCGCACCCGGTCGGGCGGAAAACCGGCGAGCAGCGCGGCTTTCATCATCGAATGGTGGACTTGGTCCGAGGCGTAGATCGTGCCGGAGAGAAAATTCTCCGGCAGCCGCTCGCGCCGTGCGACCACTAGGGCGCTCCAGTTGGCGAGCGAGCCGCCGCTGGTGAAGAAACCGCGCGCCGCTTTGGGGAAGCCCGCGATCTCGGCCAGCCAGGCGAGCGCGTCGGCTTCCAGCTGGGCGAGCGCCGGGGCCGCCGCGAACACTCCCGTATAGCGGTTCGCCGTATCGGCGATCAGATCGGCCAGCGCGGCGGCGAACAGGCCGCCTCCCGGCACGTATGCGAGGTAGCCCGGTCCGGCGGTGTTGAACGTCTTCGGGATCGCCCGGTCGAACAGCAGATCGAGCAGCTCGGAAAACGGCCGTCCGGCTTCCGGCATCGGCCCCGAGATCTGGCGGGCGAGATCGACGGCGCCTTGGACGTCCGCGCTCGGCTGGTCGGGGAGCGATTCGAGATGCGGCACGACGCGCGCCATCGCGGCCTCGACCAAACGGCGCATTTCGGCGGCGGAGGGTTCGAGCGGGTAGGGAGATTCACCGGACATGGCGGCGGATTGTGCCACGTTGCCGGAACCTTGCTGGAGGTGGCATTCTCTCGATCTCGGGCGGAGGCTTGTCTCCACCCCTACCGATGTCCTTCCGGCTTTTCAGTTCGCGGCCGGCGGATCGATCGCCTTCTCCAGTAGCGCTTCGAACGGCACGATCTGGAGGGCCGACTCGTTGGTCGCCGCGAGCACGACCCCCGGGGACATTCCGGCGAGATGCGCCTCCAAGAAGCGCGAGGCGCAGAGGCACCAACGGTCGCCGGGCTGGAGGCCGGGGAAGCCGAAGTTGGGCATCGGGGTCGAAAGATCGTTGCCGCGCGCGGCGGAAAAAGCGAGGAACTCCGCGGTCATCTGGGTGCAGACCGTGTGCGACCCGTGATCTTCCGGGCCGCTATTGCAGCAGCCGTCGCGGTAGAAACCGGTCAGGGGAGCGAGCGAGCAATCTTCGAGGGGCGTGCCGAGGACGTTCTTTGCGGGCATAAGATTTCTCCGAAGCCAAGGAAGGGAGCGTACTCCTTTTGGCGCCCTCGCCAACACAACCCGAATGGACCTCCTCCCGCCGTTCCCATAGAATCGTCGGCTCTATGACCGAAAAACTGCCGTTCCCAGAGTACCGAGAGCTCAAGGAGTACGTCGGCCAGCAGGTGGAGATCAAGGGCTGGATCGACAATAAGCGTTCCAGCGGCAAGATCGCCTTCCTGCAGGTGCGGCTGGACGGCCGGACGGTGCAGGCGGTTGCCGGGCGCAACGATCTGTCCGAGGAGATGTGGGCGGAGGTCGAGCGCGTCACGCAGGAGTCGACCGTCCGCGTCGTCGGCACGATCAAAGAAGACAAGCGGTCCCCGAGCGGGGTCGAGATCCAGATGAATGGATTCGAGATCCTCCAGCTGGCGGAGGAGTACCCGATCACGCCGAAGGAGCACGGCACGGCATTTTTGATGGAGCACCGCCACCTATGGCTCCGTTCGAGCCGGCAGCGCGCGGCGCTCCGGGTCCGGAGCGAAATCGAGCAGGCGATCCGCGATTTCTTCTACACCCGCGATTTCACGCTGATCGACTCGCCGATCCTCACCCCCGCGGCGTGCGAGGGGACCTCGAACCTGTTCGAGACCGACTATTTCGGCGACAAGGCGTATCTGTCGCAGTCGGGGCAGCTCTACCTCGAACCGGCCGCCGCCGCGCTGGGCAAGGTCTACTGCTTCGGACCGACGTTTCGTGCCGAGAAGTCGAAGACCCGCCGCCATCTGATGGAGTTCTGGATGGTCGAACCGGAGGTGGCGTTCCTGGAATTCGAGGGGCTCACCGAGCTGGCTGGAGAGTTCGTGGGGTACTTGGTCGCCCGGGTGCTCGAACGGCGCCGAGAGGAGCTGAAGGTGCTGGAGCGCGACACCGCGATGCTCGAAAAGATCAAGCCGCCGTTCCCGCGCATGACCTACACCCGAGCGGTCGAGATTCTGAACGATCAGGGCAATCCGATCGTCTGGGGCGACGACTTCGGCGCCGACGAGGAGACCATTCTCGCGAGCCAGTTCGAGCAGCCGGTGATCGTCACCGACTTCCCCGCCGCGTTCAAGGCGTTCTACATGCAGCCTTCGCCCGACTCGACCCCGGAACGCGAAACCGTGCTCGGCATGGATCTCCTAGCGCCCGAAGGATACGGCGAGATCATCGGCGGCAGCCAGCGGATCCACGATCACGACCTGTTGCTATCGCGGATCCAACAGCACAACCTGCCGATCGAGGCGTTCCAGTGGTACCTGGACGTCCGCAAATACGGCGGCTACCCACACAGCGGCTTCGGCATGGGGATCGAGCGCTTCGTCGCCTGGATGTGCGGCCTGCCGCACCTGCGCGAGACGATTCCGTATCCTCGGATGCTGTACAAGATTTATCCGTAGGAGGGAGGGCCTAGGAGCCTCGAACATCACCATCCTCCTGGGAGCGCCAGGCTCCAGCCTGGCACTTTTCGGCTTCGAGGAAGCGACCCGGTCGGCTAAGGCAAAAACGCCAAGCTGGAGCTTGGCGCTCCCAGGCAAAGGCAGGTAGCGGCGGAGGGAGCTGGAGGCTCAGGCGTCGAGTAGCCGCTCGACCAGCTGCCGGTACCGCCCAACCGCCGCGACCAGATCCGCCTTCGCGATGCGTTCGTCGGGGGTATGGGCGACGTGAATCGTGCCCGGGCCGAGCAGGAACGGCTCTCCCCAGGCGGTCAGGCGCGGCACGTCGGTCGTGAACTTGACCACCGTGGTGGGAAAACCAGGAAGCGCACCGAGCCGGACCGCGGGGGTCTCGGTGTGCCGTGCGATGCGTACTCCGGCAAACGCCGCTGCGAGATCCCGGCGCAGCGTCTCGGTCGGCCCGACCGTGCGGACCAGGATCTCGGCGCTCGCTTGATCCGCGATCACGTTTGCCGCGCGACCCCCTTCGATCTTTCCGACGTTGATCGTGGTCTCGCCGAGGATCGGGTCGCTCGGCAGGGCCACCCGGCGCATGCGGTCGATCGCGGCGAGCAGGGCGTCGATTGCGGAGATCCCAAGCTCCGGGTAGGCGGAGTGGGCCGCTTTCCCCTCCGCCTCCAGGCGGTAGAACAGCGTGCCTTTCGAGCCCAGGGCGAGGCGGTTTTCGGTCGGCTCGCCGTTGATCAGGTAGCGGGGGCTTAGATCCGCGTCCTGCGCCCAGCGGTTTGCGGTATCGGCCCCGACGCTGTCGGTCTCTTCGGCGACCACGATCAGGAGGCCGAAGTTGCTCCGCCCTTCGGCCAGCAGATTCTCGATCGCGGCGATCATCGCGGCGAGAATCCCTTTGGCGTCGCAGGCACCCCGGCCGCGGATCTCGTCCTCGGTCTCGGAGGAGGGGAAGAACGGCGGCACGCAATCCATGTGGGTCGAGAGCACGACGCGGGGCTCGCCCCAATGGGCGAACAGGTTGAATCGCTCGGCGTCGACCGGAATCTTCACGACGCTGCCGGAAGCCGGCCCGATCTCCGCCAGGCGGGCGAACAGCAGCTCTCCCACCTCCCGTTCGCGGCCGGTCGTCGAGTCGAGGTCGATCAGTTCGCGGGTGCGGGCGAACAGGCGGGCCGGATGGGCCTCGGAAAGCGCCGGCAGAGTCTCGGAAGAGGGGGGAGGCATCGGAGCCATGAGAAGGGTAAGATAGCGCGCCATGATCCCGATTGACCTGGCAGGAAAGCGGGCCCTTGTGATGGGTGTCGCCAACTCGCGCAGCCTTGGCTGGGCGATCGCCGAGCGTCTGCGCGACGCGGGCGCGACCCTCGCCTTCAGCTATCAAGGCGAGCGGTTGAAGGAAGACCTGGAGAAGCTGACCCGCGACATTCCCGGCACTCTGCTCGCGCAGTGCGACGTGACGAACGAGGCGGATCTGTCCGCCCTGTTCGGCCAGATCCAGGAGAGCTGGGGGAGCCTCGACTACGTGGTCCACGCGATCGCGTTCGCGCCGCGCCCCGCGATGGACGGCCGCTACATCGAGACGACCAAAGAGGACTGGCTCACCGCGCTCGAGATCTCCGCCTATTCGCTGGTCTCGGTCGCGCGCCACGCCGAGCCGCTGTGGAACGCGGGCGGCTCGATGGTCACGCTTTCGTATTACGCGGCGGAGAAAGTGGTGCCCAAGTACAACGTCATGGGGATCGCCAAGTCCGCGCTCGAAGCGAGCGTCCGCTATCTCGCCTACGAGCTGGGGAAAAAAGACGTGCGGATCAATGCCGTCTCCGCCGGCCCGGTGCGCACGGTGGCCGCCCGGTCGATCCCCGGATTCCTCAAGATGTACAACAAGGTGGGGGAGATCGCGCCGCTCGGCAGGAACGTCACGCACGAAGAGGTCGGCAATCTCGGCCTGTATCTCCTCTCGCCGCTCGCCTCCGGGACGACCGGCGAGACGGTCTACGTCGACTCCGGATTCCACGTCATGGGCATGGAATTGGGCGAGTAGGCGTAGGATCGAGAGCGGATCTCCACTTCAGGATCGAAAAGGCCATGATCGCTTTTGTTTTCGATCGTCGTTCGCTCGTTCTTCTCGGCGTGGGCGCCGCGTTCCTCGGCTTGGTGCTGGTCGCCATCGGCTTCTTGCTCGGCGTGCAGTACGGTGTGTTGCCGCCCCCCGCCGTCACCCAGAGCACGACGGCCCAAACGAACCTGCCGGCGCTACCGGCGCGGGTGACCGGATTCGCGAACGATTCGGCCGCGCCGGAACCCGGGACCGACGTCGGAAATTCGGACGCCGATCCGGCCGCTCCGAGCGAAGAGACCGGCGCGAGCGAGTCCTCCCTCGCCGCCGGTTCCGACCCGGAATCCCTGCCCTACCTCGACGCGCCGGCGAACGACGAGCCTTCGGCCGAGTCGGCTCCGGGGCCGCCCGCTACGGCTACGCCGCCGAGCCGTGCTCGCGCCTTTTCCGCCGCGCCGCGGCTCGATTCTCCCTCCGATCCGATCGTCGATTCGCGGGGAGGAGAGCCGGTGTCGCTCGCTCCGAGCCCGCGAAGCGCTCCGGACCTGACAGACCAGCCGGCGGACCGGCCCGCCGAACCGCAGACCGGCAGCGCCGCGTCGATTACGTCGGCGGCGATCACCGCGATGTCGACCGGGGAGTCCGGCCGGTACGCCGTTCAGGTCGGCGCCTATCGCGAGCGGCTGAACTGCGACGCGATGATCCAAAAGCTCACTTCCCGCGGTTTCGAGCCCTACGTGGTCGAAATCGTCCGCGACGGCAAGTCGCCCCTGTACGCGGTTCGCGTCGGCCGGTTCGGCGACCGCGCCGCGGCGGGCAAAGCGGCATCCTCGCTACGTTCCAAGGCGGGCGTGCCGGTCGTCGTGCTGTCGATCGGGTAGCCCCCCCTACCGATTCATCTTGGTCATCGAAACCGCGAGGATCCACGCCTCGTTGCGGTAGAGCCCGTTCAGCCCGTTCGGATTGCTGAACGTCAGCCGGTCGTCGAAACGCACCCACTGCAGGCCGATGTCGAGCCAATCGAGCCCGTAGCCGAGGGCGAGGATCGTCCGGTCGGCATCGGGGAAGAACGGGTTCAAGCTCGCGTCCGGCTGGGGAGTCTTTTCGAGCGCGCCGCCGAAGCGGAACTGCGCGCCGCCGTGAACGGTCCAGCGCAAGCCGAGGCGGTAGCTGAACGCATCCTGGTAGGTGCCCTGGAGGACGTAGCTCAAGGACGGGTTGTTGACGAAGGTAACGCCGGTGCCGTCGAACTGGTTCCACTGGGCCCAGCCGAGATCGAACGCGACCTGCACGCCCTTGCTTTTGCCGACCGCGATACCGAGCGCGGCGGAAGCGGGGAACTGAATCCGGCTCTGGATCGGCAGATCGAGATTGAACGGAAACTGGGCCGTCGCGAGCTGATCGAGCTGCGCGTTGCCCGAGGCGAGCTGGGTGAGGCTCCCGGAGCCCGTGTACGAGATCTCGATCGGGCTCTTGTACGAGAGCCCCCAGGAGAACTTGTCGGTCGGACGGTGGAGGACGCCCACGGTAAACCCAAGCGCTCCGTTGAAATCGGTGCCGGCGTTGACCGAAGCGACGTCGCGCGGCTGCGCCGTGATCGGATCGGGCAGTTGGATGCGCCGCGAGGACGCCAGGTCGGAAAACCGGTAGATCGCGGCGAGGCCGATGCCGAATTTCTTGGTCACCGCGAGCGAAATCCCGGGCGAGATGTCGACCGTGCGCACCTGGGATGTGAGCGAGACGGTGCGGCCGGGGAAGCTTGCCGGGTTCGCCCAGTCGGTGTCGATCGCATACGGCGAGTAGACCCCGAGCCCCACTTTCGCCTTGGTGCCGAACGGCAGCGCGAGATAGGCGTGCGGCAGGATCGTCCGCACGACCTCCTGCTCGCCCGTCGTCCCGGCGCCGATTCCCGGAGAGCGCCCCTGATACTGCGAGCGCTGAAGCGAGTAGGCGGACGTCCCGATCGTGAGCACGGGCTTGCCGAGCAGGGCGAGACCGCCGATGTTGTAGTAGATGGCGGTCGGGTCGTCCGCGATTGCGGTATAGGCCCCGGCGACCCCCATGGCTTTCACCCCCTCTTGGCCGGTTTCAAAGCCTGACGCCCAGGCGGCCGGAGAGGTCGCGAAGGTCGTCAGGATCGCCAGGGCGGCGAGGGTTGCCAGGGTCCGGACGATCGAAGCGGTAAAGACAGGACGGTTCGCGGGCATCGAGGGCTCCGTTCGGTGCTTGGGATAGGCGGGCGCGACGCCAGATTCAGGGCGGCGGTGCGGTCACCGTGATCTGTTTGACCGCGGTGTTCGAGCCGCCGGCATTCGAAGCGGTGAGCGAAACGGTGAACGTGCGGGTCTGGTTCGGGGGCACCGAGGCATAGAGGTGGCTCGGGTTGGCGACCGTGCTGACATTGGAGCCGCCGCTCGACGGCTCGCCGAAATCCCACAGGTAGCCGGTGGGCGAGTTGGTCGAGGCATCCGAGAACAGCACGTTCGCGCCAAAGGTCTGGAACGTGAAGTCCGCCGTCGGCTTGACCGGCGGCGGCACGACGCACGAGGTGTCGCTCGGCTGGTAGGTGTAGCTCATGGGGAACGTGTCGGCGCAGCCGGTGGAAGTGTTGGTCACCGCCACGTCGACCAACTTCGGCTTGTTCCGCTTGCCCTGCATGCCGTGGCTGTCGGTGCAGGGCTCCGTGTCGAACGTACCGGTGAACGCCGGGGTGGTGGCGGAGACCGAGGTCGACGAGACGTTTCCGACGGTTGCCACGGCGCCGCCAAACGTCGCGCGCACCTGGGTGTCGAAGCCGGTCCCTCCAATGCTCACCACGGTGCCGCCGCTCTGCGAACCGCTCGTGGGGGACAGGCCGGTGATGTTGGGCGAGGGCGCCGTATAGCTGAAACGGATCGCGCTGTTGGCCACCTCGCCGGTGTCGAGGCGGGTCACGGTGAGCGTGCCGCTCGGCGGCTGGCAGTTGGTGACGGTGACCGGCACGGTCTTGACTTGCAGCTGGGTCTGAGTGTGCCCAGGCTGTAGAAGTTGGACCGAGCCGCCGAAATTCACCTGGAATTGGCCGCTGGAGGAAAAACCGCTGCCCTGGATGGTCACGAGGGTGCCGCCGGTGTAGGGACCCGAGAGCGGGCTCATCGAGGTCACGAACAGGCCCGAGCCGGTGTAGGAGAAGAGGCCGGTGCCGATCGCGCTCTGGCCGGTGTTGACGTTCCTCACCTGAACGTTGACCAGCTGGTTTGCGAGCGACAGGCCGACCCCGTTGGCCGAGGGCGTCTTGACGGAGATCTGCGTCGCCGTGGCGCCCGGGTTCACGGTCGCTTGGAGCCCCTGGAAACCGCCGCCGATCGTCAGTCCGAACAGCACTTGGACCGGTGGCTGGAAGCCCGTGCCGTTGATCGTCACGGTCGTGTTCCCCTCGTTCGGCCCCGACGAAGGGCTGGCCGAGAACACCGCGATCGGCGGCTCGATATCTCCGCCGCTGTAGGTCCAAGAGCCGACCAGCTTGTCGCTGGTCGAATTCGACTGGCCGAGCGCGTTGGTCACTTCCACGTCCACGGTCCGGGTCTGGCCGACGTCGAGCGGCTGGGTGGAGCGCGGCACGGTCGCCTGGATGGTCGTGGCGGTCACCGTTCCGAGCCGCGCGACGGCATCGCCGAACGTCACCCGCACGGGAGCCTGGATGCCGCTGCCGGTAATCGTCACCTGCTGGCCGCCCACGGCATTGCCGAAGTTCGGGGCGACCGAAATGAGGAAGAACGGCGGCGGATTCACAGTCTGGATCGGTACCGCGACTTGGCCGATGCTCTGTTCGACTTGGGCAAGCACCTGCGCCGTACCGGTGGCGGTACCGGCAAACAGGTTCACCTGGGCCGAGCCGCCCGCGAGAGCTAAGGTCGTGATCGTCACCGGGTTGCCCGAGCTGTCGGTGCCCAAGCTGCCGAGGCTCGTGTTGACCGAGACGTTGGTGCCATTGGGCGGAGGCTGGCCGTTGTCCGTCCGGCGGACTGAGACCGTGATCGTCGCCGGGGTGGTCGAGCCGGTGGCGAGCGAGGAAGGGCTGGCCGCAAGCGTTACGGTGAAGGTCGAGGAACCGGTCGGCGGCGGCGGGGCGGGTGCCACCGGATTGGACGAATTGCACGCAGCCAGGATCAGGCCCGCGACCGAGGCGAGAAGCAGGGCGCCCGAAGCGCAGCGAAACCCGATTCCGCGAAACATCTTTGCCGTCTTCATTTTCCGAAAGAGCCTGCAAACTAGCTTGTCGAGCCCAAGGCGTCAAGAGCCCCGATCCGGACGCGGCCGGATGCTACGATTCGGCCAAGAATCTACCTGTCGGGAGGGGCCGTACGCATGAATCCGAACTGGGCGCACCTCCACATGATCGTCAATCATCTGCCGTTGTTCGCCGCTCTCGCCGCCGTCCTTCTGCTCGGCGCCGGGTTGGCGGGCAAGAACGCAACTCTTGCCCGCGCAGGGATTCTCGCCTGCGTGCTGGCGGGGGTCGGCACCTGGGCGGCGGTCTTCTCCGGTGAGCGCGCCGAAGATTGGGTGAACGACAAGCCGGGGGTGACCGAGGAGGTCATCGAGGAGCACGAAGAAGCGGCGGAGACCTCGCGCTACGCCGCCTTCCCCTTAGGCGCGCTCGCCCTGGTCGCCCTCTTCTGGCGCTCCGGCCCGCAGCGCGGCCTGCAGTGGGTGCTCCTGCTTTTGGCGCTCGCCACCACCGTCCTCATGGGCCAAGCCGCCAACCTGGGCGGTGAGATCCGCCACACCGAAATCCGCGCCGGAGCGCCTGAACCGGGCAGCTAGACGAAGGGAGTACAGGGGCTCAACCTGCCGGCTCGTTGGCCGCGTAGCAAGGGGTTGAAACCCCTCGCTCGAATACCTTGTCCCTTCGGGACGGCTAACTCGCGGGCTTCGGCGGCCTCGTCTCGTGCCCTAATGCCGGAAGTGGCGCACCCCGGTCAGCAGCATCGCGAGCCCCTGCTCGTCGGCCGCGGCGATCACTTCGTCGTCTCGCTTGCTGCCTCCAGGTTGGACGATCGCGGTAATGCCGGCCGTGGCCAGGGCGTCGAGGCCGTCCCGGAATGGGAAGAAGGCATCGGAGGAGGCTGCGGTGCCGGCCAGGTCGAGGCCGAACTGGCGGGCTTTCTCGGTCGCGATCCGGCAGGAGTCGAGCCGGCTCATCTGGCCGGCACCGATGCCCACGGTTTGGATCGGATTAGCGACCACGATGGCGTTCGATTTGACGTATCGGCCCACCTTCCAGGCCAGCTCCAGTGCGCGCCGCTCTTCATCGCTTGGCGCGCGCCTCGTCGCGAGCGTCCAGGCTGTGGGATGGTCTCTGACGTCGTCGGCGTCCTGCGCCAGATAGCCGCCGGAAATCGCGCGCAGCTCGATCGGTCCCGCTCCGGCGCGATCGAGCGGCCGATGGAGCGGGCAGGCGACCAGGCGCAGGTTCTTCTTCGCCGCGAACCGTTCGAGCGCGGCGCTTGAAAACCCCGGCGCGACGAGAACCTCCACGAACAGATCGGCGATCGCCTCGGCGAAATCCGCGCCGACTTCCGCGTTGACCGCAAGGATCGAGCCGAACGCCGAGACCGGATCGGTCGCGAGCGCACGAAGATAGGCCGCCGGAAGGTCGTCGCCCAACCCAACGCCGCAGGGGTTGTTGTGCTTGATGATCGCGACCGCCGGCTGGTCGAACTGGCCGACGATCCGGCGCGCCGCGTCCGCGTCGAGCAGGTTGTTCCAGGACAGCTCCTTGCCCTGGATCGAGGTGAAACCGCCGAAGACGCCGAGGCCGCCGCGGGTGGCGTAGACCGCCGCTCGCTGGTGCGGATTTTCGCCGTAGCGCGGCACCAGCACCCGGTCGAGCGCGAGGTCGAGCGCGGCGGGGAAGCGCTCCGGTTCGCCCGATTCCTCCATCCATCGGGCGATCGCGGCATCGTAGTCCGCCGTATGGCGAAAGGCCTTCGCGGCAAGGCGCCGTCGCAGATCTTCGGGGAGAGTGCCGTCACCCTCCTTCAGGGCCGAAAGCACCTCGGCGTAATCGGACGGATCGACCACCACGCCGACCCCGCCATGATTCTTCGCCGCCGCGCGCACCATGGCCGGGCCGCCGATGTCGATCATCTCGACCACCTCGGCCCGCGCCGCCCCCGGTTTCGCCGCCGCCTCACGGAAGGCGTAGAGGTTTACCACCACGAGATCGATCGGCGCGATGCCGTGCTCCGCGATCTGCGCGGAATGCTCCGGGCGGGAGCGATCGGCCAGAATGCCGCCGTGGATCTTCGGGTGGAGCGTTTTCACCCGTCCATCGAGGATCTCGGGGAATCCAGTCACGTCGGAGACCGCGGTCGCCGGCAGTCCCGCCGCATGGAGGGCTTGAAGCGTGCCGCCGGTCGACAGGATCTCGAACCCAACGTCGATCAGGCCGCGGACGAACGTTTCAAGGTCGCGCTTGTCGAAAACAGAGACGAGGGCGCGGCGGGGTGTGGGCATGGCGGGGCTTCCTCTCTACGCGGTACGGCGAGCGGCAAATGATCATATCCCTGCGGTGTCCCGAGGGCGGACACGCAGGTCCGCCCCTTGTACGATCCGACGCCCCGGCATAACCCCGTAGGGGCAGGCCTATGTGCCTGCCCTCGGTCCGGCGGCGGTTTCCCGGACGGCGGCACCTTCTAGCGCCCCGCCGTCCGGCCTGTTAGCCTTCCTGCTTCTTTAGATCGCTCCGTCTTCCCCGAAGGGCTTCCCGACACCATGAAGAGCGCCGACATTCGTAGCAGTTTCCTCGATTTCTTCACCGAGCGCGGCCATCGGCTGTTTCCGAGCGCGCCGCTGGTGCCGCATGGGGACCCGACCCTGCTGTTCGTCAACGCGGGCATGGTGCCGTTCAAGAACGTCTTCCTCGGAATCGAGACCCCGGAAGAGCGCCGGGCGGTCTCAGCGCAGCGCTGCCTGCGCGTCTCGGGCAAGCACAACGACCTGGAAAACGTCGGCCCGAGCCCGCGGCATCACACGTTCTTCGAAATGCTCGGCAACTTCTCGTTCGGCGACTATTTCAAGGAAGACGCGATCCGCTTCGCCTGGGAGCTGGTGACGAAAGTCTGGGGTTTGCCTCCGGCGAATTTGTTCGCGACCGTATTCGAGGAGGACGACGAGGCCGAAGCGCTCTGGCGCTCGCTTTCGACCCTGCCGGCCGAGCGCATCCGGCGCTGCGGCGCCAAGGACAACTTCTGGGCGATGGGCGAGACCGGCCCGTGCGGGCCATGCAGCGAGATCTTCGTCGACCTCTATCCCGATCGGCCCGAGGTCTCCTTCGAGAAGGGCTCGGATTCGGGGCGCTACCTGGAGATCTGGAACCTCGTCTTCATGCAGTACCAGCGCGAGGAGGGAGGAAACCTCGTTGCCCTGCCCAATCCGTCGATCGATACCGGAGCGGGGCTGGAGCGGGTCTCCGCGGTGCTCCAGGGCGTCTCCTCGAACTACGACAGCGACCTGTTCCGGCCGATTCTCGACGCGGCCGCCGCGCTCGCCGGGCTTCGCTATGGCGCGCAGACGAACGGCAGGCCGGCGAACCCGGAGTCCGACACCGGGTTGCGCGTGATCGCCGATCACCTGCGGGCGGTCTCCTTCCTGCTCGCCGATGGCGTCATCCCGGGCAACGAGGGGCGCGGCTACGTCCTGCGTCGCATCCTGCGCCGCGCGGTGCGCCACGGCATGCGGATCGGATTCGAAGAGCCCTTCCTCCATCGCCTGGTGCCGGTCCTGGGCGAAGTGCTCGGGACTGCCTATCCGGAACTCGGCGCCACGCGCATGGCTTCGGTGGCGGCGATCCAGGCCGAGGAAGAGAAGTTCCTTTCCACCGTCGCCTCCGGCGCGCGCCAGGTGCAAGAGGAGGTCGAGCGTCTGCGGTCCCAAGGCAAGAAGACGCTTCCCGGCGCGATGGTCTTCCGGCTCTACGACACCTACGGACTGCCGATCGAGCTGATCCGCGAGATCGCGGAGGAAGAGCGGTTCGGCGTCGACGAGGAGGGCTTCCGCCACGCGCTCGAAGGGCAGCGCGAGCAGTCGCGCAAGGCGACCAAGGAAGTCCAGAACCGGCTGCTCGCGCTGCGCGAAGAGCTGCGCGGCCACGCCGACATGCCGGAGACCCGGTTCGAAGGCTGGGAATCGACGACGCTCGACGGAGCGGGTATCGCGCGTTTGGCCGCGTTCCGCGACGGCGACCCGCTGCGAGTTTCCGAGCTCAAAGCGGGGGAATCGGGGGTCGCCGTGCTCGACCAGACCGTGTTCTATGCGGAGGGAGGCGGCGAGGTCGGCGATACCGGTTGGATTCTCTGGGATGGAGGCAAGGCGCACGTCACCGACACGCGCAAAGACAACTCCGGTATTTTTTTCCACTTCGTCGACGTCGAGCGCGGCACACTCAGCCGGCACCAGAAGGTCGATCTGAAGGTCGATTTCGAACGACGGCAGCGAATCGAGAGCAACCACACCGCCACCCACTTGCTGCACGCCGCGCTGCGCCAGGTCGTGGGGCAAAGCGCCCGCCAGGCCGGCTCGCTCGTCGCGCCCGATCGGCTGCGTTTCGATTTCACCTATCACCGGGGCCTGCTCGAACCCGAGGTGCGGAAGGTCGAGGATCTCGTCAACGAGTGGATTCGCCGCGCGGTGCCGACCGATTTTCGGTTCCGCACCTACCAGGAGGCGGTCGCGGCGGGGGCGATGGCTCTGTTCGGCGAAAAGTACGGAGACACGGTTCGCACCGTCGAAGTCCAAGGCCTGTCTTTGGAGCTGTGCGGCGGCTGCCATGTCGCCAATTCCGGAGAGATCGGACTGTTCCTGATCGAATCGGAGCGCGGCGTCGCCTCCGGTGTGCGGCGAATCGAAGCGGTCACCGGGGCCGGAGCGCTCGCCACGGTGCGGGCGCAGCGTAGCGCCTACGAAAATCTGATCGAGACGCTCGGAATCAAATCCGCCGATCCGGCTCAGCAGCGCGAGCGCGCGGCACAGCTCAAGGCCCGCACCGCGGAGCTGGAGAACGAAGTCAAGAAGCTCCGGCTGCAGGTGGTTTCTGGCGGAGGAAAAGGAAGCTCCGCGGCGGCCGACGACGAAACGATCGACGTTCTAGGCATCAAAGTTCTCGCGCGGGAGGTGCCGCACGCCCCGGCCGACGATCTACGCGCAATGGCCGATGCGTTGCGCGCAAAGCTTGGTTCCGGCGTCGTCATTCTCGGCGCCCGGGATGAGGGCAACGTAAGCCTAATCGCGGCGGTCACCAAGGATCTCACGGAGCGGGTGAAGGCGGGCGAGCTGGTGAAGAAACTCTCCGGCGTCATCGGCGGCCGAGGCGGCGGCCGTCCCGACTTCGCCCAAGCGGGAGGCAAGCAGCCCGAGAACCTGCCCGCGGCGCTCGCGGCGGCTGGAGATGCGGTGCGGGAGCAGTTGGAGGGATGAGCGAGTAACTTCCGTTGGAGGTGCCTACCATGACGAAGCTTTACACTTTGGAGTATTGGCCCGACGAGGGCGGATCCGTCGGGCGGCTGCGAGAAGTACCGGGAGTGTTCAGCCATGGGACAGCCTCAGTGACCTGGAGGCGAACATTCGCGACGCATTTGAACTTCTGCTCGAAGACGAGCGCGAGTTGCTGCACCCGGGAGTGCAGGTCAAGCAGATCGATCTCGAGGTTCCTGCTTGAAGCGAGGCGATCTCCTGCGGGAGCTCGCGCGGGCCGGCTGCGTGCTCAAGCGGCACGGCAATCGGCTCCGCACTAGAGCGTACGCTCCAGATGCTCGAGGATTAGCGGATAAACCTCCGTCACCGCGTTCTTTCCGAAGATGCAGTCGAGGTGCCCGTAGTTGGCGATCACGAATCGATCGTAGAGCGCTGGGCCGTTTGCCGCCGCCAGCCGGTTCAATGTGAGCAAAGTGCTTTCCGGCTCGTAGCAATGATTGTTTTCGCCGTGGATGAAGCGCATCGGGATGTTCAGCCGGTCGAGGTGGGGTAGATAGACATCCTCGCCGACGTGCGAGACGACGTGTTTCGTGCGGACCATCGTCGCCAGATGCTCGAAAGTGGCCATGTTGCCGATGCCGAACAGCTCGTGGAGGTTCTGGTGGAACCGTTCGGTGAGCTGTTCGTGTTGATAGAGCAGAGAATACATAAAGGTGACGCGGTGGCAGACCGGATCGTGGCACGACTCGCCTTCGGGTACCGGGTAGAGCCGTAAGACGTCATCGAATAGCTTTTGCTTCCAGCTCGACGTTGAAGTGACGTACGCGGTGAGCGACTCGATGCCCAGCTTGTCGAGGAATTCGGGGACATGGAGACCGGTCTTGAACTTGGTCAACGGTTCGCAGATCAGGTCGGTAGCCACCTGTGAGCAGACCACCGAGCGTACCCCTCCGAGCCCGGCAAGGAGCGCCATGTAGAAGGTGTTTGCACCATAGCAATGAACCACCGCTTGGACGGTCGATGCGCCGGTCGCGGCGAGGATCCTGGCCACCGCCTCGGGATGATCGATAGTCGCGATCTGGTCACCGTTGCATTGCCGGTTCGATGCAGGAAGCGCGATCGAGATTCGAAAATCGAACAGCCAGACATCGTAACCGTGGGCGTAGAGGAATTCGAGAAGATTGGTTTCGATCAGATCCGTCGAGAAGATGCCGCTCGACACCCCGGCACCGTGGACCAAGAGGATGGGTCCTTTGTTGCCGCCCTGATAACGGGTCAGTAGCAGGTCCACTCCGTCCGACGTGCGGAACGGGTGGAGTTCGGGAGCGCCCGCCCGGAGCTGCCGCTTCTCGCGGGGCGGGGCCGCCGGGTTGAAGTAGCTTTCGCCGACGAATGCACCACCGTAGGCGTTCCACAACACTCCGGCGAAAAACTTTCCGAAGCGTACCACCCCTTTCAGGCGCTCCTCTTCGCGCTCGCCGCCGAGAACCTTCATCGTAGTCATTTGACGTAGGAAGTCCGTGGGTGAAATGTGCAAGATCCCCTTGGCGACGACCCGGCCCTGGTCGTCGGTACCTTCATACACAGTGGTGTAAAGCGTGGTGGTCTGTGGCCAGGCGGCGAGTATTGTGGCGTCGGTGATCTTCTTGAAGCCGTAGAAGAAGAAAAACTTTCCTTCCACGGACTGTAGCTTCATACGGTATGTCATGTTCTTGACGTCGACGCCACCGGCATTGTCGACGAAAAGGCCGAAGGCTCCGTCGTGAACAACCAGGGGCGTGGGCGAGAGCGCGCCACAAGCCACCGTGCCGTACATCTTCGCGGTGTGAGCAGGTTGTTCAATCAGAGCGTCGAGGTTGTCGCTTTCAATGGTGAGCGTGAAATCCATCCCTGACTTCGCTTCCTTGCCTTGATCGTAGGCCGCTTCGAAGTCGGGTGTGACGACGGTCGAGGCGAACCCTCTCATCGTTTCGGTAAAGCGAATGCCCAGCCGGTGGCTAACTGGCGCGGCGGGAACGGCTTCCGTCGTGATCGGCGAGTAATCAATGGTCCAACCGCGGTCTCGGGCGAGCAGAAGTATGGCCCGCTCCGAGATCGCCGAGATGGTGAGCAGCGGATTGACCCCGAGCGAGACCGGAACGACTGAGCCGTCGGTGACGTAGAGACCGGGATGAACCTCGGCGCCGGTGGCACCGACGAACACCTCGCCCTTGTGATTGACCACCCCGGTTTCGGCTCCCTCTGCCATTCGACAGCCACCCAGGGGATGCACGGTGATCAAGCTGTCTTTGAACGGCTCGGTCCAAATGGGGTCTTTGACGAAGGTGCCGCCGAGCGGCGCCGTCGTTCGGTTCAGGTAGTCGTTGACCCGTTGGAATCCCGACTCTGTGCCTACTCCCGGCCAGTCGATGCGGATGCGATCGTCGCGCAGCGCCAACTCGCCGACGCCGCGGTCGTGACTCATCACCAGATAGATTTGGGTATGGTCGACGGCACCGTGGTAAGCGCCCCGCACCAAGCTCTCCAGTGCGCGGGCTTTCTCTTGCACACGGTCGACGATCCCCGAGTCGGTGTCGATTCCCACCGCTTGCGCGGCCAGAGCGAATCCCGCCGGCAAGAGCGGCGCGATGCAGCCGGGCACGGACCCTTCTTCCACCACGAAGCCGTCGGCTACCGGTGCGACGTCGCGCCAATCGATGATTCCGGCGATGCACGGCCCGACGTCTGAACCTTCGCCGCGCTCGCGGGCACCGAATCCAATTCCGTGGATCGGCGGGTCGCAGTTGTAGGCAAAGGCGAGCACGTCGCCATTCCCGCTGAAGTGTTTGCCCAACTGGTCGGAGACCCGCAGCCCTTTTTGCTTGGAGCGCAGCAGGATTTCGCTCGAGCCGAGAGTGCCGGCCGACACCACCACGATGTCGGCGGTTACGAAGAACTCCGGCGCATCGAACACCTCGCGCCCGGAGCCGAGCACCTGAAAGTGGACCACCCACGTGTCGTCCGGCCTCCGCTCGATCCAACGAACGGCGGCCTGGGTGAAAATCTCGGCGCCGTGTCGTTTGGCATCCGGAACGTAGTTCATGAGAGTGGTGTTCTTCGCCCAATGGTTGCAGCCACCAACGCAGTCTCCGCAGTTGATGCAGGCTTTCTGCGCCACTCCGGCCGGGTTTAGGTGATCGACGAAGCTGACGTTGATGGGTGGCCGGTAGAACCGCTCCCCATCGCCCAGCGCCTCGGCGGATTTTTGGAGCGCGTCCAGCTTGGCGAGTGGCGGGTAGGTCGCCGGGTAGGGTTGCGGCTGGAGCATCGCCTCGGCATGGAGATAGCCGTCTTCGAGCAGGGTTGCCAGGTCGGCACGTATCTCGGTCGGCCAGGCCGGTTCGGCCCAGACTCCCGGAACCGCGCGCAATGCCACGTTGGCGTTGATCAACGAGGTGCCGCCGAGGCCGCAGCCGACCAACGCATTCTGGTTCTCGTTGACATGGAACTCGAACATTCCGAGGCGCGAGCCGACATGTCCGCCGGGGGTGTTGAGCTGGACCTGTTGGGCGGCCTCCAGGTCGCCGGTGGGGTATTCGCCGGGATGCATCTCGCGCCCGCGTTCGAGCAGGCAGACGCTCTGTCCGGCGCGGGCCAGACGGGAAGCGGCGATTCCGCCGCCGTAACCCGAACCGATCACCACCACGGTGTAGTGAGCCTTCAATGCTTCGAGAGGGCTGGAGAGTCGTTCCATGAGTTCCTCCGCCGATCAACAGATCCGTCGATTTTCCTGTCCTTAGGGTATTCGTCGACCGTCTCTGTTTTCTGACAAAAGCGAATAGTCTTGGTGGTGGCCGCTGCGTTGACCCACCGCGCGTGGCGGGATAGCGTCTCGCCAGACTTCCGAGCCCTCCCAACTTTCGGCGCCGCTTGCTCCCTTCCGGGGAAGTTTCCGCGCGGACGATGCGAAGAGGGCTCGGTCTACCTTCCCTTGAGAGAGGCAACCATGGCGAACAGCGTTACCGTCACCAGTAGTCAGTCCTGGGGTTCCCGGCTGGGTGAGTCGATCAAGAGCGTGCTGTTCGGTCTCGTATTGTTCGTCGCCGCCTTTCCGGTCTTGTTCTGGAACGAGAGCCGGTCGGTGCGCACCGCGCGGAGCTTGTCGGAAGGCTTGGGCGCGGTGGTTGACGTGCAGCCCGATTCGGTCGTCCCAGGCAACGAGGGGAAGCTGGTCCACGTCTCGGGCGCTGTCGATAGTGGCGAGGAGCTTTCCGACGAGGAATGGAACGTCACAGCCAAGGCGGTCAAACTGATCCGCACGGTCGAGATGTACCAGTGGAAGGAAGAAGAGAAGAGCGAGAGCCGAAAGAAGCTGGGCGGCGGCACGGAGACCGTGAAGACCTACACATATTCCAAAGAATGGTCCGATGATTTGATCGATAGCTCGCAGTTCCAGGAGACCGCGGGACACAAAAACCCGGGCGCCTTCCCAGTCGAGTCGCAAACGCTTGTCGCCGACCCGGTCAAGGTGGGCGCTTTCACGCTCTCTGAAGAGCAACTCGGTCAATTGACGAACGCCACGGATCTGAAAGTCGACGCGGCGGCCGCCGAGCAACTGCCGGACGAGGTGAGGGACAAGGTGAAGGTCGCAGAGGGACGGTATTACATGGCGGCGAACCCGGCCACGCCGGTGGTGGGGGACGCGCGAATCTCCTTTTCGACCGTCAACCCCTCGCAGGTGAGCCTGGTCGGCGTACAGACCGGCGAGACGTTTGCGCCCTACCAGGCCAAGGCGGGGGATGCCGTCCTCTTGGTGGAAGAGGGGATGCAGACCGCGGCGCAGATGTTCAAGACCGCCCAGGGCAAGAACGCGGTCTTGACCTGGATTCTGCGCGCGGTGGGTTTCTTCATGTTCTTCCTCGGCACGTTCCTCATTTTCCGGCCGCTCGCAGTCTTTGCCGACGTATTGCCTTTGTTCGGCACGATGCTCGGCGCCGGGATCGGCCTATTCGCGTTCCTGATCTCCGTCGTCCTCTCGTCCTTGACGATCGCGGTCGCCTGGATCTTCGTCCGGCCGGTGCTCGGAATCTTGCTGCTCGTATTGGCGGCCGGCGCCGCGTTCTGGCTGATCAAGAGAGGGCGCGCAAAGAAGGCGCAACGGGCGGGGACGGTACTGCCGCCTCTACCCTCCATCCCTCCGCCTCCTCCGTTGGCCTAGAAGCCGCGTTCACCAGGAGAAACCGAATGAGGATCTCGACGGCGATCAATGCGCACAAGGCGTTGGTGGTTCCGGTCGTCCTGTTCCTGATGTGGTTCTACCGGAACGGATCGACCGAGGCCTTCGTCTATCTGGCCCTTCATGGTACCTACAGCTGGTTGTGGCTGGCCAAGCACGCGCTCTATCCCGATGTTCGGTTCGAAGAGCGCAAGCCGGTCGCGATCGGCATCCTCTTCATCTTCCTGCCGCTCGCGGCGTACTACGTGGCACCGTTCCTGCTGATCAGCCGGCATGTGCAGCTGGCGCCCTGGGTGATCGGCTTGGCGTTGTTTCTCTACATCGTGGGCGTTTTCTGCCATTTCGTCGGCGACGCGCAGAAGTACTACACGCTGCGGTTGCAGAAGGGGCTGATCGAAGATGGCCTGTTCGGCCGGACGCGGAATCCGAACTACCTGGGAGAGATCCTGATCTACGGCGCCTACGGTCTATTGTCCCGGCATTGGCTGTCGTTCGTGATCCTCTCGGGCTGGGTGTTCGGCTTCTTCCTGCCCAACATGCTCAAGAAGGACAAGTCGCTCTCTCGCTATCCGGAGTTTGCGGCCTACAAGAAACGTACGGGGCTGGTGTTTCCCAAGCTGGTCTAGAAGGCCCTGCAAAAAACGGAGGAGAAAAAGATGTCGAACTTCGGGATTTATATGATCGGCGTGGTGGTCGTAGTCGCCGCCCTCGCCTACGGCGCGCACCTGGTGGGTATCAGTTCGACCTGGATCGCCGTCGGAGCCTTGGTGGTGATCGGCTTGAGCGTCATGGGCGGCATCGTCAAGACCCGCCGTCCCGAGCCGCCGAGCGGCGGTTAGACCGGCGTCCTTACCTGCCCGGCGGCGGCCGATGACCGGCCCGCCGCCGGGTCGAAGCTTCTAGTCGGAAGTGAACGCGATCTGACCGCGCGCCTCGCCTCCCGGGAACAGAGTGGTATGCACGTTGACGTAGGCGACGCCCTGACGGATCGCCTGGGTAACGCGGTTGAACGCTCCGGGCGCGATCCCCTGCGCCGAGGCACCGCCGCCCACGTTTGCCGTCGTGGCGGTGCCGGTGATCGTCCCGGATTCCGGGCACGCCTGAGTCCCCTCCGGCCCGTTGCCCAAATTGCTGCACAGGAAGATGACGATCCCGCCGTTCACCCCCATCTGGCCGAAGTGAATGTGCGCTTGCGTTACGTCGCCCCGGAAACCGGAGTAGGTGAGGGTATAGGTGAGAGTGGTGTTCGTCTCGTCGACGGTACCGGTAAATTCAATCGTCGCCGAGCTTGAGATCGCGGGTACCTCTTGGAAAGACCGGGCGTTGGCCGCGAAGGCGCCGCCGGCGACTGCACCCCAAGCCTCCGGTGCGATTGCCAATGAAACTGCCACGACAGCGGAGACAAGCGTTTTACGCATGGGAATCTCCTTTTCGTCTGTCGGGGTAACCCTCCCCGTGGCGGCATCCTATGAGTCCTTAGAATCATTTTCAACTTTCGATGAGCGACGATTCTGAGGCGAGTGCCGGTTGTGCCCGAGCCGCGCTCGAAACGTCCTGCCGGTTCCTCCACTAATACCCCGCCTTCGTTCCGACGTCAGGGAAAGCGAGACCGCCGATACGCGCTGAAGCGGATCGTTCGGCGAAGCCTTCCAAGTACGAGGAACGAACCATGCTCAGACTTCGAATTTCTTCTTCGCGGAGCGCCCGCGCGCTTCTCGTTCTGGCCTTCGGCTTGCTCGCCGCAGTGCCCGCGGCGGCGGCCGACGCGAGCCTTGAGCCTGCCATCCGCGACTCGCATTTCATCTTCGCAGGCTCGTTCGAACGGCTCGGCGCCTCGAACCTGTCGCTTCTTTCGCTGTCGTCGGAAACCGCCATCGTGCGCGTTCGCGAGGTGATCGACCAGCCGGAGAGCTTCGGCTCCACGCGCGACATCCAGGTGACCGTGAAGCTCGCCGACGCCGCGGGAGCGGTCGAAGGGGGGCAGGCGATCTTCTTTACCACCAGCCTGATGTTCGGCGAGAACCTCGCGGTGAGCGAGATCCTGCGCATCCCCAGCCGGTCGCCCGAGATCGAGGCGTCCGATCTCGATCAGGTGCGCCGCGAGGTCGAACGGGTGCGTGACCTGGAGAGCGACGAAGACCTGTCGGCACGCTTGGCGCGCGCCGCCGTCGTCGTCTCGGGGCGGATCGAAGACGTCCGGCCGGCGCCGGAGGGGGAGGAAGAGGAGGAAGGGAAAGACTCCGGAGAGCATGCCGCCTCGTGGGCGGTGGCGACGATCGAAGTCGACTCGATGCTCAAGGGTCGAAAGGCGAAAGAGGTCTATTTCGCCCAGGACACCGATTTCTTCTGGGGCTTGACGCCGAAGCTATCCCGCGGGGAGGACGGCATTTTCCTGCTCCAGCCCTACCGGGGACGCGACCTGCCGGACGGCGCGTACGTGCTTTTCGATCCGCTCGACGTCCAACCGCGGAGCGAGTTGGAACGGGTCCGCGGCCTGCTCCGGTGACCGGATCGATTACGGAGACAAAATCATGAAACCTCTTGCCAAGAGCTTCTCGGCGCTCGCCGTTCTGGCCCTTTCGGCCCTTTCGCCGCGCTCTGCGACGGCCCAGACGATCACCGTCGTCGACATGATCCCCAAGTTCATGAGCAACGAGCAGGCGAATCAGAGCGAGCCGAACCTCGCGATCGATCCGGCGACCCCCTCGCGGATGGCGGCTTCGGCTTTCATCACCAACCCGACCAAGCCGAACAAGGCCTCGATCTTTCTCTCGACCAACGGCGGGCAGAGCTGGACCCTACAACCCATCCTGTCCGGCTCGGCGACCCTGTGCAACACCTCCTTCTGCGACGTCACCCTGCGGTTCGCGGGCACTTCGGGCAAGCTCTACGTGAGCTCGCTGATGGCGGTGCCCGACGGGGCGACGGACTTCATCATGAACTACGAGGTCAACCGTTTCGACGACGTGTTCGCCAACCCGACGCCGGTCCAGGTCGAGAAACGAAGCGGGGTGGTTCCCGACGTTCCGGATCAGCCTTACATCCAGGCGACGACGGTGTTGGGCGGCGAAGGCACGAATCTCGATCGGCTGTTCGTCGGCGTCAACGACGCGCGCCTTTCGGTTGCTCCGCAGACAGCGACGGTCGACGTCAACCTGAACGCCGGCGCGGCGTCGCCCGCCGCCATGCTGGTGCAACCGGTCGAGGAGACGATGCCCCCGGACCCGCCGGGGCAGGACGGCTCCGCGGTGCGCGCGGCGTTCCATTCGAGCGGCGTCGTCTACGCGGCGTTCTACAGCCCGCTGTCGGAGACCAAGGCCAACATCGTCGTCGTGCGGGACGACCAATGGGGGGCGAGCGCGCAGCCGTTTTCGGTGCTCTCGACAGGAGGTGTTGCCGGGACGATCGTCGTGGCGTCAACCGCCTACTCCGGGGACGGTACGGCCAAACTGAACAAACAGCGGGTAGGCCGGTCGCAGATCTCGATCGCGGTCGATCCGAACGACTCCCAAAGCGTCTGGCTGGTCTGGGGCGACGCCGCGGGCAACGCGAACATCACGCTCCATCTGCGGCATTCGGCCGACGGCGGCAAGACCTGGGGCGACGCCGACCTGCGGACGATCTCCGCCGCGACCAACCCGGCGGTGGCGGTCAACAGCCTGGGCCAGGTCGGTTTCCTCTACCAGGCGGTCGACGCCTCGGGCAACTGGCGGACGAAAGTCGAGATCTCGGGCGACGACTTCGTCTCGATGCCCGCGACGTTCATCCTGTCGATCGCCGACAGCACGGAGGTGGGGATCGGCGCCAACTTCATCGGCGACTATCTCCACCTGATGGCGGTGGGCAAGGATTTCTTCGGCGTCTTCTCGGCCCACAACGATCCCCATCCGGTGAACTTTCCAGACGTCGACAACCTGATCTTCCTACGCGAGAACGACGGCGACAACATGCTGTCCAACGGCAGCTTTGTCCAGCCTTCGGTCGACCCGTTCTTCTTCCACATCGAGATGGTGACTCCGGACAACGATTTCTTCGTCCGCGACTGGACCGAAGCGGGGAGCCACGATCCTGGCCTGGAGCCTTCGAGCCATTCCGTCTTCTACGAGCTGAGCGATGTGTGGAACCGCCCCGACAACGTCTCGGGAAGCCCGGCGACGACCAAGGCCCCGCCGCACGTCGATCCGCAACCGGGAACGAACTTCGCGTTCGTGCGCGTCGGCCGGAAGGCGCAAGCGTCCGCCGGGGCGCCGAACGTCGACGTGACGCCCAACTTCTATTACGCCGATTTCGGCGCCGGTCTGAAGTACAAGGACGCGGGGGTCGCCGCGCCGCTGCCGCTCACCTTCGCGCCGAACCAGAAGGAGCTCACCCTGCCGGACGGCCAGGGCTACGAATGGAACCTGCCGGCGGAGCACTCCTCGCACGTTTGCATGGGAGTCGAGATCGACTCGACGCCCGATCCATTCGCCGATCCGACGCTCAAGAACCACGTGCCCGGCTGGCCGACGCTCGACACCGCGGTCCTCTACGACAACAACAAGGCGCAGCGGAACATCATCTATCCCGAGATGAAGATCAAGTCCAAGGCGCACTACTACGCCCTGGTGCGGAACGCCGCCTCCGTGTCCCGGAGCGTCTGCCTGCGGCTCGACTCGCCGGTCGCCGTGACGACTCGGTTCGCTTCGATCCAGATCGACGCCTGCGGCATCGTCACCACCCCGTACCGGCCCGCCTCGACCGTATGCCTTCCTGGGATGGCGGCGGGAGAGGTGCGAGCGCTCAAGGTCACGGTCGACGTGCCGCAAAGCGCATTGGGTGCCGACCTGCCGCTCGCCTTCACCGAGGTCACGGTGTCTGGGCCCTCGGGCAAGCCGCGCGACGGCTTCGCGATCTCTCCGGTGGGGACGACGACCGATGCCGCCGCTCACGCGAATCTGGTGTTCCAAGCGGCCGTCTTCGGCCGGCTGGCCGCCCTTTACAACGATCCGGCGGCCCAGTTTTGGACCGCGAAGACCCGAGATCTGCTCACCTCCGGCTTCTCGCTTTCGCAGTACGTCTCTTTCCTCCAGCAAGTGAGGCCCTACCTCTCCCGCCTGACCGGCCTCGTGCCGCGCTCGACCTCCCCCTGCGCGCCGTCTCCCTACGGTGATCTCGACCTCCTGCTCGGCGCGATCCAGGGCGGCGACCCGGAGCTGATCGCCCCGGCGCACAACGACTACCTGCAGGCGCTGGATATAGCGATCACCCTGTCGCAGATCGCGGTGAACGGTCCGGGGGCGTAGGGACGAGGAGGAGACGCCCCGACGATGGTGGACCCGATTCTGTCGTGATTGGGGACCGGGGCGTCTCTACGAAAAAATCCTCGCCCCCGGGGACATTCTATGTGACAAATGTGCTTGTCCTGGGACCGCCGGCGTCTCGCCGGCTTTTTTGGTGTGCCAGCATGACCTTTGACGCGGCTCACCGCTCTCCGAACGCGAGAGACCGGTTTGCAGACGTGCACCACCCGAGGGTGGAACCTGCGAATCTCCGGACGGATACAAAACACCGGTGGGTGGACGCCAAACAACGATGGAGGGGCGCCGGCCACCCCTGAGCGGACGCTAAAAACCGGTGAAGAGACACAAAACACCGCTAGACGGACACGAACCAGGGGTGGACGGACGCACAACACCGGCGGGCGGACGCACGACACCCAGTGGACGGACACAAACCACCACTGAGCGAACGCTACGAACCACTGAGCGAACACGAAGCACTGGTGGGCGAACACAAAACACTCGTGCGCGGACACGAACCACCGGTGGGCGCACGCCAGAAAGGGCTTTGCTGGCACAGAACACCGGTGGTCAGACACGGCTCACCGGTTCGTAGCGTCCGTCCACTCCCCACCAGCGTCCGCCCACCGATATTTTGTGTCGCAACACCGGTCCGTCGCGTCGCAAAAGCGCTTTCGGGTTCCTGCCCGGCGGTGGTGCGCGTCACAACGGTTCTCGGCCGCGTCTATCGGCCGGTGTTCGGACACGGATCACCGGTTCGTTGCGTCCGTCCACCCCTCACAACAGTCCGCCCACCGGTGGTTTGCGTCGGACCACCGGCCCATCGCGTCGCAACCGCGCTTTCGAGATCCAGCCCGGCTGACGCGCGTGTCGCGACGGTCCCTCGGCCCGGTCAGTCGGCCGGTGGCCGGGCTTCGGACACCGGTTTCCTGTAGCGTGAGGGCATCCGACCGCTCCCGCCCTCCGCCCGGTGTCCTCGATACGCCGCATGCGTTCTTTGTGTTCGTCTCGTGTCATGTAGTGATACGAATCGAGTTTGCTGCGAGTAGCGCGAGCACAAGAGGGAACTTCTCACCTCACCCGCCGGTCGCTGACGATCAGGGCCGGATCTAACACGCCCAGCCCGGACCGGGCCTATCCGATCCGCCGTCCCGCCACCACACCCCATAAGCTGTTCATAAGCTCGATCCCCTCGGCGCGGTCGAGATCCTCTACGGAGAGATCCCGCTCCTCGATCTCGCCTACTTCGAGCCGCCTTCGGCGGATCGTGCCGGGGAGGCAGCCGGAAGACAGCGGTGGGGTGAGCCACCGGCCGTCGAAGCGCAAGGCGAGGTTGCTGCGCGAGCCCTCGCACAGCTCGCCTTGTTCGTTCAGGAGGATCGCTTCGTGGGCTCCCGCGGCCGTGGCGCGCTCGAGAGCGAGGCGGTTCGCCTGGTAGGAGAGGCTCTTGAGCCCCGCGAGGGGACCGCGCGAGTCGATGCGGATTTCGGGGACCAGGACGGCGGTCAGGATGGCGTCCGGATTCGGCGGCTCATAGGGAAACGTTTCGATCAGGCGGGTCGGTCCCCCGTTCGATGTTCCCCGGCTGACCGTCAGGCGCAAGCGGGCGCAGGGCTTGGGCGCGCTTGCGGCGACCTGGGCGATCGCGAGCTCGAAATCTTCCGTCTTCTCGTCCGGCAGCTCCAAAGCGATGCGCGGCAGCGAGGCGAACAGGCGGTCGAGGTGGGCTTCGACGTCGCGCGCGTTTCCGTCGTCCACGCGCAACGTCTCGAACAGCCCGTCGCCGAAACGGAACCCCGCGTCGTCGGGCGAGATCACGATCTCATCGCGCGGCACGAGCCGGCCGTTCCACCAAGCTAGGTCGGAAGCGCTCAATCGAATTCCAAGCCGCCGACCGCGGTCAGGAACGCCGCCGCTTTCGCTTCGCTCTCCTCCCGTTCGAGATCGGGGAGCGAGTCGGCCGTAATGCCGCAGCCGGCGTGATAGGCGATCCGCCCTTTGGCTACCGCGGCGGTGCGAATCGCGACCGCCAGCTCCAGATCGCCATTCAACGAGATCCAGCCGAACGCCCCCATCGCCGGGCCGCGCCGCCGCTCCTCTTCTGCCGAGATCACCGCCATCGCGCGGATCTTCGGCGCGCCGGAGATCGACGCGGCGGGGAACGTCGCGCGCAAGAGGTCGGCCGGACCGACGTCGCGGCGCAGCGTGCCGCGGACGACGGCTACGAGGTGGTGGACGGTCGGGAGCGTGGTCAGCTCGCCGAGCGTAGGGGTGGTGATCGAGCCGTTCTCCGCGACCCGGCCGAGGTCGTTTCTTGCGACATCGACGATCATCGCCAGCTCCGCCCGGTCCTTGGCGCTTTCGACCAGCTCGCGGGCGAGCGCCCGATCTTCGTGCGGGTTCTTGCCGCGGGGCCGGGTCCCTTTGATCGGCCGGGTTTCGACGGACCTCCCGCGGACCGAAAGGAAGATCTCGGGCGAGATCGACAGCAGGGCGCGGCCGGCTCCGAGATCGAAAAACGCGCCGCGGATCGCCGGGCTCGCGGCGCGCAGGCGACGGTAGCAGGACCATGTATCCCGGGCCGAGGATGGCGCTTCGAGCCGGCGGCAGAGGTTCGCCTGGAAGATCTCGCCGCGGCCGATGCGTTCGACCGTGCGCGAGACCGCCGCTTCGAAACCGTCGCGGGTCGGCCGGCTCGCCACGTGGTTTCGAGTGGCGAGCTTTGCCAACGGAGGAACTTCGATAGCTGCGGCGCGGGCGAGCAGGATTTCCGCGTCGCGGGTCGGATCGCCGTCGCGCCAGGCGTTCGACGATTCGAGCGCCCAGCCCTTGCCGTCCCAGAGCAGCGCGCGGTCGAACAGCGCGAGGCGCAGGTCGGGGAGCGACAGGTCGTCCGGCGGCGGGGTCGGCAGCTCTTCGATCTCCGCGCCCAGCTCATAGCCGAGATAGCCGACCAACAGGCCGCCCGCTCCCCCCCAGGCCGCTAGCGCGGCTTCCAGCAGATCGAAACCGCGGGCGGCAAACGTCGTCTTTTCGGTACCTATCGAGACCGTCGCCCGCCCCGCGCGGACGGCGAGCTGCGCGATCGGCTCGGCGGCCAATCGATGCCCTTCGGCCCCGCCATCCAGCCAGGCAAAGCCCGGATTCGCGCGCAGCTCTTCGGCGACCTGTTCCGGGGAGGGAGTGCCGCGCAGCGGAGTCTTCGAGCCGCGGGTCCCTTCCCTTGGGGGCGGCAGAAGCGCTCGGAGCCGCTCGATCCGGCGGGCGCGGACGGATTCAGAAGGACGATCGGACCACATGCGCGGTGGCCGAGCGGCTAGAGCCGGCCGAGGGCGGCCTTGGCGATCTTTTGGGCTCCGGCGAAGGAGGCCGCCGGGTCGTTGAGTTGGCAGGTGATCAGGAGCTGCTTTTCTCCTTTGCGGACGTGGAGCTGTTGCAGACTGCCGCCCGCCCAGAACGCGCCGTCCCCGAGGCTCGGGACGTCCTTCAAATCTCCGTGGGTGAGGGTGTCGAGCGCGCCGCGCGTTGCACGAAGGGTTTTTTCGGCGCGCTCGGGGCTCTCATGAAGGCGGACGACAAGGCTCAAGATCCGCGGCTGTTCGGTCGATCCGGCGTTGTAGGCACAGGAGAGCGGGTCGCGCCCCTTGGCGTCTTCGAACGTGCTGCTCATGCCGGAGACGTAGCCCCCGGCGACCGCGTTGGCCTCGTCGTCCGGGAACAGATCGCAGGCATCGATCGAGGAAATCGCAGGTTTCGCGGCAGCCGCGTCCGTCGCCTCCCCGCTCTTCCTGGCGGCGGAATCGCCGCAGGCGGCGAGCAGGAGCGGGGCGAGCAGCAGGAAGAATCTCGGTCTCATGATCTGGGTTTCTCCGGGAGATCGAACGATTCTAGCTTCGGACCGCGAAACCGTGGCGTTTGTTCCCCGGGTTCAGGCTAGAATCGCGGCATGAGATGGGAAGGCCGGAGAGAGAGCACGAACGTAGAGGACGCGCGCGGCAGCGGGGGCGGCGGGCGGCGTGGGCTGGGGATCGGTTGCGGCGGCATGGTCCTGGTGATCATCTTCGCTCTGGTCACCGGCCGGAATCCGCTGCAGCTGTTGCAGACCATCGAGCAGACCCAGGGCGGCGGCCCGACGCAGAACGTCCCCGCGGAAGACGGCGCGGCCCCCGCTCCCGATCGAGAGGGAAAGTTCGTGGGGACCGTGCTCGCCAATACGGAGGACGTCTGGACCAAGCTGCTCGCCAACACCCAGACTCCCTACGAAGCGCCGCACCTGGTGCGGTTCTCGGACTCGATCCCTTCGCAGTGCGGCATGGCTTCGGCGGCGGTCGGCCCGTTCTACTGCCCGGCCGATCAGAAGGTCTATCTCGACACCGCGTTTTTCGACGAGCTGGCCCAGCGTTTCGGCGCCCCGGGTGAGTTCGCTGAGGCGTATGTCGTCGCCCACGAGATCGGCCATCACGTCCAGAACCTGCTGGGGATCGATCAGCAGGTGCGCGAGGCGCAGGAGCGCGCCCGGGACGAATCGCAGTCGAACGAGCTATCGGTGAAAATGGAGCTGCAGGCCGATTGCCTGGCGGGCGTCTGGGCGTACCACGCCGACCACGACTACCAGATGATCGAACCGGGCGACTTCGAGTCGGGATTGAAAGCCGCCCAATCGATCGGCGACGACGAAATCCAGAAGCAGACCCAAGGGTACGTCGTTCCCGAGAGCTTCACCCACGGAACGGCCAAGCAGCGCACCGAGTGGCTCCGTCGCGGTCTGCAGTCGGGCGACTTCAACGACTGCGACACGTTCTCCCGGTAGGCCGCGATCGATCGGTGATCCTCACTCCGTAGTCTCCGAAAGACTCGGCAACGCGTTCGGAATGCGCCGGCTCGCGAAGCGCCCGGCGGGTTTGGTGAACGTGCGGATCATTCCGGTCGTTTTGTCGGTCACGCGAATTTCGAGCGCCGCACCGGTGGTGGCGGCGAACGTCAGATCGCGAGATCCGGCGCCGGAGAGGAGAACGGTCAGATCGTGGTCGGCGGCGTTTCTCAACCCGAACGTCGCGACGTTGCCTGCCAGCGGCAACGGTTTCGCCGTGCCGGTTTCGCCGCCGTTTCGCCAGGAGACCTCCACGCCGTAGCGTCCTTCGGGTCCGAGGCAGGCGGCGCTCGTCCCCTCCAAGCAGGCGGGGGTGAGGATCGTGCCGAAGAGGTCGGAGTCCGTCGGCGAGAAGATCGAATCTCCCGACCACGCGGCGAGGAAGGCGGCCGGCGACCGATCGGCGAGGGCCGGGTAGCGATACGGGAGAGAAACGTTCCCCGATAGGTTGAATGAGTTCGAAGCCGGCGCGCCGTTGCGATCGAACAAGCGGCCGGTGATCGATCCGTCCAGCGAGGTTGCGACCGCGAGAAGATCCTCCTTCGGACCGGTGCCGAAGGCGAGGGGCGCGTCCGGTAACCGGAGCCCGCCGAAGGACTGCTCGCCGCCGAGTTGTTCGCCGCCGGCACCCAAACGAACCACCCGGGCTTCGGTCTGGCCCGGATCGGGCCCTGGGGGCGGCGGATATGGCAGCGGGAAACTGTACCAACCCACCCACCAGCCTCCATCGGGGCCGGCCACGACGCGAGGAGTCGTGTTCGCTCGATCCAATTCCTGACTCACGGCAAAGTCGTTGGTCAGAGGATGGCCGGAAGCATCGAGCCGTCGGCCGTACACCTGGGGACCGTTGGTTTGGAAAGTTCCCGACCAGAGGGCGAGGGCCGTGCCGTCGGCCTGGAACGCGATCTCCGGCTCGAACTGGCCCGGAAACGTAGGGCCGTTGGAAAGGGAGAACGCTTCCGTCATGGGTTCGAGGGCGGAATTGAAGAACCGGCCGACCACGCGGCTGGGGAAATCCGGATTGATGGAAACGCTCTGCCAGACCACGGCGATCGCGCCGTTCGGACCGACCGCGAGACGGGCCGCCGCATTGGGTGCGAAGAGGTCCGGCGTGACCGGAACCGGCTCGCCGACCGGTCGGCCGAGCGCGTCGAGCCGATGCAGCCTGATTCCCGGAAACCTGGGCGGTTCGACGATCCTTTCGTCCAAGGACACGGCGACGAAGCCCCCGTCCGGAAGAGAGGCGACCTGTGGGTCACGTCCGTGCCAAAGTTCGATCTCGGTTCCGAGCTTTCGGCCTGCCGCGTCGAAGCGGAGCGCACGGACCCCGACCGTCGGGGGCGTTGGGCACCCGCTCCGCTGCCAAATGAGCAAAAACGAGCCTCCCGGTTGCACCGCGACGTCCGGGACGCTGTCGGAGCAGGGAGGCGGGGCGCCGGCCGAGAAGGAAGCGATCCGATCGACTTCCGCTCCGGCGGCAGCTCCCGCAACGAGCGCCAGGGCGGAGGCGAAAAGAGCGCTGCGGACCGAGCGAGATCTCGAACGGTGTGCCATCAGAATGCCGTCCGATCCGCCCGGCTTTCGAGCCGTCCGGCCAGGTTGGTGTAAGTCTTGGCGGTATTGGTCGAAAGGTCGGTGATCCTCACCCTATAGCCGGATGTCGACAACCCGCCCAGATAGACCCAGAACTTGCCGTTGGTCGCCCGGCCGTCGATCAACGTCAAGGTGACCACGGGGGTTTCGGGAGCGCTGGGGAACGCGAACGCGCCGCTTTTGTCGGTGCGCAGAATCGCGAGAGCCGGCCGGGGATTTTGCCCCGCCAAGAGCTCGGCACGGAATCGGGCGCCGAGCAGGCAGAGCGCGCGGCGGGTCGGCACGCAGGTTTCGCCGAGGGAGATTGGAGCGGACTCCGTCTCGTCGACCGCCGCCGAAACCGCGACCACGGAATCTCGGGCGTAGCCAGCGAGGCTCGGCAAGGCGTTCGGGATGTGCCGGCTCGCGAAGCGCCCGGCGGATTTCGTGAATGTACGGACCGTCCCGCTCGTCTTGTCAGTCACGCGAATTTCGAGCGCCGGGCCGGTGGTGGCGGCGAATGTCAGATCGCGAGACCCGGGACCGGAGAGGAGAACGGTCACGTCGTGCTCGGCGGCGTTGTGCAATCCGAAGGTCGCGACATTGGCTGCGAGCGGCAGCGATTTCGCCGTGCCGCTCTGCGCGCCGTTTTGCCAGGTGACCTCCACCCCGTAACGACCGTCTGGGCCAAGGCAGGCGGCGCTTCGTCCTTCGAGGCACGATGGAGAAAGGATCGCGCCGAAGAGGCCGGAATCGACCGGCGAAACAAGGGGGCCTCCCGACCACGCCGCGACGAAACCGGCTGACGACCGATCGGCGAGGACCGGCTCGCGATACGAAAACGGAGCGCCCCCCGAGAGATCGAAGAGGTTCGAAGCCGTAGCCCCGTCGCGATCGAACAGGCGGCCGGAGATCGATCCGTCGACACCGGTTCCGAGGACGAGAAGATTTCCCCTCGGGCCGATGCCGAGGGCGAGCGACCCGTTTGCAGTCAGCGGCGTACCGAGAGACTGCTCGACGCCGATCCGCTCGCCACCGACACCCAAGCGCAGCACCCGGGCTTCGACCTCGACCCCATCCTCCGGGAAGGGCGGCTGCAACCGGAAGCTGTACCAACCCACCCACCAGCCTCCGTCGGCACCGGCCACCACACGAGGAAATTGACTCCCCCGGCCGGTCTCCGTGGTGCTCACCGGAAAGACATCGGTCAAGGGATGGCCGGAGACGTCAAACAGCCGGCCGAAGATCTGGGGGGCGACAGAACCGGTCCATCCTTTCCAAACGGCAAGTGCCTTGCCGTCGGCTTGAAAGGCGAGATCCGGTTCGAGTTGAAACGGGTTTGTGAGGTCGTTCGAAAGGAGGAACGGTTCCGTCGCGGGTTCCAAGGCGGCGTTGTAGAACCGTCCGCGAACGGCAAGAGGAGCCTCGAAGTTGAAAGAGGATTCCCGCCAGACGACTGCCACGGAGCCATTGGGCGCGATGGCGAGCCGAGGCGCCACATTGGGGGCGAAATTCGGTTCGACCTCAACGGCGATCGGCTCGCCGCTCGGCCGGCCGAGCCCGTCGAGGCGATGCAGGCCGATCCCCGTGGGGAGAAACGGCCCCAAGTCTCGCTCGAACCAAGACGTGGCGACGAAACCTCCGTTGGGGAGAGAGACAACCTGCGGGTCGATACCGTCCCACAGCTCGACGGCCGGAGCGAGCGGCCGGCCTACGGCGTCAAAGCGCTGAGCCCGGACTTTCAGCGTGGAGATGTCCGGGCACCGGCTTCGCTGCCAGATCAGCAGAAACGAGCCGCCCGGCTGCACCGCGATGTCCGGACCGGTGTCGGCGCAGGGCGGAGGGTCTCCAGCGGAAAACGACGCGATTCGGTCGATCTCCGCCCCTGCGGCAGGCAGTGCAACGATTGCGACGGCGAGCAAGAGAGCGCTACGGGTGGTGCGTGGCCTCGAACGGTCGATAAGCATGCGAAATGTTCCTTCCTGAAATTTGACGATCCAGGTGCCAGGGAGAGAATGTCGCAATAGCATATCTCATCGCGGAGGTGTTGATGGGCTTATTGAAGGTTCGTTCCTTATAGGGCCGTCATCGGAACGCGGTCCGATCCGCCCGGCTTTCGAGCCGTCCGGCCGGATTGCTGTAGGTCTGGGCGGTACCGGTCGAAAGATCGGTGATCCTCACTTTATAGCCGGACGGCGACAACCCGCCCAGGTAGACCCAGAACTTGCCGTTGCTCGCCCGGCCGTCGATCATCGTCAAGGTGACCACGGGGACGTCGGGAGCGCTGGGAAACGCGAACGCCCCGCTCTTGTCGGTGCGCAAGAGGGCGAGGGCCGGTCGGGGCTGCTGTCCGGCCAAGAGCTCGGCGCGGAATCGGCCGCCCAGCAGGCAGAGCGCGCGGCGGGTCGGCGCGCACGTTTCGCCGACGGCCGGGAGCGCGATGGAAGCGGATTCCGCCTCGTCAACCGCCGCCGAAACCGTAACTGCGGAGTCTCCGCTGTCGCCAGCGAGGCTCGGCAACGCGTTCGGAATACGCTGGCTCGCGAAACGTCCGGCGGGTTTCGCGAATGTGCGGATCATCCCGGTCGTCTTGTCGGTCACGCGAATTACGAGCGCCGCACCGGTGGTGGCGGCGAACGTGAGATCGCGAGACCCGGAGCCGGAGAGGAGCACCGTGACGTCGTGCTCGGCGGCGTTGTGCAATCCGAAGGTCGCGACGTTGCCCGAAAGCGGCAGCGGTTTCGCCCTGCCGCTTTGAGCGCCGTTTTGCCAGGTGACCTCCACTCCGAAGCGCCCGTCCGGGCCAAGGCAAGCGGCTTTCTTCCCCTCCAGGCAGACGGAGTTGAGAATTGCCCCGAAGAGGTCGGAATCGCCCGGCGAAACAATAAAGGGGATTCCTGACCACGCAGCGACGAAACCGGAGGGTGACCGATCGACGAGGACCGGCTCGCCGAACAAGAGCGGAGCGCTCTCCGAGAGGTCGAAGAGGTTCGAAGCCCTAGCCCCGTCGCGATTGAACAGGCGGCCGGAGATCGTTCCGTCAACGCCGGTTCCGAGGACGAGGAGATTTCCCCTCGGGCCGATGCCGAGGGCGGGCGACACGTTCCCGTTGGCAGTCAGCGGCGCACCGAGGGACTGCTCGACGCCGATCCGCTCGCCACCGACACCCAAGCGCAGCACCCGGGCTTGGATAGAGGCCCCTTCGTCGCCCGAGAAGGGTATCTGGAACAGAAAGCTGTACCAACCTACCCACCAGCCCCCGTCGCCACGGGCCACCACGCGAGGAAACAGACTCGCCCGGTCCGTCTCCGTCGTGGTAACAGGAAATCTGTCGGTCAGGGGATGGCCGGAGACGTCGAAAAGCCTGCCGAAGATCTGGGAAGGGGCACGGTTTTCTGCTTCCACCCAGATGGCGAGCGCCGTGCCGTCGTCTCGGAAAGCGATGTCCGGGTTGACCTGGAACTGTGCGAGGTCGTTGGCAAGTGCCAACGTCTCCGTCACAGGCTCTAAGGCAGCGTTGTAGAACCGTCCGCGCACGAGAGAAATGGGAAGGAAGGAAGAAGATTCACGCCAGACAATTGCAACCGCCCCGTTGGGCGCCACGGCGAGGCGAGGGTCGGCGTTGGGACCGAAGTTCGGGTCGACCGCAACGGCGATCGTCTCGCCGCTCGGCCGGCCGAGCGCATCGAGCCGATGCAGGCCGATCCCCGTGGGGAGGAGCGGACCGAGGTCTCGCTCGAACCAAGACGTGGCGACGAAACCTCCGTTTGGAAGGGGGACAACCTGCGGACCGATTCCGTCCCACAGGTCGAAGGCCGGGGTGAGCGGCCGGCCCGCGGCGTCGAAGCGCTGAGCCCTGACTTTCAGCGTGGAAATCTCCGGGCATTGGCTCCGCTGCCAGGTCAGCAGAAACGAACCGCCCGGTTGCACCGCGACGTCCGGGCCGCTGTCGGCGCAGGGCCGTGGGTCACCGGCCGCAAACGAAGCGATCCGGTCGAACTCCGCTCCGACCGCCGGTAAGGCGATCAGACCGAGAAGGAACGGCAAGAATTTGCGGGTGGTACGTGATCGCGAGCGGTCAACGGGCATTTGGACTCTCCTTTTTGTGAATGGTATAATAGCATAACCAAATTCACGGAAGGATGATTGGCCTCCGAATCTCCTTTATACCGGTCCCCTTAGCGCACGTGGAACTGGGCCTCGATCTCGACCGCGTTCAGTCGCCGATCTCCCGAGCCTCGCCAGGTGCCAAAGCTCTCAAGGCTTGGAGTAGGCGCTCTACCAAGGGTTGGAGGTCGACCAAGCGATTGGTCTTGGCCCGCAGGACGACGACGCTGAAAGTCCTCCCGGCGAGAACCTGTTGTTTCGGCAGCCGCCTGTCAACCGTTACGAGGGCATCGAACCGCCCGTCAATCGCGTCGAGCAACGGCCGGTCATCGAAGTCACCCAATCCGAGGTCGGTGGCGCTACGAACGTCGTGTCCGGTCAGGAGCCTCCCGAGCTGGTGCGGGACACAGGCGTCGAGAAGGACGCGCACGAGCTGGTCCTAGTTCAGGCGGCCACGGCGTTGGCGAGTAGAGCGGACTTGGCGAGCTCCAGGACGGCGACCGCATGCTCCCTGCCTACAGAGGGAAAATCACGCAAGAAAGCGTCAAGCGGATCGCCCCCTTCGAGGTAATCGATCAGCGTCTGCACCGGAACCCGAGTGCCCGCGAAGACAGGAGTGCCGCTGAGACGATTGGGGGATGAGGTGATAAGCGGCTTCGGGATCGACATCCGACTCTCCTGTCAAAGAAGAGTATACCTCTCCACCCCAGGCGCCTTTCCAGCGGGTAGGTTGCCAGGCGCCTCACCGCACGTGGAACTGCGCCTCGACCTCGACCGCGCAGTCGTAGGGCAGAGCCGCCATTCCGACCGCGATGCGCGTGTGTCGGCCGGCCGCGCCGAGAACTTCGAAGAGAAGGTCGGAGGCGCCGTTGACCACTTGGGAATGCGCGGTGAAGTCGGGTGTGCAGTTGACGTAGCCCCCGACGCGGATGCACTGGCGCACGAGATCCAGATTGCCGCCCAACGCCTCTCGGAGCACGGCGACCAGGTTCAGGGCGCAAAGGCGGGCAGCCTGCTGGCCTTGGCTCTCGTCGAATTCGCGGCCGACCTTGCCGATGAACTTGTACTCACCATTCCATTTCGGGAGTTGGCCCGAGATGTAGACAATGTCGCCGATCCGTAAAGAGGGCAGGTAGTTCGCGCCCGCCGGGCGGGTCTCCGGCAGCTCGATGCCGAGGGTCTGCAGACGTTCTTCGATCGACATGTTTTCACCTCTTTCCTGTCATGTGGAGACTCGATCCTTCCACACTCTCGGCGCCACCGCTCAGGGAGAGGGCTTGGCCAGGGCGGCGCCGACCGGATCGAGAGTGTCGAACGCGCGCGCCCAGTCGGGGGTAGGAACCGGGCCGTAATGGCCGATCCCCGGTACCTCGATGTAGGCCGTATGGGCGAACCCTTCGCGCTCGAAAGCGTGGAAGATCTCGCGGGTCTGAATGCGGTTGAAATCGCGCTCCGCGGTCAAGAAAACATAGCGGTTGCGGCTCTTGGCAAGATCGAGATCGCGCTTGCCCGGCTTTGGGTAGAGGACGGGCCAGCTCGTGCCCGGGCGGTCGGGAATCGGCAGAGGGCGGAACCAGTCGCAGCCGACCATGAACAGGCCGCCGGAAAAGACCTCCGGATAGACTACCGAGAGCACGCTGGAAATCCGCCCGCCGCCTGAATAGCCGGCGATGTAGATCCGCTCGGGGTCGATCCGGTACAGCTTCTGAAGGTTGTGCGCGGCGTCGAGCGCCAGGCCGAAGCGATACCAGCGCTGGCGCTCGTTGCCTGCGCCGTTGGCGCCGACCCAGATCAGGCGGCGGTCGGCGAGCTGCCGGAGGAGGTCGGGCCGGGTGGCGCCGCCGAACGGACCCGGACTGACCCAGACCACCAGACCGTGCGGCACCTCCGGCCGGTAGCTCGCCGGGACCACCAGGCTGAAGGTTTCGCGTGCGAGATCGTAGCGCCCGCCGTTCGGGTCGGCGCCGTCGAGCTCGCGGCGCGACACTCCCGTGCGCCGGAGCAGCTCGCCAAGGTCGGAGCGCGGACTCCGTTCGGGCAACGAGGTGATGAAACTTCCCGTGCGCTCGGGTGTCGCGGGAAAATGCGGCAGGTCGTCGGGACCCGATGCCGGCGGGGCGGGAGATCCCGCCGTGGCCGGAGGCGCCTCGCCGCCTGCCTGGTCCTCCGTGGTCAGCAATTCGAGCAGGCGGGCCGACTCGGTATCGTAACGATCGGCGGTGATCGCTTTTTCGAGCGCGGCGATCGCCTCCGCGCGGCGTCCCTCCTCGAACCAGGCGCGGGCGATTGCGCGGAGCACGGGGGCTTGGCCGTCGGGCGGCAGCTCGGGGAGCGCGCGTTCCCACTCCGCGCGCGCCTCGGTGCGCTTGCCGGCGGCGAGGAGCCGGTTGCCCTCCTCGATCCAGCCGCGGACGATCGAGCGGTCGGTCTGTTTGGCCGAAGGGGCGATCGATTCGAGCGGACGCAGCTCGAAACGGAGCTGCGGACCGGGACCCTCGCCCGGAACCTGAGCCTGCCCCTCGGCGCGTAGGTACCCCTCCGCCTCGACCGACGCGTGCCAAAGCCCGGGAGCGAGACCGAGCGCCGAGAAGTGCCCGCGCGCGTCGCTCTCGGTCGCGGGACCCGGGCCGTCGGGACGCTCGAAATGAAGCGAGATCCGCGCCTTCGCGATCGGTTGCCTGCCGGGCGCCACGACGCTTCCCGAAAGCCGTCCGACGCCGGTCCACGCTTGAGCGAGGAGGAGGACGGGCCCGAGCGTGAGCCATGTCACCAGGAACGGCGTAAAACGACGGCGGCGAAAGCCGCCTCGACGGGTCATCTCGCGCCGGATTCTAGAACGCTTGGCGGTCCACCTGGGTAAGGAGCCGGCCCGCCGGTTTGGTGTAGACCTTGATCCTGCCGGTCGTAGCGTCGGTGACCTTCACCCGGTAGGCGGCGTCGGAGAGATCGCCCAGGTAGATCCAGAATTTGCCGTTTTCCGCGCGGCCGTCGATCAGTGCGACGGTGAGATCCAGATCGTCGCCGAAGCGGAACGCCGCGCGGCGGTCGTCGAACAGGGCGCCGCGGGCCTTTAGGGGGATGCCGTCCACGCCGGGCCGGCTCACCTCGACTTTGAACCGATCGCCGAACAGGCCGAGCGGCGGAGCCGGGGAGGTCGCGGGCACCGCGGAGATCGTCGCGCGGGCGGCCAAGGGCTCCAAGGTGGCCCCGAGGCCCTCGATCCGCCCGCTCGCGAAACGGCCGGCCGATTTGGTGGTCGTCGCGACCCGGCCGGTGAGCCGATCGGTCACCCGGATCGTCACCGCGCCGTTGGTGGTCGCGGCATAGGCCAGATCGATCTCCGCGTCCGCCTGGGTCATGCGCACGGCGACCTCCGGAATCCGCCCGGGGAAGGCGAACAGCACGCCGCCGTCGTCCAACACGGTCGGCCGGGCGTGAACCGGCGTGCCCGCTCCGCCGCCACGCAGAACCTCGACACCGAACCGTCCGGACAGCAGGCAGGCGGCGTGCTCGCCGGCCGGGCAGCTGCGACGAAAGATCCGGCCGCGGAGGTCCCAGCCTTGAGGAGAGAAGACGTCGAGGTCGACTTCGACCCGCTCGGCCTCGGCCCAGACGGCCAAAAACGAACCCGTGGCCGAGCGCGAAACCACTGGGCCGTCCAGGTCCCAAACGCCGAACGGCGCCACCTCGATCGGCTCGCCGGCCGGCAAGCCGATCGGGTCGAACAGCCGTCCCGCGAGCGCCTCTTGATAGGGCTCGGAGAGCACCAGGACGCCGCCCGCTACGTCGGTGGCGAGCGCCAAATCGGTGCGACCCACCTGCGACGGATCGAGGACGGTGCCCACGGCTTGGCCGAGCTGGAGGGTGCCTTCGGGGAGATAGGCGAAGCGCGCGTCGCCGTGGCCCAGGAAATCGGTGCCTTGCCAGCCCATCAGCCAGCCGCCGAAGCGCGGCGCGCCGAGCAGGCGAGGTGAGCGTTGGTCGCCCAAGTCGAGGGAAGTGATTCGGAACGACGGTCCGGCCGCCGTGCCATCGGCGGGAAAACGTCGGCCGAAAATCGCCGTGGATTGAGAAGGCTGCTCGGAGATGAACTGCCCCCACGCGACCAGGAGGTCGTCGTTGCCGGCAAATGCCAGGTCGGGCTCTTCGGGCGGATACGGCGGGTGGTCGCCAAACGAGATGACCTCTGAGGCGGGGGAGAAATCCGCGTTGAACCGCCGCAGCAGAAAGTCGGAGCGCAACGGCGCCGATTCCGTTCGCTGCCAGAGGATGGCGAGCCGCCCGGCGCGATCGACCGCCAGGCGCGGCTGGTGCTTGGTGCTGGGCTCGCGCGCGCCTTCATCCACCGCCCACGGAGTTGCGAGCGGGCGCCCGCGCGCGTCGAGCCGCTGTAGGTACACCTGAGAATGGAAAGAGGTAATCGACCGGACCCAGGCGAGGGCGTAGCCGCCGCCGGGCAGTGCCGCCAGAGTGGGCGAGAAGCCCGTCCCGATCTCCACTTCCGGGCCGATCGGATGTGCCTCGGAGTCAAAGAGGCGAGCGATGACTTGGTAAGCGGCCGATCCTTCGCACCACCGGCTCCAGGACAGGAGGAAACTGCCGCCGGGAGAGGCGGCGACATCGGGGAAGACATCCTCGCACGTCGCCGAACCGGCCGAGAAACTCGCAATCGATAGGTCGTCGGCGGGAAACGCGGCCGGGGTGAGAGCGAGACATCCGGCCGCGATCGCGGCGAAGGTCAGGTGAGGGCGCATGACGGGATTCCTCCTCGAAAGAAGCAGCCGATCGAAAAGGCGTAGGCGGCGGCCAAACGGGGCCACCGCCCACGGACCCTCAGAACGCCTGGCGGTCGGCCCGGCTCTGGCGCTGTCCGGCAGGGTTCGCGTAGGTGCGGGTGGTGCCGGTCGAGAGGTCGGTGACCTGGATCCGGAACGCCGCCGTGGACAGCCCACCCCAGTAGACCCAGAGTTTGCCGTTGCTCGCCCGGCCGTCGAGCAGGGAGAGCGTGGCGCCGCCCGCCTCGGTGAACGACAGGATCGCCTGCCGGTCGGCGAACGCCAGCGCCTCGGCCTGCCGTTCGAGGCCGTCGGCGCCCGTGGCGAACGCCACGACGCGGAAGCGCCCGCCGAGCAGGCAGGCCGTCCGCGCCGAGGGGGCACAGCTCTCCGCGGCCAGGGCGCCGGTCGGCTCGGAAACGACATCGGCCGTCATGGCGATACTGGCCGGAGGCGTCGGGCTTCCGAGATGGCCGCTGGCGAAACGGCCGGCCGGCTTGATCGCGGTGCGGGTGGTTCCGGCCTCGGTCCAGCGGATCGTGATCTCGGCGTTGGTGGTCGCCGCCCAATCGATGGCGCCGCCGCGGAGGTCGACCGCGACGTCGAATCGGCCCGGGTTTTCGAGCGCGAACAGAAGATGATGGCCGAGCCGCAGACCGCGGCCTGCGCCGCTTCGCCCGGCGAGCCGCCATCGCACTTCGACTTCCGCGACCGCACCGCCGACCCGTGCGCAAACGGCGTTCGGGCTAGGGCAGGACGAAGCCAGCAGGGCGCCGCGCAAGTCCCAGCCCCTGAGCGCGCCGGGAAAGGGCCCGTTCGTCGCGTCACCCGGCCAGAACGCGTTGAAACCGGTTGCGGAACTCTCGGCGAGCGAGGCAATGCCGAGCTGGAAAGGGTCAGGGTTGGCGAGTGAAGCGAGGTCCGAAGCCGGCGCACCGGTCGGATCGAACAGCCGCATCTTGATCGCCCCTTGGGTATCGTGTCCGGCGACCAGGACGAACCCGTCCGGGTCGACTCCGGGCACGGGCTCGGTGGCTCCGAATTCCCCGATCAAGCCGACGTCGATTCGCGGTCCGGCCGGATGGCCGTCGGCATCGAGCGGACGGAGAAACGCGCGAGTGAAGCCCGATTGGGTGCCCCCCTCCCGCTCCTCCCAAGCGAGCCACCAGCCGCCGCCCGGTCGCGGCGCGAGGTGAGGGTTGAAGGCCGGGATGCTGCCGCCGCCTACCTCGACCGCAATGCCGATCGGTATACCCGCTTCCCCGTAACGTCGCGCCCCGACGCTGCCCAGTGCGGTCACCGCGAGCGCGCGGCCCTGTTCGTCGAACGAGACGTCGATGTCGTCCAGAATGCCGGCGGTGCCGAGGTCGAAGGTCGAACCGAGCGGCACCAAATCCGCGCCGAGCATCCGGCCCAAGGTGGGAAGCTGGAAGATGGGGACCGGGAACGGCGACAGGAACATGTTGCGCCAGCCGACGAACAGACGCCCGTCGGGCGCGGCGGCCAGTCGCGGCACCGCGTAGGCGACCCGGTTTTCCTCTCCGCCTCCTTCATCGACGCGTACGGCGTCGGCGAGCGCCGCGCCGGTCGGATCGAGCCGGCGGGCGTAGACGCCGAAGACGTTGACCTCGGAAGGCACCTCGCGTAAAAAAACGATTGCATAGCCGCGGTCGGGGAGCGCCGCCACCTGGGGGAAATCCCCGCTGCCGAGGTCGATCTGCGCCCCGAGCTTTCGCCCCACGGCGTCGAGCCGCTGCGCCGCGATCCGGCTGGGTGAGCTGCAGCGCTGCCAAACCACCAGGAACGTGCCGTCCGGCTGGGTGGCCACCTCGGGCGAGCTGTCGTCGCAGGACTCGTCTCCGAGAGCGAGCGAAGCCCGGCGATCGATCCCCGCGGCGGTCGCGGTCGAGGCGAAGGCGAAAAGGATCAGCAGGGAGGCGAGAGAGCGGGCCGCGCTGGTTCTCATGCTGAAAACTCCCGAACGAAGGCAATGCGTTAAGATGTCAGAATAGCATACCAGAGCACCGGGCGCACTCGGCTTTCGGTCGAAGTTAGCGGACGAACGACTCCGGCGCTATCGAAATCTTGCTCGGAGCCTGCGGCAAGGTGCCGCGCACCAGCCCTCACCCCCGACCCCTCTCCCGAAACGGGAGAGGGGAGAACAGCAAAAATCAACCTCGCTTTGCTCCCCTCTCCCTTTGGGAGAGGGGCTGGGGGTGAGGGCTGGTGCGGCTGAGGTCTTTGACGAGGCCTTGCGAGCCCGTTCTATCCCTTAGAACGCGCCGCGATCCGCCTGGCTCTGGCGCTTGCCCGCCGGGTTCGCGTACGTGCGGGTGGTGCCGGTCGAGATGTCGGTGACCTCGATCCGAAACGCCGCGGTGGAAAGCCCACCCCAGTGGACCCAGAACTTGCCGTTGACTGCCCGGCCGTCGACCAGGGAGAACGTGGCGCCGCCCGCCCCGGCGAACGACAGGATCGACTGCCGGTCGGCGAACGCCAGCACCTCGGCCGGCCGCTCGACGCCGTCGGCTCCCGTGACGAACGCCGTGACGCGGAAGCGCCCGCCGAACAGACAGGCCGTCCGGGTCGAGGGGGCGCAGCCATCGACCGCCAGGGCTTCCGCCGGTTCGCTCGCGACCTCGGCCGTCTCCCCGGGGGTCGCGAGGATCGGAGGGGTCGGAATCTTCAGTCGGCCGCTGGCGAAACGGCCGGCCGGCTTGACCACGCTGTGGGTGGAGCCCCCTTCGGTCCACGTGAGCTGGACTGCGGCGTTGGTGGTCGCCGCCCAATCGATGGCGCCGCCGGAGAGGTCGACCGCGACGTCGAATCGGCCCGGGTTTTCGACCGTGAATAGAAGATGCCGGCCGAGCCGCAGGCCGCGGCCGATGCCGGAGAGATTGCCCAGCCGCCAGCGCACCTGGACCTCCGCGAGCGCCGATCCGACCCCGGCGCAGACGGCGTTCGGGCTCGGGCAGGACGAAGCCAGCAAGGCGCCGAACAAGTCCCAGCCCGTGAGCGTAGGAGGAAAGGGCCCCAAATGCGCGCCACCCTGCCAGAGCGCGACGAAACCGGTCGCCGAGCTCTCGGCGAGCGCCGCCCGGCCGACCGCGAAGGGATTGGGCTCGGCGAGCGGCGCGAGGTCCGACACCGGGGCGCCGCTGGCGTCGAACAACCGCTGCTGGAGCACCCCGGCACGATCGCGGGCGGCGACCAGCACGAGCCCGTCGGGATCGACGGCGACGGCGGGCAAGGTCTCGAACGACCCGAGCAAGCCGACGTCGATCCTCGGTCCGGCCGTATGGCCGTCGGCGTCGAGCGCGCGTAGAAAGACCCGGGTGGACACCTGGGGCGCCCCGCCCTCGTTCCAAACCAGCCACCAACCGCCCCCCGGACGTGGCGCGAGGCGCGGATTGAAGACCTCGAGGCTGCCGCCGCCCACGTTGATCGCGTTGCCGATCGGCGCTCCCGACTCGTCGAAGCGCCACGCGACGAGGCCGCTCAAGATGGTCACACTGATCGCCCGGCCTGCTTCGTCGAGTGAGATGTCGGAGTCGCTGAACAGATCGATCGGGCCGAGGTCGAAGGTCGATCCCTGCGGCGTGAGATCCGCTTCGAGCATTCGGCCCAACGCCGACATCTCGGGGAACGGGAGGGGGAATGGCAAGGAGAACAGGTCGTGCCAGGCGACGAACAGCCGCCCGTCAGGTGCCGAGGCGAGGCGTGGTACGGCGTAGGGCGTCACCTGGCTGTTCTCACCCTCCTCGTCGATTCGAGCGGCGTCGGCCAGAGGCAAGCCCGTGGACCCAAGCCGGCGGGCAAAGACACCAAAGGTCTCCAAGTCGGGCATCAGCTGGCGTAGATACGCGACCGCGTAACCGCGGTCGGGGAGCGCCGCCACCTGGGGAAACAACCCGGTGCCCAAATCGATCTCGGACCCGAGGCGGCGTCCGATCGAATCGAACCGCTGCGCCAGGATCTGGCTGGGGGAGCAGCGCTGCCAGACGGCGAGGAACGTACCGTCCGGCTGGGTGGCGACCTCGGGCTCCGTATCGTCGCAGGCGTCGTTGCCCAGCGCGAGAGTGCCGCGGCGAACCACCTCGGTTGCGTCGGCGGCCGAGGCGAAGGCGAAGATGAGCAACAAGGAACTGGCGAGAGTGCGAATCGTGCGGCTGGTCGGCATAGGAAGGCTCCCCGTGCGACGGCGATGGATCGATCGAAATGTCAGAGCAGCATAGCAGAGAAAAGGCGAGATCGGCTTCCGTCGAAGTTATCGAACCCATGGAGGCCGGCGCTATCGAAATCTTGCTCGCGGGACCGCTCGGGAGCTATCGGAAGCCAAATGCAACTCGGGCGGTCGACACTCCGACCGCCCGAGCCCTATGCGAAGTTCAGGTAGGGGTTGGCCTACCGGGTTTCCTGGCGCTTCTCCCAGGCCGCAATCTCGCGCTCCACGTCGTCGCGGGTCCTGCCGTATTCCTGCTGGATCAGGCCGACCAGTTGATCGCGCTGCCCTTCGATCTTGTCGAGCTGGTCGTCGGTCAGATCGCCCCACTGCTCCTTGACCTTGCCCTTCACTTCATTCCACTTTCCCTTCGCCCAGGTCTGATTCACGGAGTCGCTCCTTTCGAAGGTGGTGCCGCGGCGAACCGCGGCACCGGGGTTCAAAAAAGCCCGGCAGGGAGGGATGAAGTACGAGCATCGGAGAGCCTGCCGGGCTGGGACTAAGCCGCTTTGCGCTCCCGAAGGAGGTTGCTTCGCGACGTTTCGATCAAGAGCAAGGTCCGCGCCAGCGGCGTCAGCTCAACGGCCCCGGCGAATCGCGGAGATCAGCTCGCTCTTCTTCATTCCGCTACGGCCGGGGATCTTTCGCTCGCGGGCGCGATTGCGCAGCTCGGTCACGGTCAGATCTTCCAGTCGGCCGTTCGGATTGCCGGTCGCACGGCTGGTACGGGTCTGCGTCCGTCCCTCGCCGAACCGCTGCTTGTTGACCGTACGCGCGGCGATCTCCTCCGCTCGGTCCTCGCTCCGTCCCCGATCGCGCTCGCTTTCCTTGACATGCTTGTACTGGCGTTCGTCTTTTGAGCTCCAGGCTGTCTGTGGCATGGCGTCGTCCTCCTCGCCCGGGAATCGGGCGGTCGCCATGGATAAGGAGCAGCGGGCGTGCCAGGGGATGTCACCCCATAACCCGAAAGGAGGCGAACTTTCGGGCGCTGTTCCGGCAAAGGTTGCCGGTCGCGCGTCGCACCTGTTTCCGCCGCCCCTCTGGAAGGACTTGCCCTCAAGGCCCTGTCCGGTGCGCGTCGTCCGCCGGCCTGCAGGAGGGCACTCCGTTCGCGGTCTCGGACTCTCTGAGCTTGATACGTAGCGTGCGCCGCTGGATTTGCCTCGACACCCCACCGGTGAGCGCCTTCGCGCCGAGGAGTTGCCTCGCTCGCCGTTCGGTCGGCGGAATGGGCCTCGTGTTGCAAAGCCCTGCGACCGTAGTCGCATCGCTCGCCTCCAGAGCAAACATCACTACGATTGATGTTTGGAACGTTGCGATCGGTTTCTGCATCACTACGACCGAGCTCTACATCACTCCGACCGAGTTCTACATCGCTACGATTCAGCTCTGCATTACTGCGATCCAGTTCCACATCACAGCGAGCTGGCTGCGCATCACGTCGTGTTCGTTCTCCAATGCAGAGATCGAGCTCGCCATCACCACGAGCTGGATCTGAGACGCTAGGATCAAAGTCGCCATCACTACGATCTGGTTCTGACTCACGGCGACCCAGTGGTACATCACTACGAGCGCGTTCTGCGCTATGCAATAGCACCTGGGAAGGGTGTCGAACGTGATCTGAGTGATGCGTCGGAGGATCGGGGTGATGCAGAAGCAGCTCGGAATGATGCAGAAGCAGCTCGGAATGATGCAGAAGCCGTTGGTAATGATGTCCGGGTACGTCGGTGTGATGTTTGGGTAGCTTGGAATGCCCGCCGTGCGGCTCTTGGTGATGTATCAGAGTTTACGAGTGGGGCGGAAGGGGCTCTTCGTGTTGCGGAAGGTTTCGGGAACGGCCGACAAGGAGCTGGCTGTGACTCAAGAGTTGCCCGGTGTGGTGCATCCCGGGGGAATGGCGCTCCATTCCGAAATGCCGGTCACGCGGGACGGTTCGCCCGTCAAGCTCCCCCTACCGCACCCGCTTCCGCCGATTCCTGATGTAGTCCGCGAGCAGGAACTCGCCTAAGTTGTACGGCGAGGCGAAGTAGGCGCGACCGCGGTTGATCTGGGTCAGCTTCTCGACGAAGTCGGTGAGCATCGGATCGGTCGCGAGCATGAAGGTGGTGATCACGATCTTCTGGCGCCGGCAGTGATCGGCCTCTTCAAGGGTGAGGTTGACGATCCGCATGTCGAGGCCGAACGGGTTCTTGTAGACGTGGCCCCCTTCGGTGATCGCCGAGGGTTTGCCGTCGGTGATCAGGAAGATCTGCTTGTTCGGCTGCTTCTGTCGCGACAACAGGCCGCGGGCGAGCTGGAGCGCCTCGCGGGTGTTGGTGTGGTACGGCCCGGCTTGGAGGTAGGGGAGCTCGGAAAGCTTCATCGGCTCGGCGCGGTCGCCGAACTGGATGACCCCCAGGTGGTCCTTAGGATACTTGGTGGTGATCAGCTCGGTGAGCGCGAGCGCCACGGTCTTCGCCGGCGTGATCCGGTCTTCGCCATAGAGGATCATCGAGTGGCTGACGTCGATCGCGACGATCGTCGCGCACGAGGTCATGTGCTCCGTCTCGAAGACTTCTAGATCCTCTTCCGCGAGATCGAGCTCGCCCTTCGTACGCCGCATCGCGTTTTGCAGCGACCGGGCGGAGTCGATCAGGTTCAGATCGTCGCCGAAGCTCCAAGGCTTGGCCTCGGGCTGGCGCTCGACCCCCTCGCCGAACGAGTGGATCGGATGGTAGCCGGCGGAAGAGCGGTCGAGCCCGCCGAAGATCTCCTCGAACGCGCTCTTCCGGATCTTCCGCTCGCCGCCCGAGGTGAGCGACATCCCGCCCTCCTGGTCGCGGCCGATCAGATTCTGATCCTCCAAGCTCTGGAAGAACTCGTCGAGATCGAGATTCTCGGGCAGGTAGCCTTGAGCCTGCAGCTCGCGCATCCAGTTCATCGCCTCTTCCGGGTCGCCCCCCGTTGCGAGCACGAGCTGGTTGAACAGGCGCAGCAGGTCGAGCCCCGCCAGGAGGGAGCGGAGAAGGTCAGGGTCGAGCCAGGCGTATTTGTGGCGCATAGGCGAATCTAGTTGAGATCGCTCTCCGACCGGCCGCTTCGCCGCCGCGGCTTCAGGAGCTGGAACTTCACCAGCTCCTTGTAGCTGATCCGGCTGTCGAGGTCGTGCCGGGCGAGCTTCAGGTGCTGGTGCAGCCCTTCGAGCACGATCTCGGCGGCGAGCGCCCGCTCGGCTTCCGTGGCGCTCTGGCCGCGATAGCGTTCGACGAGATCGAATAGCCCCGGGACGCGCGACAGCTCCGCCCGATACTCAGCCGCCGTCTGCTCGTCCGACAGCGTGACCTCGTGACCCGCGGCGAACCAGCGGACGATTTCCGAATACGGTCCGTCGTCGTCGACACCTCGGCTGCCCAGCTCTTTGCCGATCTCCGGGAAGCCGGCGTCGAACACCTTCTTGACCGCAAGGCCGATCAGCCGGCGGGCGACCACTTCCGCCCCTTGCTGCTCGCCTTCGTAGACCATCTCGACCTTGCCGGTGATCGCGGGCAGGAGCATTTGCAGGTCAGCCAGGCGCGGGAAGATCCTGGCCTCGTTCGTCCGGAGCTGGCGGCGTTCGAGGTTCGACGCGAGCAACTCCAGGGCGGCGATCGCCACGCGCGCCGAGACGCCCGAGGACTGGTCGACCAGGTCACTCTCGCGTGCCGCGATCGAGATCTCTTCGACCAGCATTCGAATCTCGTCGGGGATTTCCAGGCCCGGCACGTCGCGGTCGGTCCACGCCTCCTGGCGGGTGATCGCGGCCGAGGTCGCGGCATCCGGCGGATAGTGGGTGAGGATCTGCGACGCGATCCGGTCTTTGAGCGGAGTGATGATCGAGCCGCGGTTCGTGTAGTCCTCGGGGTTCGCCGAAAAACACATCATCAGGTCGAGCGGGATACGCACGGGGAATCCGCGAATCTGCAGGTCGCGCTCTTCGAGCAGGTTGAACAGACCCACCTGGATGCGCGGCGCCAAGTCGGGCAGCTCGTTGATCGCGAAGATCCCGCGGTTGGTGCGCGGGATGATGCCGAAATGGATGACCTCCGGATCGGCGAACGTGAGACGCCGGGTCGCGGCCTTGATCGGGTCGATGTCGCCGAGCAGGTCGGCGATCGAGACGTCCGGCGTTGCGAGCTTCTCGTTGTAGCGCGCCTCGCGCGGCAACCATTCGACGGTCGTATCGTCGCCCGCTTCGGCGACCCGCCGTTGGCCGGGAACCGAGATCGGCGCCAGCGGATCGTCGTTCAGCTCGGAGCCGGTGAGGATCGGCACCTCCGGATCGAGGAAGTCGATCAACCCGCGCAGGATGCGCGTCTTCGCCTGGCCGCGCAGGCCGAGCAGGATGAAGTCGTGGCCGGCGAGCAGAGCGTTCACCACCCCCGGAATGACCGTCCGGTCGTAGCCGAGAATGCCCGGAAAGAGCGGCTTGCCCGATTTCAGCCGTTCGCGCAGGTTGGCGCGCAGCTCGCTCTTCACCGAACGCGGCCGGTACCCGGTTTCGCGCAATGCCCCCAGCGTGGTGGGTCGCTTCGACATCAGTCAGCCGCCTTTCCGGCGAGCACCGGTACGGCCAACGGCTCCACCGCATGTTCGGAGAGGAACCGCTCCGCGTCGATCGCCGCCTTGCAGCCGCTGCCGGCCGAGGAGATCGCCTGGCGGTAGGTCGGGTCGGTCACGTCGCCCGCGGCGAACACGCCGGGGATATGGGTTCGGGTAGAGGGCTCGTCGACGATCAGGTAGCCGCCCGCGTTCATTTCGAGCTTGCCCTTGAACAACTGGGTGTTCGGCACGTGGCCGATGGCGTAAAACAGCCCCTGCGTGGGGTAATTGCTCTCCGCGCCGGTTTCGGTGTTGCGCACCTGGATGCCGGAGACGCCGGTCTCGCGGTCGCCGTGGACGTGGATCACTTCGGAGTTCCAGAGCCAGGAGATCTTCGGATTGGTGAGCGCCCGGTCCTGCATGATCCGCGAGGCGCGCAGCTCGCGCCGCCGGTGGACCACGGTGACCTTCGAAGCGTATTTAGTGAGGAAGATCGCCTCTTCCATGGCCGAGTCGCCGCCTCCCACCACCACGACCTCTTTGTCGCGGAAGAAGAAGCCGTCGCACGTGGCGCAGGCCGAAATCCCGTAGCCCATCAGCTCCAGATCAGCCGCAAGGCCGCCGAGCTTCGCCGTGGCGCCGGTCGAAAGGATCAAGGAATGGGCGCGGTAGACCCCTTCGTCGGTGCGGATCGTGAACGGGCGTTCCGACAGATCGACGTCGATCGCCGCCTCGAACTTCACCTGGGCGCCGAAACGCTTGGCCTGATCGCGCATCTTGTCCATCAGCTCGGGGCCGAGGATACCCTCGGGAAATCCGGGGTAGTTCTCGACCTCGGTGGTGATCGTCAATTGCCCGCCCGGCTGGTTGCCTTCGAGCACCAGCGGCGCGAGGTCTGCGCGCGCGGCATACAGAGCGGCGGTCAAACCGGCCGGGCCGGAGCCGAGGATGATCAGACGGTAGATGGGGTTTGAGGGGGTGTTCGGCTGAGAATCAGAAATGGACATGGGGACGAACCTGACCTCCTGGATACGGATTGGCGCCTGGCGGAGAAACGGCCTGGAAAGCTCGGCTGGAGTATATCCGCGGCGGCCGATCCGTCCGGAGAGAACAGCAGAGAGGGGGGAGTTGTTCCTGAGGGCTGCCTACGAATCCTCGAACCAACCCGAGAACCGGGCGGTGTCGATCAGCCGGACTCCCTGTATTCCGCGTAGGGTGTGAGCATGCCGGGTGCGGCTCGCCACCCAATGCTCGGCTTCGGCCCGGTCCCCAAGCTCGTCCCGCACCGCGAGCAGCGGTTTGAGCGCTCGCGGATCGGAGAAGGTTTCGGTCCATTTCGCCTCGATCAAGCGGATGCGCCCATTGCGCTCGATCACGAAATCGACCTCGACGCCCCGCATGTCGCGCCAGAAAAACACCTTGCCGGCGGAGCCCGCCGCGGCCCGTGCGCGAAGGATCTGTCCGAGCACAAAGGTCTCCCAGACCGCTCCGGCGAGCGGGGACGAGGCGAGGGCAGCCGGGGTCTCGAGACCCAGGAGGAAGCAGAGCAGGCCGGTATCGCGGAAGTAGAGCTTGGGCGATTTGACCATCCGCTTCGTGGGGTTGTCGAAATAGGGTTCGAGGAGGAGAACCTGATTCGAGGCCTCTAGAACCGAGAGCCAGTCGCGCGCCGTGGACCCGGCGATGCCGATGTCGCGCGCCAGCTCGCTCAGGTTCAACAGGTTGCCCGAGCGGAGCGCGCAGGCCCGCAGGAAGCGTTCGAAATCGCGCAGGCTTCCAACCCGTAGGGCCAAACGGACATCCCGCTCCAGATAGGTGGCGACATAGCTCGAATAGAACAGTCGCGGCTCGTTCTCCCGATCGCGCCATAGCTCGGGGAAGCCGCCGCGCCAAATGATCTCCTCGGTAAGGATCTCGTCCTCCGGGAAGGCGGAGAGGATCTCGACGCTCGCGAGCGTATCGAGCTCCAGCACGGCACACCGTCCGGCCAGACTCTCCGACAGCGATTGCATGAGGGAGAACTTCTGCGAGCCGGTCATCAGGAAGCGTCCGCGTTCCTCTCGCTTCGCGTCGATCGCGACCTTGAGATGGCGGAACAGCCCCGGCGCGTACTGCACCTCGTCGAGGATCACTGGTTCGGAAAATCCGCGGAGAAATTCCTCGCCGCGCTCGTCGGCCTGAGCTGCCGCCGACGGAAGGTCGAGCGACGCAAAATCCGCGGATTCAAACAAATGTCGCAAAAGAGCGGTTTTGCCGGTCTGGCGGGCGCCCGTCACGACCAGCGCTGGGTATTGGCGCGCCGCGGAGAGCACTTGATCCGAGAGAAGTCGTGGGACCCACATGGCGGACAGTCTATGCCTGACAGGCTGAGATATCCAGCTTTTCAGGCTGAGTTGTCGCGCTGTCGAGATCGGCCAGTCCGGTAGGAACATATCCCTTCGCGTATGATCCAACCCCCAAGAGGAGGCACCTTCCCCGCATGGCGATCAGCGTTTTCGACCTGTTCACAATCGGCATCGGCCCGTCGAGCTCGCATACCGTGGGGCCGATGAGAGCCGCGAAGCGGTTCGTCGAAAGGCTGGAGCGCCAGGGACGGATGGACGCGCTCGCGCGGATCGAGGCGACCCTCTATGGCTCGCTCGCGATGACCGGCAAGGGGCACGGCACCGACAAGGCCGTTTTGATGGGGCTCGAAGGGGAAACCCCCGAGGAGGTCGATCCCGGCGCGGTGGGTCCCCGGGTGGCGGCGATCCGCGAGACGCTCCGGCTTCGTCCGCTCGGCCGGCCGGGCCCCGAGATCCCGTTCGAGGAGAAGGCCGATTTGATCTTCAACCGCCGGGAGGTTCTGCCGCTCCACTCGAACGGCATGCGCTTCCGGGCGTTCGATAGCGCGGGAACGATTCTCGAAGAGCGGGTCTACTACTCGGTCGGCGGCGGGTTTGTGGTCGACGAGCTAGCCGCGGGCGCCGATCGGCTGGTTCCCGACCAGACGCCGCAGGCCTACCCCTTCTTTTCCGGCGAGGATCTGCTGCGCCTCTCCCGCGAGCATCGCCTGGCGATCTGGCAGCTGATGCTCGAAAACGAGAAGGCCTGGCGCACCGAAGAAGAGATCCGCGCCGGCTTGTTCAAAATCTGGGGCGCCATGCAGGCCTGTGTCGCCCGCGGTTGCAGCGAGCAGGGGGTGCTGCCGGGGAGTCTGCGGGTCAAGCGCCGGGCCTCGCGTCTGTTCAAGGAGCTGACCGAGCGGCCCGAAGCCGCCCTTCAGGACCCGTTGACTCTGCTCGATTGGGTGAACCTCTACGCTCTTGCGGTGAACGAAGAAAACGCCGCGGGGGGGCGGGTGGTGACCGCGCCCACCAATGGCGCCGCGGGGATCATTCCGGCGGTGCTCCACTACTACCGCCGCCTGACCCCGAGAGCGGACGACGAAGGAGTAATCCGGTTTCTGCTCACCGCGGCGGCGATCGGTATCCTCTATAAGGAGAACGCCTCGATCTCGGGCGCCGAGGTCGGCTGCCAAGGGGAGGTGGGGGTTGCCTGCTCGATGGCCGCGGCCGGGCTGGTCGCCGCCCTCGGCGGGCCGACGATCCAGGTCGAAAACGCCGCCGAGATCGGCATGGAGCACAATCTGGGGCTCACCTGCGATCCGGTCGGCGGCCTGGTCCAGATTCCCTGCATCGAGCGGAACGCGATGGGCGCGGTCAAGGCGATCAACGCCGCGCGTCTCGCCCAGCGCGGCGACGGCTCGCACAAGGTCTCGCTCGACCGGGTGATCAAGACCATGCGCGAGACGGGAGCCGACATGAAGACCAAATACAAAGAGACGTCGCGCGGCGGCCTCGCGATCAACGTCATCGAATGCTGATAGCTTCAAGCCGAACGCCGCACCTTAGGAGACCGAGATCCCATGTACGCCAGTGAACGCCTGATCGCCGCTTTCAACGCCCAGATCGCCCACGAGCTGGGCGCCTCGATTCAATATGTGGCGCTCGCCGCCTATTTCGATTCCGCCACTCTGCCGGAATTGGCGAGCTTCTTCTACCGCCAGGCGGACGAAGAGCGGATGCACGCGATGAAGTTCGTCAAGTTCGTGGTCGACGTCGGCGGCCGGGTCGACATCCCGGCGATCGAGAAGTCGAAGTGCGACTTCGGCTCGGCCGAGGAGGCCACGCAGCTCGCCCTGAACTGGGAAAAGCAGGTGACGCAGCAGATCTACGGGCTGCTCGACATCGCGGTCGAGGACAAGAACCACATCGCCCGCCGCTTCCTCGACTGGTTCGTCGACGAGCAGCTCGAAGAGATGAGCTCGATGGGCAACCTGCTCTCGGTGATCCAGCGCGCCGGCACCGATCGCCTGCTCGCGGTCGAGGACTTCCTTTCGCGCCAGGGCGGCAAGATGGGTGGTCCCGGTCCCGGCGGCAACGGCGGCGCGTAAGGCTCTCCGGGGCCTGGTAGTTGGCTGCTGCCGAAGGCGAGGAGACTTAACCCGAGCCACTACCCGCGGATCCGGGCGCTATTCGTAGCGTAGCGCCTGGACCGGGTTGACGCGAGTCGCCCGTGCCCCCGGGACGCTGCCGGCGACCAGCGCGACCAAGAGCAAGATGCCGATCGCGACCGCCAGCGTCGCCGGATCGGTCGGGGTAAGCCCGTAGAGCCGGCTTTCGACCGCGCGCGTCACGGCGAGAGCGGCCGGTATGCCGAGGGCGGTGCCGGCAAGCGCCAGGAGCAGCGTCTCGCGCAACACCATCCAGAGGACGCCCGCGCGTTGCGCGCCCAGCGCCATGCGCAGGCCCAGCTCGTGGGTGCGGCGGGCGATGGCGTAGGAGACCACGCCATACAGGCCGATCGCGGCGAGGACCAGGCCGAGCAGGCCGAAGATCGCGGAGAGGCGGGCGATCAGCCGCTCGTCCTGGACCTGCGACCCGAGCGAGACGGAGAGCGAATCCAGATCTTCGATCGGAACCTCCGGGTAGGCGGCGAGGATCGCCTTTTTGACCGGCTCTTTGAGCGCCTCGGGGCGGGCGCCGCGGATCTCCACGTTGAGCCGCGAAGCGGGCCGTTCCGACTGAGACATCGCGGTAAAGAACCGAGGCGGGACCGTACCGCGCAGCTCATGGTCGCGCGAGTTGCCCGCGACGCCTACGATCTCGTAGATCGCGCTCGGGGCGCCTTTCTCGTCGAGGATCGAGATATGCCGGCCGAGGGGATTCTTCCCCTTGAGAAAGGTCTCGACCAGCGCCCGGTTGACCACCGCCACGAGCGCGCCCCCTTTGCGATCGGCGTCGCCAATGTCCCGGCCGGCCTGGATCGGGATGCCCACGACGTTGAAGTAACCCGTCGCCACCTGGTCCGACGCCACGTTGGGTTCGCCCTCGGTTCCGGCCGAATAACCCTCGATGCGCACGGTCTGCCCGGATTCCGTGCCGCTGAACAAGCCGTTTTCCGAAGCGGTCACCGCCGTCACCCCGGGCACGGCTTTCATCCGTTCGAACAGATCGCGAGTGAAGGACTCGAAGCGTTCCGCCGAGATGCCGCCGCCGATCGGGTCCAGGCTCGCCATCAACAGGCCTTCGCGCTGGTAGCCGAGGTCGAGGTGTTCGAGGTTCTGGAGCGTCCGCACGAACAGGCCGGCTCCTACCAGCAGCAGGAGCGACAGGGCGAACTGCGCGATGACCAGCAGCTTGCCGAGCGGCCAACGGTTGCCGGAGCCGCCCGCGAGAGAGCGCGAGCTCTCCTTGAGCGTGGGCGCAAGCTCGACGCGGGTCGCCGTGAGCGCGGGCGCGAGTCCGAAGGCGATCGCCGTGAGCAGCGCGAGAAAAGCGGTGAAGCCGAGAACCGACAGATCGGGACGGAGGTCGAGCGCGCTCGATGGACCCGCGACCAGACGGACTAGAGCCGTATCGGCCCAGAAGGCGGTCGCCAAGCCGAGCGCGCCGCCGAGGGCGGATAGGACGAGGCTTTCGGTGAGCAGTTGGCGCACCAGGCGACCGCGGCCCGCGCCGAGCGCGAGGCGGACGCCGATCTCCTTCTTCCGGCCGGTGGCCCGTTCAAGCAACAGATTCGCGACGTTGGCCGAGGCGACCAGCAGAACCACGGCGACGATCGCGAGCAGCGTGAACAGAGAGCGCCCGAACTGGGGCCGCAGGCGCGAGAAACCGTTCGCCCCGGGGGTCACCGGCACTTCCGCGCGGCTGAGCTCGTCGGCGTCTTCGGCGGGAACCAGCCCCGGCGGCTGAACGGCGACCAGGCGATGGAACAGCCCCTGGATCTCGGTGCGCGCGGCGCCGAGAGTCACCCCTGGCCGGGTGCGGCCCATGAGGATCAACCAACTGATTTCCGGATGCGTACCGAACGAGCGGCCGGGGTTCACCTGCTCCTGCATCGAGAGCGGAATCCAAATCTCGTTCGCCAGACCGACGATCTCGCCGGTAAACCCCGGGCGCGCGATCCCGACGATGGTGAACGGCGAGCCGTTGAGCGTGATCTTCCTGCCGAGCGCATGCGGGTCGGATTCCAGCCGACGGCGCCAGAAATCGTGGCTCACTACGACGTAGGGAGACGCGCCCGGCGCCTGGTCGTCTGCCTCGGTCAAAGTCCTACCTTGGAAGGCCGGTACGCCGAGGACCGAGAAGTAATTGCCCGAAACCAGGCGACCCCGCGCAAGCGCGGACGGATCGCTCGCATCGACGGGAGCCGCGCTCCCCTCGCCGCTCAGGTTCACCAGCAGACGCCCGGAGCGTCCGGAAGCCAGAATGCCGGAAAACGACCGGCTCTGCGCGCTGATTTCGCGGTACATGGGAACCGAGAAAAGGTCGTCGCGCAGGCTCCCGCTCGACACCGAACCAATCGCCGAGCCATCGCCGATTACGACCAGCGCGTCCGGATCGGCCACCGGCAAAGGCCGGAAGATGAGCGCCGAGATCAGGCTGAAGATCGCGGTGTTCGCGCCGATCCCGAGCGCTAGCGATAGCGCCGCGATCAAAGTGAACCCGGGGCTCTTGCGCAAAGTGCGCACGGCATAGCCGAGATCCTGGAGGGTCGTTTCGAAAAAGGAGGTCGAGGACATGGCGGGTGTCTCCCTAGGACCGGTCAGGGGAGCATACGCAATCGAGGCGGGGGAGGTTTAGGAGCGCTCCTCGCTGGGGATGCTCACCCCGACCCGTGCGGCGATTCGGCGTGCGAGGGTCTCGAAATCCCTGTGGCAATCCTGGACCGCTTGGGCCTGACTGCCGATCGCGCCGTCCGCCGCACGAAGGGAAAACAGGGGCTTGCGAGCATCCTGAGCGAGCGGCATCAAGCTCCGATAGTGCTTGAGCGAAGCCAACCGATGCGGGTCGGGGTCAGGCAGCGGAGCCCCTTCGGGCTCGCCGAGGATCTCGTGGTGGTAGACAGGTGAAATTAGGTCCGCCCAGCGATCCTCCCGGGCCGTGTGCCGCAGAAGAACGTAGCCCGTCGACTGCATTTGTCCCGCGGGGAGAAAGAGCTCCCGCGATCCGCTCGGCCTGCGGTGCTCCCATTCTTTTCGCCAGCGAGAAAGAATCGGGCCTACGCTGCGAAGCGCCTGGATAGAGTTGAAGCTCGTAGCAAGAGGCATCACTAGATGGTCGGCGGCAAGGAGGGCAGCTCTATTGAGGGCTCCCAGGCTTGGGCCGAGATCCATGAGGACCAGATCCGCCGAGCGTGACCGGCCGGAGCTAGCCGCAAGACGGGAAAATACCGACGTGCCTTTCAAGGCTGCGGGTTCGTCGTCGAGGTACCTGGTCCAGTTCTCTGCCAGCCGATCTTCGAGTTGGCCGAGCGCAAGTTCACCAGGAACAAGCGCCAGGTGGCTTGCGATTTCGAGAGCCTGAAGGTTCGGCTCCTCGCCAGCTCCATTGAGGAGAGGCTTGACGAAATTGTAAACAGTCGAGGATTCGTCCCCCGATGCCCAATGCCGCTCGAGCTCCTCTCGGAGCACGAACGAGGCCGTCAGGCTGGCCTGAGGATCGAGGTCCAGCGCGACCGTTCGAACTCCCAATTCTTGAAACATCCAGGCCAAGTGGTAGACGAGCGTTGTCTCCCCGACGCCGCTCTTGGCGCTGAAAAAAGCGACGGTCTTCAAGGACGCTCCGCCACGATCACAAGGAAGTAATTCGCCGCCGGCTCGAATCGCGCTTCGGGCGAGTCGTTCTTTGCGAGCTCCGATTGGGCGATTGCGATTCCGCGGCCATAGCGGTTGACGAACCCCAAGGTCTTGGCCGCCTCGGCAAGGATTGGGTTACGGTAGGAAGTCCCATGGGGAAACTGTTCCTGCGTCAGATCGCCGAACAGCCCTCCGGGGCTCAGAATCTCGATCCGGTCGTCGAAGTGGCGAATCGACACCGGCGTGGTCGATCCTTCATAGTTGCGATGAATTAGGGCGTTCATGATCAGCTCATGGAGCGCCTTTGGAGGATAGGCGTAGACCGTCCTTTCGCTGAGCCCTTCGCCTGCGATGGGGTGGGCTTCGGCCAGATCCTCGGAGAGTTGGTCCAAGGAGCGCATGATCGATACCAGATCCCCCGCATAGCGTCGCTCGCGAAGTGGTTCGTCCGCCAAGGAGAGTCCGCCATAACGAACGTACTGAACATAGGCCCCTGGAACGAAATAGAGAGGGTCTTTGCCGAAAAGCAGCAAGGCGGCATTCGTGGGGCAAGCCCGCTTCGGATCGAAAAACCGGAGTGCCGCGAGTTGATCCTCGAGACTTCGATGGTTCTCTTCGAGTACCTCGCGGTCGATGGCGTATTGGCGGTAGCCGGCAAGGAAGAGATCCGTCTCTAAATCTTCGAGAGTCGCATCGAAACAGGGACGGGCATCCCAAGTCCGGGCTTGAGCCACTCGCCGCTCGGTGAGGATGCGCTCCTCGGCTTCGCTGGCGATCGCTCTTCGCGGGCCGACTCGAACGAAAACTTGGCCCTTGTAGCGGACGGGCGGCAGGTCCGAAGGTCTGACCTCAACGACCGCCACGTCGCCGCCGGGCATCGAGTGTTTCGAGACCGATATCGTCGGGATCGGTTGGACGTTTCCGTCAGACCGGATCCCTGCGAGATTCTGGAGAAGTCGGTCGGTTACCTCCAGACCTGTGGGTTTCCCGGTCTTGTCATCCACACCTACAAACAGAACGCCGGGTTGGCGATGTTGGGGAAGATCGTTCGCGAACGCGCAGATTGCCTCGGCAAACTTATCGGTATTCGTGGTCGAAGTCGTACGTTCGACCCGGTCCGATTCGAGATCGGACATCAGCCGCAGCAGCTCATCGCGATCCATGCGAAAAAGACTAGCACGGCGATCGGGAAGGCCCTCCCCTTCCCTCAGGGCGTCGACACACTCAGCCCTTCGATCCGTCGCTGGACGTTCCTCTCCGGCAACGAGCCCTGTGCCGAGACCTATTCCGACCGCAGCACCCGCGCCGGATCGACCCGTAGCGCGCGGAGCGCCGGTCCGATGCTCGCCGCGGCGACCGCGAGGGCGAGAGCGACCGGAACTGTGGCGTAGGTCAGTGGATCGAGCGGGGCGATCCCGAACAGCAGGCTCTTCGCGAGCCGGGCGAGGAGCAGCGAGGCGGGGAGGCCGATTAGGACGCCCGCAAGGGTGGCGAGCGCTCCCGGCCGGAGCACCGCGACCAGGACGTCGCGGCCCGAGGCGCCGACCGAGCGGCGGACGCCGATCTCGCGGGCGCGGCGCAGCACCTCCTGGGCGACCAGGCCGTAAAGGCCGGCCATCGCGACCGCCAGCGCGCCGAGCGCGAACGCCTGGAGCAGAAGGGTGCGGAAGCGCGGTCCGGCGACCGCGTCGGAGCGCAGCTCGGCGAGCGTCTTGGCGGGCGCCGGGGCGAGCGTGGGATCGACCTCGGCGACGATCCGGGCGAGCGCCGGCGCGAGGGTTGCCGGATCGAGCCCCGGGCTCGCGCGCACGGTGAGAAACAGCTCGCTCCACCAGCCCTCCTGGGCGTAGGGGACGTAGACGGTGGGCGCCGGGGCCGCGTCGAGGCCGGCGTATTTGACGTCTCCGACCACGCCGACGATGGTCACCCAAGGGCCGTCCGGCGCCGGCGCGCCGAGCTGGAGACGGCGCCCGATCGGACGGGGGGCGCGCAGGAACTTCTCGGCCATCGTCCGGTTGACCACCACCACGGAAGTGGCATTCCCGTCGTCTCCCGGGGTGAGCGTGCGGCCGGCGAGGAGCGGAACGCCGAGCGTCTCGAAGAAGCCGGGGCAGACCATGAGCTCCTCGGCAAGCGGCGGCGACTGGCCGGGCGGCGCGGCCTGGCCTTCGATCGTGAACGGGTTGGTCACGATCAGCAGGTCGGGCGGCAGCGACATGCCGCAGCTCGCCGCCTCGACGCCGGGCACGGCGCGCACCCTGGTGAGGAGCCGCCGCCAGAAGGCGTCGCGCGTCGGCCCTTCGGGGTAGGCGCCGTCGGGGAGCGCCACCGCCATCGCGAGCAGGCGCTCGCCCGAGACGCCGGAATCGACCCGGCCGAGGCGGACGAGACTGTGCATCAGAAGCCCCGCTCCGACCAGCAGCATCGTTGCGAGGGCCACCTCGCAGACCACGAACAGGCCGTGGCGTCGCCGATGGCCACGTCCGCCCGCCGTGCGCCCGCCGTCTCCGAGCGCGATCGTGGCGTCGGTCCGCGCGGCGCGAAGCGCGGGCGCAATCCCCACCGCGAGCGCGACCAGAGCGATGAGCGCGAGGGCGAAGAGCGCGACCCGCCAGTCGACGCGCAAGTCGTGGACCTCGGGCAGCGCGCCGCGCGACAGGCGCGCGAGCCCGGGTGACACGGCCGCCGCGAGCCCAAGGCCGAGCGCGCCGCCCGCGGCGACCAGGAGGGCGGTCTCGATCAACCGTTGCCGCAGCAGCCGTCCGCGTCCGGCGCCGAGCGCGGCACGCACCGCGATCTCGCGCTCGACCGCGAGGCCCCGGGCGAGAAGGAGGTTCGCGACGCTGACCGAGGCAAGGCCGAGGAGCAGGGCCACCGCGGCGGCGAGGAGCGCCAGCGGTGCGCGGCTCGCGCCGACGATCGTCTCCTTGAGGTCGGCGACGCCCAGCTTCCAGTCGCCCGGATCAGGATAGCGCTGCTTGATCTCGCTCTCGATCCGAGAGATCTCGGCGCGCGCCGCGGCAATGCCGACTCCCGGCTTCAAGCGCGCGAACACGCCGAGGTAAAACGGTGCCCGCAGCTCTGCGCGCTCGGGATGAAACAGCACCCAGACGTCCGCGGTCTCCGCGCTCGCGAAGCGGAACCCGGGCGGCAGGACGCCGACCACGGTGTACGGCTTGCCGTCGATCGAGAGCGGCGCGCCGACCGCCCCCGGCCGGCCGCCCAGATAGCCCTGCCAGAGGCGGTGGCTGATCACCACGACCGGCGCGGCGCCGGGTTTCTCCTCCTGCGGCAGGAAGGTCCGGCCGCGTTGGGCGCCGACGCCGAGCGCGCGGAAGAAACCGGCGGTGACCAGGGCGCCCCCGGCGCGCAACGGCTGGGCTCCCCCCGCGAGCTGGAAGTCGCGCCGCGAGTAGCTCGCCGCGATCTCCGAAAACGACCGGTCGAGCTCCCGGAGCGCGAGGTAGTCGGCCTCGCAGAGCGGCCCGGGCTTCGGGTCCTGGGCGCTTGAAAGGCGGATCGCGAGCAGGCGGTCGGGCTCGTGGAACGGCAGCGGCCGGAGCAGCACGGCGCTGGCGACGCTGAAGGTGAGGGCCGCCGCCGCGACGCCGAGCGCGATCACCAGCGCAGCGGAGAGCGAGAAGCTCATCTCGCGGCGCAGCGCGCGGGCGGCGATCTTCAAGTCCTGGACGATCCCGGTGAGGAAGGGGTTGCTCATGGGTCCGGTCTCCGGAAGATGGGTGGGAAGGCCGAGCCGCGCGAGCCCCTCGCGCACCGGCCGCTCGGCGTCGCGGATGCCTCGGGCGAGCGCGTGCCAGTCGCCGATCCGGGCGAGCGCCACGCGCTCCGCCTCGTCGGGCTCCGAGCCCTCCGCGATCGCGGCGCGCCACGCCTCGTCGAGCTCGCTCGTCAGCTCCTCGACGATCTCCGCCTCGCGCCGGCCCGGCAGATCGAGCGGCGGCAGGTGCTGGCGGACGATCCGCGTCCAGTCGGGCTTCGAATCAGGCATGGCCGATCTGCGCCACCTGGTCGAGGGCGAGGAAGAGCTCTCGCCAGGACCGGCGGTGCGCTTCGAGCGCGCGGCGCCCGCGCGGCGTCAGGCGGTAGAACCGGCGCCGCCGCTCGCCGGGCTTCTCGACCCAGCGACCCGCGACCAGCTCCTGGGCTTCGAGCCGGTAGAGCAGCGGGTAGAGCGATGCTGGCTGAAGCTGGAGCCGCCCCCCGGAGCGCTCGGCGATCAGAGTCGAGATCTCATAGCCGTGGCGCGCGCGCTCCTCGATCAGCGCCAGGACTAGGAGTGTCGCGCTCCCCTTCTGCATCGCCGCCAGGTTCAGATCCTCGGTCTCTGCCATGGGCGTAGTCTCTCCGTCGGTATGCAGGGAAGATATATGTAGGTTAGATACTGGTCAAGAAGAGGACAGAAAAACCGGAGGCGCGGAGCCGCCCCCGGCGTTACTCTCCTTAATTCTGCCCGGCGATCCAGCGGTCGACGTTTCTTTCGAGCACGCCGAGCGGCACGGAGCCGCTGCCCAAGACGACGTCGTGGAAGGCGCGGACGTCGAACTTCTCACCGAGCGCGGCTTCCGCGCGGTGGCGTAGCTCCTTGATCTTGAGCTCGCCGAGCTTGTAGGAGAGCGCTTGGCCGGGCCAGGAGATGTAGCGGTCGGTCTCGGTCTCGCATTCGTGCAGCGGCAGCGCGGTGTGGCTCGCGAGGTAGTCGATCGATTGCTGGCGGGTCCAGCCCATGGCGTGGAGGCCGGTGTCGACGACCAGACGGCAGGCTCGCCACATTTCATAGGTCAGCCGGCCGAAGTTGGCGTACGGGTCGGTGTAGAAACCGGCTTCGAGGCCGAGCCATTCGGAGTAGAGCCCCCAGCCCTCGCCGTAGGCTGAGATGTAGGAGTGGCGGCGGAAGTTCGGCAGGTTCTCCATCTCCTGCGCCAGCGCCCCTTGCAGGTGGTGGCCGGGGGCCGATTCGTGGAGCGTCAAGGCCGGGAGGTTGTAAAGCGGCCGGCTCTCCAGCATGAAGGTGTTGACCCAGTAGATCCCCGGCCGGGTGCTGCCGTAGGGCGCTTCGACGTAGCGGCCGCTGGTGTATTTGGGCGCCAGATGGTCGGGCACCGGCTCGACCGTGTAAGGGAGGCGCGGCAGGCGGCCGAACAGCGACGGCAGTTTGCCGTCCATCCGTTTCGCGATCCAGGCCGCCCGCATCAGCAGCTCTTCGGGGGTTTTGGCGTAGAACCGCGGATCGGTGCGGAGAAACTGGATGAAGGCGGGCAGGTCGCCGGCAAAGGCGGTGCTCTTCATCACCTCTTGCATCTCCTTGCCGATCCGTTCGACCTCGGCGAGGCCGATGCGATGGATCTCATCGGGCGAGAGGTCGAGCGTCGTGAACTTGCGGATCTGCTGGCGGTAGTACGCCGCGCCCTCGGGTAGTTCCGAGGCGCCCAGCGTCGTGCGCGCCTTCGGGTAGTACTCCTGGTTGTAAAAGTCGAGGAACGTCCGGTAGCCCGCGATCGCCTGGAGCACCGCGGCCCGGCCGCGGGTGCGCAGGCGTTCGCGTTCCGGTGCGGGGAAGCTCGCGGGCAGCGCGTCGAGCGGAGCCCAGAACACGCTCTTCGTGGGATCTTCGACCACGTGCGCCGAGATTGTCTTCTCGTAGCCGGCGAGTGTGGCCTTGGGCACCGTGAAACCGCGCGCGAGGCCGCGCCGCATTAAAACAATCCGCTGCGCCACGAGGGCCGGCCAGGCTTCGAGGCGCGAGAGGTAGTTGTCGACGTCGCGGACGGTTCCGAACGGCACACTCACCGGTAGTTGGGCAAAGCCGGTGTGAAATCCGGAGTCGGCGTTGAACGGCATCTCCTCGTCGCCCAGCTCGAAATCGGCGAGCCGCATCTCCAGCTGGCGGCGGAAGACCTCGGCGCTCGTCTGGTCGTCGGGTGAGAGCTGCGCCGGGTCGATTCCCTTCAGCTCGGCGAGGAAGCCCTTGGTTCCTTCGGCGCGGCGGGCAAGATCCTCGGGAGAGACGCGGGTCAGCCGGTCGTCATACTCGTGCCGCCCGACCGAGGTGGCAAACTCCGGATCTTCCTTCAGACGCCATTCCCACTCTCGATCGAACAAGTCATGGAGCTTCGCCTCCGGGTTGGAATCGGCGGCGCGGGCGGTGAGCGGCGCGAGCAGGGCGGCGAGCAGATAGAGGGCGAGGAACGGGCGTCGAGGCATCGCGAAGGTCTCCGGAGTCGTAGTTGGCTGCCGGAGCCTATCGCGGTGGATGGTTCGGAGGGGAGGAACCGGGTGCCGCCGAGACGGCACCCGGGTTTCAAACGGTTGCTACTGCTGGACGATCTTCACGTCGTCGACGCCCGCTTCGACCAGGCTCGCGGTCGAGGCGTCGGCGGCCAGGATGCGGATGCGGACGGTCTGACCGGCGAACGAGGAGATGTTCGCCGTGCCCGGCGCCCAGACCGCGTTGTCGCCGGCCGCCGCGCCGAGCTCCTGGAGCACCTGCGTGGTCGTCGCGCCAACCACCTGGACGCGGAAAAAGTCGGCCGAGGACGAGTTGAGCGAGTGGGAGAAGTAGTAGGAGAAGGTGAGCGTGAGCGTGCCGGTCGCGGGCAGGACGATCGCCGGCGACTGGATCGTGGTCGTGCCGCCGTCGATGTCGAACGCTCCGGCGCTCGTTCCCGCGAGCCGGCCGGTCGACAGGTCGTTGAGGCCCGAGACCGTCGTGCCCAGTTGGCGCGCGCCGCCATCGGTCGTCGCCTCCGGATCGCCGCGCTCCCACTGGCCGGTGGTCGCGGTATCGGTCGCGAGAGGATTCACTGTCCAGCCCTTGTTGGTCTCGAAGTCGTCGAAGAAGACGGTGACCGGGCCGGTGCTCGCGACGATCGACACCGTGTCGGTGGCCGAAGCGGCGCCGTCGCTCACCTGGAGTTGGAAGACGTAGGTTCCGGCGGTCGCCGCGACGAAGCTCGCCATGGCCGAGCTCGGGTTGGTGATCGTCGCGGCCGGGCCGGAGAGCTTGGTCCAGGCGTAGGTGAGAGGGTTCGGGCCGCTGTCGGGATCGGACGAGGCCGAGCCGTTCAATGTCACCGTGGCGTTCACGCCGACACTTTGATCCGGACCGGCGTTGGCGACCGGAGCCTGGTTGCCGCCGCCTCCCTCCGTGGCGTTGCCGGTCACCACGAGGGCGAACGGCTGCGTCCCCTGCGGGATGTTGAACGCCTTGACGGTCACCGTGTAGGTGCCCGCCGCGGGACTCGCGAGCAGTACCTGTTCGAGCGTGTTCCTGCGGTCGGCGGTACCGCCCGTGGTCGAGGAACCGCTCGCGAAGACGTTGCCGAGGAACGTGCCGGAGGGACCGGCGACCGTCAGATCGAGGTCGTTGATCAGGTTGGTGGCCGCCGCCGGAGTCGAGGGGAAATCGGTCCAGCCGAGCGTGACTTTCAGCGACTGGCCGGCGACCACGGTGAAGGTGAACACCTTGCTTGCGGTCGAGCCGGTGGCAAAGCCCGGGTCGTCCTTCGCCCAGAGTTTGCGCGCGTCGCCCGTGAAGAACAGCGCATCGTCGAGCAGCACGCGCCCCCAACCCTGGCAGTTCGCCGGAATCGCCGTCGTGCCGGTCATGTTGATTGCCGAATTGATCATCGTCGTGCGCACCAGGGCGGCCGAGGGGTTGAAGGCGTTCGTCCCGTTGGCGGCCCCCGAGGGGTAAAAGCCGTCGAAGTAGTACTGCCGGGTGAGCGCGGCGAAGCCGGCCGCGCCCGGGGTCGCCATGCTGGTGCCCGAGAGGCTCTGGGTGTTGCAGTTGTTGCTCGCCGTGTTGTTGTCGGCGTTTGCCGAGATGATGCTCTGGCCGGGGACGGTGATATCGGGCTTCAACCGGCCGTCGGAGGTCGGGCCGCAGCTGGAGAAGCTGGCCATCGAGTTGGCCGCCGTGCCGCGCTGGGTGGCGCCGACCGAAAGACCGTTCTTCGCGGTCGACGGGCTGCCGACCGTCGCGGTGCCCGGGCCGCCGTTGCCGGCCGCGAACAGGATCAGGAAGTCCTTGTGATTCCACATGAACTCGTCGACGTCCTGACTGCCCGCCGAGTAGTTGTTCTGCACCGCGGCGTTCTCGTTGTCGCCCCAGGAGTTCGAGTGGAAACGCGCGCCCTGGTCGTAGGTCTGCTGGAAGATCGGGTTCAAGTCGACCACCGGGCAGCCGATGCCGGGCAGGTCGCCGCAGTTGTCGGTCAGGAAACCGGCGTCCTGCATCACCAGCTTGGCGCCCGGCGCCATGCCGTCGGCGGTGTCGTGGATCAGAGGATTCGCGAAGTTGTCGCCGGTCGCGGTGCCCGAGACGTGGGTGCCGTGGTCCTGGGTGTCCCACTCGTTGCTCGCGATGCCGCCGTTGCACTCGTTCTGCCAGAGGAAGTCGACCGCGATCACCTTCCGCTGAGCGTTGTCCACGACCGTGCCGCCGTTGCAGGCGTTGGTCGGCGGCAGGCCGCGGGCCGGGTCGCGGAAGTAACACATGTCGGCGTCGATTCCGGTGTCGAGAACCGCGATGGTCTGTCCGACACCGAAGATCCCATGCGAGAAGATCGGCGTCGTCATGCCGGCGGAGAGCCCCGACTGGCCGACCCAGACCGTCGTGTCGTTGAGCAGCGCGCGGCGTGGTTCGAGGTCGACCCAGAACACCTGTGGCAGCCGCGCGAGGTCTTCGCGGAAGGCGGCGATCTCGGCGTTGGAAAGCAGCAGCCGGATGCGCGAGAAATAGGGGTTGGTGCTTGAGCCGGCGATTGCGGTGATGCCGAGGTTGCGGATGCGTTCGATCGTGTCGCGAAGATCCGCATCGGGATAGACCTGGATCATCAGCGAGCGGAACGACTTGGTCCCGTCTCCTGCGCCTTTCTCAATCGGCGGCGCCGCGATCGCCGCCGCGTCGCGCGAGATCTTGTAGAACGGCTGGTAGAGGCCGATCCAGCTCGCTCCGACCTCGCGGGCGACGCCGCCTATCGCCTTGCCGGGCGGGAGACGGACGACGAACGCGTTGTCCGGCAGATAGGCGAAGACCGCCAGGGTGGCGGAATCTAGGCGGCTGCGCTGGTCGGCGGTCACCGGACCGGCGAACTGAACCAACGCGATCTCGCCGTCGATCCCGTCGCCGGGTTTTACCTGCATGGCATCGGGCACTGCGGGGAGGTTGCTCGTATCCAGGAGGATCGAATTGAGCCGGATCGTGGTCGAAACGGGTGCGGCGAACGCGGCGGGAACAGTACTGGCCAGAGCCAAGACGACGGCCAACCCACGGATGGACATGCGGAGATCTCCCCCTGTCGGAGCGGATGAAAAAGCACATGGAGGCTACCACGAACCCCGGAGCCTCGCGCCGTTCGCGCAAGGAGTGCGCCCGCGCGGCGCGCGGCCTACCCGGGCTTCGAGATGGGCGGCGCTATCGCCCAGCCAAGACGAAGATCTCGGCGGACGGGTCTTCGTAGACCTTCCGGAACCATAGATTCCAATCCTCGCTGTTCTCGGGCGGACGGGCCGCTCGCTTGCTCAGCAGGAGATGGCTGGCTCCGAGCCCCGAAAGCTCGCGATGGAGCGCCGCCGGAGTTTCGAGGAGAGGAAGGAGCCGGCGGTAGCTCGCCGGGCCGATCCAATCCCCGTACAGGGCACCGCGATAGAAGCACTTCATGTTCTCGGCGTCGAATGCGTAGGCAACGGAGGAGATCTCGTCGAGGTGGCGGATCGCCCGATAGAGCGGCAGCTTCGCCGTGAGGAACCGGTCCCGCTCCTGGGCCGTGGCCGGCGGCGGTCCCTGTTGCGCGATCCGGTAGCCGGCGTAGAGCCAGCCCGGCAGGAACGCCAGCGCGCAGACCAGGGCCTGGGCTTTGAAGGACCGCGCCTCGATCCGGCCCAGGTCTGTGAACACTCCGGCGAGCGCCAAGCCGGCCACCGGCAGGACGGCGACCAGATACCGGGAGTCCGGAGGGAGGAAGAGGAAGACGATCGCCCAGACGGCGGGGATCACCAGGAGGCGCCTCAACCGGGAGTCCCGGAAGACGCCGGCCGCGAGCAGAGGCAAGCCCACCAGGTAGAACGGCGAGAGCGGCGGTTGTCGGCCCACGGCGGACCGGTTGAAGACGACATCCCAGGGAAGGCGGGCGAGGCGGACGAGTGCTCGCGGGGCGACGACGTCTCCGAGCGGCTTGAGGGCGATCGGGTCCCACGGGGTCGATCCGAAGACGCCGGGAAGATAGGGAAAGATCGGGTTGCCGGTCTGTTCGAAGATCCGGGCGTAGGTGGGAGCGAGCACCGCGAAGGCCGCGAGCGCGAACAGCCACGGAGCGAGCCGCCGGTACCGGTCGAGCCTCCGGGCCTCGGACGGCGGACGCCGCTCGGAGGCAAGAGCGGAAAAGAGGAGATCGAGGAACACGGCCGCGGCGAAGAAGAGCCCCAGGTATTTAACCCCCGCCGCCGAGCCGGCGAACAAGGCGGCGGCGAAGAGCCAGCCCCGTTCTCCCGACCGCCGGAAGTTCCAGGCCGAAAAGAGCGTGCCGGTGACGAACAGCGCCAGGAGCGGCTCAACATAGTCCGTGCCGGCCAGGGAGACGACGATCGGGTTGCCCAGGTAGAGGGCGGCGGCGAGCCAACCGGCCGCGGGCGAGAAGATCCTCCGACCCCACGCCACGAGGAGGCCCGCGGTCGCGAGCACCGCGAGGAACGAAACGAGATGCGTGGCCACGTCTCCGGCCAGCAGAAGAACCTGCGCGTAGAGCAGCTCCGCGAGGGCGGGAAACACCGGAAACCGGAGCGCCGGCATGGCGGGCAGTCCGCCCGATCGGGCGAAGGCTTGGGCGAAGGGGAGGTGGTACATCGTCTCGTCGAAACCGGTCGGCGGGTAGAGCGCGAGGACCCACAACGGCGCAAGGACCAACCCGACCAGCATTCCTTTTGCAGTGTAGGGGCGGAGCTTGCCTCTGCCCGGGGAGGGCACTGACATCTGGGCGGAGGCAAGCTCCGCCCCTACGCGAAATCGAGTGACCCCTGCGATTACGAGAATCGCGACGATCGCCGCCACCAGAACGCCGGGCCGAAGCAGGCCGAGCGCCCCAAGCAGGAAGCCGAGATGGGCGAGGAGGGCGAGCCCGATCGCGACCGGCACGGCGAGTCGTTCGGCACAGCCCTCCAGTAGAAGTTTTCGAACGACCAAGGATCCTGCGGCCCAGGCGGTGATGGCGAGGACGATCAGTGTCGCCAGGTGCGCCGCCATCAAGGAAGCCAGGGGCGGCATGCTCAATAGTTGAGCCTGCGGGCGATCCAGTCCCGGAAGGGATTCGGCTTCTTGTCCGGAGGGTCGAAGGTGTAGGCGACCAAGATGCGCTCGCCCTCCTCCGAAAGGGTGATTCCGCGGTGGATTGCGCGCGCTCCGCGCATCCACAGAAGATCCCCGGGGGCCATGGTCACAGAGCGCCGAGGGAAGATGGAGAAGACCTGGGGGACCGCATAGAGGGGATAGAGCAAGAAGCGCAAAAAGCGGGTCAGCGAAGGAGAGAGGAACTGCGTCTGTCCGCCGTTGGTGTTCTTGAGCGCCACCAGGACCACGTAGGCGTGACCATCCAGATGCCAGCGGAAGCCGTGCTCCCGCCGCTCGTAGGCCTGGACCCGCATCGACCGCTTCGAGCTGCCGAGCGGTTTCAAGGACCGCCCCGCCAGCTTCTCGGCGAGCGGCTGCACGCGGGAAAGTCCGAGATCTTTAAGCTCCGGCAGTTTCTCGTGGATCTGGTCGCCGTCGATCACGCGATAGCGTGGCCCCAGGCCGCCTCGGCCGTGGACCTCGGTGTACAGATCCTCCTGATCCTGGATCAGGCGGGTCAGCCGGTTGACCTCGTCGTCGGAGAGAAATTCCGGCACGTGGCGAAAGACTTCCATGGGACTTTCCTCTAGGGCTTGTCGGCCACGACCGTTAGTAAATAGCCGAAGCGGCCCGGCCAGCGCCAGCGCGTTTCCGCGTACTGGAAGGGCGCGAGGAAGAGGGGGCTCAACCGGTAGAACGGGAGGCGGCGGGTATAGAAGAAGAGGTCGGCCATCCGCAAGAAGCCCGGCAGGGTGAGGATTCCCGTGCGCTCGACGAATCGCAGGCCGGTCTGTTCGATGTCCCGGCGCAGCTCGCCTGCGCTGAACGCCTTTTCCGGCGCGTAGAGGTACTGGCCGAAAGCGTCCAGAATCCACACCATGACCGGCCGCAGAAACAGATCCCACTTGTGCGGCACGCCGATCACCGCCCGGCCGCCGGGTTTGAGCACGCGATGGACTTCGCTGATCGCCTGCCGGTACTCGTCGATGTGCTCGATCGTACCCATCGTATAGACGGCGTCGAAGGAGCCGGTCGCAAACGGCAGCTCCCGAATGTCGGCGCGCAGCAGGGCCAGCGGCCCGTGCGTCAACTGAGCGTCGCCCGCTTTGCGTTCGTCGCGAGCATTCTTGCGCGCCCTGAAGGCGACCACGCGGGAGAGGTCGAGGCCGACCACTTCCGCACCTTGCTCGCGCATCCAGGCGAGGATGCGCGTATTGAACGCCTCGTTCCAGAGATCGAGCTTGAGCACCCTCTTGCCTCGCAGGTCTCCGAGCGAGCGTTCCAGAAGGCTCATTTCACAGCGCCGGTAATACAGGGTGCTCGGCGCGGCACTGAAGTCGCTCACCGAGGCAGCGATCCGATCCCAGTCGCGGAGCTGGCGCTCGCGCAAGGACCGGGTCGCTTCATCCCGCGTGGGACTCGTCATCATTGCGACGTCCTCAACCAATCGATCGTTTGAGTCAGCCCTTCCACCAAGGAGAGGGCACGATAGTCCAGGTCCCGCCTCGCCCGCTCGGAGCCGAAGCGCCACTCGCGCAGCAGCGTTTGAACGGCGGTACTGTATCCGCTTCCCGGGTCGGACCTCCGCAGGAAGTCGGCGAAGTGCGCCAGGGCGAGCACCGGACCGGCGGGAAGCGACAGCGTGGCGCGGGGCTTCAGGCCGGCGAGCGATAGGACGAGCGGGCCGAAGTCGAGAGGCGCGATCTCCTCGCCGCCCAGCAGGTATTCCTCCCCCACGGCGCCGAGCCGCTCGGCGGCCAAGAGGCCGCGGACCACGTCGTCGACATAGACCAGGTTGCGGGCCTGCCGGCCGCCGCCGACGACCCGCACGACGCGCGTTCGCAGCAGGCGGCGGATCTCGGAGGTAACCCGGTTGGGATGGGACGGATGGTCCGGGCCGAAGACGATCGTCGGGCTGACGACGACCGCCGGCAGCCCCAGGGCGGCGAGCCGCCGGACCTCTCGGCCGGCGCGCGCCTTGGACTCGACGTAGAGGCTGTGCGGCGCGTCCTCGCCGCCGGCACCGTCTGAGGGACTGTGGACCAGGGCGGTCGAAACATGGACGAACCGCGCGACTCCGGCCGCGAGGGACCGTCGCGCCAGCTCGACCGTGACTCCGACGTTGACCTCCTCCATTTCAGAATCTCGGCACCGTGGATGGTTGCGCAGGGCGGCCAAGTGGAAGACCGAGACCCCGGAGGCGAGCCACGGCGAGTACGAGGCCGGATCGCGGAGGTCGCCGGAGACGATTTCGAGCGCGGGCCGGCGCAGGTCGGAGAGCGGCGCGGGGTCCCGGCAGAGCGCGACGACGGGGCGTCCCGCGTCCAGCAGAGCCCGGACCAAGGGACGCCCCAGAAACCCCGAGGCCCCGGTGACCAGGGCGGTCAATCCCCGGCCCCTTCGTCGGCTTCGACCCCCAGGAGGAAAGACGCTAGATCCTCCACCCCTTCCGCCCGCCGGACCAGCCGGATTGTCCCGTCCGCTTCGAGGAGGTAGACCGCGGGCGAGAGACCCGCGTAGGAGCTGGCGCGGGAGATCGAATAAGCTCCCGCGTCGCAGAATGCGAGGCCGTCCCCAGGCGCGAGCGGCGGCAGGCGGCGGTGGAGGTCGAGCACGTCGAGGGTGTTCAGGGTGCAGCCCGACAGGTTCCAGAAACGCTCGGCTCCGCTGCCGGCCGCGAGGAGCGGGAGGATGCGGCGGGTGAAGAGGACCGGCGATTCCGGCAGGTGGTTGCGGCTCGCGTCGAGGAACAGCCAACTCCCCCGCACCGCGCGGACGCGGGTGACCAGGACGGCCGCGTCCCCGACGATCGACCGGCCGGGCTCGGCCGCGAGGATCGGGGGGGTGGCGAGGCCGGATGCCTCGACCAGCTCGCGGTAGCGCGCTCCCAGGCCGGCGGCGAAAGACTCCAGGTTCTTTGCGGCGGGAGATGCCGTGGGCCGGTCCCGCAGGCGGCCGAGCACCTGGAGCGGCCCCACCCGCTTGAGCGTGGGCGACGGGATGCCGCCGCCCAGGCTCACCTCGCCGAGCGTGACGCCGGTCTCTGACGCCAGGCGCCCGAGGAGCTTCAACGCTCCCCGGAAGACGCGGGCGAAGCCGCCGAGCGATGACTGCTGGGTGCCGAGATAGAAGCTCAAAGCGGCCGGCGTGAGCCAGCGCGACGCCGCGGCGCGCCGGGCCGCCACGACGATCTCGTCCGCGTCGAGACCCAGGCGTCGGTTGAGCCCGGAGAGGGGCGACAAGCCCGCCGTGCCCCGCAGCCGAAACGAAACCTGGATCGGCCGGCCGGCCGCGGCCGCCGCGGTTTCGAGCTTGTCCAGGTCGCCCGGATGGTGGACGTGAAAGAGCGGCACCCCGAGACCGATGGCGGTGCCCAGCTCTTCCGGCGTGAGCACGGGGCGCGCGTAGGCGATCCGCTCGGGGGGGAAGCCACAGCGCACCGCGAGGGCCGCCTCGGCCGCGTGGCTCGCCAGGAGATGGCTGCCGAGCGCGGCGATCGTTTCGAGCACGGCCGGCTCGCGGTTCGTCTTGGCGCAATAGCGGAGGATGGTGCCCGGCCCCGCCGCCGCGAGCCCACGTTCCAACGCCAGGTAGTTGGCCTTCAGGCGGGAGGCGCTGATCAGGAAGAAAGGGGAACCGAGCCGCTCGGTCAGCTCCGCGAGCGGTACCTGCTCCATGCGGAGCACGCCGTCGGCATAGTCGAGGAACGGCTTTCCCATAGAGGTCGCGAGCGTATCGATCGGGAAGCTTTTCTGGCAGGTCTCGACCACGACCCTTACTTGGGCAGATGGACCTTCCGTTTCTCGGGGTCGGCCTGTTCGCGATAGAGAATGAAGATATGGCCGATCCGCCCGACCACCTGAGCGTTCAGCTCCGCTTCTAGATGGGCGGAGAGATCGCCCTTCTCTTCGCGCGGGATCGGCGCTTGGACCTTGACCAGCTCGTGGATGTCGAGCGCGGCGTCGATCTCGGAGAGCACCCCTTCCGTCGCGCCATACTTGCCGATCCGAACGATCGGCTCGAGCGGATGGGCCAGGCCGCGGAGCCACTTGCGCTGGGAGCTTTTGAGCTGGGGCATCGCGTTCCTCGGGCGCTCACCGCGCCGGGGTCAAGAATTGGGCGCAAAGGTTAGCATGCCGTTTTTAAGGTGCCGGGCAAACGTCGTTCTTCCTGGGTGCGCGGGCCTCCGGCCCGCCATTTGCGGGCGAGACGCCCGCGCACCCAGGAGAGGCCGGGAGTAGGTTGAAGCGGCAAGCTGCTTCCGAGCCCCGGGGCGCCCACTGTGTTCTAGGCCAGAACTGCGTGCGGCGATCTGGGCCATAAGCCGACCTAAGAACAGCGGATTCCGGGCGCATCCTCGAGAAAGAATGAGCAGAAGAAATGTGATTGGTCCAACTGGGTGTAGCAACTCAGCTCGTAGTACGTCAGGTCGGAACTATTCCATTTCCGGAACGGACCGTTCTTCACCGCGCGCCTCCCTGAGACTCTTGGCTGGGTGCCCATGATAGCGGCAACCGACATGCCGTGTCTCTATGGGAGTCGAGCCGGACGTTAAAAGCAAGCACGTCCGGCGAGCTGTTGAGTATGAGCTTCCGAGTCTCAGACCTCGTTCTCTTCCAGCCAGGTAAAGATGGTTCCGGAGAGATCGACAAACGTGAGTTGCTCGGGATGGAGGCGAAGTTTGCGACAAAGCGCCGGTAACTCTCTTTGGAACGACAGATAGCGGCGGTACATATAGTCCCCTCCGGGAATTTCGGCTCGACCGGATTCGGAAACCAGCCAATCGCGGACGCAAACGATCACCCTGCGACGACTCTTCCCATGATCGCGGATGTCCTGGCCGGCAACGTCCGAGAGGAACTTCTGGTAGCGGAAGCGGCTTCGGTCCAGGATCAGGAGGCGCTTCTCGCGCTGCTCGCCGGAACTGAACTTTTTGCAGGCCAGGTCGAGCCCCAGCTCGAAAGGCATGTTGAAACGCGGCAGACCGAATGCGCCGGGCTCGGTACGCGAGAGATCATGGATACCGTAGCGACATTCGGAGAGGATCGTGAGAATCTTTTCGAGACGAAAGGTCCCCGCGTCGCCGGCTTCTAGTGCGCAACGAGGGGTAAAGCCGGCGATAGAGACGGCAAATACAGTGGCCTCGAAGAGAGGCTTGTAATCGCTGTCGAAAGGACAGTTGATGAAGACGTTGAGCCTGAACTCGGCTGTATTTCGCACGAGGCGAACGGTGGGAAGCTGCCGAGACGCCGGCTATTTGCCGCGCGCGCTGGCTTGATTGCGGGTAGACGCCCGAACTCTCAGCTTGAGCGAGGCGGCTCGGACCTCTCTCACGGCCTGGCGTAGCTTTTTCGGGTCGATGGAAGGAGGCACCGGCGAGCGACGAAAAGGCTGTCCGGTCTTGCCGTGGATGACGACATCGAACGAAAGCTTGTTGGCCTCGTCGATCGCATCCTGCTTCGACTTATAGATTGAGGCTGCCCTCTTACTCCCTTCACGACGGATCGCCCAGCCATCGGCATGGGGCTCAACGTGAAGGGTCTTGGTCATGGTCAAATCCTCGTCGATCGGCCCTTAGTCTACACTCCCTCCGAGGCGGATGCGAGGCGCCCGATCAACGTCGCACTGTCCCCCTCCACCACCGCCATCGCCCGGTGCTCGGGCCGCACGAACCCTTCGGCGACCAAGCGGTCGAGAAACGCCAAGAGGGGATCGAAGAACCCCGCGAAGTTGAGCAGGCCGATCGGCTTGTCGTGGATGCCGAGCTGCGCCCAGGTCCAAATCTCGAACCACTCGTCGAGCGTGCCGAGGCCGCCGGGCAGGGCGGCGAAGCCGTCGGACAGTTCGGCCATCAACGCTTTTCGCTCGTGCATCGAGCCGACGATGCGGAGATCGGTGAGCCCCTCGTGCATTACTTCCTTCCGCGCCAGCGCGTCCGGGATCACGCCGATCACCCGGCCTCCCGCTTCGAGCGCGGCGTCCGCGGCAGCTCCCATCAGACCGATCGAGCCGCCGCCGTAGACCAGCTCGATTCCCCGCGCGGCGAGTAGGCCGCCGAAGTTGCGGGCGAGGTCGAGGTAGTGGGTCCCCACCCGGGTACTCGACCCGCAAAACAGGCAGATCCTCTTCATTGTCTGGGCTCTTTTAGGGGCGGAAAGGAGGCGGAATGCGGCGCCTCCGGGTGGTTCCAAAATAGTGAGTGGACGAATTTCAACAAACGTGTCACGCTTTTGGCCTCTGGCGCACTCATTGACCAGTTCACCACGCAAGCGACGGCAGGTGGCAAACCGGACATGGGCCGAGAGGGCAGAGCTATGCGCAAAATCGCGATTATCGGAGCCGGACAGGCGGGCCTGCAGCTCGGCTTCGGCCTTCTCGCGAAAGGGTACGACGTTACTCTCTACTCCGATCGTACCGCACGGCAGGTCTTCGAAGGTCGATGCATGGCGACGGCTTTCCTGTTCCACCAGGCGGTCGAGCACGAGCGGGCGCTGGGCCTGGACTTTTGGGATGCCGACGTAGAGCCGGGCGAGGGGGTCCATCTCGACTTCTGCCCGACACCGGGAAACATTCTGCTCACCGTCCAGGGTCGCTTCCGGCGGCCGGGGATGGCGATCGATCAGCGGCTCAAGTTCTCCCGCTGGATGGACGAATTCGAAGCGCGCGGCGGACGCCTGATCATCCGATCGATGTCGATCGCCGACGTCGATGCCGCGGCGGCCGAGAACGACCTGGTGGTTGTCGCAACGGGGAAAGGCGAGCTCTCCTCCCTCTTCGAGAGAGATCCGGCGCGCAGCACCTACTCCCGACCGCAGCGCAAGCTGGCGATTATGACCGTCACCGGCCTTACTCCCTGGTCCCACGTGCCGTTTCACCCGGCGAAGTTCACGCTCGTCGGCTCCGACGGCGAGATCTTCTGGATTCCGTTCCACGACAAGACCGCGGGTTCCAGCTGGAGCCTCGTGTTCGAGGCCAAGGCCGGGTCGCGCTTCGACCGCTTCGGCTCGGTGCAATGGGGCGAAGACATGATCGCGGCGGCCCGCCAGGTGGTGGCGGACGTGGCGCCGTGGGAGCTTCATCGGCTGGATAAGATTGAGCTGACGGACCCGCTCGCCTGGGCGGTCGGGGCGATCACGCCGACCGTCAGGAAGCCGGTGGCCCATCTCCCCTCCGGCCGGATCGCGCTCGGCCTGGGCGACACTTTGGTGCTCAACGACCCGATCGCGGCCCAGGGGGCCAATCACGCCTCCAAGGCCGCGCACTCCCTCTGCGCCGACATCGTCGCGCGGGGCGACCGGCCGTTCGACGCCTCCTGGATGGCCGTCTCGTTCGAAGATCTCTGGCAGCGCGAAACGCGCTTCATGACCCGCTTCTCGAACCTGTTCCTCGAACCCCTCGCGCCGCCCGCCCAAGAGATCCTGCTCGCCGCCTCGCGCGGCTCCGCGGTGGCCGAAGATTTCTTCGAGGGCTTCAACGCGCCGCAATCCCTTTGGCCCTGGATCGAGGATCACCGCCTGGCGCGTCGCCGCATCGCCGAGCGGACGGGGCTGCCGTGGATCGGCACGGCGGTTGCCGCCCGGTTCGCCGTGCTCAAGGGCCAAGTCGGTCAGCGGCTCGGCAAGAGCTCGCCCCGCGTTCCCGCCTTCGACATCGGCCGGCCGCTCGACGCCCGGCCGATGGCCGGTCCGACGGCCTGAGCGCCAATCCTTCCTTCGCCGTTTCCTCGGCGTCCCCTTTGTGCGCCCCTCTCGGGCTGAGTATCTCGCCAGCAGATCCGGGCCGGAACGCGGGAGCGTTTTCCAGGTATGATTTAGCCCTCAGAAGCTGAGTCTTGAAGGACGGCGAAATGCCAAGAGGAGAGTGAGATGCGAAATCTAATGGGGATTCCTCCGCGCGCGGCACGCGTCGCGGCGGGGGTTGTTTTGGGGGTGGCCGCCCTGGTGCTGGTCGCGCCGGAAGCGGCGCGGGCGGCGGATCCGGCCCCGGCGTGCAAAGTCTCGACCCGGCAGCAGACGATCATGCGAATGGGACGGAGCCCGTTCCAGAAGGGCGGCGTGAATTCCACCGAAGGGCTCACGGCGCTGTTCGAGAAGGACAAGGATGCGATCGCCTGCGTGCTGGCGGATCACGGCCTCGAGCGCCTGGGCGATGCCTTGGCCCAGACGGCCGCCGGCTCCGCGATGACCGAGCGCGACCTGCGTCCCGACGAGTGTTTCGACTGGATGGCCTGGCGCAACCGCAAGGGCGTGCCGGTCTCCGGCCCGCTCTGTTTGAAGACCAAGAAGACCTACGGCACCTACGAGATTCCGGTCGACGAGATGATCGCCGAGACGCTGCCCGAGGTGCGTTGCGAGGTCCAGGCGAGCGGCGACGCCGCGGCCAAGCCGCCGATGCTCTCGGCGAGCATCGCCGGCAGCACCCCCGGCGCCACCGCGTCGTGGACCTCGACCAACGGCACCTCCGGGGATCTCGACGGCTCCGGCCCGTGGCAGATGGAATGGAAGGATCTCTGTACGGCGGACTACACGTTCACGGTCAAGGACACGGATCAGGGCACGCAGACCTGGGTCACCCACGCGTTCCTGGTGCCGAAGATCTGCGCCAACCTCTCCTACGCCGGCCAGAGCGCGCCGCGCACGGTGCCGGGCAAGACCGACGAATGCACCAGCAGCGTCGAGGTGAAGCGCTTCGTGCCGCCGCCGCCGGCCGTCACGCTCACCGTTGTGCCCACGCGGGCCGAGACCGGCGAAACGGTGGTCGCCCAGTCCTCCGCCGATTCGGTGTGCTTGAAGTCGTGCGACGCGTTCATCACCTCCTCTTGGGGCGCCGAGATCGACCGCGCGGGCTGCGGCCCGTGGGAGAAGGTGTTCTGGGTCCCCGGCGTCTATACCTACCGGGCGCACGCGGTGGACGCGATCGACCAGGTCGGCGACGCCGGCCCGATTTCGGTGCGCGTCCATCCGCGCTGGACGGTGCGCGGCTTCGGCGCTTACGTCAATCCGAAGGACGAAGCGATCATGACCGACCGCTTCCGTTCACCCGGTCAGGTCGAGCGCACCGCCTTTCAGCTCGAGAAGGGCTGGGGCATCGGCGCCACGGCCGAGCGGCGGTTCAGCGAGACGTTCGGCCTCGAAGGGGGCGTGATCCTTTCGCGCGTCGATTCGTCGTTCAAGCTCGATCTCGGCACCGCCTGGGCAATCACCAAGAAGGACGTCGGCTTGAACCTGATCACGTTCGGCGCAAACTTCCACGTCATGCACGAGCCGGGCAGAGCCGATCTCTACCTCGGTCCGTTCGTCGGCTACGCGCTGTTCTCCGGTAAGTCGTACGGGGTGCTCGGCGAGTCGATCGGCCGCGACCTGGACGACAAGCTGGGCGTCGGCGCCCAGATCGGCCTCGACCTGCCGATCCACCGCGCGGCCAAGGGCATCTGGAACTTCCACGCCGGTCTCCGCTACATGAAACTGTCGACCGACGTCGATCTCGGCGTGCTCGGGTCGAAGAGCATCTCGGTCGATCCGCTGATCGCCTCGGCGGGCATCAGCTACTCGTTCTAGGCTCGATTTCTCCCCTGCCGGGGCGCGGCCCAAGTCGCCGCCCCGGCAGGGTTTCCCGCTGCAACACCTGCCTGTCCAATTCGTAGGTCTCCTCGGAGAACGACTTCCTGAGGAGGTTTGCCGATGCATCGTTTCTTCACCCCCGCCGTCCTTACTCTCGCCGCCCTTGCGAGTCCCGCCTGTGCGGTCGACCCGTCGCCCGTGGCTCCGCACCCTTGCAAGATCGAAGGAGTCGAGGGTGACATCCGTTGCGCCACCTTCCCGGTCTGGGAGAACCGGGAAACCAAGACGGGGCGGAAGATCCCGATGAATGTCGTGATCCTGCCCGCGCTCGGGGCCAAGAAGCTGCCCGATCCGATTTTCTATTTCGCCGGCGGACCGGGAGAGGGGGCCGCCACCACCGTCGCGGGCTGGGTGGGGGCTAAGGAAAAGCGCGAGCGGCGCGACATCGTGCTGATCGATCAGCGCGGCACCGGAAAATCGAACGGTCTCGACTGCAAGATGTTCGGCGAGCCGGTAGACATCGCGCGCCTAGCGTCCAAGTTCCTGGAGAAGAGCGAGGTCGAGCGTTGCCGGGCGCAGTTGGAAACGCACGCCGACCTCACCCAATACAACACCGAGTACTCGGCCGACGACGTGGACGAGGTCCGCGCCTGGCTCGGGTATCAGAAGATCAACCTGTTCGGCGGCTCCTATGGCACGACCTCGGCACAGGTTTATCTCCGCCGCCACCCCGGCTCGGTGCGCGCGGTCGTGCTCGACGGGGTGGCGCCGATCGACGAGCCGATTCCGCTTCATCACGCGGCCGCCGGTCAGCGCGCGGCGGACCTCCTGTTTGCCGAGTGCGCCGCCGATGCCGCGTGCCATGCGGCGTTTCCCAATCCGGGAGCGGAGCTCAAAGAGGTGATGGCGCGGGTCGGCCAGGGGATCGAAGTCGAGGTTCTCGATCCGCGGACGAAACGGAAGGTGAAGGTCCGGCCCAACCGCGGCGTGGTCGCCGACGGAATCCGCCTGTTCCTCTACGGCGCCGAGGAGGACGGCAAGAATTCTCTGCCGCTGCGGGTCCATCAGGCCTTCTTGGGCGACTATCGGCCGCTGGTCGAGTCGGCGTTCGAAAGCCGGCTGGGCACCGAGCAGGCGCTCGAATTCGGAATGTGGCTCTCGCTCACCTGCGCCGAGGACATCCCGCGCATCGATCCGGGAATCGTCGCGAAGGAGACCGCCAATACCTACCTCGGCGACTACCGCATACGCACCCAGACCGAAGCCTGCACGGTCTGGCCGCGCGGCAAGGTCTCGGCAAGCTACTGGGACCTGGTCCGCTCCGATCTGCCGGTGCTGATGATCTCGGGCGAGCGCGATCCGGTGACGCCCCCTTCGTTCGGCGAGCGCGTCGCCCGCGGCTTTCCCAACGGCCTGCACCTGATCGTGCCGCACGGCGGACACGGTTCGGACAGCCACTGCGTGAACGGGATCACGCTCAAGTTCCTCGACCAGGCTTCGGTCAAGGGGCTCGACACCTCCTGCGTCGCCAGAGCCGAGCCGGCGAAATTCGCGTTGGAGCTGCCGGCCGAGAAGTCGAAGTGAGCAGCCGGCCCTGCCGTAACATAGCCCCGTCCAATTTCGTAGGCCTCCTCGGAGAACGACTTCCGAGGAGGTTGCCGATGCACCGTTTCTTCACCCCCGCCGTCCTTGCTCTCGCCGCCCTTGCGAGTCCCGCTCTCGCGGCCGACCCGTCGCCCGTTGCCCCGCACCCTTGCAAAATCGAGGGAGTCGAAGTCGACGTCCGCTGCGCCACCCTTCCGGTCTGGGAAAACCGCGAGACCAAGACGGGACGGAAGATTCCGATCAACGTCGTGATCCTGCCCGCGCTCGGGGCCGAAAAATTGCCCGATCCGATCTTCTATCTCGCCGGCGGCCCGGGGCAGGGGGCCGCGACCACAGCGGAGGGCTGGGCGCGGGCCAAGGAGCTGCGCGCGCGGCGCGACATCGTGCTGATCGATCAGCGCGGCACCGGGGGATCGAATCGGCTCGACTGCAAGATGTTCGGAGAGCCGACCGACCTCAAGCTCCTGGCTTCCGAGTTCTTGAAAAAATCGTCGGTCGAACAATGCCGGGCGGAGCTCGAAAAACACGCCGACCTCGCTCAATACAACACCGAATACTCGGTCGACGACTTCGACGAGGTCCGCGCCTGGCTCGGGTACGGCAAGGTCAACCTGTTCGGGGGCTCGTACGGGACCACCTCGGCGCAGGTCTACATGCGCCGGCACCCGGGCTCGATCCGCGCGGTCATACTCGACGGCGTGGCGCCGGTCGACGAGCCGATCCCGCTGCACCATGCGGCCGCGGGCCAGCGCGCGGTGGACCTTCTGTTTGCCGAGTGCGCCGCCGACGCGGCCTGCCATGCCGCCTTTCCGAATCCGGGGGCGGAGCTCAAAGAGGTGATGGCGCGGGTCGAAAAGGGAGTGGAGGTCGAGGTTTCAGACCCGCGCACGAAGCAGCTCATGAAGGTACGGGCAAACCGCGGCGTGGTCGCCGAAGGCATTCGCCTGTTCCTCTATAGCGTCGAGGAGGACGGCAAGAATTCGTTGCCGCTACGTATCCACCGTGCCTTCTTGGGAGATTTCCGGCCGCTGGTCGAGTCGGCGCTCGCGAGCCGCCTGGGGCTGGAGCGGGCGATCGATGAGGGGATGTGGCTCTCCCTCACCTGCGCCGAGGATATTCCCTTCATCACGCCCTCGATGGCCGAAAAGGAGACCGCGAATACCTACCTCGGCGACTTCCGCGTGCGCACCCAGACCGAAGCCTGCAAAGTCTGGCCGCGCAGTAAAATTTCGCCGGGATATCGAGATCTGGTCCGCTCCGATCTGCCGGTGCTGATGATCTCGGGCGAGCGCGATCCGGTGACACCACCTTCGTTCGGCGAACGCGTCGCCCACGGTTTTCCCAACGGCCTGCATCTGATCGTGCCGCACGGCGGTCACGGCGCGGACAACGACTGTGTGAACGGGATCACTCTCAAGTTCCTGGACCAGGCTTCGGTCAAGGGGCTCGATACTTCCTGTGTTGCCAAGAGTGAGCCGGCGAAATTTTCCCTGCAGCTGCCGCGCGAGAAGGGGTAGGAAAACGTAGGGGCGCACGGCCGTGCGCCCGGCGCGTCTGGACCATCGATCGGAAAGGTCTCTCCGCCTCGTGGGCGCACGGCCGAGCGCCCCTACGGCAGAGGCGGAGAGCGATTTCCTGGGTTAGAACGGAATGTCGTCGTCTTCGGGACCGCTGCCGCCCCCCCCGTAGCTCGGCCCGTCATCGTAGGAGGGACCGCCCGATCCGGAGCCCGCTCCCGCCCCGTGCCCGCCGTGGTCCATATCGCCTCCGCCGCCCTTCGTGCCGAGCATCTGGAAGTTGTCGCAGACGATCTCGGTGCGGTACTTCTTTTCGCCGCTCTGCTTGTCGTCCCACGAACGGGTCTGCAACCGCCCTTCGAGGAAGATCTGCTTGCCCTTGGTCAGGTACTGGCCGGCGATCTCCGCCTGCTTGCCCCAAACCACGATGTTGTGCCACTCCGTCTGCTCCTGGCGCTGTCCGGCTTTGTCGCGCCAGCGACGGGTGGTGGCGAGGCTGAAGCTCGCGACCGGCTGCCCCGACGGGGTGGAGCGCAGCTCGGGATCGCGGCCCAGATTGCCGACCAGAATCACTTTGTTGACCATTTCCAGCCCTCCTTTGAAGCGAGTGAGTTACGGTATCACAGGGCTCCGGAGCCGCCGATCGGTCCGGGGAGACCCTCGGAGATACCGCGGGTTGAGCCGGGCGACACGCCGCCGCCTGGCATTCACTCGACAAAAGACGCAAAACGATGCGATTGATCTTGCAGAAAGTGAAATCCGCCTCGGTGCGGGTCGCGGGCGAGACGGTCGGAGCGATCGAGCGGGGGATTTTGGTCCTGGTCGGCGTCGAGCGGGGAGACGGGGGACTCCAAGTCGCGGCGGCGGTCGATAAGCTCTCCGGCGTGCGCCTGTTCGAAGACGAGGCGGGCAAGATGAACCTCGATCTCCAAAGCGTCGGCGGCGCCTTTCTGGTCGTCTCGCAGTTCACGCTCGCCGGTTCGCTCTCCCGCGGCCGGCGCCCCTCCTTCGACGGCGCCGCTCCTCCCGACGAGGCACGCCCCCTCGTCGAGGCTTTAATCGAGGGGCTTCGCGCCCGCGGTCACCGGGTCGAGACCGGACGGTTTCGCGCCGCGATGGAGGTCGAGCTGATCAACGACGGGCCGGTGACGTTTTTGCTGGAGGTGTAGACCGGGGCAGACACATAGGTCTGCCCCTACAGAACCCGCCGTTGTCGTCGGGGCGGCCCTGTGTGTCCGCCCTCGAAAATCACGGTCGCCCCTACCGCGCCGGCAGGTCGATCACCCGCATCGGCATCGGGGTGAACGACAGGACCAGGATCAAAAGTGCCACCACGGCGAGCACCTTGCGTCGAGCATCGAGCGGAGTTTCCTCGTCGCGCACGGGAGGATGACGCAGGCCGATCGCGAGCGTGATCACGGTCCAGAGAATCCAGCTCGGCGACCAGAACGACAGGGCGGCGAGCCCCACCCAGAGCGGCCGGGCGAGCCGCCGCTGCATCCGGCCGAACGTGGCGTAGAGCACGTGGCCGCCGTCGAGCTGGCCGAACGGCAGCAGGTTGATCGCCGTGGCGAGCAGGCCGAACCAGGCGCCGAGGGCGGCCGGGTGCAGCTCGACCACCGAACCGGCCGGCACCGCGCCGTGAAAGGCGTAGAGCGCGAGCTGCATCGCGACCGGGTGCCCCGGGAGGTAGAGAACGCTCCCTTGGGCGCCCGTAGCGATCGATCCGAGCGCCACGACGCGCGAGTGCGCGGCGCCCCAGATCAGCACCGGGACCAGGGCGACGAATCCGGCGATCGGCCCGGCGATTCCGACGTCGAACAGCTGCCGCTTGTCGGAAAGCGGGGCGCGGATGCGGATGAACGCGCCGAACGAGCCCAGCGCGATCGGGCTCGGCAGGAAGTAGGGAAGGGTCACCGGCAGGCGGTAGTGAAGACAGGCGAAGTAGTGGCCCAGCTCGTGGACGAGCAGGATGCCGAGGGCGGTGAGCGAAAACCAGAGCCCTTGGTGCAGCAGCCAGGGATCGCTCCAGACGGTGCGGATGGCGCGCAGGGTGAGCACCAGGTCGAGGTCGCTCATGACGTCGGTGCGGGTTTGCAGCACGTACACCGCGCCGAGCGTCGTGGTGCAGAACAACGAAAGGAAGAAGAGCGAGATCGCGCGGGCGTAGCGCGGCGAGGCGGCGGGCAGGGAAGCGCCGAGAGGGGGCAGCAGCTCGATCAGGGGACGCCGAAACTCCGCGGGTTCGAGCGGAGGGCTCTCGCCGCCGTTCAAAGGTTCTTGAGATCCTTGCCGGGTTTGAAGCGGACGGTCTTGCCGGGGCTGATCGCGACCTCGACGCCGGTCTTCGGATTGCGCCCGACGCCCTTCTTGCGGTCTCGGACCTGGAACACGCCGAATCCGCGCAGCTCGATCCTCTTGCCCTCGAACAGGGCGTTCTTCATCGCCTCGATAATCGTGTCCACGGCCTGTGCGGCCTTGATGCGCGGAACGTCCGAGGACTCGGCGATCTTTTCCACGATGTCCGACTTGATCATCGTTGCTCCGAAGCTTGGGCGAGAATAACAATGGCACCCAGGGGTGTCAACGAAGTCACGGAAACAGATGCACTTGGCGCTCTCACGGCGTACGACTCTACCTCACGCGGTCTTGCCGCGGCGCTGTCTGATGCAGCGTTCGAGCGCGGCCGCGAAATCGGCGCCCAGCCGGTTCAGCACGTCGATCCCGAAACCGCTCCAACTCGTATCGTCGCCGTCGGCGTAGAGCACCGCGACGAGGCGGTTCCCGATGCGGATCGGCAGCATGCAGGCGCGCTGGGGCAGAGCGCCGCCCCAGGCCTTGGCCAGCTCGCGATGCGCGGGCATCGGCGGCAGCGGCCCGAGATAGAGGCTGTTGCCCCGATCGAGATTGAGGAACACCGACGGCTGATCGAGGCCCACCCGGTACTTTCCGAACGCTTCCGAGTCGACGTTCTTGCCCATGGCGAGCCAGGCCACCACCTGGCCGCGCGCGACTTGGAACAGCGCCGCGCGGTCGAACCGGCGAACCAGGAACGCGAGCATCAAGTGCGCCAGGTCGTCGCGATCGGTCGTCGCTTCGAGCGCCCCGGTCAGTTCGTCGAGCGTGGCCGGCGGGTTTTGGACCGGAGCCGGAGCCGGAGCGGAGACTGGAATCGGTGGCTCCACGGCCAGTGAAGGGGCCGCCTCGGCTCTCGCGAGATCGGCGCGCTCTGCCTCTGTCAACGGGATCACCCGGGCAACGGTCGGCGCCGGAGCGGGGGGTGGAGCCGCGACTTGAGCAGGAGCCGGCGGCGCAGGAGGCGCGACCCTCGGTGCCGGAGCGGCTCTCACAAGGGGCTCCGCCGGGCGCGGCGGCGGTGCGGGGGGGCGCGCCGTTTCCTGGCTCGCGGTGGGCTTGCCGACGGGCGTCGCCGGTCTCGCCGGACCCGGAGGCGGGCCGGACCCGAGCGGGCGCACCAGGGGGAAGATGTCGGTGGCGCTTTTTTTGGCGGTCACCGGCAGATCGAGCAGGGGACCCGGCTTGCGCTCCGGCCCGAGAATCGGCAGATCGGGAAAGCGGTCGAGCCCGAGCGCCGAGCGGCGGCGGTTGGGGATCGGCTCTTCCACCGGCGCCGGTTCCTCCGATTTCTCTTCGTTCCACAGGTAGCGCGCGCGGTTCAGCCGATCGAGCAGCAGGGTGAAGCGCGAAGGGCACTCTTCGTTGTAGAAACGCTCCAGCGCTTCGAAGATCCGCAGTTCGGGCGCCACGTGAACCCGCACCCGGCGGCCGGAGGCGAAGGCGACCTCGTCGTGGCCGGAGAGGTTCCTCGGATCGAGCATCACGACGTCGAGCCGATTGCCGCTCAGTTGGAATGGGACGGCATGGCAACGGCGGGCGACCTTGGCCGGCAGCACGCCGCGCACCTCTTCGGGCACCGAGCGGAGCTGCTCGATCGTGGCCCCCGGCAGGCCGAGCTGTTCGGCGAGCCCTTTGGCCAGCTGCTCCTCGGTGAGGACGTCCATTTCGAGCAGGCAGGTGCCCAGACGACCGCCGACCACGCTTTGGTTCTTGAGCGCACGGGTCAGCTGCGGCAGGTTGATCCAGCCGCGCGAGATGAGGAGCTGTCCTAGCTTGGCCACTGCGATCCGTTGCTCGACGTCGATCCTCAGGTTTGCTTCACCCGGCTCGATTTCTCGCGCCGACATTTCCGCCGCTCGATCCTCACACGAAATTCGGGGACGGTCCCGCGGAGGCCACTTAAGTCCTAGAGTGCGCTTCAGTTAAGCGCCGAGGACAAGATCATAGGGGGACCTCCTCGGCTTGGCAAGCGGCGGGGGCGCTGCTACTCTGGCGAAATGCGGCTCGCGCGGATCTTCGGCCTCTCCCTCCTTCTGTTCTGTCTCTCGTGGGTGCTCGCCGTTCCGGCGACCGCGGCGGGCGCCGCGCAGCCGCCGAGCCCGGTAGCTCCGGCCAAGCCGGACGCCGCTCCGGCAGCCGCTCCGGCCAAGGATCTCGCCGCCGCCTCGTTTCGCTTCGCGGTCGCCAAGTCGCTGGCCGCCGAAGGCTCCTGGGCCGAGGCGCTCGCTGCCTACGACGAGGCGGAGTCGCTCGCCCCGGACGATCCGTACGTTCGCGCCGAGCACGCGCTGCTGTTGGCGCGCCTCGCGCAGTCTCCTCTCGCCGCAGGGGCCGGCGGCGCCGAACGGGCGAAGGCTTTGATCGAGCAGGCGCGCGCTCTGGCCCCTGACGATCTGGATCTCCTGCGCACCGCGGGGCAGGTCTATTTGACCCTCTCCGGCCGGTCGCCTGAAACGCTCGACGCGGCGGTCGAAGTGCTCGAAGCGGTGCGCGCCAAGGACCCTTCGGACCTGCCGTCGCTCTTGCCGCTCGGCCGGATCTACCTCGATCGCGGCGACGCGAAGAAGGCTTCCGAGGTGTTCTCCGACCTGGTCAAGTTCGTGCCGAACAACCGGATGGCCGCCGGGCTGCTGGTCGAATCGCTGCTCCGCTCGCGCCAGACCGCGGAGGCCGAGCGGGCGCTCGCCGACCTGCTGGCCGCCGACCCCGAGTCGATCGAAGCGCGCTCGACGCTCGCCGACCTGCAAGAGCACCGAGGCGACGTCGCCGCCGCGCGAAAGACGCTCGAATCGGCGCCCGAGAGCGTGCGCGCCGATCCCCAGCTGCAACGCCAGCTCGCCTCGGCTTTTTATTTCTCCGGCGAGCTCGACCGGGCGCTCGCCCTGGTCGACGAGCTGCTCAAGACGCCGGCACCGAAAAAGCCGGCTCCCGATGCGCCCGATGCGGATACCGCCGAAGCGAATGATTACCTGCTCCGGCTGCGCGGCATGATCCTGGCCGCCCAGGGCCGCACCCCGGAGGCTATCGAGGTGCTCTCCCGGCTCGCCCAGGAGTCGCCGGACGACCTGCCGGTCGCCCTCGCCCTGGCGCGTTGCCTCGATCGCGCCGGCAAGACGCGCGAAGCGGAAAAAGCCGTGCTTACCGCCGCCGACGCCCTGGCCAAGGCCGGCAAGGCGGACGAAGCAGCGGAGGCGCGGATCGAGCTTGCCTCCCTGCTCGCCGACGCCAAGGCCTGGCCGCGGGTCACCGAGGCGGTGCAGCCTCTGCTTGCCTCGACCGATCCCGAGACGCGAGCTCGCGCGATTCTGTTCGCGGTCGATGCGGCGGCCGAAACCAGAGATCCCGCCGCCGGCCTCGATCTGCTCGCGTCTCTGACCGACGGCGCCGCGCCGTCGCCGGTCCTCGCGGCGAAGCGGGCCGAGCTGTTGTTGCGCCAGGGGCACGACGCGGAGGGGAAGGCCGAGATCGACAAGCTGGAGGCGGCGGGTCCCGGCGGAGCCCTGGCGGCGGCGCAGGTCTATCAACGCCTGGAGCGCTATCCCGAGGGGCTGCCGATCCTCACCCGCTTGACCGAGGCCAAGCCGGATTCCGCGCCGGGCTGGTTCCTGCTGGGCGCGGCGCTGGAGCGCACCGGCGACCATGAACGGGCGGTCGCGGCGTTTCGCCATGCGCTCACGTTGGAACCGGATTTTCACTCCGCCCTCAACTATCTCGGCTACCTGTGGGCCGATCGCGGCGAGAACCTCGACGAGGCGCTCACCCTGATCCTCCGCGCCGTGGCGCTCGATCCGGAAAACGGCGCATACGTCGACTCGCTCGGCTGGGTTCGATACCGGCTGAAGGAGTACGCGCAAGCGCGCGGACTGCTCGAACGGGCGGCGCGGCTGATGCCGAAAGACGCTTCGGTGCAGGAGCATCTGGGCGACCTGTACAAGACCACCGGCGAAGTGGCGCTGGCGCGCGAAGCCTACCGTCGAGCCCTGGCGCTCGAAAGCGAAAATGCCGACCAGGTCAAACGCAAGCTCACCGAGCTGCCGCGCCGTTAGCCGCGCGCTCGCCGCGTCCCTCCTTCTTCTGCTGTTCGGCTGCGCCTCGGCCCCGCCGGCCTCACCGCCCGCGATCGAGCCGGGGGGGCCTCCTTGGGAAGTTCCCCTCGCCGCGATCGGCACTCAACAGCTGTTCCGGATGTCCTACTCCGGCCCGCGCGGCGAGGGCTCGTTCCGCCTCGCGCTCAAAATAGAATCGGCCGCGCGCTACCAGGCCTCGGCGGCAGACCCGCTCGGCCGCGCGCTCTGGAGCCTCGACGTCACCGCGGATCGCGGCCTGTTCCTCGACCACCGGGCGCGCGCCGCCTGCGCCCTCGACGGAGCCCTTTCTCTGGTCGGCGCACCGCTCGAACGCATCGCCCTCGCCGACTTGCCGAAGCTTCTGCTCGGCCGCGTCCCGGTCTCCCCGCGCGGGGGACGCGACGAGGCGGTTGCCGTGACCTCTGACGGAGCCTCCGGCGAGATCGATCTGGTCGGCACCACGGGCGAGGTCTGGAAAGTGAGCCTCGACCGGGGCAAGCCGGTGCGCTGGATCTTGTTCCGAGCGGGCCAACGCGCGGCCGGATGGACGATCGAGAAAGGCGAATCGGTCCTCTCCGATCAGAAGGGCGGCCGGCTCCGCTGGCGCTCCTCGGTCGCCGAGCCGCTCGCGGGACGCCTCGCGCCGCTCACGGCGCCCGCCGACTACGCCAAAGAAGGTTGCGCCGCGCTCGCGCTCGGCGAGGGGCGGTGAAGCGGGGGCCTGCGCCAGCCCGAACAACTCCCTCTCGCCTGGTAGAAGTTCACTGGGGCGCAGTAGACAGGTTCGGTCTTCTCCAAGCTGAGATTCGCGATCGATCCGGGGCGCCCTTGCGCCTTTCCACCTCGGCGGGAGACGATGAGCCCACTCGTTTCAGATCAAGCCGACGTCTCGTTCTTCCGGGGAGGAAGACTTCATGGATTTGCCTTCGAGCTCGCCGTCCGCTCCTTCGCCTCCGGCTCCTCCCGGGATCGCTCCGGCCCAATCGAGCGGCATTGCGGAGGTGTTCATCCCATACAAGAACGGGCCGGCGCTCACCGCTTACTATCTGGGGATCTTCTCCCTCCTCTGCGGCGCCTTTCTCGGTATTCCGGCGTTGATCCTCGGCCTCAAGGGACTGAAGGTCGCCAAAGAGCGACCGGAAGCGCGCGGCGGGGCTCATGCCTGGGTGGGGATCATCTTGGGGAGCTTGATGACCCTCGTCAGTATCGCCGTCGCGGCGTTCGTTGCCATTGTGATGGCCAACCGACGCTGAGCGATGGACCCGGTCTACTACCCTGACGCGTACGCCACCATCCTTAGAGGGGTGGTTGGACCGATTTCTCTGATCGGCGTGTTCGCCTCCCCCTTGGGCTGGATTCTCGCGGGGGTTGCGATCTGGCGTCGCCTTCCCCAAGCTTTCGCCATCCTTGCCCGCTGGTTCGTGGCGGTCCACGGCGCGGCGGGGACGCTCCTCCTGTTTGGTTTGGTTTCCGCCCTCTCGTCCGGCCAATCGCTCGCCGAGAACGCCTGGGGTCTCGCGTTCCTCGCCGCGAGCGTCTCCGGCCTGCTTTCCTGGATCATCGTCGGCCGCCGAAGCCGGCGTGAGGAGCGCCTGCCTTCGCTTCTGTGAGGTTGGGTGAGATAGCCGTCGGCTTCGCCGCAGCTTGAAAGCGAGGCACGGCAAGGGCGCCGCGCTCACAATCCAGGAGGGACGGCCATGGCCGACGCAGCTTTCTTCCGCAAGAATTGGAAGCTCATAGCCTTGGAAGAGAACGACGTGGACAAGACAGAACAGAATGGGCGTGCGTATCCTGTCTCCAACTCAATGCTCATCGGCAATGATCTCACGAAGGCCGGATGCCTGATGATCGCCTGGTTGGATGCCGACGGCGACCTACACGTCCTCAGGGAACTCAAACTGGATGGAGGCAAGCTGACCGGCGAAGATGTGGTCGACCCGGGCTCGGGAAATAAGTGTGACATCACCATCGAGCAGAACGGTGTCAACCTCAAGGGAAAGATCGACATGCCTAGCTCCGAAAGCAACCTCGCGGGAACTTGGGGTGCCGAAGCCCCACCGTCGCCGCTTACCGCCCCCCCTGTTCAGGCACCTCGGCTACTAAAAGCACCGGTAGGGAAGCGCCTAGCGGCACCCGGAGCGCCACTCCGGGCCGGGAATCCGAGTCTTCTCCTGCCTTGACCGTGCTGCTCGTGCCACGCAAGCGCGATTCGACGGCGGGTCCGCTCGATGCTGAGTGGACTCGCCTACCGGATTTTCGAGGCGAAGTCGATCGAGGAGGTAGGGCGCTGAGCAGGATAACCTGCGGACTGGGAACTCAAGGGCTCTATCGTTGGTCTCATCCGGTAGGCAAAGGGACTTGGAGGAGCGCCATGGACCTCAGAACCTACTACAACCCGTTCGCAACTCTTCTGGGCGAGGCATTGGGGACGATCGTGATGATCTGCTTTGTCGCGGTTCCGCTGGGCTGGATCTTTGCGGGAATCGCCACCTGGCGGCCGCTCCCTCACTTCTTCGCGGTCCTCTCGCGTTTGCTCGTCGGGGTCTACGCCGTAATCAGTGCGCTCTTGCTCGTGTTCTTGGCTATTTCGTGGATTTCCGGAGTGAGTGGGACGATGCTCGGGTTCATCGCGGCCAGCGTCTCAGGCATCCTCGCTTGGACCATCGTCGGAATGCGGAGCCGAGCGGAGGAGAGCATTCCGTCGCTGCTGTAGGGCCGTTTGGGGGGAGCAGGGCAGATTCGAGGTTCTGATTGTTCAAACGAGCTCGCGGCCTCCTGGGGCGGGTTCTCCGCTAGCGCCAGTTATGACTCGAACTCGCTCCTAGAAACGCCCGACTGCCGAATGATCGACTGGAGAGTACCGATCTTGAGGGTGGCATAATTTGGGACCGGTACGGTGATCGTGGTGCCTTGGAGTTGCAGCTGCATCACGATGTGGCTTCCACGTTGCCGAACCGAAATGAAGCCGTGCCACCAGGATTCCGCAGACGTCCCTACCCGACAGGACGCGCAGTTTTACCCAACCGCAACCTCCAGCCGAGTCACGTAAATCTCGTCGTGCAGACGCTGATTAATCTCCTCGGTCGAGGCGGTTTCGAAAAACAGCTCGACGGCTTCGCGGAGATTCTCCCGCGCCTCTTCGATCGAGTCACCCTGGCTAGCCACGTCCAGCTCCGGGCAGAGAGCAACATAGCCGTCGTCTTCGCGCTCAATGATCGCGGTGAACTGTTTTTGCATGGCTCGTCTCCAGAGATGCTCCACGTCATTGCGGCCCAGCGATTCTACTCCCCAGGCGCCTTACGACTCCGGAGCCTCCTCCTCGTCTTCCGCCACCGCCACCATGTGCGGGCCGAGGAGGGTGTCCCAGGAGCGCGACATTTTCTGGTACTCCTCCTCGCAGCGCTCGGCGCGCTCCTCGGGAAGCTGCCAGTCTTCGAGCTGGTCGGCGAAGTATTCGGGGTCGCTGCCGTAGGTCCAGCAGAGCAAGTTGTAGTAGCGCTGCTCGTCTAAGGCGTGCTCGTCGGCCATGTCGGGATCGTCTTCGCGGTCGGCGGCCGAGGAGTCGAACCATTCGGCGCTCGCGGTCATCGCCAGCTCGCTATCCTCGCCATCCCAGGTTTCGAGCAGCATGACCGTGGCGAGCTGGTCCACCGCATCCTCCTCCCGGCCGGTGACCGGAAGGTCGTAGATGTCGATCAAGGCGTGCCCCAGCTCATGGTAGAAGGTGAAGGTCAGAGCGGCGATCGCCTTGCCCCCCGCCTCTTCGCTCTCCTCGTCGGTCTTGGCCTCCTGGCCGAAGATCTCCAGGAAGTGATCGAGCAACTCGTAGCAGAGGTGGACCGCGCCGTCTTCCGGGTCATAGAAGGCGTTGACCTCGCCGCATTCCTGAAGCTTGACGTCGAGATTGCGCGGCAGGACCAGGGTCTTGTCGAGATCCTCGACCACCTCCTCGAAGTAGCGCTCATCGTGGAATACCTTCTTGAGCTCGACGTGGTCGGGGTTGGTGACCTTGGCGTAGCTGAACCGTAGGTGACCGCGACCCGTGGCGGCCCGCGCGGTGCGAAGAATGTGGCGCCGGGGTCGCCCGGTCGATTCGCCGGAGCCGTCCACGGGAGCCGTCGCCGATGCGGTCTGGCCGGCAGGAGTCGCGGGCTCCGAGGCTCCGCCCCCGCCACAAGCGGAAATGACGACAGAGAAGAAAAGGACGGCAAGCCAGGGGCCGATCGCCTGGCGGCGAGGACGCAATCCGCAATTTGTCATGGTGCGGCGGTTTCTATCAGCTCTCCGAGCGGGAAGCGAGAGCCGAGCCCCACCCAGGCCGATGGCCTGGGCTTATGTGACGCGGCCCTTCAGGCCGCAAAAGCAGGGATCCCGCGGATTGTTTTAACGGCCTGAAGGGCCGTGTTCCGTTAGCCCAGGGCAACGCCCTGGGTGGCTGGGTGGCAACGCCCTGGAACACGACCGCCGCCGCCCGCCTCGGGCTAGAATCCCGCCGATGCTCCCTGTTCCCGAATGCCGCCTGCTGGTCGCCGCGGCGTGGTCCGATTACGCCCTGCTCGACAGCGGCTCGGGCGCGAAGCTCGAACGTTACGGCGCGTTCCGCGTGATCCGCCCCGAGCCCCAGGCGATGTGGCGGCGGACGCTGCTGGAGCGCGAATGGCTCGCGGCGGATGCGATCTTCGAGGCCGGAAGCGCCGAGGACTCGGGGCATTGGCGCTGTCCGAAACCGTTGCCCGAAAGCTGGCCGATCTCGTATCCGGGCCGCGTGGGGAGCATTACGCTCGCCGCGCGCCTCACGCCGTTTCGCCATCTCGGGCTGTTCCCCGAGCAGGCGAGCCATTGGGATTGGGCTGCGGAGAAGATCGCCACGGCTCGGGCTACCGGTCGCACGGCGCGGGTTCTCAACTTGTTCGCCTACACCGGTGCGGCCTCGATCGCCGCGGCGCTCGCCGGAGCGGAGGTCACCCACGTCGATGCGTCCAAGAAGGCGATCGCCTGGGCGAAGGAGAACCAGACGCTCTCAGGGCTAGGTGAACGGTCGATCCGTTGGATCGCTGAAGACGCCGTGGCGTTCCTGCGCCGCGAGGTCCGGCGCTTCAAGAGCTACGACGGCATCTTCCTCGACCCGCCGAAATTCGGCCGCGGCGACCAGGGCCAGGTCTGGAAGCTGTTCGACGATCTGCCCGAGGTGCTCGCGCTCTGCCGCCAGCTTCTGGCGCCCGAGGCGCTCTTTCTGGTGCTCACGACTTACGCGATCCGCGCCTCGTTCGCGAGCCTGCATTACCTGCTCGAAGAGACGCTCGAGGATCTCGGGGGAACGATCGAGAGCGGCGAGATCTGCCTGGCCGAGGAAGCGACGGGGCGGATTTTGCCCACCGCTCTCTATGGCCGGTGGGGGGCAGGCTGAACTAATCTGCGAGAACGAGTTGGTAACCCGTGAAGGTACGGGTTACACTTGACTGATGGCGATCCTGAGCTTCCGGCACAAGGGGCTCGAGCTTTTCTTCACCACCGGAAAGACGACCAAGATTCAATCTCAACATGCGGATCGGCTCCGTCTCATCCTGGGCCGTTTGAATGTGGCCACGGAACCGCGGGATATGAATCTGCCGGGGCTCGGCCTACATCAGCTCAAAGGGGACCGCCGGGGAACATGGGCAGTCAGCGTCAGCGGAAACTGGCGAGTGACTTTCGAGTTTGTCGGGAAGGATGTCGAAGCGGTCGATTACGAGGATTATCACTGAGGTAAACGATGAGAATGCACAGTCCACCTCACCCGGGCGAGGTTCTGCGGTCGCTTTGCCTGGAACCACTCGGTTTGACGGTCAGCGATACGGCGAGAGCGTTGGGCGTGAGCCGCAAGACCCTGTCGGGGATCGTCAACGGGCGCGTGGGAATCAGTCCCGAAATGGCTGTGCGGCTCTCCCTGGCGTTCGACACGACGGCGGAAAGCTGGCTCAACCAACAGATCCAGTACGACCTCTGGCGGGTGGAGAAGAAGCGCAACACGCTCCATGTCCAGCGGCTTGCGGCCGCCGCCTGAACAAACGTACCCGCCACCCCCTTCCCCTTCCGGCCGCGATGCGCTATCTTGCGCCTCACCGCCGAATGTTCCTGTCCGGCTGCTCGAACCGTCTCTTGACGGGCTCTTGCGCCTTCGGGTAAGGTACGCGGGTTTCCCAGCCGCCGAGGGTCCCTCCCGGGACCGGGGCGGAGTCTTCTCCACGGGGATTTCCCCGCGAGAGTAAAGACAAGTTCCCGAGCCGCAGTTCCCCGCTCGGGACATCGTGAGGAGCGGTTCCTCAGGGTCTCGCTGCCAGCTTTTGGCGGCTGATGGCCCGTCTCGCTCCGTAACGGCCATAGGGAATTAGGGATCAGGACATACGAGGGAGATCGGAACGGTATGCCTACGATTCATCAGTTGGTGCGCAAGGGGCGCGAGAAAGTCGTCTACAAGACGAAAGCTCCGGCCCTCCAGGGGTCCCCTCAGAAGCGGGGCGTCTGTGTCCGCGTTTATACCCAGACGCCGAAGAAGCCGAACTCCGCGCTGCGCAAGGTGGCGCGCGTGCGGTTGACCAACGGCATTGAGGTGACCACCTACATCCCGGGCGTCGGCCACAATCTGCAGGAGCACTCGATCGTGCTGATCCGCGGCGGCCGAGTGAAGGATCTCCCGGGCGTGCGCTACCACGTCGTGCGCGGCACGTTGGATGCCGTGGGCGTCAACGGCCGCAAGCAGAGCCGCTCCAAGTACGGCACCAAGCGGCCGAAATCGTAACTTCTCCGAGTCAAGAGCTAGCGGAACACGGGCAGAGGATTAAGAAAAATGCCGAGGCGCAGAGAAGTACCCAAGCGAGAGATCCTGCCGGATCCCCTGTACAACTCGCAGCTGGTGACCAAGTTCGTCAACGTCGTGATGCGGGACGGCAAGAAGACCACCGCCGAGCGCATTTTGTACGCCGCCCTGGATGCCATCCGGGAAAAGACCGGCGACGACCCGATGAAGGTGTTCAAGAAGGCGGTCGAGAACGTCAAGCCTTCGGTCGAGGTCAAGTCGCGCCGCGTCGGTGGCTCGACCTATCAGGTGCCCGTCGAAGTGCGGCCGGCCCGTCGCCTGGCCCTGTCGATGCGCTGGTTGATCGCGACCGCCCAGGCACGCGGCGAAAAGACCATGCGTGCCCGCCTCGCGGCGGAGTTGATGGACGCCGCCGAAGGGCGCGGCACCGCGATCAAGAAGCGCGAAGACACGCACCGCATGGCCGAGGCGAACAAGGCCTTCGCTCACTACCGCTGGTAGCCCCCTGAGCTAAGCACAGCAGACCCGTATTCGAAGCAATCGAGCTAAGAGAGTCCGTAAAGGCAGTCGAAATCATGGCCAGGCAATCACCCCTCAAAGACACGCGCAACATCGGCATCATGGCGCACATCGATGCCGGTAAGACGACCACCACTGAGCGGATCCTTTTCTACACCGGGGTCAACTACAAGATTGGTGAGGTTCATGAGGGAACGGCCACCATGGACTGGATGGTGCAGGAGCAGGAGCGCGGCATCACGATCACGTCGGCCGCGACGACCTGTTTCTGGAAGAACCATCGGATCAACATCATTGACACGCCCGGTCACGTGGATTTCACGGCAGAGGTGGAGCGCTCGCTCCGCGTGCTCGACGGTGCGGTCGCGGTGTTCGATGCGGTGGCCGGTGTCGAGCCGCAGTCCGAGACCGTCTGGCGGCAGGCCGACCGGTACAACGTGCCGCGCATCGCGTTCGTCAACAAGATGGACCGCGTCGGCGCCGATTTTGAGCGCTGCGTTTCGATGATGATCTCGCGCCTCGGGGCGCGTCCGGTTCCGATCCAGCTTCCCTGGGGTAAAGAGGACAAGCTCAAGGGAATCATCGATCTCCTCGAGCTGCGCGGCATCCTCTATAAAGACGAGACGATGGGTGCCGACTACGAGGTCGTCAGCCTCGACACGCTGGACTCCGAGGATCGCGACTACGCGATCGAATCGCGCGAGAAGATGGTCGAAGCGATCTCCGAGACCGACGACGCTTTGCTGGAGAAGTACCTCGGCGGCGAGGCGATCTCGGTCGCCGAGCTGAAAGTAGCCCTGCGCAAAGCGGTGCTTGAAGGCAAGCTTCATCCGGTGGTCTGCGGCAGTGCGTTCAAGAATAAAGGTGTTCAGCCTCTGCTCGATGCGGTGGTGGATCTGCTCCCTTCGCCGCTCGACGTGCCGGCGATCGAGGGCATCGATCCGGGGACCGATCAGAAGACTTCGCGCCGCGCGGCCGACGACGAGCCGTTCGCGGGGCTGATCTTCAAGATCATGACCGACCCGTACGTCGGCCAGCTCACCTTCTTCCGCGTCTATTCGGGACGCGTCGAGTCGGGAACCTCGGTGCTCAACGCGAAGAAGGGCACCAGCGATCGGATCGGCCGACTCTTGAAGATGCATGCCAACAAGCGCGAGGAAATCTCCGAAGTGTGGGCGGGAGACATCGCGGCAGCGGTCGGCCTGAAGAACGTCACCACCGGCGACACGATCTGCGATCAGAAGCATCCGGTTGTGCTCGAAGCGATGAACTTTCCCGAGCCGGTCATCTCGGTCTCGATCGAGCCGAAGACCAAAGCCGATCAGGAAAAGATGGGCATGGCGCTCGGCAAGTTGATGCAGGAAGACCCGACGTTCCGCGTCCACACCGACAAGGACACCGGCCAGACCCTGATCTCGGGCATGGGCGAGCTGCACCTGGAGATCATCGTGGATCGCCTGGTGCGCGAGTTCAACGTCGGCGCCAACGTCGGCAAGCCGCAGGTCGCCTACAAAGAGGCGATCACGGCCGAAGCGACGGGCGAGGCGCGCTTCGTTCGTCAGACCGGCGGTCGCGGCCAGTACGGTCACGCGAAGATCACCATCCGGCCGGGCGAAAAAGACTACGTGTTCAACAACAAGATCGTCGGCGGCGTGATCCCGAAGGAATACATCAAGCCGGTCGATCAGGGGATTCATGAAGCGGCCTCGACTGGGCCGCTCGCCGGGTTCCCGCTGGTCGGTCTCGAAGTCGATCTGATCTTCGGTTCTTACCACGACGTCGACTCGTCCGAGATCGCGTTCAAGATCGCCGGATCGATGGCGCTCCAGGATGCCTTGAAGCGAGCGCGTCCGGTTCTGCTGGAGCCGGTGATGGCGGTCGAGGTGGTGACTCCGGATACCTACATGGGCGACGTGATTGGCGACATCACCTCGCGCCGCGGCCGTATCCAGTCGATGGAAGCGCGCGGCAACGCCCAGGTGATCGAGGCGAGGGTGCCTCTTTCGGAGATGTTCGGTTACTCGACCGACCTACGGTCGATGTCCCAGGGGCGCGCCAACTACAGCATGCAGTTCGCGAGCTACGAGCAGGCGCCGAAGTCGGTCGCCGAAGAGGTCGTGGCGAAGGCTGCGGGCTAGAGCTTCGAAAGCAAAGCGAATAGAGATTCCGGTTTAGCGAGCGATTGAGCGGGATAGATAGAGTCGAGAGAGGATTCGGGCGCCATGGGCAAGGAAAAATACTCGCGGGAAAAACCGCACGTGAACGTCGGGACGATCGGCCACGTCGACCACGGCAAGACGACCTTGACGGCGGCGTTGACCAAGGTCGCCGCGGCCAAGGGCTGGGCGAAGTTCGTTTCCTATGACCAGGTGGCGAAAGCGTCGGAATCTCAGGGTCGTCGCGACCCGACGAAGATTCTGACCATCGCGACCTCCCACGTCGAGTACTCGACGGCGAACCGTCACTACGCCCACGTCGACTGCCCGGGCCACGCCGACTACGTGAAGAACATGATCACCGGCGCGGCGCAGATGGACGGCGCGATCCTGGTGGTTTCCGCCGCGGACGGCCCGATGCCGCAGACACGGGAGCACATCCTGCTTGCCCGTCAGGTCGGCGTGCCGTTCATCGTCGTCTTCCTGAACAAGGTGGACGTGGTCGACGACCCGGAGCTGCTGGACTTGGTGGAGCTGGAAGTGCGCGACCTGCTCAAGTCCTACGATTTCCCGGGCGACGACGTGCCGGTGATCCGCGGCGCGGCGGTCAAGGCCCTGTTGGGCGAAACCGGCGAGTTCGCGGACGAGGCGATCGTTCGCTTGTTCGACGCTCTGGACACCTACATTCCGGAGCCGGAGCGGGTGATCGACAAGCCGTTCCTGCTGCCGATCGAAGACATTTTCTCGATCTCGGGCCGCGGCACCGTGGTGACC